>CACYQD010000055.1 GCA_902776475.1 uncultured Prevotellaceae bacterium | reverse complement strand
GTGGGCGATAGCGATGTTGGGAATGACGAGAAAGGTGGGAATTGTGTCTCCTCCCTTGTCGAGCCAGGTGTTGATGTCTGTCGACTTGACGCCGGCAGCTACTACAATCAGCAGCTGATTGCTATAGTCGAGAACGTCCTTGATGCCTTTCAGCACTTGCTCTACGAGCCAGGGCTTCACCACGACGCACACAATGTCGGCGCCCTGAGCTGCCAATCTGCCAGTGCGCCACCCATGGCGCCGGCTCCGATGATGGAAATTTTCATAATGTCTTCAATATTCTAGTCAGTTTGTCAATGAATTGGTCAGCTTCATCCTTCGTGAGGCAGAGTGGGGGCAGCAGGCGCAGGATGTTCTGGCCGGCACAGCCCGTAAAGCAATGCTCCTGATAGATGAGCGGCTGGCGCACATCCTTATGAGGCACGTCGAGGTCGATGCCAATCATCAGACCGCGACCACGGATGTCCTGAATGTGTGGACTGTCTATTTTCTTCAGCTGCTCCATCAGGTAAGTCCCGACCTCGTGGGCGTTATCCACCAGTCTCTCCTCTTCAAAGACATCGAGGACGGCCAGTGCTGCTGCGCAGGCCAGGTGGTTGCCGCCAAACGTGGTGCCCAGCTGTCCATAGACGGGCTTGAAGTCGGGGGCTATCAGCACGCCTGCCATTGGGAAACCGTTGGCGATGCCCTTGGCCACGGTGATGATGTCAGGACGGATGTCAAGCCACTGGTGGGCAAAGAACCGTCCGCTACGACCGTAGCCACATTGTATCTCGTCGCATATCAGAATGGTGCCATACTGCTTGCACAACTTCTGCAACCCTTGGGCAAACTCCTTGGTGGCCAGCTTGATGCCGCCCACACCTTGGATGCACTCCAGAATGACGGCGCAGACGTCGCCTTTCTGCAATTCGTCCTCCCAGGCTGCCAGATCGTTCATCGGCAGGTAGGTCACATGTCCGTTGGCGTTGATGGGGGCTATGATCTTGGGATTGTTGGTCACCTCGACAGCCAATGAGGTACGTCCGTGGAAAGCCTTCTCGGCACTCAGCACGCGGGTGCGGCCGTTGGAAAACGAAGCGAGCTTCAGCGCATTCTCGTTCGCCTCGGCACCACTGTTGATGAGGAACAGCTGGTAGTCGTCATAACCGCTGATTTTACCCAGTCGCTCGGCCAGCTGCTGTTGCAGCTTGTTAATCACAGAGTTCGAGTAGAACCCAATCTTATAGAGTTGCTCCGTCACCTTCTCTACGTAGTGCGGATGAGAATGTCCGATGGAGATGACGGCATGACCGCCATAGAGGTCCAGATATTCCTGGATATTCCTGGCCCTTGTCGTCCCATACGTGGCAACCCTGTCCCTTCACAATGTTCACGTCGAACAGGGGATAAACATCGAATAATTTCATCTTGCTTAGTCTTTTACTATAATAATCGCGTGCAAAGATACGAAAAACCACTGACAAATCGTCACATTCTTGCATCTTTTTTGCTATTACACTGACTTAGTTTGAGTTTATTTTCAAAACTATATATCTTTTTTGCAAACCCATCCACCAAGAGACAGCCCTGAAGCCAACAGTTGCGCATACCGTTAATGGGTCTCCGATAAGTTTCCGATGGGTCTCCGATAAGTCTCCGGTGAGTCTCCGATTAATCTCCAAAGAGTCTCCGATTAGTCTCCAGTTAATCAAGTAAAGAAGTCCTTTCCGTCTCATGCCGAATCGCGGTGGAATACCATTTCATCTCTGCTTTATGTCCGATTGCTGTCCGTTTCTTGACCGTTTGTTGTCCGTTCTTTAATCGAACAACAATCGAACATCAATCGGACAACAATCGGACAACAGCATGACAGTGAGTGGTTTTCTATTGGAATAAGGCAGGACTTGGATTGGAGGTCTTTTGGAGATCTTTTAGAGGTCATTTGGAGGTCGATCTGAGTTCATTTGGAACTTAATGGGGTTAGCTTGGCCCACAAAATGACCGCAGACAGGGTAATGAAACATAGATTTCATAAAAAAACGGACGGTGTTCCGTCCGCTTTTTGTGTTTAGAATGCCGATGCTTTCAGGTGGAGTCCGGCAGTCTCGTCAATGCCGAACATGAGGTTCATGTTTTGGACGGCCTGGCCGACGGCTCCTTTCAGCAGGT
>CACYQD010000054.1 GCA_902776475.1 uncultured Prevotellaceae bacterium | reverse complement strand
ATGCCATCGAGAAAATACTTGATGAGCATTGGCGTACACCATATTAATTTAATATGAGACGAGTCGTCATTGATACTAATTGCCTATTAGCCATTCTCCCATCAAAAAGTTTATACCATAAGGTTTGGAACGATTTTCTTGAGGAGAAGTTGGAAATTTGCGTTTCCAACGAAGTTTTGATGGAATATGAAGAAATCCTTTCTCAAAAGACATCTTCTTTTTTTGCCGATGCAATTATTAAAGCTCTTTTGAACCGAAAGAATCTTGTCAGAGTTTCGCCAACTTGGAGATTCCGCCTGATTACACAGGATCCTGATGATAATAAGTTTGTGGACTGTGCTATAGCTGGTCAGGCTGAATTCCTAATATCTAACCTGTATATTTCATAATAGTTGCACAAGTTCGACTTGTCTCCGTGTATAGGTCGCGAAACGCCTCTTTGTCTGAAATATTGACAAATTTGTCCTTTGATTCTCTTGGTGTGTTGCCATATTCCCCCTTATGAAGGGTTTCAAGAGAGTGAATCCGGCTATTATTTTGCCTCTGCAGCATAAAGCCCAGTGTCATGTTTTGCATGACATCAATGAATTTGGGTGATAACAGTCCAGGCTTTATGCTGCCTGTTGGTAGAATCTCAGCGCATGGGAGAGCTCCTTTTTCATCGGATGATGTTTTGGATAGTCGATGACGACCTTCGTCTTTCTCACCTTGATTGATACGGCGGTGAGGAGTATCCGCTCTCGTATGGTGAGCAGTTCGGCATCCTCAAGCTCCGTTCCCTTGAGCGCCCTGTCCCTAAAGGAGAGCATCAGATTGTATGCCATCCCATGCAGGAAGATGCGCATGCGGTTTGCGTTGAAGCTGTGGCAGGAGAGACGGTCGCCCTTCACCCCCTCCTTGAAATGTCGTATGTACAGCTCGTCCCTGCCTCTCTGACAGTAGGTGGTCTCGTAGAGTCCCTTCGCATCGGTGCAGCGGATGTTGCTCACGATGAAGCGGATGTTGGGCTGCCCGCCCATCTTGGTTATCTCCACCTTGACCACCACACGCTGGGGAAGCGTCCACGAGCCTGCCCTGTACCAGAACTCGCCGTACTCGCGGACGGGATGCTTGAACAGCCCGTAGTCATGCCGCACCTTTTCCGTGAGTTGTTGGACTATCGGCTTGGCCATCAGGACGCTGTTGGCGGCGAGGCCAGTGATGAAGAACACCTTGCGCTGGAGCGTCAGGCTCACCCAGTCCATCAATTCGTGGGAGCAGAAGTGGCTGTCGCCGCGTACGGTAATCGTGGTGTTTGGCCATGCGGCGCGTATGGTGGCGATGAGCCACTGGAGCGTATCGAAGACGTTGGCCGTCTTGTTTCTGCGGCCGGGCTTCAGCAGCGGCAGTATCAGACGGCCGCTGTAGCCCTCGAACACCATCAGCGGCATGAAGCAGAAACAGTCGTAGTAGGTGTTGAAGATGGTCTGTTCCTGCTTGCCGTAGGTGTCGACGTTTGTGTCATCACAGTCGAGGATGATGTGGCTGGGAGCCTTCTTGTAGGAGAGGATGAACATCGTGACGAAAAGTTCCTGGATGCGCGCCAGGTCGTCCTCTGTGACCATGTTCTCAAAGCGGCACATCGTGGCAGAGGAGCAGATGTCTCTGTCGCGAGTATCGCCGTTTACGGCCAGCTTCAGCATCGGCTCCCCACGGTGACGGTCGCAGTCGTTCACGTCCTCGTAGCCCAGGCATATCTGCAGGATACGCGTCATGATGAGGTCTTCGAGGGAGTGACGGACAAGCCACTTCTTGCGTCTGTCAACAATACAAGATGACAACTTGCTGGCTATAGACAGGTGCTCTGCTTCTTGCTTGAGCATCGGAATCCCTCCGTAGCTGGAGAGCGTCATGCTGTCCATCCTGGCCTCAATTGGAAGATTTATTACACTGCGGAGAAGAATTTTCTCCGAATTATCTTGGTTGGTAACTGAAAAATGACTATCTTTGCACATTGTGAGGATATTTTGTAATTTGCACTACAAAGTTAACACTTTTCTCTCTGATTACCAAAAGGATAGTGTTGTAATTCCTCACACTTTTTATTTTTAGTGTGCAATATTCAGGTTAAAATGAGTCTTGAAGACCCCGATTTAAACGTTTAATATATCCCTATTTCTTACCTGAGGGCTGCTACGAGTGCGGGCACACCTTTCATGTTGATGGCACGACGCATGTTGTATGACAGACAGAACATAGCCATCTCTGCAGTTACTTTAGCGAAACCTTTCAGTAAGAAATAATATTGTCCAAGCGA
>CACYQD010000053.1 GCA_902776475.1 uncultured Prevotellaceae bacterium | reverse complement strand
CTTCAGTTGTTTTTCTTAGTAATTCGGCAGGGAAATCGTTGGTTGCTCTTGACGGAACAAGAGGTTCTTCAGTTTCAGAGAACAATTACCTTTACGCCTCCTTGTGTCTATTTTGGATACAAAAATACACTTTTTCAATCATAAACAAATTTTTTCCAAACTTTTTTTTCGAGTTGATGCTATTATTTCCTATTTGTTGATCGTTTTTCTATGCTTGTTCAATTGTCTATTCACAGGTCATCATGATGATATGGTTTTTTATCCTAAGACCGTAGTTATACAAATCTGCAAACGTGGTCTACGGCGATGTCTGAGAAACCGAATGCCTCGGCCTTCGTCAACCGGCCATTGGCGACCTTGGCAACCGTATCGACGAGTTGCATACCCATCTGCTGAATGGTCTTTTCTCCCCGGAGGACGGCACTGAGGTCAACGTCCATGTTGTCCTCCATCATTTGGAATGTCCGCTCGTTGGCCGTCACCTTCAGCACAGGGGCTATGGCATTGCCCGTCGGTGTTCCGCGGCCAGTAGTGAATACGACCATCTGACATCCGGAAGCCACCATCGAGGTGACCGATGCGATGTCGAACCCGGCGGTGTCCATCACCACGGCTCCCTTCTCTGAAGGTCGTACCGCCTGTGGAAGCACCTCCCGGATGGGACGCGTACCGCCTTTCTTGATACATCCAAGGCTTTTCTCCTCAAGTGTGGAAAGTCCGCCTGCTTTGTTGCCGGGCGTGGGTTGTCCAGCGCGGCAGTCCTGTCCTGCAGCGGAAAGATGTGCCTCGTATTCGCGGCACACCTCTATGATCTGGTTGTGAATCTCAGGCGTGGCAGCACGCTTGGCCAGGATGTGCTCACCGCCGATCCATTCTATCGACTCGCTCATCACCGTCGTGGCTCCCATGTCCACCAGGATGTCGCTCATCTCACCCACCGAGGGATTGCTGGCGATGCCCGACGTGGCGTCCGAACCGCCACATTCTATGCCGATATAGAGTTCAGAGGTATCAAACAGTTCCTTCTGCTGCATGCCGGCCTCCTGTGCCATCTGGCGGGCGGCACGGGTAGCCTTCTCAATTGTCTTCAGCGTACCGCCCTCCTCCTGGATGCCAAAGGAAACGACGGGTTTCTGTGTCAGCAGGCCAATTTTCTCCTTCAACTTCCGATGGGGCACGGTCTCACACCCCAGTCCGATAATGACCACGCCGTAGATATTAGGATGGCAGGCAAAGCCCGTCAGAATCTTCTGACTCATGTCGGTATTGGCCTGTACGTCGGAACATCCTGTGTTGAAGACGATGTTCATGGCACCGCGTATCTGACTGGCAACGATCCGGCAGCTCTCGCTGGCACAGACGCATGTCGGAAGAATGAGGATATGGTTGCGGATGCCGGGACGCCCCTCCGTTCGACGATAACCCCAGAATTGGAAAGGTTTTGGCTGCTGCCCTTCCGACTGCGCCGCACACATCTGCCAGTCGGCTCCCACCAGTTCGCTGTCGTAGTCACGCAGCTCGCTCTTCAGATTCTGGTCGTTCACCCAGCCACCTTGGCCGACCTTTTGCACCAAGCGGCCGAGGCTTTCCCCATATTTGATGATTTCACCAGCCACCGGCATGTCCATCAGGGCCACCTTGTGGCAATAAGGGATGTCCTCCACGGCCTTGAGCACAACACATTCGCTGCCTTTCATGAAGCAGACATCTTCTCCCTTGGCAATCTCTGTGACAGTGGTGACCACGTTGTCAGCAGCATTCATCAAAAGTGCATTTATTTTCATAGTCAAAAGCGATTGGTCCAGTTAAGGCTACAAAGGTAATATATTTTTGGCAAAATGTGTCACGGGGACGGAGATTTTGATTCGCTGAATATGAGATATTTGGTTGTTATTCAACTAATTAATAACCCAGCGCCAAGTTTTTATCCATTGTCTATACTCCATACCGCTTTACCTTATAATTTTTGCTTTCTGCAAGTCCGTCATTTCGTCCCAAAACACTTCTGCGTCAATATCAGTGTAGCCCTCATTGGACATTTCATCAAGAATGGCCTTCAACAGTTCTCTGTCTGTCAGGTGCAATCCGTCATCCACCTCTATGGGACTGGCCACGATGTCTCCGAGTGAGCCTACATGCACGTTGGTCACACTGATGGTGCCGCCATTCTTACGCACCTGGATGCGGATGTTTGCCCCATATTCCGGCTTGATGTCTTTCAATTGCCGAAAAAGAACATTGTCCTGAAAGTCATTTGGGCTGACGGATTGTATGAGTTGCCTTAGTGTCATTCGAACTCCTCCCTCAATCGTTTTGGCAGTTTCGAAAGCACCAACCTGTATGAGTCACATATCCACTGCCTGACAAGGGCGTCATCCATCATCTCCAAGTAGATGTCGTTCCAGTGTGCCTTGTTCAGGTGATAGGCAGGACATACTCCCTTATACCGTTCCCTCAGTTGTTGTCCCATTTCCGGCAGCAGCTTGACGGCACAGGTGGGTTCGGGTGATTCGAGCCATATATGCAGGAAAATCTTTCCTCC
>CACYQD010000052.1 GCA_902776475.1 uncultured Prevotellaceae bacterium | reverse complement strand
GTCGTCGGCCATCGTGCGGATGACCCAATGCTTGAGGGTATAGGTCATCTCATGTCCGTCTTGCTCTGTCTGCAACTGCACGTCACTGGTGATACCCTTAAAGTCCTTGATGGCGCGTCCGAAATTAATGCGTCCCATGGCCTCCACGAGAATATTCAGCACGTCGCCTTTCTTTACGGGTGGCAACATCAGTGACTTCTCATTCTTCACACGGTCGATGCTGCCGACAAACTGATGGTTGACCCATATCTGGGCATAATCGTGACAGTCGTTCAACGTCAGCACACTCTTTCTTGGGATGTCGGGCAGCGTCGTCGTGTATTGGATCATACCCCAGCCGCAATCCATGTCCTCCATCGTGAGTACATCACGGTTCTCCACCCGTTTGGTCACCAAACCACAGAGATCCATCACTTTCTCTAACCTGAACTGAGGCACCTCGATGATGGGCATAGGAGCCTTGGGAACAGCGGGGAGGGCCACTTTGTTCCCCTTCCCTTTTGGGGAGGGGCCAGGAGAGAGGCTGTACTTCTGCATCATCGTGCGCAGTTCCCAGAACTTCGAGGTGGGCAATCCCTGCTCATTGATGGGGGCGTCATAGTCATAGCTCGTCACGTCGGGTGCAAAACCAGGACTGTTGGCACCTGCCCAATGGCCAAAACTCGTACCGCCATGCGTCATATAGAGTGAGAAACTGATACCCTTGGAGAGCATCTCGTCCATACCATCCACCATATCCTTCGCAGGACGTGTCTCATGTTGGGCTCCCCACTTATCAAACCAGCCGCTCCAGAACTCTGAGCACATCTTCGGAGCATCAGGACGCAACTCACCCAGACGGCGGAACTGCTGATCGATATTGGCACCTGTGCCGAAGTTCATCGTCCACACGAGATCGTCGAGGCCATTTTTCTCGAAGTTGCTGGCCCAGTCACACTGGAAGAGGGCCAGTTCCTGACCATAGATACCCCGCAGGCAATCGCGGATTTCAGAGACGTAGGGTTTGTTCTCACCATAGGAACCGTATTCATTTTCCACCTGAACCATGATGATAGGACCGCCATTCTGAATGGTCAGCGGTGCCAGTTGCTCTCCCACCTTCTGCTCGAAGATTTTCACACGCTCCATGAAATAAGGATCTTGTTCACGCAGACGGATATCTTTCTTCTTCAAGAGCCACCAGGGCAGACCGCCCATCTCCCACTCTGCGCAGACATAGGGACCAGGACGCACGATGACGTACATGCCGTTTTTCTGTGCCAGCCGACAAAAAGCAGCCACATCATTGTTGCCCGTGAAATCGAACTGTCCTTCACGCTGCTCATGGATATTCCAGAACACATAGATACAGACGGTATTCATCCCGAGGGCCTTGCACATCTTGATGCGATGCTCCCAATAAGGTTGTGGAATACGGGGATAATGAATCTCTGCGGCTTTCACCACGAAGGGCTCGCCATTCAACAAGAAACTCTTGTCGCCTACCGTGAAATGACCAGCCTTAACAAGCGTCGTCATCATCAACAATAGGACTGTCAGTAGTAGTCTCACCTTTTTCATTTGTTTCAATTATTTGGTAATTGGTTGCAAAGATACAAAATTTTGCCCACGAATAGGATGCATTACGCAGATTTTTTTATATATTTGCAGAAAATTTCAAGATTATGAAGAAACTTGCATTACTCATTCTGACATTGTTCCTCCTTCAGACCGTAAAGGCTGAGGACGGACATCAACTATGGCTGCGATACCAGCCGGTGAACAAAGCGAAGGTCAACGGACCAGCCTGTCTGGCTGCCGACCAGTTACACACATACTTCCAAGGAGACGAGGCCACCTTGGTCATCGACCCAACGATGGCAGATGATGCCTACAACATCAGTGGCAACACGATCACTGCCAAAAATGAGATTGGTCTGCTTTATGGTGCTTATGCCCTGTTAAGAGGCGAACAAGGCTATTCCGCTCCTTATTTCAAGCTCCGCATCCTCAACCACTGGGACAACCTCAATGGCACCATCGAGCGCGGCTATGCCGGACTGAGCATCTTCTGGAAGGGTAAGCCCAGCGGAAAGACCATTCACGGCCACCAGATTTTCGTGGAGGATCCCGATCAGCCCATCGATGCAGCGCTCATCAAAGAGTATGCCGCAGCCAATGCCTCCATCGGCATCAACGGCACCGTACTCAACAATGTGAACGCCTCGCCGAAGATACTTTCCCTCACTTATATTAAAAAGGTGAAGGAATATGCTGACCTGCTCCGGCCCTACGGCATCCGCGTCTATCTCTCCGTGAACTTCGCCTCACCGATGTCCGTTCCCATGAAGGGCGTCAACGGTGGAAAGGCACTGAAGACCGCCGACCCGCTGAATCCTGCAGTGAAGGCCTGGTGGAAAGCTAAGGCCAAGGAGATCTACCAACTGATTCCCGACTTCGGTGGTTTCCTTGTGAAGGCCAACTCTGAGGGACAGCCTGGTCCCTTCGACTACAACCGCACCCATGCCGACGGTGCCAACACACTGGCTGATGCGGTGAAACCTTTCGGTGGCATCATCATGTGGCGCTCCTTCGTCTATGGTGCCAAGCATAAGGGTGAGGATCGTGTGAAACAGGCTGTCTCTGAGTTCAGAGACCTC
>CACYQD010000051.1 GCA_902776475.1 uncultured Prevotellaceae bacterium | reverse complement strand
TGTCCTTTCTTCACCTTTATCTCTGACAGGTGGAGGTAGGAACACACACATGAGCCGTGGTTGACCGTCACATAGTAGCCGCCATTCTGTGAAAACGATGCATCCGTCACCATGCCGGGCAGCATGGAGTAGACATTCTCATACCTCGCCCGCAGGTCAAGACCGTTGTGCATTCGGCTCTTCTTGCGGTTCATCGGGTCACGACGCATCCCGAAAGGTGAGTTCACCCATATCTCCTTCAGAGGCAGTGCCACCATCAGCGGTACTGTCGTTTCCTCCCTGTCGATTTCAAGGAGCGAGTCCGTTTTCTCACCCATACTTGACGTGTCGGCTTCAGCCATACTCTCACTTGGTTTCTCTACTGCCAGCAGCATCGGCTGTTGGTGCTGAGCCTTCCCAATCGTATGGAATGGGGATGTGTCCTGCGCATACATCATGAATGGAAATGAGAGGATGGCGCATAGACTGACACAGAGTAATGTTCGTTTGCTCATGTAAAGATAATAAATATTTTTGGAATATCAAAATATTGAGCAAGAAATATGCTAAATTTTTTCATTCCCTTAGTTGAATAATTGCTTGTATAATCGCTTGGCTATCTGTGCCACCTTGGATGTGTAGCATGGGTCTTCTGCATATCCAATCCGTCGGAGGAAAGCCAGATAGTTTCCTCCCTTGTATCGGTATTGGATGAACTTCTTATAGCCGATGACACTATCCTCCCATCGGGCAAATTTGTAGTAGCATTTGTTCCTGCTGTCATATAGTCCGAACAGGTTGTGGTAGTTCTGGCACACGTTGCTATCGAAATTTTCTGTCTCCAAAACCGCTTGTGCCAGGACAAATAGTTGGTTGGAGATACCAACCTCATCCATCACGCTTATGAGGTTTTCCAATGTCAGCTCATGGCTCTTCCCCTCATAATAGCTGTGAACATGCACGTTTTTTCTTGGTTTTGAGCCGCTTTTGCCTGGTCTCAAAGCCAAACAGTTCTCATACTTTGCAATCAGTTTTTCCAGTTGCTCAATGGAAAAACTACTGAAATCCCTTTTGCTCGTTTGCAAGGAATCGGTTGCCCCGTTACTTGCTGTTGTAGCTATCTCTTCATGCAGAGAGTCGCCACAATGCATGATATTAACCGACGTATGGAATGCTTTGCCTACGGTGTAGAATGTCGGACTGGTGTTCTGTGCTGCCAGTGTCATGGCACATAATGATGCCAAGCACAGGATGGTTGTCTTTTTCTTTTTCATGCGGCAAAGTTATTTCTTCGTCTAACCATATCAGGAATCGGCTTGCCATTAACCTCCTTTTTCATATGGATTTTCAATATTTGGTTCTACTTGCCATGCGTATTAGAACCAATTATAATAATTGAGGCAAAATATCATGATTTTGAGCATTGATATGATGATGTCACCATATTAACCTTATAATTTTGCTGAAAAGTAATTCAAATAAAGCATTGTTTTATGGAAGAAAAGAGATTCAGCAGACAGCAATATCCCCTTGACATCCTTGCCGAGTTTGGCCTGACGGAAGAAATGATATACGACCTCCCTGATTTCGTTCACGATGCCATCGAGAGGGGTGGCAAGTCACCCTTGCTTCCCATCAGCGTCGAGCAGCCTTTTGGCGTAACCCGTGGGTATGCCAAGTTTTCCCTTGTAGAGACGGAAGAAGGCATCAACGTGGTGTTTTATCCGAAGCTCACCAAGGCAAATCTGGACACTTTCAGCGAGGAGCAGAAGACAGCTCTTTTTGCAGGTAAGGTCATTGTTGCCGATGTGGATGATTCCTACATCACGCAAGAAGGTGTGGAGGACACCCAGCGCATCAAGGCATTTGTTCAGCTGGACAAGGACACCAACGGTGTGATCTATGCACCCACTCAGCCCATAGGCCGCAATCTCAATGCCGTCGGCAACGAGTATGACCTGACTGGCGAAGACCTTCAGCGATTCTGGGATGGCGAGCTTGTCACTATCCGGGAGGCCAATGATGATGGAGGCGATGAGCCAGTCACCATCGGCGTTGACCTTTCCACCGATACTGGCGTTATCGTTGTCCCTGGAACGGCTGAGCAGTGGGAGAACATCGTGCGTCTGCCAATGCCAAGGTATTCTTTCGGCAGCGACGGTTGCTGGGTCAATCATGAAGGCAGACTCTCCTATGTCCCCGAGGATGACTTCACCAAGGACATCATGGACGAGCTGGAACGCCTCGCCAAGCAGAACGGCATCGTTTCCCAAGAGCCGGACAACCAAGGGCAAGACCAGAGACATCAAGCCTACAAAGACATCATGGAGGATGAGCAGCGGCAGCTTGCCCGATAATACCGATAATATCAGTAATACGAGTAATCATGTATCATCACAAAACGTAACGATTATGGAAAAGAACTATCCAGAATTTGACGACCTGCGCGAACAGTTCGAGGCAGGCAACATCTCCGCTGTCGATTTCGTCACCATGCAGTCCGACGAAATGACGGAGGACTACGAGCAGTTCTGCAAAGACGAAAACCTTGACAGCAACAGCGACTTTGCAGCCCAGGCCTTTATGGACTACCGTGAGGAACTTTTTGAGGAGAACCTGAGCAACTAACATCAACATTTAATCCATAAAAACAAGACCATGAGTATACGTTCTGAATCTCTGCCTTATCGTGGACGCTTGTCCTTCTGGCTTGAAGACATCCTTCGCAGGAACGGCATGAGCGCACAACTCGCCGTGGAGGATGGGAGGTACAAACTCCTCGTGCAGGGACATGACTCACCGATGCTGAGCTACGATATCAACGAGCAACAGTTCCGTGCATTGGGAGACGGAGGCACCAACTTCGCCAACAAGAAGGCATACAACACGTTCAACAGCATTGTTGGCAGGGACTTCGAACTGCCATCCTCCTTTGTGGCGGCACGCAATGTCAATGGTCGTGTGGTCATGGGCTTGCATGGTTACCGTGAGCCGGGGATGTTAGGCAGACCCTTCCCGATGCGTCCCCATGCCTTTGGTCCTGGCTTCCTCGGATGGTCGCCACGGAACCAGCCGGGCTTCTATCTCCGACGCATGGGCGGTGTTCCTATGGTCATTGAGCATGCCGACGGACGGTTGCGCCCAGGGGAACTGAGGAGTGGCAGCTATGGTTATTATTACAAGGGTGGTCAGGGTGGAAGTCAAGGAGGTAGCCAAGTTGCAGATCCCTTGAAGGACTTGCAGACCTACTTTCCTCCCGTCCAGACCCGTCCCCGTCCGACGGAGCCAGCCATCTCCTACAAGGAACATATCACCTCCAATGTCTATTTCACCAATGAGAAGTGGCAGGAAGTCCTTTCCTCCCACGGCATCATCGTGGACGCGGACAAGAAGACGCTCACCATCCAGTCCTCCGCCACCCAGCAGGATTTCGTCTATGACCTGAAGGATGAGGAAGTAAAAAAGCTCACCGAGAACTCCATGAAGAAGGTGTCGCTTCAGGCACGTATCGACATTCTGAACAACGTCATCAAGGGTGACTTCAAGGATTCCGTCACAAA
>CACYQD010000050.1 GCA_902776475.1 uncultured Prevotellaceae bacterium | reverse complement strand
GACCATGAACCCCGATGGTGCCAAGGCGCCCTACTATCTGGGTTGCCTCTACTACGACAAGCGCCAGTATGACCTGGCCACCGAGAACTGGGAACTGTCAGCCAAACTCGATCCGTCCTTCCCCACCGTATGGCGCAACCTCGCCCTCAGCCGCTTCAACAAACAGAACCGGCAGCAGGAGGCATTGGAATACATGGAGCGCGCCTTCCATCTTGACGAGAAAGACGAGCGAGTGCTCATGGAACTGGATCAGCTCTACAAACGTCTGCATCACCCACACGCCAAGCGCCTGGCCTTCCTCCAGAAATATCCCAAATTGATCCAACGGCGCGACGATCTCGTCCTGGAGGAAATCACCCTGCTCAACCAGACAGGCAACCATGATGAAGCCATGAGAAAGCTCGATGCCCATCAGTTCCATCCTTGGGAGGGCGGAGAAGGCAAAGTATCGGCACAATATCAGATATGCCGGGTGGAACTTGCCAAACAAGCTTTGGCCAGGAAGGAATACGAAGAAGCCGTCCGGCTACTCAGCGAGTGCTTGCTATACCCGCCTCATCTGGGCGAAGGAAAGCTCCACGGAGCCCAGGAGAACGATTTCCACTACCTGCTCGGTGTGGCATACGAAGCACTTGGCGAGGCGGAAAAGGCACGTGAGTGTTGGCAAAAGGCCACAGAAGGCCCGCAGGAACCCGCCGCTGCTATGTACTACAACGACGCCAAGCCCGACAAGATTTTCTATCAGGGTCTGGCCCTGTGCAAACTGGGTCGTGAAGATGAGGCACACGGTCGTTTCCACCGTCTCATCAACTACGGCAAACAGCATGTGTTCGAGAAGCAGGTGATGGACTATTTTGCCGTCTCTCTGCCCGACATGCTCATCTGGGACGACTCTCTCGACACCAAGAACCTCATCCACTGCAAGTACATGCTCGCCCTCGGCTACTATGGTTTGGGCGACACCGGTCATGCGATGAAATATCTCACAGAGGTGGAAGCCCTTGACAACAACCATCAGGGCATCCAGCAGTTCCGCTCATTGATCGACCTGAAGCTATGACGAGTGTGAATAAGGCAAAAAAAAGAGTGTCCGGATGCGGACACTCTTTTTTTATATAGAGTAAGAACGATTATTTCTTGAAGAAATCCTGTACGGCCTCGTTGGGAACCATCTGCTCGTCAAAGATGTAAGCACCAGTCTTGGGGCTTTTCACCATCTTGATCACTTTCGTGTATGCGCGACCATCCTTTGAGCCTTCGTGGAGGGTAGCGACGGTTTTCTTTGCCATATCCTAATTATTTAATTTCTTTGTGAACGGTCATTTTCTTGAGGATGGGGTTGTACTTCTTCAACTCCATACGCTCGGGTGTGTTCTTGCGGTTTTTCGTAGTGACATAGCGGCTTGTGCCGGGCAGTCCACTATTCTTCATCTCGGTGCACTCGAGAATAACCTGCACCCTATTGCCTTTAGCTTTCTTTGATGCCATTTGACTACTCTCCTATAATTTTAATATCCTTCCAATCGCAGTAGCCCTTGGCAACAGCCTGCTTCAAGGCGGCGTCCAGACCCACTTTATTGATCAAACGCAGACCAGCAGCACTGATTTTAAGGCTGATCCAGCAATCTGCCTCCACATAGTAGAACTTCTTGGTGAACAAGTTCACGTCGAAAGTGCGCTTTGTGCGATGCTTCGAGTGGGAAACATTGTTGCCCACCTGGGCTTTCTTTCCCGTAATCTGACAAATCTTCGACATTTCTATCTAAATTTTTGTTTTCGTTTTTTGATACCTATTCCAAACAGGGTGCAAAGTTACTACTTTTTCCTTGAAGGCCAAAATATTTTTTTAAATAATCTTTGCTTTTAATGTTTTTTTTGTTTTTGCATGGCATCAGTAGCTTTCCTTTGCATCAAAGCGAGTTAAAGAATATGTTAAATAGGTCGTTTTGTTCGGTCAAATCAGGGAGATATGAGTTATTTTCCTTAACTTTGCAGAAAGATTATTATCATCCAGTTCATCCATGAAACAAGTCTTTATCTCTATTCTCTCCTTAATCGCTGCGACAGCAGTCCATGCCGGCATCATCACCGTCACGGTCAGCGACACCCGTTGTCAGACGGTCACTGGTTTTGGTGCTGCAGCCTGCGACGGGGCCATGTGCCCATTTGCCAACGACACCCAACCCGTGAAACTGCTTTATGGCCAGGAGTCCCCCATCGGTCTGAACATCATGCGGATGGAAATCTCCCCCAATTTCAAGGGCAACCTCTCTTATGCTGACGTGGGCTGGGACACCCCCTACGACTGGTATGGTTCGGTGCCCAGTGCCAAAGAAGCGAAGAACCGCGGGGCCATTGTCTTCGGCACGCCATGGTCTCCACCAGGAGAATACAAGACCAACGGTACGGCCCAAGGCGGCAACAGCGAAAGCCAAGGATACCAACGAGGTGAACTTCGTGCCGACTGTTATGACAAATTCTTTCCCTGGCTCAACACTTTTCTGGCCTACATGAAAAACTGTGGCGTCGTCATCGATGCCGTGTCTATCCAGAACGAGCCCGACTGGTGGGTGAATTACAGCGGTTGCCTGTATTCGCCGGAACAGCAGCTCAACCTGGTCAAAAACTACGCCTATATGCTTGACAGGGAGACCTACAATGGTGTGCGTCTGATCAGTGCCGAGCCCCTGGGCTTCGACCCCACTTATTCCGACATGCTTCTCAATGACCAAGTGGCTCGTGATCAGATAGATATCATCGCCGGACACATTTACGGCCACCCGCCACTTGGCAACATGAAGAACGCAGCAGTCCTGGCAGCCAAGTACGGCAAGGAGGTGTGGATGACCGAGCATTCCTCAGAGAACATCAACAACCACAATGGCCTGCCTAATTGGCATGAGCAGCTGCTCTTTGCCGAGGAACTCAATGAGTGCATGCTGGCAGGCTGCACCGGATATATATACTGGTACATGCGTGCACACTGGGCCTTCGTCGGCACAGGTGAGCAACAGCACATGCCCGGCAATACGAAGAACAAATTGCTACCCCGCGCCTATGTGCTGTCACACTTCTCCAAGCACGTCACAGGTTCCACGCGCCTGGAGGTCACGTCCAGTGTCAACACGGGCACCAACTCCGCATTTGAGACGTCGGCCTACATCAAGGGCGACTCCCTCATCGTCATGGCCATCGACACCACCAAGTATGCTCACGACATCAAGCTCAAGCTGCCTTTCAAAGTGAAAAGCGGCACCCACCTGTTGTCCACATCCAACGAGTCGCTCTGCCAGGAATCCCCCATCACCATCGAAGAACCTACCACCGAACTGCTCGTCAGTCTGCCTGCACGCAGCCTGAACACCTATATCTTCATGATTGACAAGGACTCCGATGCCATCACCGAAGTGGCTCGGACAAGTGACGAAGGCCCCATCCTTTACTATGACATGCATGGACGCCGCATAGACGCTCCTCATGGTCTCTGCATTGAGAAACGGGCAGACGGCTCTTCCAGAAAAGTTTACATAGACAAATAAATAACACACGTATGAAAAAGCAACTCACCATCTTATCATTATTATTCATGGCATTGCTATTAGGCATCTGCACGTATTTCCTGGCATCTTGCGGCAAGAGCGCCGACTCACCGAAAGGGCAGGAACAGGCACAAGAGAATGCCACGGAAGCAGCCGCCGAGACCACCAGTCAGAATACCGAGGAAAGCATGAAAGCTCCTCAAATCCAACTTGACGAAAGCGGTTTGATCCGCCTGTCACAGTGCCCCACCACCTATGACAAACTGGAGGTGTCAGTCTCAGAAGACAACACCACGGTGACCATCTCCTACGATGGCCAACAGATTCAGACCATCTCCGATTCCGAAGACGGATTGGTGGCAACAGGCGACAAAGCACCCATCCATTTTATGGATGCCAACTTCGATGGATTCGTCGATATTTTCATCGGTCCGGGTGAATCACGCACTTACAGCACGTTGCTCATTTGGGATGCGGAAGCCAAGCAATTCAAGAGAGTGGGCAAGTTGGGCGACCCAGCCTTGCAGAACTTCATGCTCTACCCTTCCAAGAAATATGTCTTCGATGGAGGCAGTTCCTCATGGTGCTCAGACTTCTTCACACGCAGCATTTGGGATGGCGACAAGCTGAAGACCACCGAGGAACTGATTGTCGTCAGCGATGCCGAGCAATACGGAGAATATGAAGTCAGCAGCAAATACACGCTGAGGGACGACAAGCAAGAGGAAACCCTCTCCACGGATGACATCTCAGCCCTCCCGGATTCATGGAAGAGTGTCTTGGACAAATATGGATCCGAAGACATGCCTTGAAAGAATTCTTCGTTTGTAGTTATAACCCAAATCCCCGATGGCTGTATGCCATCGGGGATTTTCGTGTGGTTTAGAGCCGTATCTTGATGGGGTGAGGTCAGTTCACTGCGGCTTTGATGCGGCGGG
>CACYQD010000049.1 GCA_902776475.1 uncultured Prevotellaceae bacterium | reverse complement strand
TTTCGGCTCTACACGATGGTCATACTTATATGGGATATGACAACTCACCCAAGAAAGTAGAAGACCGATGGATTCCACTGAAGTTCAAAGTGATTCCTGGTGGCATCATTGTGAATGGATTCAGTCCTGAACTGAAATTCTTGAAAGGTGCTATGTTGTGTGAGGTAGAAGGTGAATCTTTGGAATCGGTGCTTGACCACCTGGACAAAATCGTCATCTCTGAGAATCGTTATGGATTGATGGGAAAAGCATGCACGAGCATTGGCAATACCAATGTCTTGCGGCAGTTGTTTCCTTCGTTCGACAAGGAACGAGTATCAATGAAGTTCCGTATGGTCAATGGAAGAGACACGCTTGTAAGGTTGCCGTTCCATCCCAATGGCCCCTTCTGGAAATCCATTGTATGGTCATCTACCGACGAACGTTTCCCCAAAAACAACTTTGAATACCGTTTCGTCGATGACGATAAACAAACGATGGTAATGTGCATCAACTCGATTGCAAGCGCCGATGTGCCAGACATTGAGAAGTATGGTATTAAAACAGATGTGATTGTGGCAGATGTCTTTGCGAAGATGCTACGCGAGATGAAAGTATCCAACTCATCTCGGCTAATTATTGACTTGCGAGGCAACGGTGGTGGCTGGACCATGATCATGTATGCAGCTCTGTATGAACTGTATGGGAAACGTTTTATGGAGACTGACTTGGGCATGCATTTTTCGACAAAGATTTCAGAGGCTTGGCTAAAAAAGAATAATACGACGTTGGAGCTACTTGGCCAAAGTAGAGGTACATCGCTGAAGTTGGGTGATTTCGTGGAAGAGCCATCAAGCATCAGCAGTTTTGATTGGTTCATGTGTGCAGACAAGAGCATTCTCGAAGAGCAACATGGCGAACCCATCTATACGCCAAAGGAAATATTTGTGGTTACCGATGTACAAACCTTTAGTGCTGCTTTCCATACTGCCTACATGCTGTGGAAGATGGGGGCTAAAGTGGTTGGCGTTCCCTCAGGGCAGGCGCCCAACACGTTTATGGAGATCACACCATTCAAGCTGCCAAATACCGGGCTTGAGTGTTCTGCTTCCAATTCCCTGCAGTGCTGCTTCCCTAAAGACCACCCTATGGCTAAAACGTTGGCACCCGACATCCAACTGTCGTATGACGATTATAGAAAAACAGATTTCAATAATGATGCCGAATTGTTATTTATCATACAAGATGATTAGTTCTTTGTATGAGACAATTGGATAAACGAACAGCTACATCACCATCATCACATAAAATATGGTGCTATGAATACGATGAATTTTTCTGGTGGAGATTTCCTTTTCTCTTCCAACAATTATACTCATAAAATGCGGTTCATTTTTTGTCTTGTTTAATAAAAAAATGTACCAGGTGATACAAGATTTCCGTTGTTTTGTGTTTTATCAAAAGGAAACATCAAATAGATGACGAAAATGATGACGAAAATGAAGGATATGAAGATTTGGAGAGTTGTGTTTGTAATGCTTGCCACTCTCATTCTTGTTTCTTGCAGCAGCGACGATGAAGATTATCAGATCGACCAACTTGCGGGCACTTGGTTACAAGTGTATGACGAAGGCGTGGTGGCAGAGGGCTATGTGAAGTACACTTTCACCCCTGGGGTCCCCTCCACAAGTGGCCATTGCACCATTCACGTATTTGACGTCTTTGCCGGTGACACGACCATCCAACGCAGTTATGTGATATCGGATGACAACCGTCGTTTGCTTATTTTCGAGGACTGAAAAAACTTCATCCGTTTAGATACAGCGGAGATGCTATAACATGAATGGAGCAAGGCACACAAACGACTCGGGCTGGTGGCGATGCTCCTTTTCAACAAGAACAACAATCAGACAAAATGGACAAGAAAACCTGCATCTTTTTTTTGCTTGCCTTGCTGCTGCCCATCAACATCGCGGCACAGTTGTTCCAGTCGCTTGACCTCGGTTTCAACGGAGGCGAGCGGCAGGGCATTTTCTCTCAGCCCAGGATGCACGTCGAGGGCGACAGGCTCCATGTTTGCACCAATCAAGGTCTCTATGCCAAAGACCTGTCGGCTGACAACAGCACGTGGCAACTTGTGGGCTTCGAGGGCATACCGCTACAGGACTACGCCCGTCGTGGCAACGACATTCTGGCCTTGCGCTACAATGAGGGTGGCAGTTTCCTGCTCCTCTCGCACGACGGCGGACAGACCTACGAAGACGTAACGCCCGAAATCTTCCGAGGGAAGAATCACGGGAGACTACCCAGCCTCGTCCAGCACCCTGCAGACCCCAACACGCTATTGGTCTCTTCCACGTATTGGGGTTTGTTGCTCTCTACTGACTTCGGACAGACGTGGGAGTGCCTGACGGAATTCTTTTATGGAAACTCAGTCGCATCTGTCATCGGTTTTCATCCTTCACGTCCGAACATCATCTACAATTGTGGAGAAGGCGGGGTCTTCGATGGCCATATCATGATCAGTTACGACAGCGGTCAGACGTGGATCGACCACGGCAATTCGCTCGGCTTCCCTGGTGACAACTGCGTACACCAGCCGACATTCCATCCCACCAATCCCGACTGTTGGCTGGCTGGCGGCGAAGGATGCGTATTCCTCTCAGATGACAATGGCCAGACATGGAGTTGCCAGGATTATTGGGGCGATGAATCCCGCACGGCCTACTGGTACTTCTCTGCATTTGACAACGAACATCCCGACACAGTGTATATGGCAGGAAGCCTGGGGCGAAACGGCCAGAAGGGGGCTTGCATCAAACTGATGTGCTCCACTGACGGCGGGCGCTCATGGCATCCCTCGCATGTAATGACATTTGAGAAGGACCTTGAGAGGGTGAACGACCTGCAGCAATATGGCGACCGCCTTCTCATTTACTCCGAATCGGATGTCTATAAAGTTTCCAAGGCAGACCTTGTAGCACAGAGTGTTGCTGCTATTCAGACTGTCAAATCAGGCACATCGGAATCACCTGCCTTCGACCTTCAAGGTCGGCAGATCATGGAACCACGGCATGGTATATATATCAGGGACGGAAAGAAAATCATCAAAAAATGAAACTTCTCGCCATGTCTCACCGGAAAGACGGTGCGTGTGGCGCGTGTGCCATTGGGAATAGTATTGAAATCCACCGGAACTTCGGGAGTATGCGATAGGGCTATGTTTTCTAAATGTGGCATGGAATTTTGTAGTGGTACTTGCCCAGGAAGTTCCAGGGATGGTGTTTCATGGGGCTTTCGTTGACGTGGTAGTCCCGTGCCACCTCATGGATGTCATGCGCCTCTATCCATGAGGTCAGGGTGTAGAGGGAGCAGGACCGCTGGTTGGACTTGTCGAAGACCTTGATCTTGTAGAAGTCGCTGTAGACGACGAGCCTGTCACCGGAGAGGCGCAGGAGGACGGTCCTCAGCCTGTCAAGCCATTGCAGGAACTCTCTTTCCAGGTCGCGGAGCTCGTCGAAGTATCTGGCGTTGAGGTTCAGGCTCATCTTTTCCGGGACGCCTTCGTCGTGGGAGAGGTACAGCCTGCCGCCTTTTTTGGTGAGGTAGAGGTCGTATGTGAAGTACGGCTCGTTGCAGGAGGCGTACAGGTGTATCCTTGTATCGGAGAGAGAGGCGATGGAGTAATTGTCATAGTATCCGTGGAAGCGTCTCAGGGCATGCAGTTTTTTGTCCACCTCCCTTGCCGCCTGGACCAGTGTCACGGCGAGGATGATGAAGTCGGGGTAGGCCGTGTCCATGCAGAACAGCTCGTCGAGCTGGGGTGGGGGAGCGGTCTCCTTTTGCTCGCAGAGCACGGCATCGCCGTGGGACATGAGATAGGTGTCGAAGCATCTCTCCCGGTAGTACCCGCTTGGTGACGGGTGGCATGGGTGGTGATTGCGGAGCAGGCGCTCTCGCTTCTCCTTCTTGGGGGTGTTTTCCAGCAGCCTGAGGGTGACGCTTTCTTCAAGCGTCAGGTCATGGTGCGGCTGCCTTCCGGTCATCTGTTGGTAGAGGAATCCGATGTCGGTTATCTGGAACGGGTATTCGTTGTTGATGAACCGGAATGTCTCGATGAACTGGTCGAGTTCGTGTTTGTGCCGGAGGGTGCCGGAGAAGGTGGTGTGCTCGTTGGTCTTCTCGCGCAGGTCATCCAGGGTGGGGATGATGCGGATGAGGGTCCTCCTCACCTGGTATGGGAAGACGCAGATCAGGTCGTGGTATTGCCGCCGCAGGTATTTCTCGTTGATGGAGTCCCATTCCCACTTGCTCCATTTGGAGCTCAGGTATTGTTGTCCCTCATCCTCTTCCGCGTCGCTCACCTCTAGGCCGTACCCGGCTTCCCGTCTTTTCTCCTCCTTCCATTTCTCCAGGTCCTCAAGGATTTTCCTGCGCCCTTCCAGTCTTCTCCTTTCCTTTTCTCTTTCCTCATCCCTCGTCCTTCTCTCTTCCCATTGCCTTTCCCATTCCTCCTGCCTTTGTCTTCTTGCCTCCTGTATCCCTTTCCATTCCTCTTCCAGTTCTTTCAGCCTGTCCTCCGCTTTCTTGAACTCCTCCATGAGTTTCTGGTGCTCCTCATGCCTTCTTTTTGTCTCTTCCTCCTGTTCTCTCCGCCATTTCTCATCTTGCGATTCCTGCTGTTCCAGCCATCCGTCGGGTTCTTCGCTGTCTTTTTGACTTTTGTCAAGCGAGTCATGGATCCGGGCCACCTTCTCCATGAAGTCGTCGTAGTTGTCGTCAAGGGAGACCGCGGTGGTCAGGGAGTGCCAGAGCGCCTTGATCCTGGGAACGAGAGTCTTGGGCCGTTCTGCATCCTGAGCGGCCTCTTGCCTGATGGTGTGGAGGTCCCCGGATGCCTCGAGCCGGATGCGTATCTTGGCGATGAAGAATGCCATGTCGCGTCTCATCTGCCCCTCGCAGTGGAGTTCCCTGGTGTCCTTTTCCCGGAGTATCCAGGGGATGAGGTCGGTGTGCGAGGAGAAGTGCTGCCTGCAGAACTCCTTTGCCTCTGAAGGCAGCAGGGCGAGCTGTTCCTCATAGGTTTTGAGGAGCGCGTCCTTCTCGGGATGGCTTGTGCCGGAAGGCCTTTTGTATGTGCTGGCGGTTGGCATTATCTTTTTCTTGTTTGGGGTGGCGAGAGGGAAGGAGAGGCTATGCCTGAAGGCGGGGGAAGAGGCTTTTTATCTTATAGTTGGGGGATGGGGATAGGTGTTTACGTCTTTCCCGATGAAAGCGTCAACATTCAATAGACGTTGGCCAGCCATTCTGCGAAGAAATAGTCGTATACGCGGTAAACCCCGTTCTCCTGGGTGATCAGGTCATTCTTCAGCAGAAGCTTGACGGCAGACTGGATGGTGCTTGCAGAGCCAAGCCTGTGTTCCTTGATGAATTTTGCGGATGTGATATTGGCCGCTTTCCCGGCCTTGGCGATGGCTTGCAGCACCATCTTTTGCTTGGGGGCAATATGCGACAGGATGTCCTTGTAGCTGTTTTCCTGTGTCATGACAACATGGCGATACGCCTCGGCAACCATCTGTTGGTCACATAGGCCGCCGGGTTCTGTCATGGCAAAGAGTTCATTCATCGTCATTTGCACAAACCAGGTAAAGCCATCATACCTGTTCCACACGGTCTCCACGGTCTCTCTTGTGAGCTGTCTGCCATTTTCCTGGAAGAGGCCGATGGCAAAGTCTGCATACGTTTCCACGGGTATCGGGTCGAGGCTCATGCTGATGGTGCTTTGGTAGAACGGCTTTGAGGGAGAGTTGAACATGTTGCTCATGACATGCCTCTTGCTGCCCGAGAAAATGAACTGTGCCTTGTTGCATCGTTGTATTTTTGTGCGCAGCAATGCCTCCACGTTCTTCTCCGCATACTCACCTATCTGCTGGAACTCATCGATGGCAATGATGCAAGGCTTGTCCGCCTCGTTGATGTAATTGAAAATCTCATCCAGTGTGGTTTGGGGAACTTCGATGTCGCCAAGGCCGATGTCAAAGGAGGGCGCTCCTGTCATTGTGTCGAGTTTGAAGCCCACGCGAAGGGAGGAGATGACTTGGAAGAAACGTTCCCTCCACACTGTTGGCTGGGGCTTGAGTTGGTTGTAGATCTCCTTGCCCAGCACATAGACAAATTCCGCGAGCGAGGTGGTGGAGTATATGTCTATGTAGAAGACATGGTATTGTTGCTGGATGTCCGATTGGTTGAATAAATGATGTATCAGTCCCGACTTCCCCATGCGGCGAGGTGAGATGATGGCCACATCCCGGCCATTCTGAATCTGTTTGCGTAGAAATTCCGTTTCGTTCGACCTGTCGCAGAAATATCTATCAGACAGATACTTGCCTACTATGAAAGGGTTCTTTACAGAGTTTTTATCCATGGTTGACGCTATTTTATTGCAAATATAATAATTATAGATGTAATAAAAAAGCTTTTTGAACAAATTTTTCCTATTTGTTATTTTAAAGTGCTCAATAGGTTGGTATGTAGCTAGCTTTTGCTTGCTTTCTACTCCCCACATTATTTGCTTGGTTCCTTATCCTATTGTCCTGCCGCACCTGATGTTTCCACCTTGAATCCATGGTTAATAACTAAACAAACAGGTAATCCCTTCCCAATGGCTATCTGATTGCCATTTTCCTGCCATTGACGATGTATAAACCTTTGGAACTTGCTTCATGCAT
>CACYQD010000048.1 GCA_902776475.1 uncultured Prevotellaceae bacterium | reverse complement strand
AATTAACAAAAGAGTTAAGTACGAAGAGCCGTGTGATGGGAGACTGTCAAGCACGGTTCCGTGAGAAGGGAGGGTGAAAGTCCCTCCACTTACTCGACCGAAATAAAAAACGTAATGACAACGGAATAAAAACAAAAGTATAAACCATAAAATAACAAGAATTATGAAAACAAAAGAATTCTTCCACAACAGTTCGAGAGTGTTGACAGTTTTCTTATTGACAGGAGCTGTGGTAGTGGCCATCTGGTGCGCGTCAACTTACGACAAATCCATGGCCATGAGTTACACCCAGGACAATGAGACCGTAATGAGCGGCACGTTAAGCAACTTGTTCAGCAATGCTGAAATGAAGCGAGTGAAGGAAGTCAATGTGGAGATTGGCAAACTGGAGCAGAAGAAAGCCATGGTGATGAAGAAGCTCGAGAAAGTCCAGTCCAATCGCAACAAGGACCATGCTATGGTGGCAGGAATGTATTTCCAGCCGGCACAGGATGTCTCAGAGATGGCTGCCCTCAAGGGACAAGTTGAGAAGATTGACAACAAGATTGCTGCCCTGAACAATAAAGGCAGAAATCTTGCCCTCAAGTAGCACCCTGCAACCCGGCACAGTGAGTTTCGCCTCCTGTAGCGTTGCTCCTTATGGGATGCACCACGGTCCATTCGCCCAGACGGATTCGTTTCCGTCTGGGCGAAGTTTTTTGTATAGGCGTGGTAGCCCGGCAGAGCGGGGTGGAAACTGCCCCTCTCCCTCGAGGGAGAGGCGGGGGTGAGGGGGATGATATGGTAGTCAGGTCGACAATTTGAGGATATTCCCTCACCTAACCTCTCCCAAAGGGAGAGGGATAAGTATGTTTTGTCTCCCAGAGGGAGAAGGATAAGTTTGTTTGGTCTCCCAGAGGGAGAGGGAGGAATACCCTCACCTAACCTCTCCCAGAGGGAGAGGGATAAGTTTGCTTTGTCTCCCAATGGGAGAGGGATAAGTATGCTTTTACTTCATGGTGGAAGCTATTTGATGAATCTCAGATATTCGCACGCGGCAAGGAGGAAGGCACCCACACCGAAGTTGGCCTGTGAATTGGCGTCCACCTGCTGGCCGGGGATTGCCCGTTCTCCGATGGGCTGCACGTAGCCCACCTTTCCGTCGGGCTGCAGAGCAGTCTCTGTGAGGTATTTCCATGCCTTCTTGACGGTCGGCGCAAACTCTTTCTTGGAGAGATAGCCGTTGTTGATGCCCCAGAGCAGTCCATAGCAGAAGAAAGCGGTGCCCGAAGTCTCCGGGCCGGGAGCGTGTTCCGGGTCCATCATCGACCGGGTCCAATAGCCCTGGGGCTGTTGGACTTTTGCCACGGCGCGTGCCAGACGGATGAATTTCTCGCGGAAGAACGGCTGGTGGACATCACTTTCCGGCATGTCCTGCAAAACCTTGGCCAGGCCGGCCAGCACCCAACCGTCGCCACGTGCCCAGAAATCCTTCTTGCCATTGCCGGTCTTGTGCTTCGGATAGATGTACTTGCCGTCGCGGAAATAGAGGCCGGTCTCGCTGTCGAGCATGATGCTGTCGCTGTAGAGGATGTTCTCATAGAGCTTGTTCAGGTATTTGGTGTCGCCCGTCAACCGATACATCTTGGTCATCACGGGCATCACCATGTAGAGCGCGTCTGCCCACCACCAGTAGTCGTGCACCTTGGAGTCGGCCTCATAGCCCATCACCTCCTTCGCACGTGCCACCTTCCTTTCATCGGGTGAGAGGTGGAAGAGGTCGATATAGGTCTGGAAACAGATCTGCCAGTCGCCGAAGAGCACATAGTCCTGCCCCTCGCCATACTGTTTGTATTTCCATTTGGCCGGGTCGGGTTCGGTGGCGCCCTGCCAGTGGTTGTATTCAGCCCACCGTATGCTGTAATCGAGCATCTGCTGGTCTTGCAGCAGCTTATATACCTCCATGTTGCCTGTATGATAGGCGGCATTGTCCCAGAACGCCCTGACTTCGGCAGGATTGTTGGCCTGCCAGTAGGTATTCACACGCCTGATGACTTCCTTCACCTTCTCGCCCGACCATGAGCGGGCCTGGCTTGCCATTGCCGACAGCAAGGCAAAGCAAAATATGACTGTTCTCATTGTGCGGTTCAATAAATGATTCAACCAAAGAGTTGAGCGAATGCGAAATTGACAGATATTTCGAAAAAGGGGGCAGCCTACGTTGCGCAGACTGCCCCTCCGCTTAAGAAATGCTAACTAATTAACCTTATATAAATGTGAATGAACGAAAAAATTAATTTGCGATTTCTTCATCAGCAACGGCATCCTCCCACTTCGTCCACATCGGGATAGACTCGGAATAGCCGTCGTAACCGAAGTTCTGGCGCAGCTGGCCCTTGTTGTTGGCAGTGATGGCCGAGTTGGGAACAGGCCAGAACAGGTTGTGCTTGTTGATCTTGTACTCGTAGGTCTGGTTGCCCTGCTGTCCCTTGCCGTAGGGGTGGTTGAACACGTTGTAGGTGGTGCAGCGGCGATACCAGTAGCTTCCTCCGCTCAGGTCGGTGCCATCCTGCTTGTCCCATGTGTTCAGGTCGTAGGTGTTACCCCACTCGTCGGCTTTTCCGCTGCGGGCGAGACACCAGCTGACGCGGACCATCTCAGCCTGGCGGAACTCCTCGAGGTAGAGCTCGCGGGCACGCTCTGACATGATGTCGCCGATGGTGACGGTGGTGTACATCTTCTTGGCATTGGCGCGCTGGCGGATGATGTTCACGTCGCTGGCTGCCTCAGCGGTCTTGCCCTGATAGAAGCGGGCTTCAGCGCGCAGCAGATAAGTCTCAGCCAGGCGGAAGAGGTACATGTCGCCGTTGGCTCCTTTGCCCGATGCACCCTGGAACTGGTTGGCACCCATGTTCTGCTCATTGGGCGTGTCGAGGATGTAGAGCTGATAGAGTGGGGTGGGATACCAGCTGCGGATGGTGTCGGAGCAGAGGATGTCGCCCTTGTGGACCAGGATCTTGGAAGGATCGGAGGGATCGGCATAGTCCTCGGTGGCATAGAGCTGATAGTTCTGTCCGTAGCAGTCAGACTTGCGGTTGTTGTATTTGAAGTCTTCCATCTCCATCCAGTTGCCCACCTCGCGGTTGTGGCGCAGGTCCTGCCAGTCATACTCGCCGTTCTCATCCATCCAGATGGTCTTGTTGTAATAGTAAGAGGTGCGGTTGAGTGCGATGCCGCGTCCGGCCACGCGCACCCAGTCAAGTTCCTCGTTGTAGTCCTTGTTGTTGCGGGCGATGTTCTGTCCGGGGCCGCCCATTCCGTGCGGGTCGCGGATGATGCCGTTGCTCCAGTGAGCGAAGCAGGCACGCATGATGTTATAGGTGGTGAAGTCCTGGTCGTTGCTGTTGGAGATCATCATGATGGTCTCTTTGTTGGCCGGGTCGGCGATGTTGGGCGTGCGGTGCAGGTCCCACACCACGTTGCGGGTCACCTTCCAGGTCTTCTCGTTGCCGGAGGGCTGCCAGGTGCCGAAGGGCTCGGTCATCAGTTTCAAGCCATGGTTGTTGATCAGGTCGGTGGCCATTGCCTCAGCCTTGGCATACTCGCCTACGGCCAGGTAGCACTTGATGAGCAGGTGCATGCAGCCTTCCTGGTTGACCTGTCCCATATAGCTCATCTTGGCCTGTGGCGGAACATGCTGTACGGCAAACTCCAGGTCGTTGACCAGCATTCTGAAGATGGCTTCCTTGCTGGCAGAGGTATAGTTGCGCTTGGGCACGCTGATCAGCTTCGTCACCAGGGGGATGTCGCCAAACTGCAGCGCCAGGTTGTAATAAGCATAGGCGCGGTGGAAGTAGGCGCGGCCCTTGTAGGCATCACGGGTGGCGTCGTCGAGACCTTTCACCTGATCGACATAGGAGAGAATGGAGTTGGCATATTTGACCATGCTGTAGCCCTGGTCCCAGAAGCGCTGCATATAGTTGCCGTCGCCACCGCCGGCCATACCGGAGGTCGGTGTGAGCTTGGCGTCGAAGTTGTCCTGGAAACCGCCGCCCATATCAGTCTTGGCATACATGCCGACGTCAGACATGAGGTAGTTGGTGAAGATACCCACATTGTTCCAGTTGCCGTCGATGCGGTAGGTTTTCAACTGTTTGTCGCACTGTGCGAGGGCGGCCTGCAGACCGGCCTCTGTGCTGTAGGTGGTAGCCGGCTCATAGAATGACAGCGGATCTTGCTCCAGGAATGAGTCGCCGCAGCTGACCATCATCGAGGCCAATGCTACTACTGCCACTCCACCCTTGAATATATTTTTGTTGTTCATAACTTTCTTTGTTTTTTGAGTCATCGAAATTCCTAATTACTGATTCCTGTGATCTTTAGAGCGTTACGTTCAGGCCGAACTGGAACTGACGGTTGGCGAAGCCACCGGTCTCGGGATCTCCGTATTCCCAACTGTCGATGGTGAATACATTGTTGATGCCGGCTGTCACGTGCACACGCTGAACACCAATCTTGCTGGTCAGCTCCACGGGGAGGGTATAGCCGAGCGTGATGTTGTCCAGACGGACGAAGCTGCGGTTGTAGACTTTCTCGATACCTGTCACGCCGGAGGGACCCACGGCGTTCAGACGGCCGTAGTCGTTGGTCGGGTTGTCGGGTGTCCAGTATTCCTTCTTGTAGGTGTTGCAGGTCTGGGTGAACATCGAACCGGAGTTGTCGCCGTTCAGCCAGTAGCCGGCGCGGCTCTTATGACCCATGTAGCTGTACATCGAGAAGGAGAAGGTGAAGTTCTTCAGGAAGGTGAAGTCGTTGCGCATGTTCCAGTAGATCGGCGGCTGGGTGGTGCCTTGGTAGGTCCTGTCCTTGTCGTTGTAGACGGGGATGCGGGTGCCGTCGTCGAGGATCTTGTCATCCTCAGTATAGACGTTGACCACTTTCGGGTCGCCGGGTTTCTGGTTCACCTTGGCTGCCTCGTCGGCCTCGTTGGCCTGCCAGATGCCGTCGGTCTCCCAGTACCAGATCTCGCCGATGGGCTTGCCGATGAACCAGCCGTTGCTGGTGTCGTCCATCTCCTTGCCGTCCTCGTCATACTCATAGTAGAGGTGCTTGATCTTGTTCTTGTTGTAGGAGAAGCCCAGCGTGGTGTTCCACCTGAAGTTTTCTGTGTCGATGTTGCGGGTGTTGAGCGTGATCTCGAAACCGGTGTTGGTCACCTCGCCGAGGTTGGTGGTGATGCTGCTGAAACCGGTGAAGTTGGGCAGGCGCTGTCCCATGATCATGTCGTGTGTGCGCTTGTGATAGACGTCGATGCTACCTGAGATGCGGCGCTTGAGGAGCGAGAAGTCGAGACCGAAGTTCCAGGAGGAGGTCTTCTCCCACTCCAGGTTCGGGTTGCCCAGACGGCTCACCTGAAGGGCGTTGAGCACCTCCTGCGAGGTCGAGCCATACTTATAATAAGAATAGAGACCGCCGTTGGCCAGGTTGGACAGAGCCAGGTAGGTGTCGCTCAGCGACCGGTTACCGTTGGTACCGTAGCTGACGCGCAGCTTGGCCATGTCGAGCCAGTTCCAGTCCAGGGCGAATTTCTCCTCGGAGAGCACCCAGCTGGCGCCCAGTGACCAGAAGTTGGCCCAGGGGTTGTTTTGTCCGAAGGCGGAGTAACCGTCGCGGCGCACCGTGGCAGTCAGCATGTAGCGGTCCATGAATCCGTAGAACAGGCGTCCCAGATAAGCAGCTGCGGTATAGTGGGTGTCATTGGTCTTGAATGAGCTCTGCTCTTTGTTGGCTCCCTCGATATAGTGGAATCCCAGCACGTCGGTCGGAGTGATGTTGCGGGCGTGGATCTCATCATACCAGTAGCGGTTTTCCTCAGCCTCCTGAACGAGGGTCACGGTGAAGTGGTGCAGGTCGTTGAACGTACGGTCCCAGGTCAGCGTGTTGTTCAGGTTCCAGTTGAAGGTCTTCGAGGTGTTGCGGTTGGAGCCGCGGTCGGATGCCTTGCTGTCGGGCAGTGAGGCCGACATCCAGTAGCGGTCGTAGAACCACTGGAAGCGCGGAGCGATATTAAACTGATAGGTGAAGCCATAGGGCAGGGTCACCTTGGCGTTGAAGATGGTGTTGAGCACGGTGTAGCCCTTGTCCAGGTCGAGATACTTCTGCTGGAAGTGGTAGTTGTAGCCGCCGTTGGTGGGGTTGCCGGTGCGGGGATATTGCATCTCATTGCCCTCGGCATCGTAGCGTGAGGCATAAGGAGACTCGCGCAGTTGGTTGTCATCCCAGTAGTTGCTGCCCAGGGGCACTTTCTGCGAGATGTCGCTGCGGTCCTGGAAGTTGGCGTTCGCACCCACCTCGAGCCAGTCGGTGATCTTGGCGTTGAGTTTCATGTTGGCGCGGTAGGTGTGATAGTCGTCACCCTGGATGGCACCCTCATTGTTGAGGTAGCCGAAGCCCAGATAGTAGTTGATGTGGTCGGTGGCACCCGAGATGCTGGCGTTGTAGTCCTGGTTGAAGCCTGTGCAGAAGACGGCGTCCTCCCAGTTGTAGGTCTTGCCGGCCAGGAAGTTCTCCATCACGACGGCGGCGTCAGCGTCGAAGCCCATGCGGCGTGCATAGAGGCTGAGCATCGATTCGCCGGCCTGTGAGGTCTTCGGACCGTTGCTGGCCCACTGCTCCTGTGAGATGCCGTATTGTGAGAGATTGTTGAAGTTGTCGTAGTAGCCCACGGGGATGCCGCTGTCCTTGCCATAGTAGCCCCATGTGCCGTCCTCGCGGTAACCGTAGGTCTGGGCCTTGTACCAGTCTTCGCGGTAGGTCATATACTCGCTGGGACTGAACACGTCGCGGTAGGCGGCCTTGGTGTTGGCGGCGATGTTTGTGCTCACGTTGATGATGGGCTTGCCCTCCTTACCTTTCTTCGTGGTGATGATGATGACACCGCTGGCGGCCTTGGCACCATAGATGGCGGCCGAGGAGGCATCCTTCAGCACGTCGATCTGCTCGATGTCGTCGGGGTTGATCTCAGAGAGACTGCCGGCGAACTGCATGCCGTCTAAGATGATAAGAGGAGAGTTGTGCGAACCGTCGGTGTAGAGAGAGTTCTGGCCGCGCAGCTGGATGCTGGCGTTGGACTGGGCGTCGGAACTGAATCCGATCTGCAAGCCCGGTGTGCCGCGGAGCAGGTCCTGCACCGTGCCGGGGTTCTGGTCGGCTATCTTCTTGGGGTCGATCTGCACGACGGAACCTGTCAGGTCCTTCTTGCGCATCGTACCGTAACCTACCACCACCACAGCTTGCAGGGTCTCGGAGTCTTCTTCCAGGGTGACGTTGACCGTCTGCCCCGACCTGTAGGCTATCTCCTTGGTGGCATAGCCGATGTAAGTGATGACAAGCGTGCCCTGTGCAGGCACGTCATTCAATTCGAAGTTGCCGTCGAAGTCGGTCACAGCACCGACGGCAGTGGCTTCTTTCACCTTCACAGTGGCACCGATGATCGGCTCATGCCATTGTCGGCAATGGGAATGCCATCATTCCTGCTGCCAACACCATAGCGAAGCATAGCTTCTTGGATGGAAGAGTTAAATGAGCATAGTTCATTTGAATGAGGTTTTAAGTTTATTATTTATGAATAGGTTATATTTTAAGATTGCGTGATCATGGGTCGGGTGATGGGCCTGTCGTGTGTCGGTCCTCCCGATTTTTTAGTAAGTTAGTCAGACGGTCTGTCTTATTGTTGGGGTTGTATTTTGAGTCCGTTCGATTCCGGGTCGGTTGTATGAATCAGTTAGTATTATTTTGGGTCGGTTGTATGAATCAGTCAGTATTATTTTTGTCGGTTATATGAATCAGTCAGTATTAATTTTGGTCGGTTGTATGTATTAGTCCGTTCGGTTTTGGGTCGGTTATAGGAAATGATTTCAAAATCTGTGTGCAAAGATAAGGAAACGGGCTATAAGCGGTGTCTCCTTATCGTGATTTTAGGGGAACAAATCATTATTTTTGCTCCAATTCGCTGAGATTCCACGCATCGCGCCACCTGATGACAGGTTTCCCCTGCTCAAACTCGATGGGCAGCCAGATGTAGCGGGCATCGCTCGGATGCCTCGGGCGCCAGATGTCGGCCATGAAGATAAACCGGTCGGCGAAGGGAAGGATGAAGGTTGACTGTCCGCCGAACGTTAGTTCCTGTTTGGGTCCGCGGCAGGGGTTGGGGTGCTGCGTCCAGGGTCCCCAGATGGAGGGTGCGGAAAACATGCGGGCCTCATTGGGGTCCCATCCCGTGCAGCCCGATGTGATCATCCAGTAGGTGCCGTATTTCTTGAAGATGGCGGGAGCCTCGTTCTGGCCGCCGGGTGCCATGCGGGTGTAGCGGCCCGTATGGTGCAGGTAGTCGTTGGTCAGTTCTGCGATGTGCATGGTTAGGTTGTCTTCCGATGAGAAGATGTGGTAGGCCTTTCCGTCGTCATCTACATAGAGCGTCATGTCGCGTGACATCTGACCTGTGCCGAAGTCGCGCTTGAGGAAGAGTCCCTGGGTGATGGCCTGGCGCCAACTGGGCGTCCACCACTCCTTGAAGTGGTCGAGGCGGAGCGTGTCGAGGACGGCCATCTCTTGCTGGCTCAGCGGTTGTGTCGCCCGTCCGTCGGCTGTCGGCACGATGGGGTAGGTGCCCGGATTGGCACGTTGGGAATAGAGAAATTTGTAGGGACCTTCAGGACGGTTGCTGACGGCCACGCCATAGCGGGCGGCCCTGTAGCCCTGTCCCTTCAGTTCCAGATGAAACCACATGCAGAATTTGCCCGTCACGGGATTGTGGATCACTTTCGGGCGCTCCAGCACGCAGCCGCGCTCGATGTCGCTGCCCCTCTCGTCGGAAACCGACAGCGCCACCCCCATGTTCCTCCAGTTGACGAGGTCTTCCGAGGCATAGCACATCACGCCCACCATCGCCGATGATGTGGTGTCGGCTTTGTGCTCGCCAAACCAATAATAGGTGTCGCCATATTTCATGATGCCTCCACCGTGGGCATTGATATGCCGGCCGCTGTCGTCGCGCCACAGTTCTCCGCTCTTGATGGCGGTGCGCTCCGGCTGACTGGCCCAGTAGTGCTCCAGGCGCTTGGCCTCGGCCTTGGTGATGTGGATGACGGACCCATGCTTGGGAGAGACGAAATTGGTGGCTTTCATCACCCCCTCGTTGAAACGTCCGAGCGGTTTGAAGGTCTTGAAGTCGCTGGTCTCCACGAATCCGAAGTTGTGGGGGTTGACGCTGTAGATGTCATACATGATGACCCACTTGTTCTCGCCGATGCGCTTCCACACGTTGGGCGCCTCGCAGCCGCGGTTCTCACTGTCGATCTGTTCGGGATGATAGTCGTTGAACTGGTTGATACGGTCGGAAATCATATACTTGATGCCGCCGGGACTCTCCTGAGCCACATAGGTCATGAAGTAGCGTCCGTCAGGCATCGGACAGATGTCGGCGTCGAGGGTCTGGATTTTCTCGTCGGGATACTCAAAGAGCAGCTGCGGCTCAGTCTCCAACGTGGTGAAGGCCTCGTCGGCATAGCTGTAATACAGTTTTGTGCGCGCGCCGGGTTGCTGACGGATGGTGAAATACACCATCGGTTTGTTGACGGCAGGGTCCCAGATGGTCTGCGGTGCCCAGGCACATCCCAACTCGCCGAATTTCTCGGGAAACAGCTTGTCGATGCGGGCTTCATGATGCGTCCAGTGAATCAGGTCGTCAGAGGCCATCAGCACCAGTCCGCGGTTGTTGCCCCAGTCATATTTCTGCGGCCGCTCCCATTGTGAGATGCGCAGTCCTTTCTGCTTGCCGAAGACGTGCAGGTCGGTCATGACGATATAGAACTTCCCGTTGGGCGCGCGGTAGATGTGCGGGTCGCGGATGCCGTGCTGTTCGGCGATGGAATCGCCGGCGATGACCGGTTTGTTGCCGTTGACCGCCGTAAACGTGTAGCCGTCGTAGCTGATGGCCATGAACAGCGAGTGTGTCGGGTCGTTGAAATACGTGAAGAGATAGGCACCCATGTCCTTCTCCGAAGGCAGTTTTTGTTTTTTAGCCTCTCCTGTTGTTGCCCATGCGGCAAATAAAGCGACGAAGAATAAGATGTTTTTCATGCAGTGTGTCGTTTCTATGTTGCAAAGATAGAGAAAAATAGATGGATTTTGCTCTCATATTCAGTTTTTTTTGTAGTTTTTGCCGCGCCATTCGAGAATTGGGCTTCTCTTTCTTCTGTTGCACTAAGAAGTAGTCTTTCTATCAAATATTCATTTGTTAATATTCGGAACTCTATTCCTGATTTTTCAGTAAAATATGGAGTTGTTCTCCCTAAATTCACTGAAAAACCAAATTAATTTCTTTCCCTGTTTAATATATTTTCAATCTCTGACTCTTCATCGTTGCGAATGCCTACTAGAAATCCTGCAAGCACAAGGTGTTCCTTGCCATCTATGTTCAATTTTACCGTAAAATTGACCGTTTTTGCCATTTTTCAACAACTTTATTTGGCGCCTGATTATTTTTCATTATATTTGTAAAAACAAAAGTGCCTATGAGACCATTTGTGCGATTCTTGCTCTACTCAGTAAACTTTCTTGTATCCTGCGTCATTTGCTGGGTATTATTTGAGAAAGGTTGGTGGTTTGATGGTATTATTATATTTACAGTATATGGCATACTAAATTTAATTTGTGCTATAGTATTGTTCGTCCGTCATGCAAATTTTCCTGAAGGTGGCAGATGCGATACCATTAACAATGTATAGCCCCTCCTGTCAGCCTCTCAAACCGCTTCCTCGCCTCTTCCGCCGACACCTTGGGTGCTTCGGCTTTTTTCATGCTCTTTTCCCAGGGCAGCTACCCCCGTAAACAAGGCTTTCTGCGCGGTTAAAATTCTTTCTTTCATTGATATCGAGTTTATAAATCCATCACAAATATGGACGTCTGCAAATATTGAACGACATATTGGATTTCAATATTTTTTGTACTTTTGCAACCAAAACAACATAGTTGCTTTCAGTAGTCTTTCTATCAAATATTCATTTGTTAATAGTAGTCTTTCTATCAAATATTCATTTGTTAATATTCGGAACTCTATTCCTGATTTTTCAGTAAAATATGGAGTTGTTCTCCCTAAATTCACTGAAAAAACCAAATTAATTTCTTTCCTTGTTTAATATTTTTCAATCTCTAATGGGTATTTTATTCTCTATTGCTTGTGATGATATACGAGCAGTATTTACTGAGTAGATTGGACAATGGCAAATCTCCTTTCTGGTAGCGGTCTGCGTCGAGCTTTAAAATTCTTTCGCAGATCGTTTTCTTTCCTTTATATAACGCATTGAGATATGGTATGCCATTCTCTTCGGTAATGCTTACATCGGTAAAGAATTGCGATAAATCCTCTGCATCATAGACGATGGAATAACTTGGACGTTTGGCTCCTGGGATGTCCTCTGTCAGGATATTCTTATCGACAAGATCCTGTATGTCGCGTATGGCTGTATCTTTCGAACACTTGGCCAATGTCGCCCATGTTTTTGACGTTATCTTTGCCTCATAACCGTCAAGAAAGAGATTAAGCATCTGGGTCTGACGCTCTGTCATTGGAACTGCCGATGCCTTCTGCCAGAAGAAGCTCTTATTCAGGATTGTGGTGACGATGGTGTCTGCCTCGTCGAGAGCATCCACCAATTTCTGCATGTACCACACCAACCACTCCGTTATATCGCCATCGCCATGCTGCATCCGCTCCAGAATGTCATAATAGTGATTCTTGTCCTTGTTGATCTGCGATGAGACATTATAGAAACGGAAATCACTCTTCTCTCCACGAGCCAGCAGCATGTCTGAAAGGATGCGGGCCAACCGGCCATTGCCATCCTCGAAGGGATGAATGCTCACAAACCAGAAATGAGCAACAGCAGAACGAATGACGCTGCTTACTGGTTCTTCTCCTTCAAACCAAGTGAGGAACTTCCGCATCTCCTCTTCTACGCGCTCAGGCGATGGAGCAATATAGTGGATTTTCTCACGTCCGAACATTCCGCTGACAATTTGTTCCTCGTTTGTTCTGTATTTGCCAATTTCTATCTGACCGCCTTCACTATTGCCTGATGGAAAGAAAGCAGCTTGCCAAGCACATAGTTTCTCTTTGTTAAGAGGCAAATCATAATGCTGTACTGCTTCGAGCATTACACTCACAACGGAATCAACATAGTGCGAAGCCGCAGTATAATTCACGTTCTCAATTCCGAGTTTTCTGGCAATGGAAGAACGTACCTTTTCCACGTTCAGCGGTATGCCTTCTATCTCCGAAGAATACACCACGTCAAAAGTCAGGTTCTCGGCCATAGCACGCAGTTTGCTGTCAAAGCCCAATGAACTCAGCCTCCCGTAAAGCAGACCTTGTTTACGAAATACTTTTTCCTGAAGAAGAGAAACCTGCGAGGTGTCCCAACGGAAGTTTGTCCAATTGTCTCTTTCGTGTATATACATAACACATTCACGCTTTGTGCGACATAATAATGCCAATAACGTCGCAAATTCTGCGGCAAAAATACTGATATAATTCCGAACTGCCAAATAAAAGCGCATATTATCGCAGATTATGCGACGATTATGCCCAAAAATCGTTGGAAGTCTCTTTGTGAATTATCGATAATGATATGCGACAACGTGAATATGCATATGATGTCGCAAAAATCAAAGTGCTCGACGAAATGACGCCGAACACTTCGAATGGTGTGGGTAATTTTATGCCTTTAGCCATTGTCGTTTAAAAATTTATTTTTATCTTTGTGCAGCAACATAATAATCATGCATCTATGAAAAGAAAGGAACTCAGACATAAACGTGCTTTTGTTAGCAAAGTCATTTCCCGGATATGCCTTTTAGCTATACTTATAGGCGTGGTGTTCAACCTCCTTGATTGGATGATATTTGGAATTATTGGATGCACTGTTTTCGCCATAAATGCCGAACTTTTAGAGGCCGATGATTTGCATGATTAAGTTCTCCCCACCAGCCTCTCAAACCGCTTCCTTGCCTCTTCCGCCGACACCTTGGGTGCTTCGGCTTTTTTCATGCTCTTTTCCCAGGGCAGCTACCCCCGTGAACTTGAAATCCTTCAGGATTTTCCTCTGCAGCTTCTGCTCAGCGGCTTGCGTGATGGGGAATGAAAACCATTCGGCAATGCACGATATAGACAACTATTTTTTTATGATGTGATGATGGCGAATTCAATAATAATTTGTATTTTTGCATCATAAAGTGCTAACAACCTATTAACGGATGATCAGAAAACTGCTGCTGCTCTCCTTATTGACTGTCTGTCAAATAGTAACAGCGCAGCATGTGGCCCTCAGAATCTTGTCGCAGACACCTGTTCCGGGAACTGAGGACGCCCGCTGCCTGATGCTCGACCACTACGGACTGATGTGGATAGGAACGGACCAGGGGCTCCATTCTTTCGACGGCTATCATTTCAAGCCATACCGGAGCAATGCCTATTCGCCGGGAATCCTGCCCAACAATTATGTGCGCTGTGTGACAGAAGACAAGGAAGACGGCCTTTGGATAGGAACACGCGACGGACTGGTGCGCCACGACAGGAAGCAGGGGCGGTTTAAGACCTACCATCTGCATGGTGATCAGGCCCGTTCGGTCAATGTGCTTTTCACATCGGCCGACGGAACAGTCTGGGTGGGCACAGACGCCGGCGTTTCCCGTTATGATGCCGGCAAGGATGAGTTTAGCCAAGTCAACATGCCGGTCGGCGTGCACTCGCTGGCCGAGGACGCCAAGGGCAACCTGTATATCGGAACCTGGGAGGGCGGCCTGTTCCGCCTCGACAAGAAAAGCGGCAGGATGGTGAGCTATCCCCGACTGAGCGAGCGCAACACCGCCTCGTCGCTGTTGATCGACAGCAGGGGACGCCTCTGGATAGGCACTTGGGAAAACGGCATCGTGCGCCTCGACCATCCCGAGAACGAGCATGACCCGGGTGCCCATCACATCAACGAGGGACGGCGCGACTTCCGCACTTTCCACCAACTGGTGGAGGACCCCGTGAGCCGTTCCGTATGGGGCTGCTGCATTGAAGGACTGACCCGTGTGGGACTCGACGACCCTGCGGAGGTGGAGAACTATGCCGAACTGACTTTCTGTTATGACATGCTAACCGACGGGAAAGGCAACCTGTGGGCCATCACCCGCAACCGGGGCATCGTGCACCTCAGCACCAAGCCATCTCCTTTCCGCTTCTGCTTCCTCAACCCGGCAGGCAGGGAACTGCCGGTGAACCGCATCCAGAGTGTCTTCACGTCCGACGGACGATGGTTCTGGCTGGGACTCCAGCCCTATGGCCTGGCCCGCTACGACCGTACGGGAAACCAGGTGACCTACAACAGTCAGATACCCGGGTTCAGCCGGATGACAGACAATGCCGGCATTCATGCCCAGACCATCTATGCCGTACTGGACAAAGGCGGCGGAGAACTCTGGTTTGGCAGTTCGCGCGGCATCATCGCCTGGAAGGACGGACAGCAGGCACAGTTGATGGACCAGACCAATACGCCGTATCTCAGGGAAGGCAGCGTGAAAGACTTCCTGCGCCAGCCTGACGGTACGGTATGGCTTGCCCAGAACGATGGCGTGGCGGTGGTGTCGCCCGATGGAAAGGGCAGGCGCCTCAAGATGAGCGAGAACGGCCGGGATTTCAGCAACTGCGCCGTGCAGTCCATCAGGGAAGACCGCCAGCACAGGTTCTGGATTGCCACGGAGAATGCCGGCATCCTCCGCATCAGCGGCGATGTGAGCCGGCCACAGTCGCTGCGCTTCCACCAATATGCCCCCGCCAACCACAATTATCCGCTGGATGATGCCCTGGCCTGCTATGAGGACGCAGAGCACCGGCTCTGGGCTGTCGCCAGCAGCGGCGGACTCTTCCTCTATGATGGCGCGAAGGATGCCTTTGAGCCCGTGAACCACCTTTTCCACATCAATGTGAACAGCATCTATTCCATCGACGGCGACGGCAAGGGATGGCTGTGGCTCTCCACAGACAAGGGACTGCTGCGGCTCAAGGGTGACCGGAAAAACAGTCCTGTGACCTATTACGGTGCGGAGGACGGCCTTGAGACGCCCCATTTCTCTCCCCTCGGCTCTTTCCGCCATGGAAAGGAACTCTTCTACGGCAATGTGAGCGGTTTCTTCTCCTTTGAGCCCTGCCAGATCGAGAAGTATCAGCAGGCGGGCCACGCTCCGCTGATCGTGTCAGACTTGAAGATCGACGACGTGCCCTACGACTGGCTTGACTCCACTTTCCAGAAAAAGATCACCTCTTGCCAGCCTTTCTACACCAAAGAGATTACCCTGCCCTCGGGCGTCAGGAAATTCTCGGTCGGGTTCTCGCTCCTGACCTATCAGAGTCAGCAGCAGTGCCGCTATGCCTACCGCCTGGAGAACTATGACCACGAGTGGCACTACACCGATGCCGACAACCGGGAGGCCACTTATCAGAACCTGCCGGCCGGTACGTATCGTCTCAGGCTGATGGCCATCGACAGCCATGGGCACCAGACGGAGATGCCCTATAGCATCAGGGTGAACGTGCTGCCGCCATGGTATCTCACCTGGTGGGCCTACCTCATCTATGCCGCACTGCTGGCCGGTGCCATCTATGGAGGGATACGTTGGTACAAAAACTACCTGAAGACCAAGAACCGCCTGGCCATGGCCGTGGTGTTCACCAATATCACCCACGAACTGCTCACACCGCTCACCATTATCTCTGCCTCTATCGATGAACTGCGGCAGAAGGCTCCGCAGTTTGGTGCCAATTACAGTCTGGTGCAGAACAACATACAGCGGCTCACCCGCCTGCTGCGCCAGATTCTCGAGGTGCGGAAGTCGCAGGCCGGACAGCTGAAGCTGCTGGTGGCGAGGGGCGACCTCTCACGCTTTGTCGCCTATGAGTGCGAGAACATCCGCCCGATGGCCGGCTCTAAAAGCGGCGAGCTGATAGTGGAGTGCCCCGCCGAGGGTGTCGATGCCTGGTTTGACAAAGACAAGATAGACAAGATACTCTACAACCTGCTGTCGAATGCCGTGAAATATAACAAGGAGGGCG
>CACYQD010000047.1 GCA_902776475.1 uncultured Prevotellaceae bacterium | reverse complement strand
GCTCACCTACAGCCATCAGGAAGAGATCCTCTACCAGTACAAACTTGAAGGCTACGATGAGCATTGGCGACATGTAGGCATGCCGCAGCATAGTGTCACCTTTCAGAATCTTCCGGCTGGCAGTTACAGACTGCATCTGAAAGCGGCCGACAACTACGGACGATGGACTGAGCTGCCTTACGCCATACGAATCAAGATTCTGCCGCCTTGGTATCTCACGTGGTGGGCCTTTCTGGCGTATGCCGCCTTGCTGGCTGGCGCTGTCTACGTGTCGATTCGCTGGTACAAGAACTACCTGAAGACGAAGAACCGACTGGCCATGGCCGTGGTGTTCACCAATATCACCCATGAACTCCTCACCCCGCTGACCATCATCTCCGCCTCCGTCGATGAGTTGCGGCAGAAAGCACCGCAGTTCAGTGCCAATTACGGACTGGTGCAGAACAATATCCAGCGGCTCACCCGCCTGCTGCGCCAGATCCTTGAGGTGAGGAAGTCGCAGGCCGGACAACTGAAACTGCTGGTGGCCAGGGGCGATCTCTCGCGCTTTGTCGCATACGAGTGTGAGAGCATCCGTCCGATGGCCGGTTCCAAAAACGGCCAACTGATAGTGGATTGCCCTGCCGAGGGCATCGACGCCTGGTTTGACAAAGACAAGATCGACAAGATACTCTACAACCTGCTGTCGAATGCCGTGAAATACAACAAGGAGGGCGGGCGCATCACCGTGACGCTGACCGCTGACAGGCAGCAGACCACCCTGAAAGTCAGCGATGAGGGCATCGGCATCTCCAAGGACAAGATGAAGCATCTCTATACCCGCTTCCTCGACGGCGACTACCGGCGGATGAACACCCACGGCACGGGCATCGGCCTCTCGCTGACGCGCAACCTCGTCGAGCTCCATCACGGAAAGATCGACTGCCAGAGCCGCGTGGGTGAAGGCACCACGTTCACCGTCACCCTGCCCATCACCAAGGCGGCGTATGGCGAGGACGAGATCGACCTGACGGCAGACAACCGGGCCATTGACAGTCAGCAGACGGACCAGATGGAAGAGCAGTTGCTGATGAAGGCCGACAATGAGCCCGAAACCGATGACTCCGCCGCAGAGAAAGACTACTCGATGCTGATCGTGGAGGACAACCACGAACTCCTGGAACTCATGCGCAAGCTCTTCGCCCAGCAATATCATGTCTATACAGCGCGCAACGGCAAGCAGGCCCTGAACACCATCCAAAAGCGCGATCTCGATATCGTCATCACCGATGTCATGATGCCGGTCATGGACGGCATCGAACTGACCCGCAGGATCAAGGACTCAGAAGACTACGCGCAGTTGCCCGTTGTCATGCTGACGGCGAAGACCACGGATGAAGACCAGAATGTGGGGTATGAGACAGGTGCTGATGCCTACATCACGAAACCTTTCAGGATGGGAGACCTGCAGTTGCGTATCGAGAGCATCATCCGCAACCGCGAGCGCATCCGCAGGAAGTTCAGCAGCCAGACCGACTTCAAGGTAGAGGAGCAGCATTATTCATCGCCCGACGAAGTGTTTATCCAGAAGGCCATCGACTGTGTGAAACAGCACCTCGACGATGCCGACTACGACCGTGAGAAGTTTGCTTCCGACATGTGTGTCTCCTCCTCAACCCTGTATAACAAGCTGCGGGCTCTCACCGGCCAGTCGGTGACCGGGTTCATCAACAGCATCCGCCTGAAGGAGGCATGCCGCATCCTGCGTCAGCAGCCCGGCATCAAGATGACGGAACTCTCCATGGAGGTGGGCTTCAATACCCCGAAATATTTCACCAAACTCTTCAAAAAGGAGTTTGGCATGCTGCCCAGCGAGTATATCAATGGCGATGAGTGACAGATTTCAATCGGCGCAGATGAAATCATTTTTCAATCTTCAATTTTGAATTTTCAATCGGTTCAGCCGAACTCAATCTTCAATTTTCAATCAGCCGCAGGCTGAACTCAATTTTTGTTCCAATGACATTTTCTTGGCACTCTCTATTGGAAGTCCCACGTGAATGCCTTTAACGTTGACACGCCCATTTGCTAATGTAAAAACCTGTTGTTTGTTCACCATAATTAAATATTTTGTAGTAAATCCCGTTTTTCTTTATACTTCAATTCTCATTACATGAACAAATCTGTCATGGTAAGTTGGCAATGAATATCGTCTGCATAGCCTCCAGGAGTCAGGCCAAAGGATGTTATCATGGTTAAGAGAACAGTCTTCTCTGTCCCAGTTTCACGAATGAAGGCTTCCCGCCTGTTTCTGATTTTCTCATCCTCTTCCTCCGTGATCGTGTATGGGGCGTTGGTATATTTCATTTCACAGAGGTTGATTGTGTCATCATTCCTGTCTATCAAGAGGTCTATCTGAGCTCCCTTATGTATTGTCTTGCCACTGACAGGATTTTTCATGCCTTTATAATACCAGGAATGAACACTGCTCACTACCGCAGAAAAGCCAAGAGCCGCTTTTATCTGGTTGATATGCTGCATGCACACACGCTCAAAAGCCCTGCCAGCCCAACCTGCATGAATGGAGGATGCTGATTGAGAAGACCAGAAATGCTCGTCTCCATTTATATTCTCACAGATGAAGTCAAAATAGAATAGCGTGTAATTATCTATCAGCTGATAAATGGAGTCTCTATTCTTCTTGCCTATAGTTGTATATTTACGAATAAAGCCGCATTGCTCTAATTCTTGAAGAGACTTGGAGAAGTCTGTGTTATCTGTGAGTTTTGCTGCCTTCAATAGCTCAGCCCTCAGTAATCCGCATTTTTTCTTTGCCAAGGCCGATATGATTGCAATATGGCGTTTGGGGTTCTTAAATAGCGAAGCATAAAGAGCATTAAACTCCTGAACCAACTCTCCACCTGTCTGGAAGAACATTCTGTCGAAATTCTGAGCAACGCTCTGCCCTTTCTTTAAGAAACTCCAATAATACGGTATCCCTCCCAATGCCATATATGCTTCGAGAATCTGCCGGTCCTTATACCCCAGGTTCTTTGACTCACAGTACTGCTTGCATTCTTTGAGACAAAATGGCTGAAGATGTACCTGGCATGTAAGCCTATTATGCAAACCACCATAGTTCATGATCACGTTGTCGATAATCCATGATGTGGCACTTCCGCAGATAACGAGGATGATGTCCTTGCGTGTCGTTGCCCATGCGTTCCAGAAATGGTCAAGCGAATTGACAAAACCCGACTTTTGTGTATCCATCCACGGCAACTCATCGATGAAAATAATCTTCTTCTTTTCACTGATGGGCATTCCTTTCAGAAAACCCCATAAAAGACGGAATGCCTCTGACCAATTCTTTGGCATGGCACATTTACCCATACCTGCATTATACAGAGAGTCGCGGAAATCACTCAATTGTTGTTTCCTTGTGGCTCCGTAAGTACCCGTATGTTGAAATGCAAATTCGTAGTTGTACGCTTCTCGAATGAGAAACGTCTTTCCTACACGACGACGACCATAAACTGCCACAAACTGAGATTCATCAGATGTCAGCAGCCCACGTAACGTGGCTATTTCTTTTTCTCGACCTATAATCATAATAAATCATTTTAGCATACCTGGGTGCAAAGTTGTGATTTAAGCTAGCGCAAAGATCATGCTTATTTTGAAAAGCGTGAGCAACTTTGCGGCATCGATGTCGCAAAGTTACAAAAAAGTATTGATTATCCGTGGAAAAGTATCGAAAAATAATAGATTTCCACGGGAAATAAAAACATTTATAAATAATGGAAGTTAAACATGCTATTGCTATGACACAATGCCTTTAACCACCTCATATGACCATAGTTCGTCACCTTGCAGAACTCGAGGAGCTTGAAGCAGGTGATCTGCGGTCCTTTCGTAGACAAGTTCGATTGTCCCGTGCTTACTCAAAAATCTCTTTGAGCTTTTTCTCTATTTCCTCACCACGAAGTCGACGGGCGAGGATGGTGCCGTCTGGGGCGAAGAGGATGATGTGTGGAATGCCTGTGATGCCGTAGACGTCCGTTCCGATCTTCTGCGAATTAAGAATCTGCGGATAGGGAATCTTATCTTCCTCTATGGCCTTCTTCGTATCCTCAGGCTTGTCCCAGGCGGCGACACCAAGAACCACCAGTCCCTTGTCCTTGTATTTGTTGTAGGCGGCGATGAGGTTGGGAATCTCACCACGGCAGGGGCCGCACCAAGATGCCCAGAAATCTACGAGTACGTATTGACCACGACCCACGTAGTCGCTGAGGCGGGTGGTCTTGCCCTCATACTCTACGGCGAAGTCGGCGAACTTGTCACCCACTTTTGGACTGGCCAGTATCCTTTTGGCCTTTTCCTTTAACGCAATGATGTCCTTGTTCTTTTGGGCATCCTCGCTCAGTTGGCTGATGAGCGACAAGATGGTGTCGGGCTCCGACAGATAGGCGTCCAAAATAGGCATCAAGAGAGGTGTTCCGCTGATGACAGGAACATTCTGGTTGGCATCGAACACGATGTCGCCAGGCTCGATGATGATGGGAAAGTCACCACCGCTCCTGCTTATTTTCTCTCCGTTTTTCATGCCAGAAACCCAGAGATTGAGTTTGGCAAAATATGGTTTGCCAACAGTTCCTTGAATAGTAAAAACGCCATTCTTCACGATGTCCCTGGCAGTCACCTCATTGGTTGCAGCGTCAACGACGTCAACGGAGTCAATATTGATACCAGATTGGGTTATTTTTTCCAGAACATTCTCGAAGTTACCGTGAATGGTGAACTTGTTCTGTGCCTGTCCTGCCAATGCGACGAGTGCAAGTAGGAGGGTGAAGATTTGTTTTTTCATTTTCAATCCATTTTTTTATGATGCCCAGTATAAGTATAGTCAATCAGCCTGCGGCTGATTGAGTTCCCTTTTGAGATATTGGGCCGTATAGCTGCTTTCGCATTGACAGACCTGCTCGGGGGTGCCGGTGGCCACCACCATACCGCCGTTGCGGCCGCCGTCGGGACCCATGTCGATGATGTGGTCGGCAAGTTTGATGACGTCGAGGTTGTGCTCAATCACGATGACGGTGTTGCCCCGGCTGACGAGTTTCTGGAGCACGTCCATCAGGATGCGGATATCCTCGAAGTGGAGGCCGGTGGTGGGCTCGTCGAGGATGTAAAGGGTCTTTCCGGTGTCGCGCTTCGACAGTTCGGTGGCCAGTTTCACACGTTGGCTCTCACCGCCCGACAGGGTGGTGGAGGGCTGTCCCAGTTTGATATACCCCAGTCCCACATCCTGTATGGTCTTGATCTTGTGCAGGATATTGGGCACGTTCTCGAAGAATTCCACGGCCTGGTTGATGGTCATGTCGAGAACGTCGGCGATGGATTTGCCTTTGAACCTCACTTCCAGCGTCTCGCGGTTGTAGCGCTTGCCATGACACACCTCGCAGGGCACCATCACGTCGGGCAGGAAATTCATCTCTATGGTCTTGTAGCCGTTGCCGTTGCAGTTCTCGCAGCGGCCCCCCTTCACATTGAAGGAGAAACGGCCGGGCTTGTAGCCGCGGATCTTGGCCTCAGGGAGGTTGACGAAGAGTGAGCGGATGTCGCTGAACACGCCGGTATAGGTGGCGGGGTTGGAGCGGGGAGTCTTGCCGATGGGCGACTGATCGACGCTCACCACTTTGTCGATCAGTTTCAGTCCCTCGATGCTCTCGTAGGGCAGGGGCCGCTTGAGCGAGCGGTAGAAATGCTGTGAGAGAATGGGCTGAAGGGTCTCGTTGACCAGGGTGGATTTGCCCGATCCGCTCACGCCCGTCACCACGATCAGTTTGCCGAGGGGGAATTCCACGTCCACATGGCGCAGGTTGTTGCCAGTGGCTCCTCTGAGCCAGAGGCTCTTGCCTTTGCCCTCCCTCCGCTTGTCGGGCACGGGGATGCTCTTTTCCCCGTTGAGGTAGTCGCTGGTCAGGGTGTGCTGCTGGAGCATCTGTTCCGTCGTGCCCTGGAAGACCACTTCGCCTCCCTTGCGGCCGGCTTTCGGACCGATATCGACGATATAGTCGGCGGCGAGCATCATGTCCTTGTCATGCTCCACGACGATGACGGTGTTGCCGATGTCGCGCAGTTGTTTCAGACTGCCGATGAGTTTCTGGTTGTCGCGCTGATGCAGTCCGATGCTCGGCTCGTCGAGGATGTAGAGCACATTGACGAGTTGCGAACCGATCTGCGTGGCGAGCCGGATGCGCTGGCTCTCACCTCCGGAGAGGGAAGCCGACTGGCGGTTGAGTGAGAGGTAGTCGAGGCCCACCTCCAGCAGGAAGTCAAGGCGCGTGCGGATTTCCTTGAGGATCTCCGTGGCGATTTTGCTTTGTTTGCTGCCCAGATGTTGTTCGGCCAGGTCGATCCATTCACGCAACTGGCTGATGTCGAGGTTGGAAGCCTCGCTGATGTTCTTGTCCCAGATGCGGTAGGAGAGCGACTCGCGGTTGAGGCGCTGGCCCTTGCACTCCGGACACTGGCAGGTGGCCAGGAATTGGTCGGCCCATTTCTGTCCGCTGGCACTGTCGTCATTGTCCATCACCTGGCGGAGGTATTTGATGATGCCGTCGAAGGTCAGGAAATAGTCGCTGGTGGTGTGCACCAGTTCTTTGGAGATGCGGATATTGTTGAGCGACCCATAGAAAATCTCGTTGAGCGCCTCTTCGGGAATCTCCGCTATCGGCGTCTTCACGTCGCATTCGTATTTCTGCAGGATGGCGTCTATCTGCCAGAAAATCATCTGGTTGCGGTATTTCCCGAGGGGCACGATGCCGCCGGCGGCGATAGACTGCGACTTGTCGGGAATGATCTTGTCGAGGTCGATCTCATTGATGTATCCCAGTCCCTTGCATTTCGGACAGGCGCCCTCCGGGGAATTGAAGGAGAAGCGGTTGGGGGCGGGGTCGGCGTAGGATATGCCGGTGGTGGGACACATCAGGCGCTTGGAGTAGCTGCGCAGGCTCTGGTCGTCGCGGTCATAGACCATGACGATGCCGTCGCCCTGCACCATGGCGGTCTCCACGCTGCGGCGGAGGCGCTCATCGTCCTTGTCGTTCACCTTCAGTTTGTCGATGACCACCTCGATGTTGTGGTTCTTATAGCGGTCCACCTTCATGCCCCTGGAGATTTCCAGGATCTCGCCGTCGACGCGGATGTAGAGATATCCCTTGCGGCGCATGCTCTCAAACAGTTCGCGGTAATGGCCCTTGCGCTGCCGGACCAGTGGAGCGAGAATGTAGATGGCATGTCCATTGTAGCGGCTGAGGATCATGTCGAGCACTTTCTCCTCCGTGTATCTCACCATCTCCTCGCCGGTGTGGTAGCTGTAGGGCGTGCCGGCACGGGCATAGAGCAGGCGGAGGTAGTCGTAGATCTCCGTGGTGGTGCCCACGGTGGAGCGCGGGTTTTTGTTGGTGGTCTTCTGCTCGATGCTGATGACAGGGCTCAGTCCCGTGATCTTATCGACATCGGGGCGCTCCATGCCGCCGAGGAAGTTGCGCGCGTAGGCGGAGAAGGTCTCGATATAGCGGCGCTGTCCCTCGGCATAGATGGTGTCGAAGGCCAGCGACGACTTCCCCGACCCCGACAGTCCGGTGATCACCGTCAGACTGCCGCGGGGAATCTCCACGTCGATGTTCTTGAGGTTGTGGACCCTGGCTCCCCAGACATTGATTTTCTCGTCTTCGCGCTGCATGGGGCCTTAGGGGTTGGTCGAGGTTGAAGAGGATTCGTTTTCGCGGTATCCCCGGAGCAGGTTGACGTCGCGCCGGATGTTGTAAACCCGTCCGTCGGCGCCTTTGGCCTTCACCAGCACGAAATAGGTGCCCTGTTTGGCTTCTTTGCCGTTGAACGTGCCGTCCCAACCGCCTGCGGGGTCGTCCCACTCATAGATTTTCTGTCCCCAGCGGTTGTAGATGGTGGCATGAAACTCCACCAGGCTCTTGTATCCTTCTTTGGCGCCGTAGATGTCATTGATGTCGTCGCCGTTGGGCGAGAAGGCATTGGGCATGTCGAGCTTGCTCTCGCTGATGGTCACGGAGAGCGCCGGGACATCGTTCCAATAGTCCTGGGTGTAGAGGATGGAGTCTTTCCCTTGCGTGAAGATGGCATAGAGCACGATATGGTGCGTGCCGGCCTCGGTGAAGGTGTATTCCGTGTCTTGCTCATAGCGGATGAGGTAGGGCTCACTCTCTTGTTCTTTCAACAGCGTGAAGCGCCACTCATAGTAGGCGTTCCACGACCCGACGTTTTCGGGATTGGCCTCAAACCGTCCGATCAGCGGAGCCGATCCCGAGTAATCGTTGCTTTGTTCCTCTTTCCCGTCTATATCGGTATAGGTCGCGGTGGGGTTGATGGTGGGATAGTCGTCCTGGGCGGTCGCCGTGGTGAGGCAGAGCGCCAGAGCGCAACACAGGAGGAATGGTCTTTTCATTTCGTTGATGCTTTTGGATGGTTCTTCTAATATAAACGCTGAAAAGCTGATTTATTATCTGATGGATGGATAAAAATCTTGCGGGATCATTTCATCCCCAGGTTGTGCATGATGAATCCGTAGATGTCGGCCTGTTCCTCGAGCACCTTGCTCATGGGCTTGCCGCCGCCGTGACCCGCCTTCGAGTCGATGCGGATGAGCACGGGGGCGTCGCCGGCATGGCACTCCTGCAGCGTGGCGGCGAACTTGAACGAGTGGGCCGGCACCACACGGTCGTCGTGGTCGGCGGTGGTGACGAGGGTGGCCGGATAGACCGTGCCCTTGCGCAGGTTGTGGAGCGGAGAGTAGCTGCGGAGGTATTCAAACATCTCACGGCTGTCGTCGCTCGTGCCGTAGTCGGGAGCCCAGTTCCAGCCGATGGTGAACTTATGGTAGCGGAGCATGTCCATCACGCCCACCTGCGGGATGGCCACCTTGAAGAGGTCGGGGCGCTGGGCCATGCAGGCTCCCACGAGCAGACCGCCGTTGCTGCCGCCCTGGATGGCCACTTTCTGGCTGTTGGTGTACTTGTTGGCGATGAGCCACTCGGTGGCGGCGATGAAGTCGTCGAACACGTTCTGCTTGCGCATCTTCGTGCCGGCGAGATGCCATTCCTCGCCATATTCATTGCCGCCGCGGAGGTTGACCATCACATAGACGCCGCCCCGCTCGAGGAAGGGGATGCGTGTGGCGGAGAACGACGGAGTCAGTCCGATGTTGAAACCGCCGTATCCATAGACGAGGACGGGATTCTTGCCGTTGCGCTTCAGTCCTTTCTTGTAGGTGAGGAACATCGGCACGCGGGTGCCGTCCTTGCTCTGGAAGAAGACCTGTTCGCTGACGAAGTCGTTGAGCTTGAAGCCCACCTTCGGAGCGGCATAGAGCTTGCTCTGTCCGTTGTCGGGCTCATATTGGTAGATGGTGGCGGGCATGGTGAACGAGGTGAAGGTGTAGAAGCACTCCTTCTGGTCTTTCTCACCGTTGAAGGAAGCCGTGCCGACAGACGGCAGCTGAATCTCCTTCTCCCGTTTGCCGTCCATCGAGTAGAGGTAGGCATGGGTCGAGGCGTCCTTGCTGTAGCCGATCACGATGTGGTGGGGGATGAAGGTGATGTCCTCGATGACGGCGTCGCCCTCAGCCACGACATCCTGCCAGTGGCTGATGCCGGGGTTGTGGATGTCGGCCACCATCAGCCGCGATTTGGGTGCCTGGTAGTTGGTGAGCAGATAGATGCGGTCGCCGAAGGTCTCTGCCACGCCATAGGTGCACTCCATGTCGGAGGTCATCTGGATGAACTGCGAACCGGGCACCCGGAGGTCTCTGGCGTAGAGGTTGTTGCCCGCTCCGGCTCCTGACTCATAGAGAAACATCATCGTCTCCTCCTTGTTGACCTCCACCTGATAGAACCGCTGCGGATAGATGGGGTTCATGTAGATCAGCTGGTCCTCGCTCTGGGGCGTGCCGACACGGTGGAAATAGATCTTGTGGCCTTCGTTGACATTGGAGAACTCCTTGCCCTGTACGGGGGAGTCGTAGGCGCTGTAGTAGAATCCGTCGCCATGCCAGGCGGCACCCGAGAATTTCGTCCACTCCAGATGGTCGTCGAGCAGGCGGCCCGTACGGGTGTCGAGCACGTAGAACTCCTGCCAGTCAGATCCGCTCCGCGAGATGCTGTAGGCGGCGTAATGGCCTTTGTGGGAGAAATACACGCCCTTGAGGGCCACCGTACCGTCGTCGCTCAACTTGTTGGGGTCGAGAAACACGCGGGGCTCTCCGCCGAGTTGATCCATCACATAGAGCACGCTCTGGTTTTGCAGGCCGTCGTTCTTGTAGAAATACCATTTGCCCTGGCGCTTGAAGGGAGTGCCCACTTTCTCGTAGTTGGCCACCTCTTTCAGGCGCGTGAGCAGTTTGGCGCGCTGGGGCAGGCGGTTGAGATAGGCCGTGGTGACGGCGTTCTCTTCCTCCACCCATCGGGCGGTCTGGGCGCTGGTGTCATTCTCCAGCCAACGGTAGGGGTCGGCGACTTCCACGCCGAAATAGGTGTCCACGGTCCCGTCCTTAGGTGTCGTGGGATAGGTGATTTTCTGTGCCATACTGGTTGATGTGCTGATAATGGCAGCTATGAGGAGTATCTTTTTCATGATGGAAAACGGGTATATGATTCGTTGCATCCTGCAAATATAATGAAAAAAGCCCGAAAAACCATCACCGACGGGGATATATCTTTTGAAATTGGCGGAAAAGATGCAATTCCTGCGCACCTGAGTCTGAATGTAGGAAAAAAGTTGTAATTTTGCACCGCCGTAGGAAAGAAGCATCACATCAATATGAAGACTGACTATAGAAATCTTTGTTTGGAGCAAGATTCACCCGAAGTGGAGGCCGGAAAGGGCAGGAATGTCATCCCGCCCCCAGAGAAGGAACCTTTGTGGAAAAGTTATCTGCGCAAATTCCAGGACCCGCTGATCATCGTCTTGCTCGTGGTCTTCTTCTTCTCCGTGGCCGTTTCCATCTACGAAGTTTTCTGGATGCATAGGCCGATGATTACCTTGATTGAGCCTGTCGGCGTGCTCATTGCCTTGTTGCTGGCCACGGGCATCGGTTTCATCCTGGAGGTGAAGGCCGACCGGGAGTTTGACGTGCTCAACAAGAAGCGCGACGAGCGGCCGGTGAAGGTGCTCCGGTGGCTGAAGGGAGCCGACCGCACCAAGGACAGTCCGCAGATCTTTCAGTTGAAGAAAAGCGATGTCGTCGTGGGCGACGTGGTGCGGCTGGAGAGCGGCGACGAGGTGCCGGCCGACGGAAGGTTGGTCGAGAGCCGTTCCCTGCGTGTCGATGAGAGTGCCTTCACGGGCGAGATGTACACCAAGAAAACGGCCGATGTCGCACCGGGAGCCCAGCAGACCGAAGCCTATCCCGTCGATTTCCTTCTCCGTGGCAGCATCCTGATCGAGGGCCATGGCCACTATCAGGTGTCGGCCGTCGGTGTGGATACCGAGGAGGGCAGGGGAGCGATGAGCCTCCGGGAAGAGACGCAGGTGGAGACACCGCTCAACAAGCAGTTGGGCCAGCTGAGCCGTTGGATCACCAATGCCAGTTACCTGGTCGCAGCCCTGATCGTCGTGGGCCGTCTGTTGTATTATTTCTTCTTCGACGGCGACACGCAAAACAATACCGACCTGATCGATATCCTGGAGTTCACCCTCGACTCCATCCTCATCGCCGTCACCTTGATTGTCGTGGCAGTGCCCGAGGGACTCCCCATGAGTGTCACGATGAGTCTGGCGCTGAGCATGCGCAAGATGCTCAAGGAAAACAACCTCGTGAGAAAGCTCCATGCCTGTGAGACGATGGGAGCCGCCACGGTGATCTGCACCGACAAGACGGGCACACTGACGAAAAACAAGCTCAAGGTGCTCGATGACAGCGACATCTACATCGATATCCAACAGCTCGCCTTGGGCATCGCGGTCAACTCCACCGCCGAACTGGCCATGCGCCCGGGCGATAAGCCCCGCACGGTGGGCAATCCCACCGAGGGATCGCTGCTCTATTGGCTCTACCGCCGGAAGGACATCGACTATCGCCCCCTCCGTGAGCGGTGCACCGTTCTGGAACAGGTGAGTTTCACTTCCGAGACCAAGCGCATGACGACGGTGGCCAGGGATGAATCGACGGGCAAGACCTGGCGATTCGTCAAGGGCGCTCCGGAGGTCGTCCTGGCCTTGTGCGACGAGATTGCCGGAGGACACACCGCCGAGGAAGTCAACCGCGGACTGCATGACCTGCAGAAAATCGGTCGCCGCACCTTGGCCTTCGCCTGTCAGGAAATCGTGGAAGGCAAGTCCTCACCGATGGTTTTCGCCGGTTTCGTGGGCATGGCCGACCCCGTCAGGGAAGATGTGCGCGATGCCGTGGAAACCTGTCAAAGGGCAGGCGTGAGGGTCATCATGGTAACGGGCGACGTGGCCCTGACCGCCAATGAGATTGCCCGTGAGACCGGCATCATGACCGCCGGGGAGAGCGACCAGATCATCACCGGAGCGGAATTTGCCGCAATGGATGACGACACCCTCAAGAAAGAGGTGCTGCCCACCCTGAAAGTGCTCTCCAGAGCCCGGCCCACCGATAAGTCGCGGTTGGTGACCCTCCTGCAGGAGATGGGACACGTGGTATCCGTGACGGGCGACGGCACCAACGATGCCCTGGCGCTCAAGAAAGCGCAGATCGGCCTGTCGATGGGCGACGGCACCGCCAGAGCCAAGGAGGCCAGCGACATCACCATCATCGACAACTCCTTCGTGAGCATCAACAAAGCCATCATGTGGGGGCGGTCGCTCTATGTCAACATCCAGCGCTTCCTGCTCTTCCAGATGACCATCAATATCTGTGCGTGCCTCATCGTGTTGGCAGGCGCTTTCATGGGACTCGACTCACCGCTCAACGTCACGCAGATGTTGTGGGTCAACCTCATCATGGACACCTTTGCCGCCATGGCGCTCTCGTCGCTGCCACCCGACAAGCGGGTGATGCTCCGCAGGCCAAGAGACCCCAACAGCCATATCATCGACCGTGGGATGGCCCTGCGCATCGTCTCCGTGGGACTGCTCTTCTTCTTGTTCCTGTTTGGTGTCTGGCAACTGATCTGGCATTTGGACTTCAGTCAGGCAGAAGGGGAGTCGGGCATGGCCCTGTTGCTGCGATGGGATTCCGTCAAGGAGTTTTTTGTGGGCTTCACCTCCATCGGCCGTGTCAAGCAGCATATCAGTACCTATGAACTGGCCATCTTCTTCTCCATCTTCGTCATGATGCAGTTCTGGAACATCTTCAATGCGAAATACTACCGCAGCGGGCGCAGTCTCATCCAGGACCTCATCGACCTGGTGCGCGACCCCCAGTCGTGGAACCGCAATTTCAGCATGGGTTTCCTGCTGATTGTGCTGGTCATCTTCATCGGACAGGTCTTCATCGTCAATGAGGCCGGACGGATGTTTGGCGTGTCAGCCCTGACGATGAAAGACTGGGTGCTCATCGTCAGCTTCACTTCGCTGATCCTCATCGTCCCCGATATCGTGAGATTTGTGCAGGACCGGAAAAATCAGTAATGGTTTCAACTCCCATCATCATGGCAGCTTCACCGTAGTTGTGCTTATTTTGTTGTTGGGCTGATTTGTTTTCTGACTTCCGACTTGTCGATCACCACATAGATGGTATCAATGACGTGCCCTTGCGCGTTGTTGTTCATACGCATCACGTTGGCAAAATTCTTGTCCAACACCTCCACGTCATCCACAAAATAATCGAAACGGCCACGGTTTTCAAACCAGTTCCATCCTTTTACCCGATGATACTTTATTTTGATTTTCCAACCATCGACCTGAGCTTCCTGCAGCAGATGGATAAGGCTGTCTTGGTCGCTGCGGTCGTTGTCAAATGAAAACTCAAACGGTTCTCCTGCCGTGTTCATGCCTGTCTGCGTGAGGTTCAGACGCCCATCCCATGAGTCCCAAAACAGTCCGGACTTGGCAAATTCCGTGAGTGTCCCAACTTTCTCGCCGACGGAGTATCTCTCCTTGCATGCAGCCGCTGTCAAACAGATGATGGCTGCAAGACCAAACCATCTAAATGCTCTTTTCATATTCTATTGTCTATTTGTGGATTGCAAAAATAAGAAAAAAGCAGAAATATCCCACGTTTTGTGAGGTGAAATTGTAAATTGTCGAATATCAAAATCCGCTGGCTATACGGCAAAAAAGTGGCTATAACCAGCGGAAAGTGCCCCTTTTTTATCAGTTTCCGCTGGAAATAGCGCATTTTTGACGTTATAGGAATTTTTTAGCGGGTTGTGATTTGAGACTGTCTTTGCCCCTTCTTTAACTTTGCAGGCTGTAAAAAGAGTCCTAAATAACTCTTTAACTTTGCAGGCTGTAAAAAGAGTCCTAAATAACTCTTAAAATATT
>CACYQD010000046.1 GCA_902776475.1 uncultured Prevotellaceae bacterium | reverse complement strand
TTCATCAAGCAAGTCGGCAATGCTTATAGACAGAAATTGGTGCTAAGAAAACAAATCTGACCTATTCTTCAAAACTATAGTGACGATGGGGATATCCTGCAATCACGGGGACGCAATCACGGGGACGGGGAATCTGATACGTTTTTGCCGATTTCTTTTTGAAGAATGGGAAAAAAGTGTTAGATTTGCGAAGAAAAACAATCGTTATGGCGAGAAAGGCGAGAATACATAGTAATACTGGCATCTACCATGTCATGCTTCGTGGGATAAACCGACAAGACCTGTTCCATGAAGAATCAGATTACCTTTTCTTTCTGAAAAGGCTCAATCTCCTTGTCCATCCTAAAAACGAGAAAAACGAACCTGCACCATCATTGTGTGACATCTACGCTTACTGCCTGATGACCAACCATGTTCATCTCATGCTCGCTCCGAGGGAGAGGGAACTTTCTGATGTTGTCAAGCCTTTGGCTATATCTTATGCCCGTTACTACAACACCAAGTATTCCAGATGTGGGTATCTGTTTCAAGACAGGTTCAAAAGCGAGCCTGTGGATGATTTCAATTATGTAGCCACTCTCTTCAGATACATCCACCAAAATCCTGTAAAGGCCGGGATTGTTGAAAATGTTGATGATTATCCATGGAGCAGTTGGCATGATTACCTGTCTGACAAAGGCCGCGTCTACATCATCACCGAGACAAGTTTCATGCTTGAACAAATAGGGATGGATAATTTGTGCAGCCTGGTAAGAGAACCTGTTGACGACGATTTCTCTTCCTTGGAAAGAGTCACCCCACCGACTGACCAGGAAGTGACGGAGATGTTGTTGGAAGAATGCCATGGTATGCCCATTGAAAAGATTTCGTCTCTCCCAAAGCAGGATAGGGAAAAGATTCTCATTTCCGTCTTGCAAAAAGGAGCAGGAATCAGGCAACTGTCCAAACTTACTGCGGTTGGATTCAGCATCATAAGAAGACTCAAAAACATATCAGATTCCCCGTCCCCGTGATATGTTTCTGACCACTTTTCTGACCACTTTAGACAGAATCAAAAACCAGTCCCCACGTATCAGATTCCCCGTCCCCGTGATAGGGTTAGGACTTTTTCTATCAAGGGGGCCATGTCATAATATTTGTATTCGGCCAGGCGGCCACCGAAAATGACATTGGGCTCATGGGCTGCCAGATCTCTGTATTTTTGAGCCAATGAGTTGTTTCTTTCGTCATTGATGGGGTAAAAGGGTTCCAGTCCGGGCTTCCATTCCGTGGAATACTCCCTGGATATCACCGTTTGAGGAACATCATACACATCCTGACCGAACATTTCAAAATGCTTATGTTCGATAATCCGAGTGTACGGCGTCTCCGCATCCGTGTAATTGATGACAGCATTCCCTTGATAATTAGGCGTTTGCAGGGTTTCCTGCTCGAAACACACGGTACGAAACTCCAGTTTGCCAAACCGATAGCCGTAGAACTCATCCAACTGGCCAGTGAACACGATCCGGTCGGCCAAACTTGTCCAATAGGATCTGTCGTCAAAGAAATCGACACCCGTGCGAGATTCCACACCCTCGAGAAGGGCATCAATCAGTTTGTTGTATCCACCGACAGGAATGCCCTGATACTTGTCATTGAAATAGTTATTGTCGAAGACGTATCTCACTGGCAGTCTTTTGATGATGAAAGCCGGAAGTTCTGAGCACTTCCGTCCCCATTGTTTTTCGGTGTATCCCTTGATGAGTTTTTCGTAGATATCCTTGCCAATCAGTATTTGCGCTTGTTCTTCCAGGTTCCGCGGCTCTGCGATGCCCTCTTTCCTCATTTTGTCGAGCGCTTCCTGCCTTTGCTCATCAATGATGGCCTTGGCTTCCTCCGGAGTCACGACTCCCCACATCTGGGAGAACGTATTCATATTGAAAGGGAGATTGTAGAGCTTGCCCTTGTAGTTGGCGACCGGAGAGTTGGTGTATCGGTTGAACTCAACCAATGAATTCACGAAATCCCATACCTTTTTGTTGGAGGTATGGAAAATGTGAGCACCGTATTTGTGCACATTTATCCCTCCGACATTCTCACAATACACATTGCCACCAAGATGCGGGCGCTTTTCGATCACCAGGCACCTTTTGCCCATTTGATGGGCAAGGTAGGCGAAGGTAGCCCCGAAAAGTCCCGAACCGATGATCAAATAGTCATATTTCTTGATGGATTCCTGTTTCATCAACATAAGAAGGCTTAAAAACGTATCAGATTCCCCGTCCCCGTGATTGACGAAATTGAAGATTGAAAATTGAAGATTGAGGATTGAGGGCAGCTAAAACGTATCAGATTCCCCGTCCCCGTGATTGGTTATTGGTCGCGGGTGAGCATGACGCGGTAGTCGACGGGAGTCATGCCGATGGCATCCTGGATGCGGCGCTGAAGGGTACGGACATTGCCGAAACCAGCCTCCTCGGCGATGACGGCGATGGTGTAGTTGGGATGCTCACGGAGCAGGCGCAGGGCATCGAGGGTGCGGAGGTTGTCGATATAGGCATCGGGGGTGCGGTGGATGGTCTGGCGGCGGAAGAGGCGCAGCAGGCGCTCATGGCTCACGCCGAGCAGGCGGGCCAGTTCGTGGCCGTTGAAATCCGGGTCCCGATAGGGACGATCCTGTTCCACGCGCAGTTCGATGAGGGCCATCAGTTGTCCGTCATCCTGCAGGTCGGCATTGCGCTGCCTGTTGATGTTTTCCGCCAGGATTTCGCGGGCCACCTCCACCCTTCTGCGCAATTCCGTGTTCTCTTCCAGTCTCTCTGCCAGGTCGAGGTTGCGGCTGACGAGTCTGATGATCTCATCCTTCAGCCGTTCCACCTCACTGCGAAGGGCAGCATTGTCATTGACCAATTGTTGGATTTCTTTCTCGCTCATTTTCAAGGATATTCGGTAAAGTCAGGAAATAATGGCACGAAAGGATTTTCTCCCCCGTGACTATTTGAACTCAAAAAGGCTGGTGAAACCGATTTCGTCGAACACCTGCCGGATGTCATCGCTCATGCCCATCAGATAGACATGGCTGTTTTTGACCCTGGCTTTCTTGAACAAAGCGAGGAAGAGCCGGAGCCCACTGGAAGAGATATATTCCAGATTTGTGCAGTCGAGGATGATGTCATGCCCTTCACAATCTTCGAGCACTTTCATTTCTTTCTCGGTCTGAGACGACGCAGCAGTATCGAGGCGTCCCTCAAAAGCAAACACATAGTTGTTGTTTTCTTCTTTGAATGTTGTCTTCATCATTTCTCTTGGTCTTTATCTGTCGTTGTTTTGATCTGTTTCAAAAGCGTCAGGACATTCAGCCCATCCAACCGTTTGTAATGGACCTGATCCATGTAGTGACGCATCAAGTGGATGCCCAGTCCGCCGATCGGCCGTTGTTCGGCAGGCAGGGAAATGTCGATCTCCTCCTGTGCGGTGGGGTCAAAAGGCTGACCGCTGTCGGTGATGGTGAACTTCAGGTTCTCCCCATCAATCTCAGCCTTGATATGCACGTCGCCTTTCTCCCCTTCGGGGTAGGCATAATTCATCACATTGACCACCGCTTCCTCCATGGCGAGGTTGACCTGCATCGAGGCAGAAGGACCAAGGCCGGCCTCCTCACAGAATACCTCGAGGAACTCAGCCAGCTGTGGCGTCTCATTGATGTCATTGGGGAGGGTGATCTCAGCACAGGAACCATTGTCCTGCGGCTGATGCAGATATTGGATTGCAAGCATAGTCAGGTCATCACTTTGATCGGTGTCTCCCACGAAGCGGAACACGGCATCCGTCATCCCATCGATGAGTCCCTTGGGGTCATCACGTTCAGCCATGGTCTGGAGAATCTGCGGTATTCCCTCTCTTTCAAACTGATCGTGGTTGGCATTCTCTGCCTCGGTCAGTCCGTCCGTGTAGAGGAAAATCATGTCGCCAGTGGAGACGTCGTATTCCTGGACGGAAAAGTCCCAACCCGTCATCGCTCCAATCGGGAGGTTGGGATCCATGGCCAACGGTGTCACCGTCCATGAGTTTTCACGGTTTTCATCAGCGTCCGCTTTCTGAGGAGCATGAAGGATCCACGGCGCCTTATGTCCGGCGTTGCAGTAGCGCAGCCTTCCTGTCGGCAGGTCGAGCATGCCCACGAAGAACGTGATGAAGATGTTGTAGTCATTGTCGCGCGCCATGGCCTCATTCATCTTGGAGACGATGCTGTCGGGCATTGTCTCATTGGCCGACAGCATCTGGAACATGGAGCGCGCCACAGCCATCACCAGTGCGGCCGGCACGCCCTTGCCCGCCACATCGCCGATGCAGAAGAGCAATTTGTCTCCGCTCTGGAAATAGTCGTAGAAATCGCCGCCCACCTGGCGTGCAGGCGTCAGGGCGGCATGCACGACGACATCGCCATGGTCTGGATGAGGAGTATAAGCCTTGGGCAACATGGCCATCTGGATGTTGCGGGCCAGCGTCAGTTCGTTATCCACGCGCTCTTTCTCCGCATTGACGGTCTGGAGGCACTGGAACCCTTTGATGACACGCTTCAGGATAAAGGCGAGCAGGATCAAGCCAAGCAGCATGAGGAACAGGAGGACGTTGCTGATCTGCCGCAGACCCTGATAGATCTCGCGGTCGCTGCAGACCACAGCCATCGACCATCCCAGTTGCTCGCCTTTGGACAGGATGCTGTCGCGCCCGACGGGTGCGAAGAAGACATAGTTTTTCTCTCCATCCTCATCGATGATCGTCGCCTGACCCGACAAGCCTTCCATCATCTGGCTGTTGACCCTTTTGACAGAAGTGTCAGCATAGTGGGCCGTCACCTCCTGTATGCTCTTCTCCATGACAAGGCTCTCCACCGGGCAGGCCATCAGCTTACCCGTCCGCGACACCATGAGATTGTAGGAAGAGGGATAGATGTGATGCTCGTTGAGCACCTTGGACAACCATTCGAGCGACACGTCGGTGCCGAAAATGGCCACGACGCGGCCCTGCTTGTCGCGCACGGGCTGGGCATAGGTGATCATGACGGTCTTGCCCCCCGCGTCATCAAAATAAGGTTCGGTCCAATAGCCCTTGCCCGACTGCATGGGTATGGTATACCAATCAGCCTTCAGATAATCGTGGGCCTCGCTGCCGATCTGCATGTCCACGCAAGAGCCGTCGGGCAACCGGTCCACATAGGGTTCAAACCAACGGCCTTTCTGCGGGTAGTAGTCGGGCATGAACCCCATTCCACATCCCATGATATGGTCATTATGCAGGATCATCTGGCGCATCACCGAAGCCAGGGAGTCGGGCCTGCCAAGTTGCTGTTCCAGCATCCACACGGTGGAGTTGGAAGCTGTCTCCACGGCAGTGATCACCTTTTCTATCTCCAGGTTTTTCACCTTGAGTTCGCTCTTGGCGCGGTGCTGGACTTCCTGTTTGATACCCTCACGCGCAAACCAATACTGCACAGCCGAAGACAGCTCCATCAGCACCCCTGCGGTGATGATGATAGCCAAAGTCGACTTCGTCTGCAGCGACTTGCGCCATCGCCTGAGCATATCAGATATGGGCATGTTTTTAGGTCTATCGTTACAAGATGATGTTGTTTGGAGGCAAAATTACAAAAAATAAAGTATTCGACGTATATCACCTGTCAAAAAACACCTTAAAATGTGTTGAAAAAAATGTATAAATGTTTGAAAAAGACCTATCAGGGCGAACAATACGGCTGTTTTTTTTGACAATTCGTGAGAAATGATTACTTTTGCGGTATATTAAAACTCATTCTATATGAAAATGTTCAGATTACTATCCATCATCACCGTTGCCCTTGCCATCAGCCTGGAGGCAGGAGCAATTGACATCAAGCTCAAGAAAGACAGGGCTGCCGTGGACGGCATCACCTATGCCCTGAGTGCAAAAAAGCAGACCGCTTCGGTGGTCAGGGGACAAGAGGCCTATGTGGGCGACATCGTCATCCCCGAGAAAATCGTCGTTGACAGCGTCACCTACTACGTTGAGGACATCGCCACCGGCGCCTTCAAGGACTGTCCGGGCCTGACCTCCATCACCATCCCCAACTGCATCATCAAAATCGGCAATTCCGCCTTCGAGGGCTGTGCCAGTCTCACGGAGATCACCATCCCCGAGAAAATCAAGGAGTTGCCGGGAGACCTGTTCAAGAACTGTGCCAGTCTGACCCGCATCAACCTTCCCGAAGGCACCACCAAACTGGCCGTTGACGTTTTCAAGGGCTGCAAGTCGCTGGTGGAGTTTGAGGTTCCAAGTGGTGTGACAGAGATCCCCAACAGTGCTTTCGAGGAGTGCAGCGAGCTGCGCAATGTCGTTCTGCCCTCGGGCATCAAGAAGATCGGCGTCGGTGCTTTTGAGAAATGCACCAGTTTGGAATACATTGAGATTCCCACGGGTGTGAGTGTCATCGGCGACGATGCTTTCGAAGGCTGCGCCAGTCTGAAGGAGTTCCGCCTCCCCGCCGCGCTGAGCATCATCTCCAGCGATCTTTTCAAGGGGTGTGTCGAACTGAAGGCTGTGGAGATGCCCAACTCCATCAAGAAGATTGAGCATGACGCATTCAACGGATGCAGTTCGCTGGACAGCATCTTCCTGAGCAACTCCATCGCCTCGATCGGCAGCAGTGCCTTTGAGGGTTGCTCCAGTCTGCAGAAAGTCAAGATCCCCAACAGCATCAAGGAGCTCTCGAGCAATGTGTTCAAGAACTGCGCCAGTCTGAAGGATATCAACCTCCCCAACTCCCTGTTGAAGATCGGCAACAGCGCCTTTGAAGGCTGCGCCAGCCTGACCACGCTGAACCTCCCCATCTCCCTGAAGGAGATCAGCGGTGAAGCCTTTGACAAATGCAACAGTCTGATGGACATCTACGTGCCCAGCGCCACGCCAGTGAAGATCGCCTCCAGCTCGTTCAGCAAGGCCACGATGAAAGAGGGCATCGTCCACGTGAAGAAAGGTTACGCCACCAATTACAACCTCGACAAGCAGTGGAAGAAATTCCTCAACATCATCAATATGGAATAAAAAAACAGGAGCCTGTCTCTGCAAGCTCCCGTCCTTGATCCGTTCCCGGTGCCCGTCACATCCTGACAGGCATCGGGATTTTTCTTTTTCAGTTTTATCTGGCCAGGTCGAAACCGATACGCACGCCGTTGTAATTCTTTGAGATCTCGCTGACTGCGGCAATCGTCGTGTTGCCCGAGAGAGCGCCGAGGGTCTGCATGATGTTGAGGATCTTCTGCGACTCGAAGAGCAGGCTGATGCCTCTGGTGCTTTGAGTGACGTAGCCCGAGAGCGAAAGCAGCACGGTCTTGAGGTCGATCTTGCCCGTGGACTCGTTATAGGTGTAGGTGCCGTTGATGGACGTCCCTGCCAGTTTTCCAGAGAACGTCTTGTCCTGCTTGAAATTGAAATAAGTATTCGAAGACGTAATGCCCAGTGACTGGTAATGAGGCTTGAGGTCAGCCTTGATCTTGGCGGCAGCCACCTCACCACCGGCCTTGGCCAGGAGATTGTCGCTGGTGAACGCACATCCGGGGTTCACATAATTCCAGTTTCCCACGAGACCAGCCTCCGACACCTTGTTGATGCCGAGCACGCTGACGATGACATTGCCGAGTGCGCCGGCGCCATCGATACCACCTAACAGGCCTCCAGTGCCTATTCCACCACAGCCCACCATCAGCATGGCAGCTGCTACGATTGATAATAATCCTTTCTTTTTCATAGGGTTGATAGTATTAATTGTTATTGCATTGTTCTTGGCCGACGGAGTCATCCTCCGCTGCAAAAGTAAGAAAAAAAAGCAAAACACATCATGCACCACCTGACAAAATGTCAAGAAAATCAACAAAAAGTATCATTTTGTCTGCGAACGGGGCCAATTGACGAGAAAAAGTTTGGACGAGGCCCGGGTAAAAGCCGTATAGAGCCAGTGGATGTAGTCCGGTGTCACCATGTCGTCGGTCATATAGCCCTGGTCGAGATAGACGTGCTGCCATTGTCCGCCCTGGGCTTTATGGCAGGTCACGGCATAGGCGTATTTCACCTGCAAGGCATTGTAGTAGATGTCGTTGCGCACCTGTTCCAGCCGGTCGTGCTTGAGCGGGATGTCGCCATAATCCTCCATGACGCCCTGGAAAAGGCGCTCGCTCTGTTCGCGGGTGAGTGAGGGAGCCTCCGACATCAGGGAGTCGAGCACCACGGTGGTCTGCATTTCCAGGTCCTCATAGTCGGGGAAGGAAAGCAGCACGTCGGCAAACCGCAGTCCGTAGAAGCTGCGGTAGTTGCGCACCTTCATGACACGGGCGCGGTCGCCATTGGCGATAAACTCCAGGGACACCTTTTCCCGTTCCGTCCAGTAATAGTTGTTGCGCACCACCATCAGCATGTCGCCCGACGAGAGTTCCTCCTCCCTGCCGAGCACACTGCCCCGGATGCCCTGGTTGTAGATATTGGCCCGCTTGTTGGAACGCGTGATGACGATGGTCTCATCCAGTCCCACCTTGTCGTAGCTGTTGTTGAGCGACTCGATCAGTTCGTCGCCAGGCACCATCCGGATGTCAGCGAAGCCATCAAACCGGATGACGGGCAACTGCGTGGCCTCGTCGTGCGTGATCATGTTTCTGATGACCGTGGCATTGTAGAGTATGCCCGACTGCTCACTCTGGCGGAGCACCGTGTTGAGGTCGCAGCTATAGGTCTGCAAACCATATCCGCGGAGATAATCCGGTTGCAGGGCAGGCGACTCCTCCTCGCCCACCGGCGGCAGCTGCGCCTTGTCGCCGATGAGCATCATCCGGCAGTTTTGTCCGCTATAGACAAAGTGCACCAAGTCGTCGAGCAACCGGCCACTGCCGAAATTGGCCTCGCCATTGCCGTCGTTGGAGACCATCGAGGCCTCGTCGATGAGGAACAACGTGTCACGATAGAGATTGTCGTTGAGGTGGAACCCCGTCATCTCGCCCGTGAACGTTTTCTGACGGAAAATCTTCCGGTGGATGGTGAAAGCCGGTTGTCCGCTGTTGAGCGAGAACACCTTGGCGGCCCTGCCTGTGGGAGCCAAGAGCATCACTTTCGCCTTCAGCCTCACCATGGTGTGGACGATGGCGGCGGCGAGCGTGGTTTTTCCCGTACCAGCCGACCCCCGCATCACCATGACCACATGAGGGTTGCGGTCGAGGGCAAACTGCGCGAACACGCGGATGGCCTCCACCTGTTCGGTGGTAGGCACCAGTCCCAGCGACTGCTGTATCTGGCTTCTCAACTCATTCTCTATCATCGCCTGTCAAAGTTTGATGTAAATCCTGCGCTTATTCTCTATCATCGTCTGTCAAAGTTTGATGTAAATCCTGCGCTTATAGAGGATGTATCCCAGGATGAAATTGAGCAGCACGAAATACAAGGCATAAGCCAGGGAAGCCATCTGCGGATAGGAGATGACGGAGCGGATGGCGCCGGCCACCATCTCGCTGACCCCGAAATGTCCCAGGACGATGGCCAGCACCTCACTGGCCACATAGAGGAACAGCGGATTGATGCCGAACACCTGGAAGAAGGTGCACCAGCCCTTCTTTCCCTTCAGGTCGATGACCACCATCAGGATACCCTGCAGCAGGGCTGCCAGTCCGCAAGTCACCATGACATAGCTCGGGCTCCATATCCTCTTGTTGAGCGGCAGGCCATACGACAGCAGGTAACCGCCGATCACCAGGACAGCCCCCACGAGGAAGAACTGCAGCACTTTCTCCTGCACCGTGGCAGCCTTTTTCATGAGCATCCCGCAATAGAAACCGATGAGCACATGAGCCACCGACGAGATGGTGCCCAGCAGTCCCTCGGGATCGACGGGACTCTTGTGGTAGAGATGTTCGGTGCCGAACAAGCGGATATCGACCCGTGCCAGGATGTTGGAAGAGTCCTGCGCATAGCCATTGCCTGTCAGGAGGATGATGCCATAGACCACCAGGAGAATGATGATGGTCGGCAACACCCATTTATGGTTGACCATCAAGGCAAACATGGAGACGATGCCATAGCAGAGCGCGATGCGCTGCAGCACCGCCCAGATGCGCAGGTGGTCGAAGCACAGCACGTCGCCACCGATGGCATGGTCCAGCCAGTTGATGCCCAGACCGATGAGAAACAGGAGCACCGTGCGCTTGACCACCTTTCTCACCACCGCCGGCGTGGCCTTGAACTGGCTTTTCGACAAGGAGAGATAGGTGGACACACCCATGATGAACAAGAAGAACGGGAACACGAGGTCGCAGGGGGTCATGCCATTCCATTCCACATGCTGGAGCATCTGGAAGGACTCACCATAACCGTTGTTGACCAGGATCATGCCTGCCACGGTGATACCTCGGAGGATATCAAGGGAGAGAAGGCGTTGTTTGTTTGGTGACATATTTTTTATTGGGTTTTAGGGGGTTTTTCTGGGAGATTCTGGGAGATTCTGGGAGGGACTAGGAAATTTTCTGGGAGGGACTGGGAGATTTTCTGGGGATTTTTCTGGGGGATTTTTCTGGGAGATTTTTCTGGGAGATTTTTTTGGGAGGGGATGGGAGGTTTCAAAAAGGTAGCTGCCCCTCTCCCTCGAGGGAGAGGATGGGTGAGGAGGATGAGGGACAATTTGAGGAAAGACCCTCACCTAACCTCTCCCAAAGGGAGAGGGATAGATTTCCTGATGAGTTGCATGGCTTTGCGGGCCAGGTCGACGGGGTCGCCCTGGGGAGCGGCGCTGTAGAGATTATGCCTGAGCGTCCAGGGCTCCTCGATGGCGTAATAGTCGAGGGTCACCTCCTGCGGGAGAGCCATCTGAAACAGTTCATCAGCTGTCTTGTTGCTGTTGACTCCCGAGCCGAGCAATTCGGGGTCGGGTTTCGTCAGGGCATCCATCTGCCGGTCGAGCGCATCGAAATAGGCTTTCCAGCGCACGGCATAGAAGTCGGCCAGCAGTCCTTGCCATTCCTTGTGGGCGTAGTCGCGGAGACCGCCTGTATCGGCGCAGTAGCGGTTGCCCCATGTGGTGATCTGCACCCTGGCGTTCCACTCATAGAGGTCCTTTTCCTCGGCGGTCACGCCGCAGCGGCGGGCATCCTCCAACCAGTTGCCCACCCTGAACTCACGTCTGGAGCCCAACAGCTGGTCCTGCATGTCGAGCATCTGGAGGAAGCGCCCGGCATCCTCCTTGAAAGCCGACCGCGAGAAAGCCTTGTAGTCGGCGATGGTGCGCTGATACTGGATGCGGGCCTGGTCGGCCACCGCCTGCCGGA
>CACYQD010000045.1 GCA_902776475.1 uncultured Prevotellaceae bacterium | reverse complement strand
GGCTGTGCCCACGCTGAAAGCAGTGGATGAAAGAGCCGTTCTACCCTTGGACGGCTCACTGCATTCAGAAGGGCACGTCCGCTAAGAAAACCTTTCCGCCGCAGGCGGAACACCCCACAATTCGGCTATGTTTTGCAGTATGATCCCGCCTTATTTGCATGTTGTCGCCAAGAGGCGGGGTGTTAGTACTTGCAAACATAGTAACTGTGATACTTTTTTCGTGGTGACTGAGCCATCAGCATGGTGCTCCTTTACGATGTAAACCTGGTTGGGTCTTGCAGGTGAGGAGATTTGTTGTCCTTGCAAATTATAATAGGTACGAGCAACAATCTCTTTGTTCTGGAGTTTTTCATTGATGCCAGTGGGATCATCTTTCTCCCCCTGGAATGAAGCCACATAGTCGGGCAGATAGTAGCCCAGATGGGGAGGTTGGTTGTAGGCGCAGTTCTGCCATGCGATGCCCATGCGATAGACGTGGTCATGCATCAACGTCGGCACCCTGTAATTCGTGGTTGTCGCGCTGCTTACTATATATAATTGCGAAGGGTTATTGTTGTTCCACCAAATGACCTCCTCACGCCAATCACCAAACAGGTCGGCTTGCAGGCAGGGTGTCGCCTTTGTTCCGTTGCAAGAGGCTGGACTCATGCCCAATGCAGCAAATGTCTTCTGACCGGAACTGGTGGTATGGATGCCAAGATTGGTAATGGCCGATGACGACCACTTTGTGATACTTGTACCGTCGAGCAGTTCATCATACTCGTCACCATCCCAATAGATGCGGAAATTCATGGATGGCTTTCTTGTTCCCACCTCTTTGCCTGTTATGGCATTAAACGGGTTTTGGTTGCGGCTCTCCTTGTCGAATCCGCCATAAGCAGACCAGAACTCATAGCCGCGACTGCTTGTCACGATGTCGGCAGCCAAACCTCGTCCGTTGTCGGCTCCTTGCTGTCCGCCTTTCCAAAGTATCTCACCCGTAGCAGCATCGTGCATATCCCAGGCAAATTCACCTTTCTCCTCATGGATGTCGAACAGTTCGAGGCCGGGCCTGTCAGGATTCATGTCACCTAAGTGGATGGCATCGCCATGTCCAAAGCCCACGGCATAAAGCATCTTGCCATCGTGGTCAACTGCTGCAGAGCCCCATATGATCTCGTCGCAGCCGTCGTTGTCCACATCACCCACCGACAGGTTGTGGTTGCCGTTGGCATACATGGTGTTGCGCCCCATTCCCGAAGAACATGCAGGTGGCGTGAACGTTGTTGTCGAGCCGTCGGCATCCATCAGTTTATAGATGGTCTTACTATCCGAACTATGCAACCATCGTGTCTTTAATTTCTCACCATCGAAGTCAACTGCCCACAAATAAGCATAAGTGTAGTATCCGCGGCACAACACTGCAGAAGGTCGCTCGTCCTTGCCTCCAAGATAGGCGACACATGCCAAGTAGCGCTCACCACGGTTGCCATAGTTGGCGTAGTCTTTCTTACCACTGCGGTCGTCCCAATTGAAAGACCCTGATGCCTCGCTCAATTCCGCCTTTGCATTGCGATTTGGATAATAAGCTATGGTGTGAACAGCCTTTCCGGTAAGTCCCTCAAATACGGTCAGATATTCCTGTCCGCCATCAATGCGTCCGCCTGAGTTGCGCCAGTCTTTCGTATTGCTGGCATTACGGATTGCGGCAAGGTCTGCCACTTGGTTGACATATTGGCCTGTGGCGTCCTTCGAACCTGGAGCGGTCTTGCAGATCAGTTCAGCCTTGCCGTCCTTGTCGAAATCATAAACAAGAAACTGAGTGTAATGGGCACCGGCGCGGATGTTCACACCCAGGTCGATGCGCCATAGCTTCTCGCCAGTGAAGAGGCGGTAGCAGTCCAGGTAGACGTTGCCGGTATATCCATTTTGAGAATTGTCCTTGGAATTGCTTGGATCCCATTTTACGATGAGTTCGTATTGTCCATCTCCATCAACATCGCCCACGGAGCAATCGTTTGGCGTATATGTATAATCACCTTCTGAATTGCTACCGGCTGCTGGTCGGTCGAGTTGCAACAGATGATAGCCGGTCTTGTTGAACGAGACAGGCTTGATGATGTCTATGGGTACGCCGTTGTTCAGCGTCACCAATTGGAACTCCGTCGTCGCATTCGAAGCCATCCTTATGCTCGTGGCGTTGCGAATGGTGTCGCCAACGACAACGCCGTCTTTCATGATGAGGAATGAGGTGTGTGCGTCGTCGCTGCTGAGCAGCCGCCACGACAGAAACGACGACGTGGCAGCGGTGTTGATGCACACGAAGCCGCGGTCAAGATGCTCCTGTTGAGATGCCGATGTCTCAGGTGCTTGAGCTGTCATGGTTTTGGGCAAAAGCCAAGCCAACAGCATCATAGTAATCACTTTCCTTTTCATTGTTCTATTTTGTTTTAGTAGTTTATTTCTTGGTCTTATTGCCAATTACCATATCGCGAAATCTGTATATGGCTTTATATGAACGAAGACTTCCTTTCAATTTGCAAAATTAGATAAAAAAAAACGATTTACAGGCAAATTAGAAAAAATTCTTTAGGGCTCGTACAGTTTTACAGCTCTCACACTCCTTTCAACTTGAGTTGAGTTTTATGATTTCTTCGGTGATGGCTTTTGCCGGTCATTGAAACTGCCATTTTGAAAAAAGAGCAAAAAATATTGCTGTTTTGGTGACAAATGTATAATTTTGCGGCACACATCCTCATGTTGTGTCACATCTACTAATAACCGGCCTTATGAAAAAAACACACTTGCTGATTCTCCTATCCATGCTTTTGCTGCCGCAGTATCTGCTTGCCAAACCCATCGGCAGCGCCCAAGCCCTGCGCAATGCACAGGATTTTCTCCGCACCAAAGGCATTCCTTTTACCCCATCAGGCATCCGGCGCGCTTCCATGGTCGACGTTCGCGGTGAGGAGGCGCCCTTTTATGTCTTCAACCTCGGTGGAAACGGCGGATTCGTCATCGCTTCGGGTGACGACAGAGCCTTCCCCATCCTCGCCTATTCTGACAAGGGGCGCCTGGAGACCGACAGTCTGCCTGAAAATGTCAGTTACTGGCTCAATTTCTACAAAGCGCAGATCAAGGCGCTGAAAAGTTCTGAAGACGCCAGTCCGAGGCCAAGACGTGCACCGAGCACCGTGGTGCAACCGCTGCTGACCTCTCGTTGGAATCAAGGTCCACCTTACTACTTGGCCTGCCCCATCCATTCCAGTGGTCAGAGATGTCTCACGGGGTGCGTAGCCACTGCCATGGCGCAGGTGATGTACCATCACCGCAAGAACTCCACCCATCAGGTGATGGAGGACATCCCTGGATATGAAGATCCACGGCATCTTATGGAGCCGATGGAATACGTGCCGAAAGGCGCTGTCATCGACTGGGACAACATGATAGATGCTTACGTTGGAAATTACAGTGAAGAGCAGGCCATGGCGGTAGCCAACCTGATGCTGTATTGTGGAACCTCCGTCCGGATGATGTATGGGCCTTATGAATCCGCTGCTTATTCAGATGATGTGCCAGAAGCCCTCATCAAATATTTCGACTACGATGATGGCGCCACGTATGAAAATCGCCAAAACTTTACTGATGCGGAATGGGAGAACAAGATCTATAATGAATTGGCCGGCGGAAAGCCCGTCTTCTATAGTGGCTATAATGATAGCAGCTATTCTGGTCATGCCTTTGTCATCGACGGCTGTGATGCAGAAGGTCTCGTCCACGTCAATTGGGGATGGGGTGGACGTGATGACGGCTATTTTGTATTGACCTCTTCTTATAAAGAGGTCTTAGACGGTTACTCAGAGAACCAAGAGGCTGTTTTCGGTGCTGTTCCCAACGGAGCTTTTCCACGCCTGACCACCCAGGCCTTGACTCTGAAGAGCGCGGCCACCGTCGAGGGACTGTCTTCCTTGACATCTTTGCCTGTATCGTTCACCATGATTTTGGCGAATATGACAGGCCAGAAAAACTCATTCAAGCACGCCATAGGACTCTACAAAGACAGGGAACTGCAAAGCGTGGTAACCACACTCGACGACATCAACAATCTGGCAGTAAACGGCAGCAAGACGGTCAGCGTATCCCTCAACCTGGATGCCTCGCTCGCCAACGGCGTTTACCAGCTGAGGCCCATCAGCCGGGATATCATGTCTTCCAAATGGCGATGGAACGGCAATTACGACCAATTTCTCACCCTGGCCATCCATGATGACAAAGCCGTCATCACTGTGGGAAAACCACCCGTGGAGGGCGACATCATCACCTTCGCCGACCATTCAGCAAAACAATTGTGCGTGAAAAACTGGGACAGCAACGGCGATGAAGAGCTGAGCAAGCAGGAGGCCGCAGCAGTAAAAAGTCTGAACGGTGTATTCAAATCTAATCATGACATCCACACCTTTGATGAATTGCAGTATTTCACCGGATTGACGGCAATTGAAAAGGATGCTTTCTACTATTGTAGTCGTCTAACCTCCTTCGTGATCCCCTCTCAAGTGGTGTCCATTGGTGAAAGGGCTTTCCAAGGAACAAGTCCTCGCCAGGTCATCATTCCAGCTTCGGTTCAAGAAATAGGCCGCAATGCATTTCGTGGCATATCTGAACTGGAAGACATCCGCGTGGAGGAGGGGAACGCCTTTTATGACTCACGCAACAATTGCCATGCTCTCATCGAGTCCGCATCCAGCACCCTACTGAAGGGCTGCAACAACGCCATCATCCCCAATGGCATCAAATCCATAGGCGAAGGTGCATTCGAATGGTGCTATCAACTGACCAACATATCGATACCCCAAACGGTCACGGAGATCGGTATCTCGGCATTCGATGGGTGTAACAAACTGCAGGCCATCAGTTTCCCTGAGGCACTGACCGCCATCGGCGAAAAGGCATTCTCTTCGTGTGAAGCCATGACCTCAATCACCATACCTAAAAAGGTGCGAACGATTCAAGGAAATCCGTTCAGTAGCTGCAAAAACCTGAAGAGCATTCTGGTGGATGCAGCCAACCCCTATTTCGATTCCCGTGACGGGTGCAACGCCGTGATGAAGAAGAGCTCCAACGAACTGGTTGTGGGATGCCAGACGACTGTCATCCCCTCAAGCACGGAGAGCATCGGCGAATATGCTTTTTGTGGCTGTGACAACCTGTCGTCAATCACCATTCCATCCAAAATCACCTCCATCGGCGAAAGAGCCTTCGAAGGTTGTAATAAACTGGCCAAGGTGGAACTGCCGGAAGGGTTGAAGACTATCGGAGCGTATGCTTTTTGTGATATTAATGCAATAACCACCATTATTCTGCCTTCTACCATTACGGCTATTGGAAAAGAAGCTTTCCTTTATTGCAACAATCTGGTCACTGTGGAAGCAAAAATGACCAACCCTGTGGATATCAGCTACTTCACTTTCGGGACAAATTGCGAAGATATCACACTCTATGTCCCCGTAGGAAGCGCCTCAAGCTACCGATCAGCCTACTGCTGGAAGGATTTCAAGAAAATCGTGGAGGGATCCATTCCATACCGCGACATCATCTACTTTGCCGACAGCAGGACAAAAGCCATGTGTATCAAGCATTGGGACAAAAACGGTGACCGCGAACTCACCAAGGAAGAAGCAGCGGCGGTGACAGACTTGGGGAGTGTGTTCACAGCACCCATCCCCGACGACATTGGTGTCTATATTGAAGATTATGACTATCCCGTGTATTTCGATGAACTGCAATATTTCACTGGACTCACCACTATCGGAGAAGGTGCCTTTTCGGATTCACAAGAATTGAAGTCCGTCACGTTGCCCCCCACCATAACAACGATTAAGCGTTATGCTTTCGCAGGATGTATAGGACTACAGTCCCTTGAACTTCCCAGTAGTGTGACAACGATTGAGAGATCTGCTTTTTGCGAATGCAATAGTCTCACCTCCATGACCATACCAGAAGGCGTGACGTATATAGAGACGGGCACTTTTGGAAGTTGCAAAAATCTGGTTTCCGTCAAATTGCCAAAGAGTCTCACGAATATCGACACTCATGCTTTCGCCAACTGCCCCAAATTGGAGGATTTCACCATTCCAGAGCGGACGACACACATTGAGGAAGGCGCTTTTTACGACTGCGCTGGTTTGAAGTCCGTCTACATCCCCTCGCAGATGGAAGCCATCGGCCAGAAAGCTTTCAATTGCTGTCATGCACTAACCTCCGTGGAGGTGATGAGTCCGGATCCGCTGACCATCGAGGAAAATACATTCTCCAACTACACTGATGCCACGCTGTATGTCCCCTGGGGGAGACGCAGCGCCTTTATGGCCGCAGACAACTGGAAACTCTTCGGGAATATCGTGGAGTTGTCGGGCATCAGAGGTGATGTCAACAACGACAACAAGGTGAACGTGGCCGATGTCATGCACCTTGCCAATTACATCCTCGGCAACACCAAGAGCATCCCGCTGACCGCGTCGGACATGAACGAGGACAGCCGCATCAGCGTGACGGATGTCATGAACATCGTGAACATCATCCTTCATCTGTAAGGAAAGAAAAGACCGATCCCATTTGCAAGCAGAATTGATGCATTGCCCCACATCGCCCGCAAATCTGCGGGCGATGTTTGTGTGTGATTTGCACTTTTCTCGTAGGAAATTTTCATTATTCATTTTTTAGAGTTATATTTGCATACTTTTTACAACAAACTACTACGACAATCATCAAAACCTAACATAACATGAGACAATTTACCACACTCGTCCTCCTGTGTCTGCTGTTCCCTTGTGCGCTGCTTGCCCAAGGCTGGGACACCGACTATGCCAAAATCGAGAAAAGCATCCGCAAGGTGGAGTTTCCCGACAAACGTTTTGACATCACCAAATATGGTGCATCGCTGAAAGCCACACCCGCCAAGAACCAGAAAGCCATCAACAAAGCCATTGAAGCCTGTTCAAAGGCCGGCGGCGGCAAAGTCATCATCCCCGCCGGCGTATGGAAGACCGGTGCAATCAGACTGAGGAGCCACGTCAACCTGGTGGTGGAGCAAGACGCCATCCTGCTCTTCGACTTCGACACCTCACTCTACCCGACAGTTCTCACACGCTGGGAAGGCATCGACTGCTACAACTACTCCCCCTGCATCTATGCCTACGGCGAGACCGATGTGGCCATCACCGGAAAGGGCACCATCGACGGCAATGGCAGCAATGAGACCTGGTGGAAGATGTGCGGCAAGGACACCTACGGATGGACGCCCCAGCTCACTGAGCACCAGAAAGAGACCCGCCCGCAGCTGCTCCGCATGGCAGAGGACGGCGTGGATGTGGAGGAGCGACAGTTTGGTCCGGGCAAGGGACTCCGTCCCCAGCTCATCAACCTCTACAAGTGCGACGGCATCCTGATTGAGGACGTCACCCTGCTGCGCTCGCCCTTCTGGGTCATCCATCCGCTGATGAGCAACGACATCACCGTGCGCGGCGTGAAGATCTGGAACGAAGGGCCCAACGGCGACGGCTGCGACCCCGAGTCGTGCGACCGCGTGCTGATCGAGAACTGCATCTTCCACACCGGCGATGACTGCATCGCCATCAAGAGCGGCCGCAATGTGGATGGCCGCAAATGGAACATCCCCAGCCAGAACATCATCGTGCGCAACTGTGAGATGCAGGACGGCCACGGCGGCGTGGTCATCGGCTCAGAGATTTCCGGCGGCTGCAAGAACGTGTATGTGGAGCACTGCAAGATGGACTCCCCCAACCTCGACCGCGTGCTGCGTATCAAGACCAACTCCTGCCGCGGCGGCATCATCGAGAACATCTTCATGCGCAAGGTGGAAGTGGGACAATGCCGTGAGACCGTCATGCGCATCAACCTCAACTATGAGCCCAAGGAAAACTGCTGCCGTGGTTTCAACCCCACGGTCAGAAACGTGTATATGGAAGACGTGACCTGCAAGAAGAGCAAACACGGACTGCTGCTCAACGGACTGGATGACGCCGACAACATCTACAACATCCATGTGAAGAACTGCCGTTTCGACGGTGTGCAGGATGCCGGCCTCAAGCGCACAGGCCTAAGCCATGACCTCCATCTCGACAACGTCTTCATCAACGGGTCGCTGCTGCTCGCCGAAGCCCCCTACAAGAACTACAGCGAATGGATGACCTACTCCGAGATGCAGCGTGTGCCCAAGTCCTACCTGCTCGACTTCTCCACCAAGCCCAAATGGAGCTATGTGATGGGCATCGAACTGGAAGCCATGCTCGACACCTACCTGAAATACGGCGGCCAGAAAATCATGGACTACTGCCAGGAATACACCGACACGATGATTGATGCCAAAGGCACCATCCGCGGATACAACCTCCTCGACTACAACCTCGACAACATCCGCACAGGCCATTTCGTGACACGCATGTACAAGCTCAAGCCAGAAGCCAAGAACCTGGCGGCCATGCAGACCATGATGAAACAGCTCGACAAACAGCCGCGCACCGTGGCCGACAAAGTGTATTGGCACAAGGCCATCTACGCCTATCAGGTGTGGCTCGACGGTATTTTCATGGGACTGCCCTACCGCGCCCTGACCGCCAGCACCCTGCTGAAGCCCAAGAAAGCACAGAAAATCTATGACGATGCCGTCAACCAGATCAGCATCACCTACAACCGCACCCTCGACCCCAAGACCGGACTCAACCGCCATGCCTATGACGAGAACCGCAACATGTTCTGGGCCAACAAGGAAACCGGACTCAGCCAGCACTGCTGGGGACGGGCACAGGGATGGTACACCATGGCCCTCATCGAACTGCTTGACGCACTGCCAGAAGACTATGCCCGCCGCGGCGAAGTCATCGAACTGCTCCGCAAGGACCTTGACGCAGTCATCAAATGGCAGGACAAGGAGACCGGCGTGTGGTATCAAGTGATGGATGCCCCCGGCAGAGAAGGCAACTATCTGGAATCCACTTGTTCATCGATGTTCGCCTACGTCCTGCTGAAGGCCTACCGCAAAGGCTATCTGGGAGAGAAATACCGCAAGGCCGGCGAGAAAGCCTACCAGGGCATCCTCGACAATTTCATCCGCGTGAATGCCGACAAGACCATCTCCCTCACCTCCTGCTGTTCGGTGGCCGGTCTGGGTCCGGGCATCAGTGCCGAAGTGGAAGCCGCCCTGAAGAAAATCGACCCCAAAGCCAAAGCCAAGGAGAACAAGAAGCGCGACGGCAGCTATGCCTATTACCTCAGCGAACCCATCCGCGACAATGACGCCAAGGGTGTCGGTCCTTTCATCTGGGCCTCGCTTGAAATGGAGCAACTGGCCGGCGCAGCCAACTAATTATTCCAAGAAAACATGAGGAGAACGATCACACTGGTTCTGGCTCTGCTGGCCATGAACGGCATCATGGCACAGGCACCTGCCTTTCCAGGCGCTGAAGGTCATGGCCGCTACGTCACAGGCGGGCGTGGGGGAACAGTCATCCACGTCACCAACCTCAATGACAGCGGACCGGGTTCGCTGCGCGAAGCCGTCAGCGGCAACGACAAGAAGATCATCGTCTTTGACGTGGGCGGTGTCATCCCGCTCTCCCGTGACCTCTCCATCGGCAACAACACCACCATTGAAGGACAGACGGCTCCATCGCCCGGCATCACCATCCGCTACTACACCGTCAACCCCGGCAGCAACAACATCATCCGGTTTATCCGCGCCAGACGCGGACAAGAAAAGAACATCAACGACGGAGCAGACGCCATCACCACGCAGCACAAGACCGGACTCATCATCGACCACTGTTCCTTCTCTTGGAGCATCGACGAGGTGGCCTCCTTCTACGACAACAACAACTTCACCATGCAATGGTGTACCATCGCCGAGAGCCTGGTCAACGCCGGGCATGACAAAGGAGCACACGGATACGGAGGAATCTGGGGCGGCAAGCTCGCCTCTTTCCACCATAATCTCATCGCACACGTTGCCAACCGCTCCCCACGCTTCAATGGGGCACGCTACAACTGGCAGGGATATACCGGCAACATGCTCTACGACCAATACCGATGGGAGAACACCCTGCAGGCAGAGGTCGTGGATTTCCGCAACTGCGTCATCTATAACTGCGGCAACGGGTGCTATGGAGGACCCGGCGGCGGATATGTCAACATCGTCAACAACTATTACAAGACAGGACCCGCCGCCACTACCAGCCACGTCACCAACGTCACCCTTGCCGGCAGCGGAAACGCAGGCAATGACCAGACTTTCTGGGACATGACCAGCCGCTACTACATCAGCGGCAACCAAGTGAACGCCAATGCCAACTACGACTGGAAAGGCGTCAGCTATGACAGCGGCATCCCCAGCAAAAACGGCATCTACTACACCAAGGACCCCCATCACTACTATGGCAGCATCGCCGGCCATGTGGCTATCGACGGCACCGACTGCCTGACCATCAAAGTGGAAGAGGAATCGGCCAAAGGAGAGGTTTCCACCCACTCCGCGAGCCAAGCCTATCAGAAAGTGCTCAGTTATGCGGGGGCCTCGATGTATCCAGACGACGTGGATCAGCGCTATGTCGCCGAGACGCGCAACGGGACAGCGACCTACAGGGGTTCCGTGACCGGCAAGAAAGGACGCATAGACCTCGTGTCCGATGTCAACGGCTACACCGAGATGGATTTCGGTACAGGAGCCTACCCTGACAACTGGGACACCGACAGCGACGGCATGCCCGACATCTGGGAGAAAGCCAATGGACTCAACCCCACCCTTGCATCCGACGCCCAGTCCTACAGCCTCGACCCCAAGGGCTACTACACCAACATCGAGGTCTATTGCAATGCCCTGGTTGAGGACATGGTCAAGCAGCAGAATGCCGAGGCGCAGTCGGCCATCGACGAGTATTACCCCACGGTGGAGAAAGTTGAAGGAGTGCCCTACTATGGCGCTGACGTCCATTTCGGTGAGATCACCGAAGGACCCAAAAGCTACACCATATCACAATCCACCTACCAGAGTGGAGGGAACAGCACGGTTTGGACCTTCACCGGCGACATCACCGTCAGCAACACCAAGAACAAGCTCTACGACAATTCGAAAGGCAGGGAAGACGGCATCAAATACAGCAAGGACGTGCAATACGTCATCGGTCTGCCCGACAACTACCGAGTGGAAAGCGCGACCTTCAAAGGATATGACAACTACTCCGAAACCGATTCTTACCTCAAGGAACTGAACGGCACAGCCTATGATGACACCGAATATGTCTATCCTAAAAAACAGGGCGATCAATACAGCTTGGTCGCCCACACCATATATTTGGACCAGCCTGCCACCGGCACACTGACATTCACAGCAGGAGGGCAGCAGACCGTTTGGGTCATCACCCTCAACGGGACTATGGTCACATCGGAAGCCCTCACGCTCCTGGGTGATGCCAACATAGACGGCGTGGTGAATGTCTCCGACATCATGTGCATTGTCAACCACATCTTAGGCAGCGAGGTCAAAGTGTTCAATGCCACCAATGCCGATATCAACAAAGATCACGATATCAACGTCAGCGATGTGATGGGCATCGTCAACATCATCCTCAATCAATAAGCATCATAAAAACTAAACAAACTTTTTCCCTCTTTTGATTGCAGATTCAAAAAAAATGGTTAAGTTTGCAATCTAAAGAGAAAAACCTAAAATCATTTATTATTCACTAAATCCAACAGTCAATGAACAAAATTCTACGTTACACATTCATGACCTTGTTGATGATGGTCTGCGGCATGGTTTCAGCAGACGTCATCACCTTCGACCCCGCTGTGGACATGGGCACACAAGCCGGCAGCAGC
>CACYQD010000044.1 GCA_902776475.1 uncultured Prevotellaceae bacterium | reverse complement strand
TCTTGTACTACTTCTCTGTCTTCATGTAATCCTCTCAAAGAACGATTTCTTGTCTCACTGACGGGCCTCAACCCGAAAGCGGATGCAAAGGTAGGAAAAATATCCATACCGGCCAAACTTTTCCATAACTTTTTTACCAAAAACATGAAAGTTTTCGCAATATTTGACAAAATAGTGTAAAAATGACACTTTTATATCTATTTAAAAAGGCAACATAGTCTGTCCGTCCAACAAATTGCATGGGAAATGCCCACAAAAATAACGAATAATTTACCAAAGAGGCATTGCAGGGGATTTGATGTGGAAGGAACCATCCCCATTTTAGAGTATTTAGCAGGGTGTATATTATATAATGTGTACTTTTTCCAAGTTTTATTTTGTTTTGCCCTTGATTTGCACTACCTTTGCACCGCTATTCAAAAATAGACATATCCGGCAAGCATAAAATGGACAATTATATCATCCTTTCTCCTAAAAACAAAGGTAGATTTGAAAACAGACTTGGTGAGCTTTACCTCACCCTCAGCAACTATCTCGAAGCTGAGCAAGCAGAGGGAAGGCATCTTCAATTTACAAAAGTGTTTCTCAGTGACGCACAAAACCAATATGAAGCCTTAACCATATCCACATTATACGTGGCCATTCTATCCAAGGCCGCCTGCTCTGTTATCGAACAGCCACCACTCGATGGTTCGAAAATCACCATACTTGTCAAGACCACTGACGAAGAAGACTCCTATATCCTCCACAGCATCCGATTGAGCGAAGATGAGACACGGGGAGCCAACTCCTATATCCAGACGATGCTTATTTTCAATAAATACCTGGACAGCATCAAGTCGATGGGACTGACACTCAAGCAGCACTGCCTGAGAACCTGGATTTATGTAGCAGACATCGATGTCAACTATGAGGGAATGGTCAGGGCGCGCAATGACATCTTCCGCAATCAGGGCCTCACTCCCGACACCCATTTCATCGCCAGTACAGGCATAGGAGGTTTCTCACAAACCCGCAGCGCATCCGTTGCCATCGATTTCCTTACGTTCCCCAACGTGCAGGAAAGCGACAAGACCTATCTCGAAGCACTCGAGAACCTCAACCCCACACACGAATATGGCGTGTCATTTGAGCGCGGCACCCGTCTCACCCAAGGCAACAAACAGACATTCTTCATCTCCGGCACGGCCAGCATTGACAAATACGGCAAAGCCATGTATGTCGGTGACATCCAACTCCAGACAGCCCGATTGTTGGAAAACATCGGTGCACTGCTCCACAACGGAGGAGCCACGATGAACGATGTGCGCTATTTCTATGTCTATCTGCGTGACGCCTCAGACCGCGATATCGTGGAGGATTTCCTCCAAAGGACGCACCCAGACATCCCGCACGTGTTGCTCTCCGGCAAAGTTTGCCGCCCCGAGTGGTTGGTCGAGATGGAATGCGTGGCCACCAAAGAACTATAAGTGCCATTTTCTTATGAAGGCAAACAAGGCTGGCCTATATTACCCATATGTCCTCATCCTGGCATGGGGTATCGGTTGCTTTGCCTTTTTCCAATGCCTTTACCATTACCATTTCTTCTATCAGGAGCAAAACCAAATTTTCCTCTTCTCCACCGGGTATCTTGGGACCTACTTCCAGAAACCAGCCTGGTTGGCTTGTATGGCAGGCGACTTCCTCACCCAATTTTATTATTACCTCTATCTTGGTCCGGCCATCCTCACCGTCACCCTGCTCACTGCAGGCGACCTGACCCGAAGAGCACTTCAATATGCAGGCTTCAACAAGCACTGGGCTTTCGCTGTCGCTTTCATCGTGATGACCATCGAAGCCATTTTCTGTCTGAAGACCAATTACCGCCTGTCATCTGTCATCGCGCTCTGCGGAGGAACAGCCGCCTATATCCTGATTCATTGGGTGCCTGCCGCCAGATGGTGGATGAAGGCAACCGCGATCACTGTGGCATCAGTTCTCACCTACTGGATGTTTGGTTATGGCTTATGGGTGCTGCAAATCCTCCTTATAATCGATTTGGTCTGCCACAAAAAGAACAGGTCTCCTCAGCCAGCCATGCTTTTCTCTTTCATGCCTCTTATTCTGCTCTTCCCCATCATCAAGACAGGTCACCACTGCTATTATCTTGACACCCCCCAAAGCCTCTCCTACCCCGGAATAGGAAAATTCAGCCAGCCCGATTTCCTCCTGGAAAAGGCTTTTGCTGTTGACAACGAATACCATTTCGGCAATTACGACAAGGTGGAACAGATGGTGGAAAATGCCAAGCCCGAGGATCGCACCGACATGATGCTGTTTTTCTACAATCTCATCCAAGCTCAGAAAGGTGAGTTGCCCGACAAACTCCTGCGATTCACACCCAACCAACTCGGCACGTTCTATGCTATCGGCCCGGAAACACCAAAGCTCATCATCATCAACATGAACGAACTCTACTGGGCCTTGGGAGACATGACCCTCACCGAACGTGCAGCGATGATGACCCATGTCTTCTCGCCACAAAACCGCAACGTAAGGATGATCAAGCGCCTGGCGGAATGCAACCTCGTCAGCGGCGACACCCTGGCAGCACGGAAATATCTACGTCTCCTGCAAAAGACATGGGTTTACGCCGATTGGGCACAGCGCATGACACAAGGAGAACCGAAATCCTATAGATATATCCTCGAAAAGAGGAAACTCGCCAACCATGCCGACACCGTCCGGCTGAGCGACAACCTGCACCTTGTGATGATGCAACTGCTCGACTCCAACCCCAACAACACCACAGCGCTCGACTACATCCTATGCAGCACACTGTTGCTCAAAGACATGGAAAATTTCAAGCGCGACTATGACCGATATTGTTATCAACCAGGGAATGAGCGCATCAAACCGCTTTACCAACAGGCTTTGATGATTTATCTTGCCGGAACCGACGCCCCCAAGGAAGAATGGGAAAAATACATCCATGATCCAGTTCAGATAAAGCGGTTTGAAGAATACAGCCAACAACGGGGCAATCCCAAATTCCGCGACACCTATTGGTATTATTTCGATACTGCCAAAGCACCACAGCCATGACATCCAGACTTCACATACACGCACTCACCACGCTCACCATCACCCTACTGATGCTGATGGCCTGCACCCCCACGCCTTCTGACGTAAAGGAGTCTGACCTGTTGCCGCCGATGTACCCCGACTACACCGACATCACCATCCCCCACAACATCGCACCACTCAATTTCCTGCTCCGCCAAGACGCCGAAGCGGTGGAAGTGCGTGCCACCTGCGAGGACGAGGAACTGAGACTCTGCACAAAAGGCAACAAGGTCTGTTTCGGGATGAGCGAATGGAAATCGCTGATGGGAAAAGCCAAAGGCAAACGAGTAAAGGTCACGGTCACGATACTCGAAAACCAGCAGTGGACCGCTTACAAGACCTTTTTCTGGGAAGTGAGCGAAGAAGCCATCGACCCCTACCTCACCTACCGGCTGATTGAGCCCGACTATGAAATCTACCAGAACCTGTCACTACGTGAGCGGTGTGTGGAGAATTTCGATGAGCGGCCCATAGCAGACTATGGGCTGGTGGGCAACCGATGCATGAACTGCCATACCTACGGTGGCCAATCACCCCAACTCTCCATGCTCTATGTGAGAGGAGAAGGGGGAGGAGCCATACTCAACCAAGGAGGCACTCTCAGCAAACTCAACATCAAAACCAAGGATATGGTGTCGGGAAGCGTCTATTTCGGATTTAGTCCAAGCGGACGTTACATCGTATTCTCCACCAATATCATCGTCCCGGCTTTCCATGCCCGTCCAAACAAGCGGTTGGAGGTTTTTGACTCCGCGTCCGACGTCTATGTCGCCGACCTGGAATACCACACCATTCTGGACAGCAAACTTCTGAGCGACAGTACGGTATTCGAGACCTTCCCCACCTTCTCGCCCGATGGCTATATCTACTATTGTGCATCGCCAAAGGTGAAGCTTCCCATGCAACTGAAAGACATGCGCTACAGCCTGTGCCGTGTAGCATTCGATGAAAAGACCGGACAGTTTGGAAGCATCGTTGACACCCTGTTCTCTGGCACCAAGGAACATCAGTCTGTGTGTCATCCTCGTATCAGTCCCGACGGCAAATGGATTGTCTATACAGTGGCCGACTATGGCACCTTCCCCATCTGGCACCAAGAAGCCGACCTCCAGATGAAGAATCTCCAAACCGGAAAGACCGACAGCATGAGCATCGTCAACAGCAACAAAAGCGACACTTATCACAGTTGGTCTTCCAACAGCCGATGGCTGGTTTTTGCCTCCAAGCGTGACGACGGACTCTACGGGAAACCCTATTTCTGCCATATCGACCATCAGGGCAAGGTTCACAAGCCTTTTGTCCTGCCCCAGCGCGACCCTATGTTCTACGATGAAAACCTCAAGTCGTTCAATGCTCCTGAACTGGGAAGCGGCCGTCTGCCGTTCGAGGCCATAGATGTAAAACATGCCGTCGATGGGCAAGCCATCGATTTCAAGTAATCCGATCTTCAAAAATCGTCCTGCCCTGTTTATCTCACCTTCGTCTCCGTCCTCTTGTCGGAGGTGATGGCATGGGCTGCGGCCTGTGCGTCAAATTTCACTGGAGAACTGGTGAAATCAGGTGTATTGAAAGAGAAAAGCGTCTCATCATAATAATTCCACGGACGACGTTGCGGAAGCAGGAACGGTTTGGTCATTCTCCCATCTTTGCCCACATGAGTCAGGTAAAGATTTGTATAATAACCATTTCCCCGTCGTGATGTAAAGACCACCCACCGTGAGTTCTCACTCCAATTGTGGTAACTGTCCGTATCACTGCTGTTGATCTCATCCAAAGCCCGTGCCTCCCCTGTCTTCAAGTCAAGCAACCACTGGTCCGCCTCCTTGTGCCAGATGGGGAAGCAGCCATAGTCCGACATGGTAAACAACAGGAAACGGCCATCATAAGATGGACGTGGATGATTGGCGCTCTTACCCAGTTGCCGTGCGTTGAAGATGGTATCCACTTCTCCCACGAACACACCTTGGTCAGGATCAAAACCTATCTTGCAGATATTATATTGGATTTCCTTGTAAGCAGCCGGTATTTCACGTTTCTCTGCAGCACAGAAATACAATGACCTGCCATCCGGAGAGAAAACGGGATAATTCTCATAGTGATCCTCTGTGGCTACGATGGAGTCGAGAAGTATCTCATGCGAGTCTGGAGAATAAAGCAATACGTCGGAAGCATGGTCGAACACCTCGATACGCTCTTTCGCGACAGTATGGAAAGACTGATTGGTCTTGTTGGTGGAGTAAGCCACAAAACGGCCGGATGGATGCCAGTAAGGATAAACCATGGAACCACCGATACTGTCGTTTTTGGCTTTCAGCAACTCCATTTCTCCCTCTCGTTGGATGAGCGTAGCACCATGCTGGCCTCGGATATGAAACGTGAAATGGTCGGGATGGGTGCGGTTTGACACATGGCAATTGAGACAAGCACCCGGCACCGCCGTATTTTCCAGAATCGGCCGTTCACTGAACGTTGAGAGTTCACGTTGATAGAGTCCCATCTTCCCATAGACCTCATAGCCGGGGGGAATACGCCGGTAAGTGAGTCCCCACTCCTCCAGTCCGTCTTCGCTCACATGCACCACAAAGTCCTGGTATTGCACCCATGAGCCGTCCTTTCTCAAACATACCGTGAAAGTAAGATCTGTTCCCTTATTCTCCAAAGTCAGCTTATGCCAATCATCTATGTCAAAGTCAGCATAGTCTCCATTGACATGCAATTCTCCCCCTTTGGCACCACGCACCGTCACGTCCATTGCCTGGTAATCACCACAGCAGACAAAATTGAGCGGAGCAATCTCAGCGGGGATGGTCACTCCTGCATAATCTGGAAATATCGGGGGCAATTCCTTGACCATAGCGGGATTCTCGGGTGACGAGGAACATGACGCCACCAGCAAAGCCACCATCCACATCATGAACGGGAACGAAAAAAGATGCTGCTTCTTGTTCTTTGCCATATCAATAAATCTCCTTCATTTGTTGCTTTCCTTTCTTCTCCATTCCTTCCTGGCTCACCAACATATATGACCAGAAGGTGGCACCTAAGGGAGGAACGGACAACGAGGGGTCTTTCGGATTTTTCGTATAAAGGTTGACAAACTGAGTGAGTAAGTTGCAGGTAGCCGGTTCAATACTCCATGGCATGCCTTCAAAAGAACCATGCTGCTGGGTCCATTGCATGGCCAGGGCTTGCTGATAAGCATTGGGGATACGCTTGAACTTGGCATATTTGCCCAAAGGATAATACTCATTAAAACGCTCAAGGTCACGCTGCAGCAGTTCATAGCACATCAGATACTCAAAGGCCATCCGGTTGTCATAGTTCTGAACAAAGAGCAGTCCAAGCATCTGGTCCATTTCCGTGTCACTGAAGAGGAAATCCTGCTTTTTCTGTCGGTATGACCTCAATCGTCCATAGACAGGGTCCTCATCCACCTGTCCTTTTCGTATAGCCTCCATCTGCGCCTTGGCCCAGTTGCTGTAGAACAATGATTTTTCCAACATACGCAGATATTTCATCGCCACTTTGTAATGGCCATTGATCATGTTGCATTCTGCGATGCGCTTGGTCAGTCTGCCACTCTTATTGTGGTTGGGGATGGCTTCCTGAGCCTCGAAAGAATAGCGCTCAGCCTCATTGACCATTCCCAGCCAATAAAACAGTTCCGACGTGGGCAGAGGAGTGGTCATGTCACGTTGGAAAGAGGGGAAGAGGCCTTCTGCTCCGTTTTGAAAGAACTCAAAGAGGCGGTCGCTCAACTGTCCTTGCATGGCCAGGGCAAGGTTGACGCACGACACGTCAAAAGGCCTTGAAGGTTGCTTTTTCTTTGCCTTATCCACGATTTTGGACCATTGGTGAGTCCTGACAAGATAATCATATTCTATCAGGTCATATTTCAATGGATCATAAGTGTGACTCACGAAGAACCAACCGCAAACGACCAAGGCCAGCACTTGCGGTATGAAAGTCCAAGTGGTTGTACGCCTGGACGGCAGGAGCGAGAGAAAGAAAGGCAGGAAGACAATGACTGCCTCCAAGGAGATCTGCATGGCAGGCCCATACACAGGATAACGGTAATAGCCAATGCCCATCACCAGATTGAACAAAGGATACTGTACACACGACAGACAAGCCAGGACTATCGCCATCGCATAGAGCAAAGTCACGACCCCCGCCACCACACAAGTCAGCGAGCGGCCCTTCACCCACTCGAAAACAGCGATATAGAGCGCAACCATCAACATACATGGTCCTATCAACCAATACATCAACGGCAAGGTGACCGTAACGAAAGCCGTTTTCCTCCATTTCCTTTTCGGGAAAGCCTCATCGCCGCTCAACCCATGATAGCAAAGCATCAAACACATGGCCACAACCAATGCGATGATGAAGCCCACCATCACATTCTCATCACTCATCAACACCCAGAGCATCAATGAGGGGACGAAAGTCAGGGGATACCAAGCATCAGAAACGCCATTGCGCCGGCACAAGAGCCAAGTCAAGCGCTGTATCAGGACATAGAGCAAGCCAAGGAAACACGCACCCACCAAAGGAGAGAAATAGAACTGGGTCAGAAACTCCCCGGCATAAGCCGCCATGCCTCCGGGATACAGGAGATGTTCCATGAAATAGTCCGTATCGAAAAGGAACAACTGATATTGTTCCTGAAATGACATCACGGATATATAAGGAATGGTCCAGAACCAAACCACACAGATGCCGAAGAGTATCGACAACGACAGTTTCCAGTATTTTGAAAACAATGCTTTCATAAGGTGTCACTCATCATATACCGTCACCACACTTCCATCGGGCATTCTCTTGGGATAGCTTGTCGGATAAAGACTTTTGAGGAAATCATGCAATGCCCCCTCTTTTAAATTGGCAGCCAACTGCCGTGTACGCCGTTTGTAAGTCTGATGCACACTGTCGGCCTGGGCCATCAGCAGATTAGCCTTCACCGTATCGGTTTCCGCTATCTCTCTGGCAGCCTGCCTCAAAGTGCCCACTTCACGAGAGTGCTGTTCGGTGATCGACTTCCAAACCTCCAAGGAGTCATTTCCCAGGGTACCTGAAGCACTGCTTACCCGTCCGATTCTCACATTCAAGTCTCCGGGTTCCGTGACAACGAGCAATCGCTGCACCCCATCACGGTAATGATAGTCCATGATGATCTGAGCCATGTGGCATGTATCCGTGACGAACTCGAATTTCCCATCCTTGATATAGACGGAATCCACGGCCTCGGCAGTGTTGTTCTCCAAAGGCACGAGGAAGATTTGCTTGTCGTTGAGCCGGGCATCCTCAACCACGCCATGGATACGGCATGTTTTTCCCTTCTCAGCATCACAGGCGGTCACTGCAACAGCGACCATCAGGGCAAAGCCCCAAAACAGATATTTATTCATACGATTACTTGATTTTCACTTGTATCCTTTTATCCGAATTCACCTGCCGCTGCATTTCCCTGACATCGACATGCACTTTGGTTTTGGTGAAATCGGGAACGTTGTATGCATCGAACAGACTTTCATAATACTTACGGGGATTTCGCTGCGGCAGGAGGAACGGCTTGCTCACCCGTCCCTGGTCATCGACACTCGCAAGATAGAGCTTGGTGTATGTCCCGTCCTCTCTCTTCGAGGAGAAGACAAACCAATGACTGTTTGACGACCAGTTATGATAACTCTCCGAAAAACCGCTGTTCACCTCTGTCAAAGGTCTCGTCTCACGGGTTTCAAGGTTCATCATCCAAAGGTCAGCGTCTTTCTGTGCCACAGGGAAATTGCTGCGGCTTGACACGCAATACATCAGCCACCGGCCGTCGTAGGATGGTCTCGCGAGAACAAAGCTACGGTCCAGGTCCCTGCCGTTAAGCAAAGTGTCAACCTCTTGACCAAAAGAACCTGTAGCGGCATCAAACGAAATCGCACACAGACTGCATTTCACTTTCAGGTAGTCAGCCGGCACGTCGCAGGGTTTGGACGAACTGTAATAGAGCGTCCTTCCGTCATGAGAGAAAGCCGGGAAAATCTCCAAGTCCTCCGTCTGCAACTGCGGCGACAAAATCAGTTCATCGGATCTCACGTCAAGCACAGCGATATCGCTGAAACGGTGATAGACCTCCAGATTGCTCTTGGCACCAGTGAAAAAGCTCTGGTGCACGGTGTTGACAGCATAAGCACAATAATTCCCCGACGGATGCCAATAAGCATAACTGCCCGCAGCCTTCGTAGAGTCGGTCTTGGTATTCAGCCAACGCTGTTCGCCATCGACCTGCACCATGGTGCCCCCACCCTCTCCACGAATCTGCAAGGTCACCCATTTCGGGTCGGTGCGGTTAGGCGTATGGCAATTGAAGCATCGGCCCGGCAGCGCAGACTCCTGTACGATGGGCGTCTCATCAAAGGAATGGATGTCACGCTGGAAGATTCCGATATTTCCACCCACCTCATAGCCAGGCGGTATGCGGCGGTAGGTCAGTCCGTAGTCATCCAAGGCAAACGAACTCACATACACTTTGAAATCCTTGTATTGGGTCCACTCTCCATCTTTTCTTCCACAGACGGAAAAAGTCAGGTAGCCACCGATATTCTCTTGTGTCAGGTCATGCCATTCTTCGAGGTCGAAATCAGCCCAAGAACCATTGGCATGCATCTCACCGCCCCTGCTTCCTTTGACCGTCACATCGACGTGGTCTATCTCTTTGTCTGCCATATTGAAATTCAGCGGAGCGATGCCGGCAGGTATGGTTACCCCCACATAGTCGGGGTAAATGGCAGGTTCCTCACCAGACATTCTGGGATGCTCAGGTGACTGCGAGCATGCAGCCATCAGCAACAAACATCCTATGATGATATGAATTTGCCTCATCATTTTTCTATCCTTCCTCATCCGCATTCATCATTCTCCTTACATATCTTCCGTATGCGGAATTCTTCTCAAGTCCATGTGACTGGATATACCTCACTGCATCCTGATAGCCATTGGGCATGAACTGGTAGCCTCCATGCTGTTGCACCCAGGACATATATTGCAGGAAACCCTGCACGTTGCCCTTCAGCAACATCTCACCCATGAAGTAATCCAGCGCCATGACATTCTGGGGGTTGTTGACAAACAACTGCCCGAGCATCTTGTCAATCTCGGCATAGTTATACAGGAAGTCATTCTTGAAACGGAACTGCCGGAGCCGTCCATACAAGGGGTGTGCATCCACCAGATTGTCATGATAGAGCAATTTCTCCGTCTCCAATGCCCATTTCCTGTAGAAAATAGTGTTTTTCAGCAAAGCGAGATGCTTGGCGGCCGACTGATATTGTCCGTTGACGATCAGGCATTCCACTATCCGCTTGGTGAAGCGTCCACTTTTGCGGGCATTGAGTATCGACTCCTGCAAGTCAAACATGTATCGGAATGCGGAGTTGACCATCCCAAGATGCCAAAAAGCCTCAGCCGTTGGGATATTGGATGTCAGATTGCGCACCATCGGCATGATGAGCGCATCTTCCCCACTCTGATAATAATCAAACATGCCATCGGCAAGTCGGCGCTCCTTGGCAAGGGCCAGATTGACACAATTACTGGAAAAAGCGTCTTTCACCTGATAATTGTCAGCGCGCTGGATCAGTTCACTCCAACGCTCATGCCGCACCAGATAATCCTGACGGATCAGTTCATATTTCTCCCTGTCATAGCTATTGACAGCCCACCAGCATGCGCCGCATATCACCAGCAGGATCAAGACCGCCAAACTGTTCTGCAGTTTCCGGCTTCGTCTGGCCAAGCGGCCAAAGCCACCCGCTGAAGCCACCAACGCCACAACCACGATGGGAATCAGCAGCATCAGCACATGGTATTGCATCGGCGTGCGCTCATAGTTAAGTCCGAGCCAGATCATCTTCAGCGGAGACTGCACAAGACATCGTGAAGCGGCATATTGTACCAACAACATCGGCAATGGCAACCACAGGCTTCTCCTGCCACTCTGTACCATTCTCAGCGCCACATACGTCCAGGCCACCGGACCTATGAGCCAATAACAGAGAGGAACCACCAGCACATCTGGCCAGGACATCCAATGATCTCTCCAACAGACATCGGCAATGACAGCCATCAGCAACGACAACAGCAGAGCCACCGTATAGGAGAGCAGCACGCTCTCATCACCCATCAGTGCAAGCAACAGTATCGGGGGCAACAGGCTCAGCAGCACACAGGATGACGGCATCTCCTTCCGACGCCGGCGCATAAGCCGCCATGTGAGTCTTTGCAAGGCGACATAAAGTAGAGCAAGGACCAAGGCGCCCATCCAACCCACATAATAAAACTGGACCAAGAACTCACTGACGTAGTCTGCCAAGCCACCGGGCATACGAATACTATCAAGGAAATAGCCACCTGTCATTTGAAACAGCTGATACTGCTCATGATACGACAGGGCCTGGGGACAACAAAGCCACCAAAACAGGAAAGCCAATACTCCCAAGAGCACGCTTACGCACGAAGGCCTATATTTCCCGATATCGTTTTTCACTGATTTGCAAAGATAATGAAAGCTCTGAGAAATACAAAATGAATTGTCAACAAAAATCCGCCCCATCCGGATGATGGGGCGGATTTACTATCAAAGAAGAAACTTACTTTTTCTTAAATGCCCACCAAGTGGCCTCACTCCAGCTGCCAGTACCCGGATCAGCATAGACAAGCTGCAACTGGTTACCCGTCAACTTGACGATCTCAAATGTGGTGGGTTTCGTTCCACCGCCATTGATCTTGAACGGGAAGAGGATCACACCAGGGTCGGTGGTCAGCGTGCCAAGGTTCCAAGGCACATCATTCACAACCTGACGGTCGGTCGAATAAGTGATGGCATATGAACCACCACGGATCTTCGTGCCATCAGCCTTGTAGGTGTTTATCTGACCCTCGTTGTTGAAGATCATATAGGCTCCGGCATCCTCCTCACCTGTAGCCACCTTGGTATCAGAGTGATTCAACTGGCCTGTCAGGTCGCCCGGAGGACAGCCCCACCAAATGCCGCTGGTCCAATCTTCACCAGGAGTGTAACCGAGGTTACCCCATACGGCTCCGTCAGCACGGAACTCCGTATCCCAGGTCCAAGCATTCTCGCCATAGTTGTTGAGCATGCCCTCACCATCGGAGTTGCTGCAGAATGTCCACCATGTGGCCTCGCTCCAACTGCCTGTTCCGGCATCAGCATAAGTGAGCTGCATCTTATCGGCGGTCAGTTTCACAATGTCAAAGTCGGTAGGTTTCGTTCCACCACCATTGATTTTGAACGGGAAGAGGATGACACCTGGATCGGTGTGCAGAGTACCCACTTTCCAAGGCACGTCATTGACGGCAATACGCTCACCGTTGTTGTAGTCCTTGATCTCAAACGCACCCTTACGGATCTGGTTGCCAGCACCGTCGTAGGTTGTGATGGTACCTTCCTCAGAGAAGAGCATATAAGCGTTGGAACTTTCCTCACCTGTTGCCACATGGGTATCCGAGTGGTTCAACTGGCCGGTCAGGTCTTCAGGAGAGCATCCCCACCATATACCGCTGGTCCAGTCCTCACCGGGAGTATAGCCGAGGTTGCCCCATAC
>CACYQD010000043.1 GCA_902776475.1 uncultured Prevotellaceae bacterium | reverse complement strand
CGCTCTGTCTGACTGACATTGCGGGAGGGTTTCATGTGGATCACGCGCTCTTTCTTGGTGGTCAACAGGCGCATGAGGGGCGGCTGGATCACAGGCACAAGTGCCATGTAGGAATAGGCGCAGACCGCGATGGCTCCCATGAGGTTAGGACAAAGTTTCGAAGAGAGGAAGATGGCCGTAGGACCATCGGCGCCGCCGATGATGGCGATACCGGCTGCTTGGTTGGGCTCAAAGCCGAGCGCCAAGGCAACCATGTAGGCACCGAAGATGCCAAACTGCGCAGCGGCACCGATCAGCACCAGTTTCGGGTTGCTGATCAGCGACGAGAAGTCGGTCATGGCACCGATGCCCAGGAAGACCAGTGGCGGATACCATCCCTGTCTCACTCCCTGGTAGAAGATGTTCAGGACGGAATTGTCCTCATACAGTCCGATTTCCAGTCCGGCGTCAGCACGGAAGGGGATGTTGCCCAGGATGATGCCCAGACCGATGGGAACCAGCAACAGCGGCTCGAAGTCTTTCTTGATGGCAAGCCATATAAAAATACCGCCCACGATGATCATGATGATATTCGGAATCGTGGCGTTGGCAAATCCCGTGTAAGACAGGAAGTCGAAGAACTTTGTGGATATGAACTCTAAAAATCCCATGACTTTATCCGATTGTTACAAGCGCGGCGCCTTCCATCACGGTGTCACCACGGGTTACTAATACTGACGTTATCTTTCCTTCGCAGTCGGCCTCGATATTGTTCTGCATCTTCATGGCCTCCAAAACGATCACGGTGTCGCCCACTTTCACGGAGTCGCCCACCTGAACTTTCACCTCGGTGATGGTGCCGGGGAGCGGTGCAAGCACCTTGTTGCCTGATCCGGCTGCGGCCTTCGGCTTCTTGGCCGGGGCTTTCTCGGGTGCTGCCGATGTGGCGGAAGCAGAGACCTTCACTTCGACTTTCTTCGGACGGACAGGTGCCTTGACCGGTTCTGCCAGTTCCACTTCAAATGATTTGCCGTTGACGGATACTTTGGCGATGCTGCCGTCAAAATCTTCTATGTTCACGTCATAATCGACGCCGTTGACTTTATATTTGTAATTACTCATAAATTAGGAATTGGTTTGGGGAATTAAATGCGGGTCCATTTTGTGGTTTTGGGAATGAGCGTGATGATTCCGCTCTCTTCGTCATGCACATGTTCAAGATATTGCCTGAGTGCCATGGATATCACGGCGACATACACGTCGTCATCTGCCTCTGCACCCGACATCTTGTTCTTCTTGATGACAATGCCGGGGAAGGCACGCTCGTCCTCGTCTTCATCATGGACGGCTTCCAGACGGTTCTTCCGGGCTTGCTTGGCGGAGTTCTGCTTCATTTGCTGCTTGCGGCTCATGATCTTGCCGAAGATGGTGAAGAAAATGCACAACAGGGCAAGGCAGGAGAAGACAATACCCATCGAGAGCAGCGTGATACCGAAACCATGGGGGTCGTCGCGCTTGATCTGGGCAACCTTCGTCTCAGTGACGCTGATGAAGTTCTCTATGCCGGGCGTCACGGCATCCGCGGCTTTGACTTCCCAGTCTTGGCTGCCGTCTTTCACACGGGCATACGTGGTGTTGGCATTCAAGACCACAGGGATGGTGACGGAGTCGACGAGATCCACGCCATTTCCCTCATACAGTCCGATCCAGACGGGTCTGGAGGGGTCGATGGTGGACGTCAGGTGGAAGAGTCCCTTGACGGGTGAACTGTTGAGGAAGAACAGCAGGTGCTGGCGTCCTCCCATGTTGCTGGAATTGCCTCCAGGGATGATGCTCATCATGGCCACCCTTTCTGGCACAGAGAGGTTGGGGTTGAGGACGGCCTTGTCCGTGGCGATATACATGCCCCGGATGCTGAAGGTCGTGAACGATGTGTTGGCAAGTTCGACCCATGGCAGGTGATGGTCGTACTCATCCACAATACTTGCCGTGTTGTTCGTCATCACCTCGTTGATCTTGATGTTCTTCGCACCTTGGCCGAACACCGAGAGGGAGGAGAAAACGATAATGGCAGTTAGTAATTTGATTCTTTTCATCGAAATGTATGATATATAGCTTGATTTTCCGTCGGGTTCTGGACTGCTTATCCGCAGAAGAACAGTACCAGTATCTGTGCTGTGAGGATTCTCAGGAACATGCTGAGGGGATAGACGGTGGAGTATCCCACACCCGGTGCCTCATGGGCGCAGACCTGATTGGCGTATGCCAGTGCAGGAGGGTCTGTGTAGGTGCCGGCTATCATGCCCATGACCATGAAATAGTTGAAGTGATAGACCATCTTGGCAATGGTACCCACAATGAGGATGGGCAGAATGGTGATGAGGAATCCCGTATACACATATTTCAGTCCGTCGCCGGCCACCACGGTCTCCCAGAAACCGGCTCCGGCTTTGATGCCCACGCTGGCCAGGAAGAGCACAAGTCCGATTTCCCGAAGCATCATGTTGGCACTTGTCGTCGTATAAGTGACCAGTTTCACGCGATAACCGAAGCGTCCGATCAGGATGGCGATGATCAATGGACCACCAGCCAGACCGAGCCGCATGGGGACGGGCATCCCGGGGATGGCGATAGGCAGGCTGCCGAAGATGATTCCCACCATGATGCCGATGAAGATGGTGGCGATGTTGGGCGCGTTCAATCGCTTGACGGAGTTGCCCATCATGTCTGCCACTCTGTTGACATTGTCTTCCGGACCGACAACCATGACACGGTCGCCGATGTGGAAATGGTGGTTGCGGCCGGCGAAAAGGTCGATGCCGTGACGGGTGATGCGGGTCACGTTGACACCATAGACGCTCGAGAAGTGCATCTTGCCCAGGGTCTTGCCGTTCATGGAGGGGTTGGTGACAACGATGCGGCGCGAAACCATGGGCTGCTTCTCCAACTCCACGTTCCACTCGGCCTCAATCTCCGGACCGATGAAAGCCTTGATGGGCTCGCAGTCGGCCTCGGCGCACACGATGAGCAACTCATCGTCCACCTCGAAAATCGTGTTGCGGTTGGGAATGCTCACCTGGCCGTCATGGAGATATCTTGAACAGACGAAATCCCTGTTGAGAAATTCACTGATCTGCATCAGCGTGCGACCGGCAAGATAGGAATTGGCCACCTTGAGGTGCATCATGTGGGGCTTCTCATGGGGGTTCTCAGCCTCTTCAGCCGACAATTTGTCTTCTTCTTCCTTGAGCTTCGTCTTGCTTAGAAACCTGACGGCAATGGTGGCCAGGATAATGCCGGTGACACCCAGGGGGTAGGCACAGGCGTAACCTGATGCGATCTGAGGCATCTCAGCTTCACTGAAGACGGAGGTGAGGGCTTCGGTGGCGGCACCAAGACCTGGAGTGTTGGTGACAGCACCATACAGGGTGCCGATCATCATGGGCATGTTGCTCTTTTCCGACGTGTCGTAGAAAATGTAGTAACAACCGAACATGACCGCGATATTGAGCAGAATGGTTGCCACCGAGAGGGCGTTGAGCGTCACACCGTCCTTCTTGAAACTCTCAAAGAAACCGGGCCCCACCTGCATACCGATCATGAAGACAAACAGGATCAACCCGAAGTCTTGGCAGAAATTAAGAATGGTGGTGGGAGCCGTGAAATGGATATGCCCCGCCACAATACCGGCGAACAAGACAAAAGTGACTCCTAAGGATATTCCGAAAACCTTCACCTTTCCAAGATAGACACCGATAGCGATGACCATAGCATAGAGCAATACGATGTGAGCTACTGAGTCTGTTTGGGTGAATAGGTTGATAAGCCAATCCATGTGTAGTAATAATTAAAAAAAACAATGCAAAATTACTCAAAATATGGGGAAGAAAATAATTTTTAACCATATTTTTACGGCGATATGGAGATGATTTTGATTTTTTCACTTTTACATTATAATTTATTCATTTTTTTTTCATCAAATCAAGAAAATGCACTATCTTTGCATATTATTTGAGGGTTACTTGTATCGTACCTTAAATTTTGTAAAACTTATTTATAATAACATTTCGCTATGTCAAACAACAAGGAAAAACTCTTTGGCGAGTTTCAAGCCCCCACCACTCAGGAATGGTTGGATAAAATCCAGGTTGACCTGAAGGGAGCGGATTTCAACAAACGACTCGTCTGGAGAACCAATGAAGGTTTCAACGTTCAGCCTTTTTACCGCAGGGAGGATGTCCTGAAGCTCAAAACACCCGAGGCTCTGCCCGGCGAGTTCCCATTCGTGCGGGGCAACAAGAAGGATAGCAACGTATGGTATGTTCGCCAGAACATTCTGGCTGATGATGCAAAGGAAGCCAATGCAAAAGCACTGGATATCCTCAACAAGGGCATTGACTCCTTGGGATTCCGCATCCCTGGCAATAAGGTGAGCCCGGAATTCATCAACACCTTATTAAATGATATACAATGCGAGTGCATTGAGGTCAATTTCAATACCTGTAAGCGCTACGCCCTGGAACTGGCTGAGATCCTCAAGGCTTATTTCGAGTCAAAGGGTTACGATAAGGAAAAAATTGTTGGCAGCGTGGAGTTCGACCCGCTCGAGGCAGTGGTCATGAAAGGAAAGGACGTCACTCCTCTGTTGGATGTCGTTCCTCAACTCGTCGAGGCCTTCAAGGACTTCCCCTATTTCAGGTGTGTCAACGTCAATTCCCTCGCACTCAACAATGCCGGTGCTTACATCGTGCAGGAACTGGGATATGCTCTGGCTTGGGGCAATGAGTACATGCAGCTGCTCACCGATGCCGGTGTGGATGCTGACCTCGCAGCCCGGAAAATCAAGTTCAACATGGGCATCAGCGAGAATTATTTCATGGAACTGGCCAAGTTCCGCGCTGCACGCATGTTGTGGGCGCAGATCGTCAAGCAGTATGAGCCCAAATGCGACTGCGCTTGCCAGATGATCGTCAACGCCACGACTTCCAAGTACAACCAGACTCTGTTCGACAGCTACGTCAACCTCCTCCGCTCTCAGACAGAGGCTATGAGCGCTGCCCTGGCAGGTATCCATTCCATGGTCGTCACTCCGTTTGATACTCCTTATGAGCAGCCCAATGATTTCTCCGAGCGCATCGCACGCAACCAGCAGTTGCTGCTCAAGGAGGAATGCCATTTCGACAAAGTCGTGGATCCCGGAGCTGGATCATATTATATCGAGCACCTCACCGACAGCCTGGCTGCTGAGGCTTGGAAAATCTTCCTCCAGGTGGAGGAGGATGGCGGCTTCCTCGCCGCTGCCAAGGAAGGCAAGGTCCAGGACGTCATCAACCAGACCAATGCCAAGCGTCATGCTGATGCCGCCAAGCGCAAGGAGTTCCTGCTCGGCACCAACCAGTTCCCCAACTTCACCGAGAAGTCGGAAGGCAAGAAACCGGTGGAGGGATGCCGTCATTGCTGTGGCGAAGAGAGCGAGTTCAAATCCATCGAGACCACCCGCCTCGCCGCTGATTTCGAAGATCTTCGCATCCACACCGAAAACACGAAGGTGCCTGTGGCTTTCATGCTGACGATAGGCAATCTGGCCATGCGTCAGGCCCGTGCTCAGTTCTCCTGCAACTTCCTGGCATGCGCTGGCTACAAGGTGGTTGACAACCTTGGGTTCAAGACCGTCGAGGAAGGTGTCGATGCCGCTTTGGAGGCTGGTGCCGACATCATCGTTATCTGTTCAAGCGACGATGAGTATGCTGAGTACGCCATCCCGGCCTTCCAGTACCTGAATGGCCGCGCCATGTTTGTGGTGGCCGGTGCCCCGGCTTGCATGGAGGATCTCAAGGCTGCTGGCATAGAGAATTTCATCCATGTGCGCTGCAATGTGCTGGATACCCTCAAAGAATACAATGCCAAATTGGGAATCTAATTTAAAACTTGAAAGTCATGAGAAAGAATTTTAAAGACATAGATATATATGCTGGCATTCAGCCGCAGAACGGTGCTGAGTGGCAGACCGCCAATGGCATTGAATACAACTGGAAGACCCCCGAGCATATTGAGGTGAAACCGGTTTACACCAAAGAGGACCTTGAGGGCATGGAGCACCTTGACTTCACAGCAGGTATCCCGCCTTTCCTCCGTGGCCCGTATTCCATGATGTATCCTTTCCGCCCGTGGACCATCCGCCAATATGCCGGCTTCTCCACCGCTGAGGAGTCCAACGCTTTCTATCGCCGCAACCTGGCCTCTGGACAGAAAGGCCTCTCCGTGGCCTTCGACCTCCCGACACACCGTGGCTATGATCCCGACAATGCACGCGTTGTGGGTGATGTGGGCAAGGCTGGCGTGTCAATCTGCAATGAGGAGAATATGAAAGTGCTCTTCTCGGGCATTCCTCTCAATAAGATGTCAGTGTCCATGACCATGAATGGTGCCGTGCTTCCCATCCTTGCCTTCTACATCGTGGCAGGTCTGGAGCAGGGCGCACAACTCGAGGAAATGGCTGGTACAATCCAGAACGATATCCTCAAGGAGTTCATGGTGCGCAACACATATATCTATCCACCAGCATTCTCCATGAAGATCATCGCAGACATCTTTGAGTTCACCTCTCAGAAGATGCCGAAGTTCAACTCCATCTCTATCTCCGGATATCACATGCAGGAAGCTGGCGCCACCGCCGACATCGAACTGGCCTATACGCTTGCTGACGGTATGGACTATATCCGCACGGGTGTCAACGCCGGTATCGACGTGGATGCTTTCGCTCCGCGCCTGTCCTTCTTCTGGGCTATCGGCATGAACCATTTCATGGAAATCGCCAAGATGCGTGCAGGACGTCTCTTGTGGGCAAAGATCGTCAAGAGTTTCGGCGCCAAGAACCCGAAATCTCTCGCTTTGCGTACCCACTCCCAGACTTCCGGATGGTCACTGACCGAGCAGGATCCTTTCAACAACGTGGGTCGTACTTGTATCGAGGCCATGGCAGCCGTCCTTGGACATACTCAGTCATTGCACACAAATGCTTTGGATGAGGCCATCGCCCTGCCTACGGACTTCTCCGCCCGTATCGCCCGCAATACCCAGATCTACATCCAGAACGAGACCAAGGTCTGCAAGCAGATCGACCCGTGGGCTGGTTCCTACTATGTGGAGACCTTGACCAACGAACTGGTTCACAAGGCATGGGAGCATATTCAGGAAATTGAGAAACTCGGCGGTATGGCCAAGGCCATCGAGACCGGACTTCCCAAGATGCGTATCGAGGAAGCTGCTGCACGCACCCAGGCCCGCATCGACTCAGGTGTGCAGACCATCGTCGGTACCAACAAATACCGTCTCGACCACGAGGATCCCATCGACATCCTCGAGGTGGACAATACGGCGGTGCGCAAGCAACAGGAAGAGTCTCTCGCCCAGGTACGCGCTTCGCGTGACGAAGCTGCCTGCCAGGAAGCACTCAAGGCCATCACGGCTTGTGTGCGTGACTTCAAGGAAGGCCGCAAGAGCAAGGACAACCTCCTGGATCTGGCTGTGAAAGCTGCCCAGTTGCGTTGCACTCTCGGTGAGATCAGTGATGCCTGCGAGGAAATTGTAGGCCGTTATAAAGCAATTATTAGAACTATTTCAGGCGTGTATTCAGCAGAAAGCAAGAACGATTCCGACTTCGAGAAAGCTTGTGCTTTGACAGAGGAGTTTGCAAAGAAAGAAGGCCGCCGTCCCCGTATCTTCGTAGCGAAGATGGGTCAGGATGGTCATGACCGTGGTGCAAAAGTCGTTGCGACAGGCTATGCCGATTGTGGCTTTGACGTGGATATGGGACCCTTGTTCCAGACTCCAGCAGAAGCTGCCCGAGAGGCCGTGGAGAACGACGTGCACATCGTAGGCGCTTCTTCTCTTGCCGCAGGACACAAGACGCTCATTCCTCAGCTGATTGAAGAACTCAAGAAATTGGGTCGCGAGGACATCATGGTCATTGCAGGCGGTGTGATTCCCGCTCAGGATTATGACTTCCTCTACAAGGCTGGTGTGGCTGCCATCTTCGGTCCTGGCACATCTGTGGCCAAGGCTGCCGTTGAGATGATGAACATCCTGCTCGACAAGTAACGCCCGGCAGTTCAACCAACGCCCGGCTTCAATTAACGCCCAGCAGATACTTCATGAAGGGGCGCCGGTCTCACCAAGCACCCGGCGCCCCTTACTTCATGAAATGATTCGCCGGTCTCACCAAACCATGGCGCCAAAAAGGCTGAAGGGGCTAATAGTCTCAAAAGACTCTTTAGACCTTAAAGACCCTAAGGACCTTAAAGACCCTAAGGACCCTAAGGACCTTAAAGACTTTAAGGACTTTAAGGACCTTAAAAACCTTAAAACCCCATAAAATCCTCCCAATAATCCCCCAAAAAAAGTCATCAAAAAAACCTTTCACCATGCAAGAAAAGCTCATTCGCCCTACAGGCAATTATCGCAAGCTACTTTCTTACCAGAAGACTGAGGTTATCTATGAGATGACTTATTACTTCTGCCAGCATTATTTGCAGCATGGCGATCGCACCATCGACCAAATGGTGCAGGCTGCCCGTTCTGGCAAACAGAACATCATTGAAGGGTGTGCGGCTTCTGCTACTTCCGCCAAGACTGAGATTAAATTGCTGAATGTGGCCAAGGCCAGCCTTCAGGAACTGCTTGAGGATTATATCGACTATCTTCGCACAAGGGGGCATCGGCAGTGGGAGGAAAATTCGAAAGAGTGGACTGCCATGCGTGAACTGGGACGCACGCATAATGATGCCGCTTTCTTCATGCAACTCTGTACTACCCGACCGCCAGAAACCATCGCCAATATGGTCATCATTCTGATTAATCAGGCCGACTATCTGCTCTTCAAACAACTGCAGCGGCTTGAAACGGATTTTGTCAATCAAGGAGGATTCTCTGAACGAATGAGCCGTGTCCGCCGCAACAATAGGGAAAACTGATACCAAACTATCCAAAATCTGCTAAATAGGGAAAACTGATACCCAACTATCCAAAATCTGCTAAATAGGGAAAACTGATACCCAACTATCCAAAATCTGCTGAATAGGGAAAACTGATACCAAACTATCCAAAATCTGCTAAACAGGGAAAACTGATACCAAACAAACCAAAATTATGCTGAACAAGTTATTGCTGTCTGTCCTTATGGTCTCGCTGGCCTCTCTGGCTCATGCGCAGAACGGTAAAAAGGACTTCGTGAAAGGCGCTGACGTAGGTTTCCTCACCGCTCAAGAACGGCAGGGGGTGAAATTTCACGATCGCCAAGGTCGGGAGCGTGACTGCCTCGAACTGCTGAAGAATGACTATCAGATCAGTGCCATACGCATGCGCGTCTGGGTCAATCCCCGTGGTGGCTCTTGTGATAAAAACGAATTGCTGGCCATGGCTCGTCGGGTGAAAGCGCTGGACATGGACCTGATGGTCAATTTCCACTACAGCGACTGGTGGGCTGACCCCGCAAAACAGCCCATCCCTAAAGCCTGGCTTGGACATTCATTCGAGGAAATGAAACAAGACCTGCATGACCACACGGTAGAAGTTCTGTCGCTGCTCAAGGAAAATGGCATCACCCCCAAATGGGTGCAAGTGGGAAACGAGACCTCCAACGGTATGCTTTGGAGCGTGAAGACCGACGAACGTGGTTGGGAGGTCAAGGACTCTCTGGGCAGGACGACCATCACCCACAGCATGGGACATATCAAGACCGAACCGCAGCAATATGCCGGATTCATCCGCACAGGATACGATGCCGTGAAAGAGGTATTCCCCGACGCTATCGTCATCATACACCTTGACCGAGGCCATCAGCAGAGCCTCTATGACCATAACCTGGACACCGTCCTGAAATATGGCGGTAAATTTGATATGGTAGGCATGTCGCTCTACCCCTATTGGGCGATGGAGGGGCACCCTGATCTGAAGGCGGATGACATCATCACCGACTGTATCGCCAACATCCGCCATGTCAGTGAGAAATATCACTGCGACGTGATGATCGTGGAGACGGGTTATGAGGTCAACGAACAACATCCTGAGGTGATGGAGGAGGGCCGTCGTCAACTGGCCCGTGCCATTCGTGAAGCCCGTAATGAGACCGGTGGCCACTGCCGTGGAATCTTTTACTGGGAACCGCAGTGCCTGCCCGGCGGCTACAAGTTGGGAGCCTTCGATCATCAAGCGTCGCCAACGGTCATCATGGATGGTTTTATAGAATCGGAATAAGAGAATTACTTTTTCCGAGGCAGAATGGCGAGGATGGAATATGAATAGAAGTTTATGAAACGATGGACAAATCATTTTTCATCGTTTTTCACTACCTTTGCGGCGTTTTTATAATTTCTTTATCGCAACAAGATTGAATCAAATGAAGCGTTTCTTTATTGTAGGGGCATTGCTGGCCCTCATGAGTGTGAGGGCAAATGCTGAGGTAGATCCCAATTTCCACATCTATCTGTGTTTCGGACAGTCCAACATGGAGGGCAACGCACAGTGGGAGAGTATTGACAACCAGTATGTGGATCCGCGTTTCCAGATGTTGGCCACCACCAATTTTGATAGTCCCAAGCGGACGATGGGCAATTGGTACACGGCTTATTGTCCGATTGTCAGTCCCATGGGAAAACTGGGCGTAACGGATTATTTCGGACGTACGATGGTGGCTGCTATGCCTGCTGATGTGAAAATCGGTGTGGTGGCAGTGGCCATGGGCGGTGCTCCCATCGAGATGTTCGACAAAGACAAGTATCAGTCGAAAATAGCTGAGGACCCGTCGGCATGGCATGTGACATTGGCCAATTGGTACTATGGCGGAAACCCATACGGACGGTTGATTGAAATGGCAAAGATTGCCCAACAATCGGGCGTCATCAAAGGTATCCTCTTGCATCAGGGTGAGTCGAATAATACTCAACAGGACTGGCCTCAGAAAGTGAAGAAGATTTACAACGATATCCTGACCGACCTCGGCCTCAATGCGGAGGATGTGCCTCTGTTCGCTGGCGAGACTGAATATCAGGAGGAGGGTGGTGCTTGTTGGGGGCACAATGCGGTGATCGCCAAACTGCCGCAGGTCATCCCCACAGCTCATGTCGTCAGTGCCAAAGGTTGTCCTGGCAATGGTCAGGACGCTTTCCATTTCAGTCCGACAGGCTACCGCATGCTGGGCAAGCGTTATGCTTATGAGACATTGAAGGTGATGGGACGTGAGACGAGAGTCGATGCCGAATACACCCTGCCTGAGAATCTGAGGAAATTCCTGACGGCGACGGGTCTGGAGGAAGTGAGTGATATCGTGATCCGGAAGGGCAGTTCGCGCAGTATCGCCATCAAAGCGGTTTTCGCTGATGGCCACAAGGAGGATGTCTCGTCCGAGGTGCAGTTTTCCGTCCCTGATTTCCTGTCGGTCGCAGATGGCAGGATTACCGCTGTCAGTGAAGGTACGGGTGTCGTCACCGCCACTTTCACCGACTTCACGGGAAATGAGTGCAGTGTCTCTTTCCAAGTCGAGAGTTCGCTGCAAGGCAATAACCATGTGCTGATGGTCAATAACGGTAGTGCGGGTCAGAATGCCTGGGACAAGCAGTGCAATACCACTCTCTCCAAGTCGATGACCGTGGGCAAGACCTATGTCGTGAAGGCGCTGATCAGGGCCGACCAAGGCGGCGATTGCGCATTGTGGCCTGTTTGGACCACAAGTCCCAATAAAAACCAGTGGGGTGGGAGTACTGATGTGCAATACCTGGCTTCTTATAGGCTCACCTCTTCTTTCCAGGAGTTCACTTGGGAGTTCAATGCCCAGTATGCCAACGACAAAATCCAGTTCGCCTTCGGTCTGATCGGTGGAAAGGTCTATTTCGATGATGTGTCTTGCAAGCAGAAAGGATCTGACGAAGAGATGGTCGTGAATGGCAATTTTGAGTCGGATGATCTGTCCAAATGGGAAATCATCAGTTGGGCGGGCCAGACCATGTCGATCATCGAGGAGGAGACTTTGGGCGTCGAGACAGTCATGGGCAAAGATTTCACAACACCCAAGGGTCTCTACGATCTTTCCGGCCGGCGGGTCACCACAGAGCATCCTTGTCCTGGAATATATATATCCGAGGGCAGGAAAGTCGTCCTGAAATAGGATTTGCTGATCTTCAAAACCAATTGTCCCCCTCCCTTGGATTCATGCCAGGGAGGGGGACAATCTTCTCTGCATCAGCTCTATTGGCTTCGCCTCAACCTTTTAACAGTTCCAGACAAGTTTCATAGATGCCTTGGTAGTCGAAGCCATAATGGTGGAAAACCTCGGAGGGAGAGGCGTGGATGACATTCTCGTCAGGCACGCCGAGAATCCTCAGTTTCACAGGACAGACTTGTGAGGTGATTTCTGCTACAGAAGCTCCCAGACCACCGTAAATGCTGTGCTCCTCGGCAGTCACGATGCAACCGGTCTCGCGGGCAGCTTTGATTACGGCTTCCTTGTCAAATGGTTTCAGGGTGTGCATGTCGAGCACACGGGCATGAATTCCTTGCTTTTCCAGCATGAGGGCGGCTTCCAGGCAGTGGGCTACCGTTTCTCCGGTTCCTATGAGGGTCAGGTCCTTGCCATCTTTCAAAAGATTGGCTTTGCCCAGTTCAAAGTCAAAATCATCTGTCTCATACACATCGGGCACGGCATTGCGGCCCACACGGATGTAAGCGGGCTTCGGATGGTCGATGAGGCGTTCCACCAGCTTGCGGGTCTGCCTGACATCACATGGCAGATAGATCTCCATGCCAGGGAATGTGCGCAGGACGGCAATGTCGTGCAGCGAGTGATGGGTGGCTCCCAACTGGCTGTAGGCGACACCGCCACTTACACCGCAGATTTTGACGGGCATCTGGGAGTAGGCCAGGTCGACTTTCACTTGTTCCAGGGAACGGGCGACATAAAAACACGCTGGACCGAAGATAAACACCTTCTTCCCGGTGGAGGCCATGCCGGCGGCTATGCCCACGGCATTCTGCTCGGCTATGCCCACTTCTACGAATTGTCCGGGAAGGGTTTGGGCAAAGTCGGTCAGGGTGGCCGAACCGCTGGCGTCAGAGGTGACGGCAATGATTTCCTTGTCTTTTTGGGCTATCTGCAGCAAGGTGTCGGTAAAACTTTTGCGGCAGGGTATTTTGTTGGCTTTTTTCATCATTCTTCCTCCTTGCTTTCCAGTTGGGCGATTCGTTGCTTGATCTCCGCCACGGCAGTTTGGTATTGTTCCTCACTGGGTACGCCATGGTGCCATTTGGCCACATTCTCCATATACGACACCCCAAGGCCTTTTGTCGTGCGGGAAATGATCAGGTGGGGCTTGTGGTTGTCGTAGTCGATGTCTTCAATGGTCTCGACGATGTCCTCGATGCAGTCGCCGTTCATCTCCTTGACATCCCATCCGAATGCCGTCCATCGCTCCCGGATGTTCTCCAAGGGCATCACATCCTCAGTGCGGCCGGAGATTTGCAGACCGTTGCGGTCAATGACGGCCACGAGATGGTCGAGATGATACTTGTTGGCGGCCATGGCAGCCTCGTAGATGGAACCCTCGGCTTGTTCGCCGTCGCCCATCACCACGAAAGTCTTGTATGACTTGCCAGACATCTTGCCCGACAGTGCCATGCCCACACCGACGGAGAGGCCATGGCCCAGGGCTCCCGAACAGATTTCCACACCAGGGATGGTCACGTCGGGGTGGCCGCCCAGATGGGCGTTGCAGGTTCCATAGTCGTCCAGTTCTTCAGGGGCGATGAACCCTTTGTCGCACAATACACAGTAGAGAGCCTCCGCACAGTGCCCTTTGCTTAGGACGAAACGGTCGCGTCCGGCCATTTTGGGCTGTGTGGGGTCCACATTCAGGATGCGGTTGTAGAGCACGGTCAACAGATTGAGCACCGACAAATCGCCGCCTGTGTGGCCGGTCTTGCCGGAATGGATGAGTTCTATCAACCTCAATCTCAGTCTTTCTGATTTTTTTCTAAGTTCTAAGTAGTTCATTTGTATAAATCACAGAATTCTTTTGCAAAATTAGACAATATATTGGAATTTTTGCCTATATTTGCACAATATTATTCACCAAACTACTTTTTATGAAAAAACTATTTACATTTTGTTTGATGCTCATGGTCACGATGGGCATCGATGCGCAAGTCAAGAAATCATGGGATTTCACGGAGGGTCTGAGTGACGAGACCATTGAGAACCTCAATGCGGATGCCACGCACTGGGCAAGCAACGGCACGGATGCTGATGGCAACACCAACAACTGGAAAAATGTGGGCAAACCCGATGCCAACTCCTATCTGATGGCCAATGGCGTGGTGATTCCTGAGACTATGGGCCTTCTTATCGACATCGGCAGCAACAAGGACAACAGTATCCACCTTGCTACCACCAAGATGCGTCTCACCCGTAAGAATACGACCATTACCTTCCCCAAACTGGCCAACGGACAGAAAGTCACCATCGTGGGGCGCTCGGCTAATGGTACGGCTACCAACCGCGGTATCGCTCCCGTGCAGGACTATATCAAACTGATCTCCGGCACGACAACCGACGGTGCATGTATCTTCCTGGGCAACCAGGTGGAGGGCTCCGAGGGAACATATTCGTTCACTTGGCAGATCCAGACCGACAGCCCTGACTCCGTGGATGTGCAGTTCAAACTCACTCCGGATGCCGGCATCGACTTCACACTCTTCATGATTGATGAGGGCGACGCTCCTTCTGTTCAGGATGCGCAAAAAGTCGCTTATCTCTACGGACCTGGTGGCAGCCTGGATGATGACTACGCTTACCTCTACTTGCTTGGCGACAGCCGCTTTGAGGTGACACCGCAGTCGATGGAGGCCTTCCCGGACGCTGAGGGTGCTCTCAAAGAGGAAATCGAGAAACTCCGTCAGAATGCAGCTGTCGTCCTGAGTCCGACGCTCACTACAGAGCTTCCTTATCTGAAGGACTTCCTCAACGGTTTGGTGGCTTATGTACCAGTGCTCAACCTCAATCCGGGTCTTTATGACTTGATGGGATGGGGAAATGTCACTGTCTCTGACTCCAGAGTGCTCAACGTGCTCGATCCGGAGTACGCTGCCTTTGAGGGACTTGATGTCACAGAGGGTCTCGAACTGCTGCTCGATGGCGGTATTACAGGCGTGACCCTGGGCAACTATTTTGCTAATGACAAGATCGTGGCCACTGCCGGCGACATCACTGCCATGCACATCCACAATCCCAGCCGCAATGCTTATCTATTCCTGCCGCTCACGATGGAGAACATGGCCGTGGCCAATCATGACGTGATCTCACAATTGATACCGCAGGCATTAATGGCTGTAGTCGACACCAAACAAGAGGTGAAACCGGTCAGCAAACCGGTCATCAGCGTGACTTCTGAAGACGGCTATTCCACCGTCAGCATCTCTGCCAACCACAGCACAGCCATCTATTACACCCTTGATGGCTCTGATCCTACCACTTCCAGCACACTCTACCAGGAACCGTTTACGTTGACAAGCAATGCCACCGTGAAGGCCTTCGGTGTGGGCGATGGTTATTCACCCAGCGAGATTGTTTCGAAAGATGTGGTCATCATGACCCAGGCAGCCGCTCCTTTGTTCTCCGTGGCACGCGAGGCCGGCAAGTCGGTGGTGACCATCAATAGTGTCAATGAGGGCACGACGGTGTATTACAACTTCAACAACAGCAATGTCATCACCGAGTCGAAGGCTTACACCGAACCCATCGAACTGACCACACCTGCCACGGTCTATGCTTTCGTGGCCGGCGGCGACTTCCTCCCCTCTGAGGTGATCGGCAAGTTCGTGGGAGTCGATGGTCTCGACAACACCACCATCCGCTGGGATGTGATGGCTCACTTCGACGCCAATGCTGATGACTGGAAGGGCAAGGGCCAGCAGACCGATGAGGAAGGCAATATCGTCAACGCCAACTACCTCTTCACCTGGGGCAAGAACTCCAGCTGGTACTATGACCAGGAGCAGCCCATCGGAACGGTGACGGGCAGCGAGGGTCAGGACTCCACCATTTACGCCGTGGGTGCTCCCGAGACACTGGAGGCTGGCGGTTGGGTGGCCAAGTCACGTGGACAGGTGATGGTTTGGGAAAGCCTCAACCTGGGCTACAACATCGGCGACACAAGCATGCGCAACCCCGACAGCGCCGAGGAC
>CACYQD010000042.1 GCA_902776475.1 uncultured Prevotellaceae bacterium | reverse complement strand
TCACTACATCTGATAGAAGTTTGATCCGGCATTCCTGTTGCTTACGCAACTCTCCAGGCATGTTGAACGTGTCTGGATGGGGATTTCTTGTTAAAGGACATGCAAATTAGTGCGAAAATGAACACAAAACCGTTAAACAACACTAAAATATGAGCCAATTATTTGGATTGCAACATAGAGGGGACGGGGAATTTGATACATTTTCCACATCTGACTAAATGAAAAAAACACCCCTTGGCCTCAATGAAGGCCAAGGGGGGCCGGTTTGATAGATTAGCTTAATGAAGCAGTGTGAATTTAGAACTTGTAGCGGCAACCGACCACGAAGATGCCCTGCTCACCGACGCCCAGCTCAGCAAAACCTCTGAACTTCTCTGAGCCGGCCTCGATGCCGAGGAGTGAAGCCTGGAAGTTGCCCATGACTTTGCTGTCACTGTGCAGTTCCTTCTCGCCGTTCTGATTGTCCTGCTTTTCCTGCTCGTACATGTAGGTGAGACCGAAAGCCATCTTGGAGTAGAGTCCGTAATTCTTATGGCGGAGCCAGTCAAACTTCACTGCAGGCATGACGGTGATGAAGTATTTCTTTGCGGAGCCGACTTTTTCCTTGCTCTTGACAGTGGTGTCTCCTGATCCTACGTTCTTCTGGAACGTGCAGTACATGTCGCTGAATGTACCGTTGAAACCTACGATGCCGCCGATGCTGACGGTCTTGTTGAGGTGATGGAAGTACTCAGCGGATATAGCGGGGATATTCTTCTCATTCTCGTATGTGGTGTAGCCGGTATAGTTTCCACCTGTTGCTACGCTTGTGATCAAAGCCGAACCCATGATGCCGAACATTTCAGAGAAAACAGTGATGATTTGTGAGTTTGACGGTCCTCCGATGGTGATGCCCACCTCGTCTTTTGTCTGATAGTAATCATTGTTCTGAGCCTGAGCGTTCATACTGGTGCCGCAGAGGATGATGGCGGCGATCATCATGGATTTCAAAGTTTTCATTGTCTTCATTGTTTTTGTTTATTTTTATGTTATTTATTTTGTTTTGTTCTTGATTCCGGGTGCAAAGTTAGTGCAGTTTTCGGACCCGGTCATAAAAACCTCCAAATTTCCGTCAACAAACGTGCGACACGTGGCCGCAAATACGACATATCATGCGGGAGGGGCCAAAATCTGTCGCGTTTGCCCCAAAAACGGTGGATGGTTCTGCAAAAATGGCTATAAAGAGAGGGTAGAGCACAGGAGATTTTTTATGATGTCCGGCATTTTCACTGCACCTATTCCATATATCCACCTGTGTGGCAGGTGGATGATTCTGCAAAAATGACCACGAAGAGGAGATTGTCCTATTATAATAATAGGTGATATGATCATCTCAAGAGATTCTCTCTTCACTCCGCTCAGTTCCCCCGGAAATGTTAAAAAAGCTATATTTAGCGTTAAAAATTTGCTTTTTATCAAAGGGAATTTTATATTTGCAGCATCTTTTTTTGGATTTCGATGTTTCGAAATCATATCTCGAGGTTGGTAGCTTCCTGCACCAACCTCTTTTGGTGAAATGACACCACTTCTTTCCGCTTCCACCCGTTTTTTTTGTTGTTTTTTGCTGTTTTTTGCATTTTTTTAGGATATTTTTTGTATATCTCAAAACATTTTAATATTTTTGCCCAATGCATGATTATAAGGTGTATTGGAAATGCAGACTTAAATCTGATGTGAAACAACCTAAAAACTAAATAATGAGGAAACTTTTCGTGACGGTTTGCCTTTTGGTTGTTGCCACCATGGCAATGGCTCAGCAGGTATTTGATGTCATGCAATATGGTGCCGTGGGAGATGGAAAGACCGACGATGCGGCAGCGATACAGCAAGCGATCGACCAGTGTGAGGCTGGTGGCGGAGGCAGGGTGCTGCTGCGTGGAGGACACACCTTCATGGCCGGTCCGGTGCGCTTGAAGTCGAATGTTGACCTGCACCTGGAAGCGACAGCCGTACTCCTTGCCAATCCCGATGAACAAGTCTATCACCTCAGCGCCTTCGGAGCCAATGAAGGCGAGGGTATGATGTGGCTCTATGCCGATGATGCCGACAATATCTCCATCACGGGGAAAGGCACCATTCATGGCAACGGCGTGGCGTTCATGGGAGCCGAACTGGAGGATTCTTATGAACTGAAACCTGTCACCACCTTTGATCCAAGACCTCATGTGCTGACGCTCACCGGTGTGCGCCACCTCACCGTGCGTGACATCACCATCCGCGACGGTGCTTACTGGACCTTGCATCTCGTGGGATGCGACGGCGCGGTCATCGACGGCATCAACCTGCTCAATAACCTCAAAATACGCAATGGCGACGGCATCGATGTGGACCATTCCCGCAATGTCCGCATCTCCAATTGCCATATCACCAGCGGCGACGACTGCATCTGTCTGAAAAACAGGCGCGAGACGGAGCGATATGGGTCTTGCCACGATATCGTCATCACCAACTGTGTGATGACCAGCCGCTCGTGCGCTATAAAAATAGGTAGTGAGAACATGGACTCCATCTACAATGTGCTCTTCGACAACTGCATCATACGGGCTTCCAACCGTGGACTCGGCATACAAAACCGCGACGAGGGCACTGTCACCGACGTGGTGTTCTCCAACATCCTCCTCGACTGCCGCCTGTGGTCGGATGTGTGGTGGGGAAAGGCCGAACCGATCTACGTCACGTCCTATCCCAGAGCCAATGGCAACCACAAGGACGCCAACTGGCGCTTCCCCAAAGGACAGGTGGAAGGACGGTGCGGCCAGGTCTCGAGGATTTTCTTCAACAATATCGTGGCCACCAGCGAGAACGGATGCTTCGTGGGCGGTGACACGCCCGACAAGGTCAGCGACATCCATTTCTATAATGTCAGACTCAACCTCAGGAAAATGACCGGCTATGACGGTGGCGTGTATGACAAGCGACCCTGCAAAGGAGAAGGATTCGTCAAGGGAAAAGTTTACGGACTCTACGTGGAACAGGCTTCCCGGCTCACAGTCAAAGACTTTTTCGTGTCACACGAGGATGTCGATTACGGAGGAACTTGCAATCAAGAACTGAAATAGAATATTATTTTTTCATTTAACCTAAAAACAATTATGCTGAAAGTACGAAACCAACTGAAAAAGGTTTTGCTGAAATCATTGATCTCGGCAGCCTTGATGCTGAGCAGCACGGTCGCCATGGCCCAGAACAATGTGACGGGAACCATCACCGACGAGAATGGTGACCCGCTGATTGGAGTGACCGTCATGGAAGCAGGTACACAGAATGGCACCGTGACCGACATCGACGGACGTTACACGCTGAATGTCAAGCCAGGTGCGAAACTCGTCGTCTCCTACGTGGGATTTGAGTCTCAGACCATCAACCCGGGACAGAGCGTTGTGCTGCAGGAAGACAACACAACACTGAACGAAGTCGTGGTGGTGGGCTACGGCACCATGAGGCGTAAGGATGTGACCAGCTCCATCACCACGGTTCAGGCCAAAGACCTCAACCAGGGTGTGTTCACCGACCCGGGCCAGATGCTGCAGGGCAAGGTTCCCGGACTGGTCGTCTCTTCTACCGCCGACCCCAACGGAGCTCCTACCATCACCCTGCGCGGTGCTTCCACATTGCGTTCGGGTGCCATGTCGCCTTATTATGTCGTGGATGGTATTCCGGGTGTTGACATCTCCATCGTCGCTCCCGACGATATCGAGAGCATCGACGTGCTCCGCGATGCTACCGCCACCGCCATCTATGGTTCCAAGGCCGCCAATGGTGTGATCATCATCACCACCAAGAAAGGTGCTGAGGAAAGAACCAACGTGACTTACAACGGATATGTGGCCTTCGACAACATCCTCAAGACCTATGACGTGGCCACTGCTGACGAACTGCGCCAGTATGCCAAGAACAACAACATTTCTCTGAAGGATGGTGGCGCCAACACCGACTGGCAGGACGAAGTGCTGCGCACAGGTATCAGCCATAACCACAATGTGAGCATCAGCGGAGGAAACGACAGGACCAATTACATGATCAGCGGCAATCTCATGAAGCGTGAGGGTGTCATCAAGATGACGGGCATGGACCGCTTCAACGTGCGCTCTCTCGTGTCTACAAAGGTGCTGAAGGATCATCTCACCCTGTCGATGGGTGTCAACTCCATGTACGGCAAGCACTTCGGCGTGCCCACAGGCAATGAGGGCGCCTCTGTGCTGGATGCCATGAACTACTATTCTCCCACCAACGCCATCAAGAATGGTGATGGCACATGGACCGTTGGAGCTGGCTCAAAGAACTACAACCCGCTCGCCCTGATGGAGGAAAATACATCGGAGACGGTCTGGAAGCGCAATCAGTTTATTGGCAAGACCGCCCTTGAGCTTTGGAAAGGATTCTTCTGGAATGTGAACTATTCATGGAGCAACTACCAGAGCACCTACAGCGCATACAACACCCGCAACTCTCAGCTTGAGGGTATCGGAAACAAAAACGGACAGGCTTCACGCAACACTTATTTCGGACGTGAACAGACTTTTGAGACCTATCTGAACTATGGCTTCCTGCTGGGCAAGAACAAGTTTGACTTGATGGCTGGTTACACATGGGAAGAGAAGAAAAACAATGACGGATTCGGACTGAGTGTGGAAGGTTACTACAACGACGACCTGACATGGTACAACCTGTCCTATGCACAGACCATCCTCGGTGTGCAGAACTCTGTGCAGAGTGGTTATCGTGAAAACATCCGCAACATCTCCTTCTATGGTCGTATCAACTACTCCTACGACAGCCGCTACATGCTCCAGGCCACCATCCGTCGTGACGGCTCCTCCGTGTTTGGCAAGAACAGCCGTTGGGGTACCTTCCCGTCCGTGTCTGCAGCATGGAACATCACCGAAGAGAATTTCATGAAGAACCAGAAATTGTTCTCCACCTTGAAACTCCGCGCTGGTTACGGTATTTCCGGTAATGCGATGGGATTCGATGTCTATTCCTCATACAACACCTATGGCGCTTCTGGCACCTTTACTTATGACGGCAAACTGTATCGTACTTACGCCGCCACGAAGAATGCCAACCCTGACCTCAAGTGGGAGACTACTGGCATGCTGAACATCGGACTCGACTTCGGCTTCCTGAAAAACCGCATCAATGGTACCATCGAGGTTTACAACAAGAAGACCAAGGACCTCATCTGGAGCTATCCGGTTCCGACCACTCAATATGTCTATGGCTGGATGGACGCTAATGTGGGTGAGATGACCAACAAGGGTATCGAGCTGACCTTGAACATCGATGCCATCCGCACGAAGGACTTCAACTGGATGACCACCATCAACGTGTCGCACAACAAGAATACGGTGGACAAGATGCAGAATGAAAAGTTCCAGACCACCAACCTCACTCAGGGTGATCCCATGGTGGCCGGTGTCTCTGCCAACGGATGGACACAGCGAATCATGGAGGGCGAGTCTATCGGTACGTTCTACACCTATCAGTATGCTGGTACGGTCAACGGACGTTCTGAATACTACGTGCTCGACGAGAACGGCAACCGCACCGGTGAGACCACCAACAACCCGGGCCTCAAGGACCGCACCATCACAGGTTGCGCTCAGCCTAAGCTCACCGCTGGATGGAACAATACGCTTTCCTACAAGAACTGGAGCCTGACGGCCTTCATCACCGGCGTGTTCGGCAATGATGTTTACAATGGCCCGCGTGCTCACTACAACAGCGCTCAGATGTTCTCCGACGGCAAGAACGTGCTGAAGGAGTTCCTCTCATTCCCCGCTGGCGACGCTTCCGGCTCACTGCCCTCCGACCGCTGGATTGAGAAGGGTACTTACGTACGCCTCCAGTCTCTCTCTCTGAGTTACACCTTCCGCAACTGCTTCAACGAATGGATTCAGGATCTCACCCTCTATGGCACGGCCAACAACCTGTTCACCATCACCGACTATAAGGGACTTGACCCCGAAGTCAATCTTGGTGGCATCGACCCGGGTATTGACTATCGCTGGAGCCGTTATCCCCACACACGCACCTTCATGGTCGGTGTGAAGATCAATTTCGGTGGCGGCAAGAAGAAAAAGGCTGCGACACAGTATGTTGACAGAGAGGTCATCAAGGAAGTGCCCGTGGAAGTGGTCAAGGAAGTGGTCAAGGAGGTTCCTGTCAAGGAAAAGGGCGATTTGGTCCAGACCACTTACGTCGTGACTTTCCCGGTCAATTCATCTGATATTTTGAACACCAAGGAACTTGACGGCATCCAGAAAGGTGCCAACGTGGAAATCGTGGCTTACGCTTCACCGGAGGGTACCACTGATATCAACCAGAAACTTTCTCAGGACCGTGCAGATGCAGTCGCCAAGTATCTGCAGAGCAAGGGCGTGAATGTGGTCCGCATCACGGCAAAGGGTGCTGATACAAGTCATTCTAACCGTATAGCTATAGTGACTGTAAAGTAAAAACCATTTAATCAGATTTCAAGAATATGAAACTAAATCAGTTATTTCTTACAGCTGGCTTGTTTGCTGTAGCGCTTACCAGTTGTACAGATTTGGATGTCAATCCAAGTTCTCAATATACAGAAGACCCCAGCAAGAATTCTGGTGTTGACCCCATGATTGTGGTTGAGGCAAAGATGGCTGACGTCTATTTCCACCTGTCAGGTACTTTTGGCCGCCGCTATATGGAGGCTCAGTGCCTCGCCTCGGATGAGTTCACTTGTCTGGCTTTTGATGGTGGCTACTATGACGACGGTACTTATGCCCACCAGGCTCTTCACAACAGCTTCGCCACCGACGCTTCTCTCGATTGGTATTCAGAAGTGACTTCCGGCATCACCAAGGCCAACACGATCCTGGAGGAACTGGGCAGCGGCGCTTCTACTCAGATGACCGCTCCGGCTCGCGCCATGCGCGCTTTCTTCACCTGGATCCTGATGGACAGCTTCGGAGATGCACCGATCCTCGAGAAAGTTCCTGCTGAAGGTGAGGTGATTCCCCGTACTGCAAGAAAAGACGTGGCTGAGTGGATTGAGAAAGAACTCAAGGAGATCATTCCTTCTCTCACAGAGGATGTGACAGAGAATACCTACGGCAAACCGACCCGTTGGATGGCTGAGGCGCTCCTGGCTAAGCTCTATATCAACTGGCCTGTCTATACCGCTGAATCAGTGGATCAGTATGACGCTGCCACGGCTGCCAACCCCAAACTCGACGACTGCATCGCTGCTTGCGATGATATCATCAACAGCGGCAAGTTCAACCTTGGTTCTGTGGATTATCTGCATAAGTTCTCTTATGACAACAGCTGGAAGGTGGAGGACTTCATCTATGCCATGCCCTACGACGCCATCAACCTTCAGGGCTTCCAGTATGCCCGTCCGCGCTCCTTCAAGCAGCTGAAGAATATGTTGCCGAATGTCTATGGCTCATCAGATAAGTTCACCCAGTCATTCGGTGGAAACATCGTCGTGACTCCTGAGTTCGCCAAACTCTTCAGCCTGGAGGGTGACATCCGTAACCTCAGCATTCTCCGTGGTGATATCTTCAACCGTGATGCCAAGACGCTGCGCCCGACAAACGAACCGTTTATGTATAAGGACAAGCAGGTGCACTTCACCGAGACCATCACCCTCATCAAGCAGGATAACACCATCGACGTGGGCAATGACGACAACTCCATCCAGCAGGGTTGCCATTCCATCAAGTGGTTTATCGTCCCGGAGGATTACAACAACGGACGTAACCAGTCCAACGACCTGCCGATCTTCCGCTTCGCCGACATCCTGCTCATGAAGGCTGAGGCTCTCGCACGCCTCGGACAGAGTGGCGCGAAAGATCTCTTCAACCAGATCCGTACCTATGCCGGTGCTCCTGTGATCGCTGCTGAACCCACACTCCAGGAGATCTACGACGAGCGTGGACGTGAGTTCTTCGATGAGAACTGGCGCCGCAACGACATGATCCGTTTCGGACACTTCGAGGATGAGTTCTTCCCGCATTACAAGAACTTCCCCGATGCCAACTTCGACAAGCGTCATCGTATCTTCCCCGTGGAGCAGGAGATGCTTGACCTCAATCCTGGTTGGACACAGAATCCCGGCTATTGATGAAAGTCATTTGAGCCTATCATACATAAAAGCCCAGGGCAGTCGCCCTGGGCTTTGTGTTTGTCAACAATTATGGGGTTACTGCCACCGTCGTGAAAGCCATTCTACGGTGTCGTATTCAAAACGCCTGACCATGTCGCCGACGTTGATTTGCACGATTTTCTGCATCAGTTTGGGCCACCCGTTGAAGAAATAGCAATACTGTTCAAGGTTGGTTGTTGTGATGCCCGTTTTACTGTCAGAAAGCGCAATGTTGGTGTATTTGCTCACGCTGTCTGAAACTTCTCCGGTGAAAATAGTTCCCATGATCCCGCTGATCAGGTCCTTGACGTCGTCGCCCTCTATACGGGAGTCGACGCGGGCCTGTATCACGTAGTCGCCTTCGATGTCTTGCTCGTCTTCCGGGGCTGGATAGAACGACTCAATCCTTGAATGTGTGGGAAACCCTGCCTCAGAGACGTCATCGCTCTCGACGGGCTGCATGGTCACTTCTTTGCCATGAAATCCGAAGAGCATGTCGAGTTCGTCGTATTGTTCTTTGATGCCGTCTTCCGTCGAACATCCCAGGAGGATCAGACTCTCCAGTTGCTTGCGCGGCATGATGCTGTCCAGACCGGGAATAGTGGTGTAGATGCTGTCGAAGGCCTCCGTATAGCTCTTCTTCAGCACGTCACGTATCTCACGCCAGTTCTCGATGTGCTGCACTTGTCCCAGTTCATCTGTGCTGAACCGGCAGCGCAGGTCCTTGAGGTGTTTCCATACCACGGAGGCCATGCGCATCTCGTAGTTGTTGCTGTCGTCCTCCACTTCGCAGGACTGGGGAATCATTTCCATCACATAGCCCTTGTCGGTGGAGTCGGTGACGATGATCATGAACCTTTCGGTGATTTCGCCCATCATCGTCGTGTCATTGTCGATGATTTTCATCTTCCCATGAGTCCTTTGATACTCCATCGTGTCGTTGAGACAGTAATAGGCGATGACGGCGATGGTGGAATCTTTCTCCTCCTCGTTTTGCAGGGTCTGCATCTGTGCCTGAACCGTCATGGCCATGACAGTCCCCAAAAGAATAGTTAAGATCTTTTTCATATATGTACTTAAGTTTTGCAATTGTCTAAACTCCCAAACTCCAAAATCCAGCATTTGTCTAAACTCCCAAACTCCTAAACTCCCCACTAAAAATGGCATGCAAAGATATATATTTCCAGTGTTTTATTTTCATAATTTTGCTTTTTTTCCTATTTTTGCATGTTATAAGTACTCGTTTTGTCGGAATCTATGAAAATCCGGTTTCTATTATTTGCTTTGTCATTTTTATGCGTCATGCAGTCGTATGCCCAAAACGGACAATATGTCGATCCGCGCATCGGCAGCGTTGGGGTGGGGCGCACCTTCCCCGGACCGTCCATGCCGTTCGGCATGGTCAAGCCTGGACCTGACTGCGGGGTGAGGCCCAACGCAGGATGGGCGCCTCAGCCTGAGGCGGTGACCGGATTCTCGCAGACTCATGTGAGCGGCACCGGCGGTGGACAGAAATACGGCAACATCCTCATTCAGCCGATGACCGACCGTCAACAGGATCAGCGGCGGGTCAGCGAGGAGATTGACCTGGGCTACTATGCCACGACCTATGAGAACGGCATCCGCACCGAGATCACCACTTCTGAGCGGTGCGCTTTTTATCGTCTGCATTATCCGCGTGAGGGAAAACTGCTGGTCGATGCCAGCCATTACCTCGGAAAGAGCGACATCCCCGACCTGCGTGAGGCGCAGCAGTTGGTGGGGGCGGAGATCGAGAGCGTGAGCGACCATGAGATGACGGGCTATTCCACCGTGCGCGGCGGCTGGAACAACGGCGATGCCTATACCGTCTTTTTCTGTCTGCGCACCGACGCTCCCTTCCGTGCGGAGATGGACGAGACCCGCCGCGTGGCGGTTCTTCATCTTCGCGACACCCTCGTGCATGTGCGTGTCGGCATCTCCTTTGTCAGTAGCATGCAGGCGCGGCGCAATATCCCGGATGAGGGGTTCGACCGTCAGTTGCAACTGCTGCGTGAGGCCTGGGAGCGCACCCTGTCCAAGGTGGAGATGCCCGGCGCCACGGAGAAACAGAAACGGATGTTCTACACCGCCTTGTACCACACGATGCTCATGCCGGTGGACCGCAGTGGCGAGAACCCCAAATGGACGGAGACGCCTTACTATGATGACTATTATGCCATCTGGGACACTTACCGCACCTCGTCGCCGCTGATCACCCTTCTCGAACCGGAGCGCGAGCGCGACATGGTCAATGCGCTGCTCCATATCTACCGTCGTGAGGGCTATCTGCCCGACGCCCGCAGCGGCAACTGCAACGGCCGTACGCAGGGTGGCAGCAATGCGGAGGTGGTCATCGCCGACGCTTTCGTGAAGGGACTCGAGGGCATCGACTATGAATATGCCTTGGAGGCGATGCTCAAAGACGGAGAGGCCGACCCAGGGGCTGACCACGAGAAACATGGCCGGGGCGGACTCCGGGAGTATCTCTCGCTGGGCTATATCCCCTATGGCATCGACCGTGCCGGCAACCGCACCATCGAGTATGCCTACGACGACTACTGCATCGCCGAGGTGGCCCGGGGACTGGGCCGGATGGATGTCTATGAGCAGTACATGAAGCGTTCGCAGAACTGGAAAAACCTGTGGCGCGCCGACTTCGAGTGGGATGAGATGCGGGGTTTCGTGATGCCCAAAGACGCTGACGGCCGTTGGCTGGACAACGTGCCCTGGGGCAAGTCGAAGGTGTTTGTGCCCACCATCCCTTACACGCCCGTCACCAAGGTGGCGCCGTGGTATCTGCCTTGGTGGTCCACTTTCTTCTATGAGGCCACCTCTGAGGAGTATTCGCTCAGCATACCTCACGACGTGCCCGGCTTGATAGAGGCCTGTGGCGGTGCCGACGCCTTCCGGCAGCGGCTGGACCTCTTCTTTGATAAGAACTATTACAACGTGGCCAACGAGCCGTCGTTTCTCACGCCCTGTCTGTATCACTGGATCGGGCGGCCTGACCTGAGTGTGGAGCGGGTGCGCCGGATTGTGGACCTGTCTTATGATGACACTCCCGATGGCCTGCCCGGCAATGATGACTCCGGCGCCATGTCGTCGTGGCTGGCTTTTCATCTGATGGGTTTTTATCCCAATGCCGGACAGTCTTATTATCTCCTCCTGGCTCCCATGGTGCCGGAATATACCCTGCAGTTGGGCAATGGCCGCCGACTGCATGTGGTCCGGAAGGGAAAAGGGAAGCAGGTGAAACGCATTTTGCTGAATGGCAGGGAGATAGACAATGCCCGTATAGAGCACCGGGAATTGATGGAAGGCGGAGAACTGACCTTTGAGATGATGCGGAAGAAGGCCGAAAAGGTGAGGTTCGCCCCACCGATTCCGAAGATCAACGAGATCGTGAAATGTGAAACCCGTCCCATCGTGAAGAGCGAGATCCATTATACCCTCAACCGGCAGTTCCGCACCTGGCCACTGACAATGGGGTGGGCAGGCGACACGTTATGCGTCACCGTCAAGTCGGCCAACTATCTCATTCCCCGCAGCGTGGTGGAGCATGCCGATGGCTTCTGCTGGGACAGCCCGCAGGTGGATGGAGCTTTCTACCATCCTCAGGGCACGATGGCATTCATCTCCACCGATGCCTTGCGGCAATTGAGGGAAAAAGGGAGCTTCGTCTACGATACGATCACCTGGCGGAAAGTCGATGAGCGTGACGGACTGATCCATGTCCGGGCCGACATCGACCGCACGGAGATGTGGATTGCCACGGCCGCTCCGCTGCCCCTGGTGATGGAGATGCGTCATAATCCGCTGGGAATCGATTGGAAAATAGGGGATTGACTCCTCGTTTTGCCTTCGCTGCCCAATTCGTCAACTGAATATGAAAGGAAAAAGAAATATCATCTTGTTGTGGATCGCACTGATGTCATTGACGGTCAGCGCGCAGAAAACCCGTGAACAGATGGGGGGCGTTTACCATGCCTATCCTCCCGTGCCTCCGACGCAGCAGGTGGAGGCGCCCGCGGGCTATGTGCCGTTTTATATCTCCCATTATGGGCGGCACGGGTCACGGTGGCTGCCCTCCGATGAGCGCTATCAGTGGGTCATGGCGCAGTTTGCCGACCGTGGCAACCTGACCAAGGAGGGTAGGCGCGTGCGCAGTCAGATGAGGAAAGTGTGGAAAAACGCCCGTGGACATGGTGGCCTGCTCACCCCGCTTGGTGCCCGTCAGCATCGCGAGATTGCACGGCGGATGGTGGAGTGCTATCCTGAGGTCTTCACGGATGAGACCACCGTGTCTGCACGCTCGAGTGTGGTGGACCGGTGCCGGAAGAGCATGCTTGCCTTTACGGATGAACTGCATCGTCTGTGCCCGCCCCGCGAGATGACCGTTGAGACCGACTCTGCCTTTATGGCCTACATCGCTTACACCACGCCCGAATTGCGACAGTTGGAGCGCAAGGTGTTCCCCCGCATGAAAGGTTCACCCGACCGTTTTGTCGCTCAACTGTTCAAGCATCCCGACGCAGTGGTCGAGAAAGAGCGCCTGATGTCAGAGCTTCACACCATCGCCTCTGACATGCAGGATGTGGAATTGCCTGTCAATCTGTATGGGGTCTTCACGGATGAGGAGTTTGCCGACATCTATGAGCGCAACAACGACCGCATGGTCTATTGCAACGGCACCGATGTCCGCAATGAGGGCATCCCCGCCCTGTCGGCGGTCTCCTTGTGGCAGGACATCGAGCAGCGTGCCGACAATGCCATCACCGTCCGCCAGCCGTCGGCCACCCTCCGTTTCGGCCACGACACCAACCTCTACCGTCTGCTCACTCTCCTGCAGGTAGAGAGCAGCCTGTCGGGCAAGATGGACGAGATCCTGCCCATGGCGGCCAACCTGCAGATGGTTTTCTACCGCCATCCGTCGGGGGATGTCATCGTCAGGCTCTTCCACAACGAGCGCCTCGCCGCCATTCCCGTCCCGATGGCCTTTGAGGGCGGCTTCTACCGCTGGGACGACCTGAAGACCTTCGTGGCCGGCCGCATCCACAGCCTCGGCCACCTGCACCATCTCCATGCCCTCAATACGATGGTGGGCACTGCCCAGGCTAACACCCGGACGGCGGGCCTCTTCGGCAAAGGCAGCGAGGAGCATGGACAGACCCTCCCCGCAGTGCTCACGCCCAATGGCCAGAATTTCTGGACTCCTCAGACCCAGGACACCGAGCGCAAGTGCATCGCGCCTTATTACTATAAAGACTCCTTGTTCCAGGGCGTGCGCAACTCCCACTGGATTGTGGGCGGCTGCACGCAGGACTATGGGTCATTCACCATCGCCGCTGTCAGCGGGGCTCTGCGCACCCAGCCCGGCGAGCGGGCCACCCGTTTCAGCCATGCCGACGAGGTGTCGCATCCTGACTATTACGCCGTCAGCTTGCCTGACGAACATCTGCGGATGGAACTGACCGCGGCCTCGCATGGGGCGGTGCTGCGCATCACGCCTGACCGCGACCAAGTGGTGCATGTGATCTTCCATCCGAACAGTGATGAGGGAGAGGGTGGGGTGGCTCTCGACCCTCAGCGGCGGGAGATCTACGGATACAACCCCGTGCACCGCATCTATCAGGGATGGGGCGAACGGGCTGGATTTTCCGGACATCTGCTGCTCCGTTACGACCTGCAGCCGGTGGCCGTGGGCACGTACGACGGAGAGGAGAAGGCCGAGGGTCGGTTGACGGTGGACGGAAAACCCGGCATCGGCGCCTACCTCTCTTTCCAGGGCAAGGCCGGCGAACCCATCCTGCTCCGCATGGCTTCTTCCTTCACTGACCGCGAGGGCTGCCGGAAAAATCTGGAAACAGAAATCGGGGACCGTTCCTTCGAGGAGGTGGAGTCCGCCTGTGCTGCCCGGTGGATCGACCGGTTGCACACCATCGACGTGTCGGATGAGGATACCGCCCGGGTCAACCAGTTCTACGGTGCCTTGTACCGCGCCTCCTTCCTGCCGAGGGAGTTGAGCGACGTGGACGGCGCCTATCCTCGTTTCGCCGACGGCACCAAGACCAACCGGGGACGAAGGTGCTTCACCGACTTCTCCATGTGGGACACTTACCGTGCCCTCCATCCGTTGTACCATATCATCGAACCGGATTTGTCATCCGACATGATGCAGTCGCTGGTCAATATGTATGAGGAGGGTGGCTGGCTGCCCATCTTCCCCTGCTGGAACTCCTACACCGCCGCCATGATTGGCGACCACTGCGCCGTGGCATTGGCCGATGCCTATATCAAGGGCGTGCGCGGATTTGACTATGAGAAGGCTTATGAGGCCATGCGCAGGAATGCCTTCGAGACACCGGCGTCTTATGAGGACTACCAGAACGGCATGGGGCGGCGCGCCCTTCAGTCTTATCTCAAATATGGGTATATCCCCCTGGAGGACAGCGTGAAGGAGGCGTTTCATAACAATGAGCAGACTTCCCGCACCCTGGAGTATGCTTTCGATGATTTCGCCGTGGCGCAGATGGCCAAGGCGCTCGGACATGAGGCTGACTATCAGGAACTGATGAGGCGCTCGGAAAACTGGCGCAACGTGATCAACCCCCGGACGGGATATGCCGACGGGCGCCACAGCAACGGACGGTTTGAGAACAATACCGACCTCATTCACCGCAAGGACTACATCACCGAGGGCGCCACCTGCCATTACACCTGGTATGTGCCCCACAACCCCAGGGGACTCATGGAGGTGATGGGGGGCAGAGACGTCTTTGTCAACCGCCTCGACTCGATGTTCACGGAGGGCAGATACTGGCATGGCAACGAACCCTGCCATCAGATAGCATGGATGTTTGACTATGCCGGCGAACCTGAGAAGACCCTGCATTGGGTGCGCCATATCCTCGAGACGGAGTATAACGACACCCCCGGCGGACTCTCCGGCAACGACGATGCCGGACAGATGTCGGCCTGGTATATCTTCGCCGCCATGGGTTTCTATCCCGTCTGTCCTGCCACCAACGAATATGTATATACCAAACCTCTCTTCAGGGAGGTAAGGATCAATTCCTCGCAGAAACCTCAAAAACCATAAAAAGCCAGCTATGAGAAAAATACTGACCATCTTCTTGTTGATGGCGGCGATGACCGCCTGTGCCAATCCCGTAGACCAACTCCTGGAGCGCATCGACAAAGGGGCCTCCGCGAAGTTCAAGACGCAACTCGTGAAGAGCGACAAAGACTTCTTCGAGTTGGACCAGGCGGGGCGCAGAGTGGTCGTGAGGGGCAACACCTGGGTCAATATCGCCACCGGCATCAACTGGTATCTGAAATATCATGCCGGCATCCACCTCTCGTGGAACGGGATGAAAGCTTCCCTTCCGGCCGTGCTGCCGCCGGTCAACAGGCCGGAGCGGCATGACACCGACCTCAGCCTGCGCTATGATTTCAACTACTGCACCTTCTCTTATTCCATGGCTTTCTGGGACTGGCAAAGGTGGCAGCAGGAGATCGACTGGATGGCGCTCCATGGGGTCAATATGCCGCTCGCCATCGTGGGCGAGGAGTGCGTGTGGCGCAACATGCTCCTGCGGCTGGGCTATTCCGAGGAGGAGATCGGACGCTTCATCGCCGGTCCGGCCTTCCTCGCCTGGTGGGAGATGAACAACCTGGAAGGGTGGGGCGGTCCGCTGCCGCTATCTTGGTATGCACGGCAGGAGAAACTGCAAAAGCAGATCCTGGCCCGCATGAGGGAACTGGGCATGCACCCCGTACTGCCGGGCTATTCGGGCATGGTGCCGCATGACGCCCGTGAGAAACTGGGCCTCGACGTAGCCGACGCCGGACTGTGGAATGGGTTCCAGCGACCGGCCAACCTCCTTCCCACTGACCCGCGGTTTGGGGAGATCGCCCGCCTGTATTACGAGGAACTGACCCGCCTTTTCGGCAAGGCGGATTACTATTCCATGGACCCGTTTCATGAGAGCAACGACGACAGCCGTATCGACTACGCTGAGGCGGCACGGGTGCTGCTCAAGGCGATGAGAAGTGCCAATCCGAAAGCCACATGGGTGGTGCAGGGCTGGACGGAGAACCCGCGTCCTCAGATGTTGGACGCGCTCCAGGAGGGCGACATCCTCATCCTGGACCTGTTCAGCGAATGCCGCCCGATGTGGGGCGCTCCCTCGATATGGAAAAGGGAGAAGGGATACGGCAACCACCAGTGGCTCTTCTGCCTGTTGGAAAACTTCGGCGCCAATGTGGGCCTCCATGGGCGCATGGACCAGCTGATTGACAATTTCTATATGACCAAGACGCATCCGCTGGCCCGGAAAATCAAGGGCATCGGATTCACCATGGAGGGTTCCGGCAACAACCCCGTGATGTTTGAGCTGATGAGTGAACTGCCCTGGCTCCCGCAGCGCATCACCAAGGAGGAGTGGCTCCGGGGCTATGTGAAGGCGCGCTATGGTTTCGATGACCCCGAGGTGCAAAAGGCCTGGCTGATCCTGGCGCAGAGCATCTACAACTGTCCGGTGGGCAACAACCAGCAGGGACCTCATGAGAGCATCTTCTGCGGCCGGCCTTCACTCCACAACTTCCAGGCCTCCAGCTGGTCGAAGATGAAAAACTACTATGACCCGGAGGACACCAGGCAGGCGGCCAGCCTGATGGCCGGAGTGGCGGAGAAATACAGGGGCAACAACAACTTTGAGTACGACCTCGTGGATATCGTCCGGCAGGCGGTGGCCGACCAGGCCCGCATCCAGTATCAGCGCACCATCGCCGACTACAAGGCTTTCTCGCGGTCGGCCTTCAAGGAGGATGCCGGGCGCTTCCTCCAGATGCTCGACATGCAGGACCGGCTGCTGGGCTCCAGACGTGAGTTCAGGGTGGGCAACTGGCTGGAGGATGCCCGCCGCTGCGGTGTGACCGTTGAGGAGAAGGACCTCTATGAGTGGAACGCCAGGGTGCAGATCACCACATGGGGCAACCGCTACTGCGCCGATACGGGCGGTCTCCGCGACTACGCCCACAAGGAATGGCAAGGACTGTTGGCCGACTTCTATGCCGTGCGCTGGAAAGCCTATTTCGACGCCCTCGACCGGCAGATGGAAGCCCTGACGAAACCCGACCCCGAATTGCTCGGCTCGGGAGCCAACAGCAACAAGACGGCAGACGAACTGTTTCAGATGGCTCTTCCGCAGGAGGTGACGCTCGACTACTACGCCATCGAGGAGCCCTGGACGCTCAGGCATAATCCCTACAGCGCCGCTCCCCAGGGCGACCCCGTCGACCTGGCCCGCAAAGCCATGCAACTCATCAGGAAATCTATCCCTCTC
>CACYQD010000041.1 GCA_902776475.1 uncultured Prevotellaceae bacterium | reverse complement strand
TTTTATTCACCTATTTGTATCTGAGTGGAAAGGATTTGGCTTCAATGAATTCTGGTTCAGCAGTTCCAAGTATGACGACAGAAATTTTAAATAACATGCAAATCGTCATTCCGACAGAGATGGTGATACGGGATTTCAACATAAAAGTCACATCTTTTTATAGCCGAATCAAGCATGGGAATGACGAATCCCGCCGCCTCGCCGAACTCCGCGACACCCTTCTTCCTCGCTTGATGTCTGGTGAAATAAAAGTGGGGGATGTTACGTTATAATATAAAGAGGTAGTTATGGTGCTGCAGGATGGTTTCATAGAATTTCCCCATGCCAAAAGCATTGTGGTGAGTGGCGATATTCATGGAGATATAGCGCTGCTTGTAAACAAATGCTGTGTTCAGTATGGCATGACCGATACGCTGATCATCGTTGCTGGGGACTGTGGCTTTGGTTTTGAACGGCCAGGCTACTATGAAGCTATCTTTAAACGTTGTAGCAGTAGACTTTCCAAAACGAACTGCTGGCTTGCTTTTGTAAGAGGCAACCACGACAATCCGGCTTATTTTGAGAATCCACCTGTGAAGCACCAACGCTGGATGACGCTGGCAGATTATACCGTCATCAAAACCTGCGGGCATAGCATTCTTTGTGTGGGTGGAGCTACATCTATAGACCGGACGAGGCGCATGGAGGCAAAACAGTATCGGCTACAGAAAACGGATGATCCGTTCATGCCAAATGTGTATTGGCCTAATGAACAGCCAGTATATGACGAGAAGAAACTGGACAGCATCAACGAGAAATTTGCCATAGATGTTGTCATTACCCATACAGCGCCGTCTTTCTGTGAGTTGACATCCCATTTCGCCCTGGAGGATTGGGCTATGCTTGACAGTCGTTTGATGGACGATGTGAAGCATGAGCGAAAGGTAATGGACGATTTGTACAACTACCTGTATTCTAAAAACCATCCCATCAGCTATTGGTACTATGGCCATTTTCACGAAAGTTGGCATGCAAGGATAGACGATGTCATGTTTCACATGCTTGACATTATGGAACTAATTGAAATAAGATAGACGAGATATGAGCACAAACCAATTCACAGAAGACAGCTATGAGCAGACGCTGATAGACCTATTCAAGCGAACTACGACGTGGAGCGAGACTTCCGCGAACCGTGGTATGTGTCTGACCTGCAACAATCATTGCGCAAGCTGAACCCGAAGATGAGTGATGAGGTGCTGACAGAAGCTTATCGCATCGTTACCCATGTGAACGAGGGAACGCTGGAGCAGCGCAATGAGCAGATGATGGACTACCTGCAAAACGGTGTGGAGGTGAAGTATGTGGCCGACGGACGTAACCAGACAGCACTTGTGCGGCTGATAGACTTCGAGCATCCCACGCACAACTTGTTCAAGGTGTGCAACCAGTGGCACGTCTTAGAGAAAGAGAAGATACGCTGTGACATGATTGTTTTCGTGAATGGACTTCCGTTGGTGGTGATAGAGTTGAAATCGCCTGCCAACGATAATGTGGAGGAAGACGATGCCTATCTGCAAATCAAGCAGTATCAGCAGAAATGTCCCTCGCTGTTTGTCTTTAATGCCTTCTCCGTGACCAGTGACATGCTGACCACGAAAGCCGGAACGCTCACCGCCAAGCAGAACCGCTACATGGAATGGAAGAGTCGTGATGGTGTTTCTGAGTCGGCAGAAGTCATTGACTATGAAACTTTCTTCGAAGGCATCTTCCGCAGGGAGCGACTAATCGATATCCTGCAGAACTTCATCTGTTTCGACCATAAGGATGGGCGCACGGCAAAGATTATGGCGGCTTATCACCAATACTTTGCTGTCAACAAGGCTGTTGCCAAGACGCACGAGGCAATTGGCGGCAATGGCAAGATTGGCGTTTTCTGGCACACGCAGGGCAGCGGCAAGTCGCTGTCGATGGTGTTCTATGTGCATCGGCTGACACAGCGGTTCCCCCAGTGTACCATCGTGGTGGTGACCGATCGCAATGACCTGGATCAGCAACTCTATGAGCAGTTTACAGGATGCCAGAAATTCCTGCGTCAGGAACCGCAGCGCGTAGGCTTCGACCTGAACGAGAAAGGCAAACTCACCAAGACTGCCGGACGCGAGGACCTGGTACGCAAGCTGAAAGACCTACAGACGGGAGGTATCATCTTTACCACAATTCAAAAATTCGAGGAAGGAACTGGCTTGTTGTCGGAGCGTGAAAACATCATCGTCATCACCGACGAGGCCCACCGAGGCTATGCACTACTGATGCGTGAGGCGCTCCCTCATGCATCGTTCATCGGCTTTACTGGTACGCCCATCAGTGAAGCCGACCGTGACACCAAGGAGGTTTTCGGCGACTACATCGATGTGTATGACATGACACAAGCCGTGGAGGATGGTGCCACTCGTCCTGTCTATTACGAGAGCCGTGTGGTCAATCTGAAGCTGGACGAGGATGTATTGAAGAAACTGGATGATGAGTTTGACCGACTGGCAGACGAAGGTGCTACCGAAGAACAAATCAACAAGGCACAACAAGATAACAGCGGCATCAAGCAGATACTCTGTCACCCTGATACGATCGACAGCCTTTGCCGCGACATCATTGAGCACTATGAAAAGAACCGCCAACAGGAGTTGACGGGCAAGGCCATGATTGTGGCCTATAACAAGGATGCTGCGGTCAAGATATATCGCAAGATACTGGTACTTCGCCCTGAATGGACGGAGAAAGTTCATGTAGTGGCCAGTGCTGCCAATACCGACAAGGAGGAATGGCACGATGTGATACAGCCCAAAATGAACAAGGAGTATGCAGCACTGTTCAAAGAGGATAATTCACCCATGAAGATTGCCATTGTGGTGGATATGTGGCTGACTGGCTTTGATGTGCCGTCGCTGGCAACGATGTATGTCTATAAACCCATGAAAGGACACAACCTGATGCAGGCCATCGCCCGTGTCAACCGTGTGTTCCCAGAGAAGGAAGGTGGTCTGATTGTTGACTATGTGGGTATCGCTGGCGCACTGAAACAAGCTATGCAGGACTATACGCAACGCGACCGTCAGCAGTTTGGCGACCCAGACATCAATAAAACAGCCCGGCTGAAATTCCAAGAAAAGCTTGAAATCTGTCGCGATTTGCTATATGACTTCAACTACAGCGGTTTCTATGATGGTACCGACCACTGCTGCACAATGCACTGACCCTTTGCCGTTCGTTGGCCGAGCCACAAGAGAAACAGGAAGTAGCCTTCATGGATGCCGTGCGTGTGCTGTTGTCACGTCTGGCACAGAAAGGCAAGATTACCAAACAGGACATCAACGAGCGCATCAGCCATCTGTTGGAGCAAAGCATCAAGAGCCAGGGAGTCATCAACCTGTTCAAGTCAGAAGGTGCAAACTTCTCACTCTTTGAGGAAGCATTCCAAAAAGAGATTAGGAAGATGAAAGAGAAAAACCTTGCAGTGAAACTGTTGGAACGCTTATTGAAGGAAAGCATCCACACTTTCGAGCGAACTAACGTGGTGCAGAGCAAGAAATTCTCCGACCTGCTGAATATGGCCCTCTCCAACTATCTGAAGGGAATGCTTACCAATGAAGAGGTTATCGAAGAACTTCTGAAGATGGCTGAGGAAATCAAGAAGAATGAGGAAGAAAGTAATAAACTGGGACTGACCGTTGAGGAAAAGGCTTTCTATGATGCGCTTAGTTCACCGGAAGGAGTACGCGAGGCTTATACCGATGAGCAGTTTGTTGCCCTCACCCGTGAACTGACAGAGCAGCTTCGCCGCAACCGTACTATAGACTGGAACCGCAAGGAGTCGGCTCGTGCCAAGATGCGAGTACAGGTTAAGCGATTGCTAAAAAAATATAAGTACCCGCCCGAAGGCCATGAAAAGGCTTTGGAAACGGTGATGGCACAATGTAACAAATGGGCAGATGACGATGAGAACGTCATTGAGCGCAAGTTGGTTAATGTCGAGGATGACCGTGACGTACGTAATCTTGTTTACAATCGGCTTATTATGAATGCCGACATTTCAGATTATGAACTACAGCGTGAAGTGATGGAAGTGTATGGCGAACGATATCCCGATATGCATATCATAGACTGGCATCGTATTATTGCAGATTATACACCTATGGTGCGTGAAGCCGCCAAAAAGTCATCTGCAAATATTGTAGATATGCAACAGCTACAGTATGGTATGGTGGCAGAGCCTGAGAATAATCACAATTCAGAGCAGGAATAAAGTTTGCTCTATAGGCTGAAATTTGTCATTTTAATATTTTCAAACCACTCAATGGTTGGTTTGATTTGACAAATTCAGCCATTTTTTGAATGTAATGCCATCATTTCCTTTTTTGAAACTTTTCACGCCACGATGACGAATGCCATTGATGCTATAAATGATTACTCCTCTTCTTCACCATAATGCTCGCCCCCATTGTCCTCTTCTATCTTTACTGTTTCTGAGAACACGGGCTTCATGCCGTCCCATTTGAAAGTGTGGATGAAGTGGCCCCGTTCTCCGAATTCAGAAATTTGCAGTTCCTTGCCTTCTTCTGGCAAATCATAGTAGAATTTCCTGTCTTCCGTGGTCCGGAAGCCGTCAATGATCTGCGGTTCAGGAGTAAGGGTGTGTCTTTTCATGTCGTAGTCGTAGAAACATACGAAATGTATGTTGGGGTATTTGTCTGTCCCGCCAAAGTATATTCCGAGCAAACGGTGGCCATTGGAACGCTTCCAGTAGCATGCTCTCATGAATTCTTTTCGTTCAGCGTCACCCCACCAGTCAACCTGAACAAAACCGTTCTTAGGTTTGTTGCGTACAACAATTTGGTCATTATTATAGGTGTCTCTTCCCTCCACACCTTTTTTCATCGTTTTGACAGCTGAACTGAGCATCCATGTGGGCCACTTCTTGTTGAAGCAGTCGAGCATGGTGACGAGAGAGCCGTTGGGCACATTCTTCAGGGTTATGCTCTCCCATTCGTTGGCTATCACTTCCAAGTCTGTTGAACCACTGAACATATTCTGACCTATTGCCGTCGTGCAGGCAATCAGCGTGATTAAGATGATCAAAAAACACTTTTTCATGGATAAAATCGTTTTGTGTTAAACCCTCTTCTGTCTTACATCGCAAATATAGTTCCATTTATTCATTCTTGCAAATAATCCATGAAAAAATCACCTTTCTCTGCTGCGAAAGAACGGAGATGGTCGAAGATGAATATGCGCATGGGAGCTTTTTGGGGGATCGCAATGAATTCTTAAAGGAAGTTAAATTTATCGTTTTTCAATAAAATTTTATTGTTTTTACTTGGAGTCTATCCTGAAATGTACTACTTTTGCATATCGAAAATCGATAAATTAGTAAAATGAATCGATAAATTAGTAAAACAAAACGATAAATAGAAAAAACGAAACGATAAAGATTATAGATTATGAAAAAGAAACTGAATGTGTTTTGTGTTCTGATGTTGCTGTTGATAGCAGCTAAAATCATCATTGGTATATTCTTCAACTTCAGCGAAGGCGCCCAGGCGTTTAAAGAGGGTTGGGAACATGGAAGACAGGCTGACGTGACAAGTGGCTCTCACACCATGAGCGAACTATTGATCACGCTCTTGGGTCTTGTTTGCATCTTTCTTCTGATTCGCTCGCTCATCGCTCTCGTGCGATTCATTCTGAACGTCAATCGCGACAAGGTGTTTGTATGGGACAATGTACCCCTGCTGCGCTGGGCGGGCTGGGGCATTTTGATACCGACTGCTGTATTTGCGACTTACGACCTGCTGAGCCATGTCCCTGCGGACAAAGTCTACAACCAATCGATGGATGATTTTATCTTCAGTCTGTTCTGCCTGATTATGGCAGAGGTGTTTTCCGTCGGACTGAGATTGAAGGAGGAGAATGATTTAACGATTTAGAAGCCTATGGGAAAAATAATAGTCAATCTCGATGTCGAGATGGCCAAGCGGAAGATATCGCTTGGAGAGTTGTCGGAACGCGTGGGCCTGACACAGGCAAACCTGTCCATATTGAAGACGGGAAAAGCCAAGGCCGTGAGATTCTCTACCCTTGAAGCCATCTGCCGCGAACTGGATTGCCAGCCTGGCGACATCCTTGAATACCGAGACGAGTAACCCTCATTCCGGCTTCTCCAACTTGAATGTCACAGGCACATTGTATTTTACTCTGATAGGCAGGTCATTGTTCATTGCCGGTTTCCATTTTGGCATCAATCCTACTACACGTACAGCCTCCTGGTCAAGCAATGGGTGAAGACCGCGGACCACTTTGATGTTACTTGTCGAACCATCTTTTTCGATGACAAACGACACTATAACTTTCCCTTGGACACTGTCTTTTTCTGCCTCTTCTGGATAGCGGGTGTTTTCTTGGAGGAATGACATTAAAGCGGAAGCCCCACCTGGAAAAGAAGGTTGTGACTCATAGGGTTCCCACAAGATTTTGTCGGACACCTCTTTTGTGAAAGAATAGGGAGCGCTGTCGTCGGCGGTGCCTCGCTGGTGGTTGGGCTCCGCCTGCATCTGGTAGGTGATGACACCACCACGGAGGATGTCGTCATGCTCCAGATAGTTTTTGTCATAAGGCTGGCCGTTGAAGGTCATCGTCCCGATGTATCGGTTGTCGTCCCGATTGTCGCGCGCATGGATGACGAGCGACTTGCCTGAGGGCAGATGGAGTGTCATCTTGTCGAAATAGGGCGCGCCGAGCACGTACTGTCCGCTGCCCGGGCAAACGGGATAGAAGCCCATGGCAGAGAACACATACCACGCCGATGTCTGTCCGTTGTCCTCGTCGCCGCAATAGCCGTCGGGCTGTGGGGTGTAGAGGCGGTCCATCACCTCTCTCACCCAGTGTTGCGCCTTCCACGGCTGACCGGCATAATTGTAGAGGTAGATCATGTGCTGGATGGGCTGGTTGCCGTGGGCATAATTGCCCATGTTCATGATCTGCATCTCGCGGATCTCGTGGATGACACCTCCGTAGTAACTGTCGTCGAAAAGGGGCGGCACATTGAACACTGAGTCGAGCATCTGCACGAAAATGTCTTTCCCGCCCATGAGCCGTATCAGTCTCTCCGGGTCGTGAAATACCGACCAGGTGTAGTGCCATGCGTTTCCCTCGGTGAAGGCGTCTCCCCACTTCAATGGGCTGAAAGGTGACTGGAACGACCCGTCGGCATTGCGCCCCCGCATCAGCCGGGTCTCGCTGTCGAAAACGTTCTTGAAGTTCAAAACCCTGTCGTAGAAGGGCAACCACTCCACCACGTCCTTGCCCAACTGCTTGCCCAATCGGTAGATGCACCAGTCGTCGTAGGCATACTCCAGGGTGCGCGCCACACTCTCATTGATGCCGATGTCACAGGGCACATAGCCCAGTTTGTTGTATTGCTCGTAGCCCAGCCGTCCGGTTGACGACACCGTAGGATGAACGGCATTGGCACCATAGACGACAGCCTCCCACAACGTCTCAATATCATACCCGCGCAAACCTTTCAGCCAGGCATCCGCCACCACGGAGGCGGAGTTGTTGCCCACCATGCAGCCACGGTGGCCGGGACTCGCCCATTCGGGCAGGAAACCGCTCTCCTTGTAGCAGTTCACCAGTCCCTCCTGCATCTTCTCGTTCATCTCGGGAAAGAGCAGGTTGAGCAGCGGGAAGAGGGCGCGGAAGGTGTCCCAGAAACCGGTGTCGGTGAAATAATACCCAGGGCAGACCTCGCCGGTGTGAGGACTGTAGTGAACAGGCCGTCCGTCGGCATCCATCTCATAAAACATCCTTGGGAAAAGCAGCGATCGGTATAGGCAGGAGTAGAACGTCCGCAGATGGTCGATGTTGCCATCTTCCACCTCAACACGCCCCAGCATCTCGTTCCACCGCTGGCGTCCGTCGGCCTTGACTTCATCAAAAGTGCGCTGGCCCAGTTCCTGAAGGTTGCGCACGGCCTGCTCCGGACTGATGAACGATGAGGCCACCCTCAGCGTCACCTGTTCACCCCTTTTCATCGGAGGGAAGCCCACGACAGCCCCGGTGTGGTTTCCCCAGACCTCCTTCTTGCCTGCCACCAGCCCATCGACATCTGAATAGCATGCTTCAAAAGTGATGGGATGCGAGCAGTCGATCACAAAGAAATTCTTGAAGTTTTCCGGCACTCCGCCGGAATTCCTGGTCGTGATGCCGGTCACACGGCGTGCTTTGGAGTCCACCGCCACGTGTGAACCTGCATCGAAGGCATCGATGACGACGCGGGCCTCGGAGGTCTCCGGGAAGGTCAGCTTGATGATGGCAGCCCTCTCCGTGGGGGCGATTTCTGCCGTGACGTCCCAGTCGGCGAGATAGACCTTATAATAATATGGCGTGGCCACCTCTGCCTTGTGTGAGAACCACGATGCCCGTTCGTCCTCTTTGAACACCGTGCGTGTGGTCGGCATGATGGCAAACTGTCCGTAGTCGTTGATCCAGGGCGAGGGCTGGTGGGTCTGTTTCAGTCCGCGTATCTTGTCCTCCGTATAGACGTATTGCCAGCCGTCACCCATCTTGCCTGTCTGCGGGGTCCAGAAATTCATTCCCCACGGCAAGGCGATGGCCGGATAGGTGTTGCCCGTGGAAAGCGAATGTTTCGACAGCGTACCCACAAGTGTTGACACATGGTCCACGGGTTCGGCATACAGCATGTGGCACCAAACCCATGCAGCCATCATAAGGGCGACTTTCATTTTTTTCATGGTGAGATGGTATTGGTGAGGCAAATTTAGCAATAATAACTTGTAACGTCACCACTTTTGTAGTTTATTTGTACAAAATTGTTCTTGACTAGACAATTCCTTGTCTGATTATTGCGGTTTTTCAAAAAATAGTTGGGCAAAATCTTCATATTGCCGACATTTTGCCATATCTTTGCAGCTATCTGCAAAATAGGGTGGGGGAGACTTGCCCCTTCAAATCTACATCAAACAAGAAAATACCATCTATGTGCGCTATCGCAGGTATCATCAGGTATGACGGCGATGTTGCCGAACAGGAAATCCGTGAGATGAACGACTCCATGACACGCCGTGGTCCAGACGACAGCGGGGTCTTTGTCAAGGGGGGCGTTGCACTGTCGCACCGTCGGCTCTCCATCATCGATGTCAGTACCGGCCATCAGCCGATGGCGGTGGGCGACGGCAGCGTCGTGATCGTCTATAATGGAGAGATCTACAATTTCAAGGAGGTGCGCCGCCAACTTGAAGGCGAAGGGGTGACCTTCCAGACCAACAGCGACACGGAGGTTGTGGCACAGGCTTATCTGCGCTACGGCATCCGCTCCTGCCTGGAGAAGATGGAGGGGATGTTTGCCTTTGCCATTTACGACAACCGCAGCGGGGAGGTGCATGTCGCACGCGACCGTTTCGGCGAGAAACCGCTCTACTATATCGAAGAGGCCGACGGTTTCCGCTTCGCCTCCGAACTCAAGGCCTTCAATCCCGTCAAACGGCGGTTTCCCATTGACCACACCGCCCTCAACCTCTTCCTCACGCTCGACTATATCCCGGCTCCCTACACCATCTATCAGCCGGTGCGGAAGATGATGCCTGGCACTTGGATGACCATCGGCAGCGACCACAGCGTGAAGACCTGTTCTTACTACGACCTGCAGGAGGCCATCGTGCCTCTCGACATGACAGAAGAGGAGGCCAAGACGCGGGTGAGGGAGTTGCTCACCGACTCGGTGCGCCAGCGCATGGTGGGCGACGTGCCCTTCGGGGCGTTTCTCAGCGGCGGCATCGACTCAAGTATCGTCTGCAGTCTGATGCACCAGCTGACCGACGAACCCATACGCACCTTCTCCATCGGTTTCAACGAGCGGGAGTGCGACGAGAGCCTCCGCGCGGAGTTGCTAGCCAACCATATCGGGGCGAAGCACACGAAAACGGTGCTGCAGCCCAATGACGTGATGGACGACCTCGACGAACTGCTCAGCTATTACGATGAGCCCTTCGGCGACTCTTCCGCCATCCCTTCCTATTATGTGGGAAAACTGGCCCGAAAGGACGTGAAATATGTGCTCACGGGCGACTGTGCCGATGAGTTGTTCGCAGGATACGAGAAATACCTCGCCGACTACTATGCCCGGCGCTACAAGCGGGTGCCCAAGCCGTTGCGCACCGTGTTTGAACGGATGGTGTCGGTATGCCCGATCAACGGATATACCAGAAACATACTGAGGAAGGTGAAGAAAATCATCCGCTCCTCGAAGAACAGCGGTTTCGAACTCTACTACGACATGCTCTGCCAGGGGTTCTCCGACAGCCAGCGCCGGCAACTGCTCGTCGCCGACGTCTATCAGGACATCAAACCGCTCTACGCCCGGCGCTATGAGAAACTGGACAACCGCTACTCTTACTTGCAGAAACAGCAGCTGCTCGACGTGGAGAGCGTGCTCGAGGGTTGTATGTTCCCCAAGATGGACCGTGCCTGCATGTTCAACTCGCTCGAAAACAGGGCTCCCTTCATCGACCGGCGCATCCTGGAACTGGCATTGGCCCTGCCCGACAGCCTGAAACAGCGCGGACGCAACAAGAAATATATCCTGAAGGCCACTTTCGCCGACTTGTTGCCCAAAGCCACCGTGCACTTCTCCAAAAAGGGCTTCGACGTGCCTGTTGACCGCTGGCTCCGCAATGACCTCCGCGACGACCTGCTGCGGTTGACCGACAAAGCGCTCATCCAGCGCCAGGGACTCTTCAACTATGACTTCCTGCAGACAGTGATTCAAGAGCATTTGTCGGGCAAGGAGAACCACAAGAACAAGCTTTGGAACCTCTATGTATTTCAGAAATGGTATCAGCGCGTCTATGCCTGAAACTGCAGGGGCGTTGACCTCTGTCCTGCCTTCCATTCATTTTACATCACAATCGCATGAACGAAAAACCTGATTCCATCACAGTGGCCACCATCAGTCCCAACCCCAAGGGGATAGTGGATGGCATAAGCACCTACTGCCGTGCCTTGTCGCAACTTTTCGATGGCTGCGATGATGTGAGGGTGATGCCGCCTCTCAACTGTCCGGTGAGGGAGTCGAAATTGGTGAACTATGTCTTCGGATGGAGAGCGCTGTACCGGACCATGAAGGCTACCGGCGCTGATGTGGTGCATGTCAACGGATATGCCGCATTCAACGTGTTCCAGTCGCTGGTGACGGCCCGTCTGTTGGGGAAACGCATAGTATATACGGCGCACTGGCATCCCTTCAGGATGCTGCGGAGACCTTTGTTCGGCAAAATCTTCTTCTATGTGATGATACGCCCGTTCCTGGGCTTCACCGACAGGATTGTGACCATCAACTCCGAGGACTCGGCCTTTTTCCGCTTCGCCGGCGACAAGGTGAGGCGCATCTCGCATTGGAACAGGTTCAAGGCGGGTCAACTGCCTGCGGCAGGTGAGAAAAACAAGCGCATGATTCTTTTCATCGGCCGTTTCAATGCGTTCAACAAGGGCTTCGACTATCTCTACCACCTGCCCGAGGGGGAGTATGACATCCACTGCGTGGGAAAGGGAGAGGTGGAGGTCCGCTCCGACATGACCATCCACACCAATGTTCCCGACGAGGAACTCAGAGCGCTCTATGCCCGGGCATCGCTGGTGGTCATCCCGTCGATGTATGAGGCGTTTTCCTATGTCGCCCTCGAGGCTCTCGTCATGGGCACGCCGGTGCTGATGTCCGACAGGGTGAGGATAGCCGACTATCTGGGTGGGTGCCGGGGTGCCAGCATCTTCCCCTTCGGCGACTACGCCGCTTTCGTGCGTGAGGTGGCTGCCCATATCGGTGAGGACGTTGACCGCGACAAGGTGCTGGAGACCTTCAGCCCCGAAGCCATCCGCCGTCAATACGAACAGGTATATCACGAGGCCGCAGGAAAATGATGCTGCTTAGGTGGAGCATTGGAGCAAAGATTTGGAGATTTGGAGATTAAGTGTTAAGGAGTTTAGAAGATTAGGAGATTAAGTGCTAAGGAGTTTAGGAGTTTAGGAGTTTGGGAGTTTTGGAGTTTAGACAATAGCTCGATTGAGCGCTCGCTTAAGTGGAGTTTTTAAGGTGGAGCATTTAAAGTGGATAAATCCCCCGAGTTATCTCTTCGAAGTCCATGAGCCCCCGCCCTGGAGAGGGCGGGGGACGGGGGGAGGGTTGAAGTCCTTCCTTACGATAAGGAAGGGTTGGGATGGTTGGGAACCTTACGACAAGGTTGGTTGGGAACCCTTACGATAAGGAAGGGTTGGGATGGTTGGGAACCTTACGACAAGGAAGGGTTGGGAACCTTACGACAAGGATGGGTTGGGAACCTTACGACAAGGTTGGTTGGGAACCCCAGCCAAGAGGCTGGAATGATGAAATCCTAAATGCAGATTAATCCGCATCCTGCGGAAGGCCATACAAAAAGATAAGCGAGGGAAAAACTCACGTCTTCACCCTCGCTTTTATATAGTGAGTATTCGTGTTGGTTCGAATATTCGTTGCAAAGTTAGTGATAATCAATGTCTAAAAAAAATAAAACGCACGTTTTGTTTCTTTAATTTTTTGTCTGAAGCGGAAATAGAACGTCCTAAAACCCTTTGTTCATGGCTTTTGTTCGATGGGGCGTCGATTGGCGCTTGACAGTGGTCATACTTCATCATGCCCACAGTCAGTTGCTCTCATTTGATGTGGTCTGTCTAAAAAAACTGTGTGTAATCAGCATTATTTGGATAAAAAGTTGTATATTTGCTTCGCAGCATCCCGTAGGGCCCCAATACATACATATCCCTCTCCCTTTGGGAGACCATGCAAACTATCCCTCCCTTTGGGGAGTACCCCCTCACCCGTCCTCTCCCTCGAGGGAGAGGGGCTGTATCCTTTATGAAATCAATCCCTCCCGTAGGGACCCAATACATACTTATCCCTCTCCCTCTGGGACACAATACATACTTATCCCTCTCCCTTTGGGAGAGGTTAGGTGAGGGGCAAAGAAATGATATTTTTGATCTGTTGGTAATCTAATGCACAACCTGAATATGAGAAAATTGTTTTTGTTATGGATGATGGCGGTCGCCGCGTCGGCCTTTGCGGCCGAGGTGCCGTCGATCACCCACGTCAGCGGCCGGCAGGGCCAGTCGCTCAATGGCGCATGGCATTATATTGTCGATGTGCAGGAGGAAGGCTTCTATGACTACCGGATGAATGAGACCCGCTGGGGATTTTTCCAGAATGCGAAGCCCCAGCGCCCGGAAGACCTGATCGAATATGACTTCGACAAGTCGCCGGTGATGCAGGTGCCCGGCGACTGGAATACCCAGGACGAGCGCCTGTTTTTCTATGAGGGCACTGTGTGGCTGATGCGTCACTTCAATTATGCCAAGGTGGCGGGCAGGAGGGCCATCCTGCATTTCGGAGCCGTCAATTATGAGGCGGTGGTCTATGTGAATGGCCGGAAAATGGGGCGTCATGAGGGTGGTTTCACTCCTTTCGGATACGACGTGACCGATGTGCTGCGTGACGGTGACAATGTCGTCATCGTCAAGGTCGACAACAAACGGCGGGCGGAGAATGTGCCCACGCTCATCTTCGACTGGTGGAACTATGGTGGCATCACCAGGGACGTGACGCTCCTTGATGTGCCCGAAACCTTCGTCACGGAGTATTGCCTGCAACTGGCCAAGGACAATCCCCGGCAACTGGCCTTCTCCGTCCAGCTCAATGCGCCCGTCGCAGGACAGGAGGTGACCCTGAGCGTTCCCGAACTCAAAGTCAGGTGCAAGGTGGTCACCGACGGCGAGGGCAAGGCCTCTGCCGTGATCAAGGCCAAGCCGGCCCTGTGGTCGCCGGAATCGCCCAAGCTCTATGCCATGACCGTGGCCTGCAACGGTGAGACGGTGTCCGACGAGGTGGGGTTCCGCACCATCGCCACCAAGGGCAAGCAGATCCTGCTCAATGGCAACCCGGTGTTTCTGAGGGGCATCTCCATCCATGAGGAGAAGGCTTTCGGCGGAGGCCGGGCCAACGGTCCCGAGGATGCGAGGACCTTGCTCACATGGGCCAAGGAACTGGGCTGTAACTATGTCAGACTGGCCCACTATCCTCACAACGAGTGGATGGTGAGAGAGGCTGAGCGGATGGGCATCATGGTGTGGTCGGAGATTCCCTGCTACTGGACCATCGCCTGGACCAACGAGAAGACTTATGAGAATGCGGCAAGGCAGTTGCATGACATGATCGCACGCGACCGCAACCGCGCCAATGTCATCATCTGGAGCATCGCCAACGAGACGCCGCACTCCAAGGAGCGGGATGCCTTCCTGGGCAGGCTGGCCACTTATGCGCGCTCGCTCGATGATACGAGGCTCATCAGCATGGCGATGGAGGTCACTTCCGCTTCCAACTACGTCAACCGCCTCAACGACAACATGAACACGTATGTCGATGTGGTGAGCTTCAATGAATATGTGGGATGGTACCGTGACGTGCATGACGCCGCCAAGATGACTTGGGAGATTCCCTACGACAAACCGGTCATCGTCAGTGAGTTTGGCGGTGGCGCAAAACAAGGGCTCAGAGGAGAGGTCAACCAGCGCTGGACAGAGGATTTCCAGGCCAATCTCTACAGGGAGAATCTCCGCATGCTCGACAAGGTTGAAGGCCTCGCCGGCACAAGTCCCTGGATTCTCAAGGATTTCCGGTCGCCGCGCCGCGTCCTTCCGGGCATTCAGGACTACTACAACAGAAAGGGTCTCGTGGCCGACAATGGCAACAAGAAACTGGCTTTCGACATCGTGCGTGAGTGGTATGCCAAGAAAGCCGAGGCTTACGCCGTCCCCAGAGGTAAGAAATGAATGGTAAAACGGTATGATCCAACTTTTCAAGATGAAAGGAGTTTAGGAGTGTGGTAGTATAGGAGCGTAGACATTGCTCTTTCAAGTCATTGTCTATACTGACGATGAATAATAAGAACTATTGTCCAAACTCCCAAACTCCCAAACTCCCAAACTCCTAAACTCTTAAACTCCTAAAAATTGAGCAAATGCGAAATTGAACTATATAATATAACTCCGAAGATATGAGAAATACATTTTTCAAGCAAGTCGTGTCAGTAGTGCTGCTTACAGTGGCATTGCTGCTTGTTCCTTCCACGACCAATGCTCAGAACCGGCAGGTCAAAAAACGCGCAAAAACCACCGTAAGAAAGGCTGCAGGAACAAGTCAGTTGGTGAAACCGAAAACAATCACTCCTGTTGGCGTGAGTGAGCGCAACATCAGGGAAATGTTGTTTTTCCCTTTTAGCTGTCTTCCCGATGACATGAGCGAAGAGGAGATACAAGAACAACTCTCTGGAACTTTCGGTTCGAGCGAAAGGGTGAATGGCTGCGTTGGACTGCATGCCAGTAAAGGCTATCACTACACTTATCAGGATGTGCCCATCGGTCTTTGTTTCTATGACTGTCATGACAACCGACAGTGGTATCTCTTCTATTTTGACTCCCGTTCTGAGGCAGAAAAGTTCTATGCCGACCTTGCCGCCGATATCAAAAAAGCGGGAATACCGCTCGTCCCGGACAAATTATATGGTGGCTTGTCCTCCCGTACTCGTCCGGTATCCGTCTTCAAATGGGTGTATGTATCTCCACCGGAAAAGGTAAAAGAAGCGGATAATTCCAATATCAATGGACCTGATGTCGTGGGAAAATACGTGGTGGAATTAGGCGTCTATAAGAAATAGTAACGCTGAGCATTCGCCATTCTTAATAGAGTTTGCCCATATCTCCGATTTTGAGAGATATGGGCAAATTTCTTAATGATTGTTAATTTTGCGGCGCTATCCATTGCTGAATCAAAATAATGTTCTATCTTTGTGATATCAAAATAATATCATTTTAATTTTTGTAGTTATGGAAACAAAAGAATTCTCATTTAATGGTTCAGTGCTGAATGGCTTTGTCATGATGTTCCTCAACATCGCCATCTTTCTGTTGTCTCTCTTTGGTATTATATATGGTATCTATCTGCTTGACGGTGGAGAAAGCCTTTCCGGCGGACTTACGCTCACGGGCGGCATCATCCTGCTGATCGTCAATATCATCATGTGGTGCGGCTTCATCATGCTCGAGCCCAATGAGGCCACTGTCGTCACTTGGTTTGGAAAATACGCAGGCACGTTCAACAAGACAGGATTCTATTGGATCAATCCGTTCTACGGAACGAAGAAGGTGTCGCAGCGCGCACGTAACCTCGACGCCCAGCCCATCAAGGTGAACGACAAGACGGGCAACCCGGTCATGATCGGACTGGTGCTCGTGTGGAAACTGAAAGACACCTATAAGGCACTGTTCGAGGTGGACTCGCAGACCATGGCCGCATCGCCCAATACGGTGGGCTCTGACACCAAGGGACTGATGAAGGCCCTTGAGAGTTTCGTGCGCGTCCAGAGTGATGCCGCTCTCCGTCAGGTGGCCGGACAATATGCTTATGACGATGAGGACGGCGCTACCAATGAACCAACCCTGCGCAGCAGCGGCGATGAGATCAACCAGCAATTGGAAGAGAAGCTCGATGAGCGGCTTGCCCTCGCCGGTATCGAGGTCGTGGAGGCCCGCATCAACTACCTGGCCTACGCTCCTGAGATCGCTGCCGTGATGCTGCGCCGTCAACAGGCTTCTGCCATCATCACCGCCCGTGAGAAGATTGTCGAGGGCGCCGTCTCCATGGTGAAAATGGCACTCAACAAACTCGCTGACGAGGATATCGTCGAACTCGACGACGACAAGAAAGCTGCCATGGTCAGCAACCTGCTCGTGGTGCTCTGCGGCGATGACTCCGCACAGCCTGTGGTCAATACCGGTACGCTGAATCATTGATAATGGTCGGGCAAATGCCTGCTGACGAAAGAGAGGTGATCTCTTATGGCGAAGAAAACGAAAACAAAAAACTTTATCCTCCGCATCGATTCTGACACAATGGATGCCATCGAGGCATGGGCGGCCGACGAGTTCCGCTCCACCAACGGCCAGCTGCAGTGGATCATCACTGAGGCACTGCGGCGGGCCAAACGGTTGCCCAAGAAGAAAAGCAATGCGGGGATAGCAAGCACGGAGGGCGAGGATGAAAATCAAAATCAATAATCTCAAACAGTTCTCGAATAAGAATAAGGTGCCTGAGGACTTCAAAGTGCTGCGGACCTGGGAAAGTACGGTGTTCGAGATCGCATGCGGACTGTTGCTGGCCTTGACATGGGTCTTTGTGGGACTGGGCATCTGGCGCCATGGCGAACAGGTCAATACCACAGAACTGTTGATGCTGGCAGGCATGTCCACCTTCATCGTTCTGGTGATGCTGATTCTGGCCTACCGGCCGCAATCGTATAACATGCCCACCAAACCCACGTTTCGACAGTTCAAACTCACGGTGAGGTTTGTGAGGACTATGGCATTCCTGCTCAGTGTCACCTTCTTCATCGTCACTCTGGGCATGGGAGGATGGGTCCATTCTGACACCCTGCAAATCATCCCCACAATACTCATTGGCGTGGCAGTGGTGGTCTATCTCGTCATGTATTTTGTTGTAAAATAAATTTGATACCTCGTGGGGGCGTAAAGTGTCCAATTGACACGCAAGACAAATATAAGTTGTAATTTTTATACTGAAATATTCTACAAATTGATGCAATACTGCAAAATATTGCATCAATTTGTTATTTTTGAAGGTTGTTTTGGACAAATTTGTTAAAATAGCAAAAATAATTGGGTCAAGGAGAACAATGTTTGTTTTTTTGTTGTATATTTGCATTGACCTAATGACAAACCGAAAATCCTGTAAAAAATGACCGACAAGACTGAAATTCAAAAATTGCAGCATTGCCTGGATGAATACATGATGCATACGGGCAGGCATGAAATCAATGAGATCGAAGCCAATTCCGCATTGGCACGCGCCGGTTTGTTGGAGGATGAAGCTCCAAATCCAGGCCGCCCACTCAGGGAGATTCTTGTGAAGTTGCGTGACAGCAATCTCTTGCCGCAGAATATCAGACAGATATACGGACAATGGAAGATCAAACTGTCGGGCACCATTCTCAAGTATCCTTCTATATTGCAGTTTGTGGAATAATACCATCCACCCGTCTGTTGGAACGCCATGCCATGCCGCTCTACACGTCGATTGAACGATCGCGCATCGTTTGAGACAAAAGGACGACATCGCATGGCGTCTTTCGCGTCAATATCTGCGGAATACCGCGTGAATGCGTTAATAAATGAGTAAAACAGGCGCTTTCTTGGTTAAATTATTCTAACAAATATAACATATTCTGCTTTTTTTCGTCTATATGATAGATATTCATTCAAAATAAAATTAATTAGGTCAAAAAGTATTACTTAATTCCGCAAGTTATGAAAAGAAACATCTTCATGATCTCATTGGCGGCAGTTTGTTTGCTGATGAGCAGCTGTGCCAGCAAAAAGGATTTGCTCAACTGCCAAAGCGAAAACCGCACATTGAGCAGCAACTACCAGGACGCCAAGGAGCAGTTGGCTGCCAGCACCGCAAGAGTGCAGAGCCTGGAGGAACAACTCGCACAAGCCAAGAAAGACTATGCCAAGTTGCAGCGGTCGCTCGACAAGAGTCTGAACAACGCCAGCCAGAATAATGTCAGCATAGAGAAACTGGTCGACCAGATCAATGAGTCCAACCAGTATATCCGTCACCTCGTGGAGGTGAAGAGCAAGAGCGACTCACTCAACATGGTGCTGACCAACAACCTCACACGTTCTCTCACCAAGGAGGAAATGAAGGAGGTGGATGTGCAGGTGCTCAAAGGCGTGGTCTATATCTCACTGGCTGACAACATGCTCTACAAGAGCGGAAGCTACGAGATCAACAGCCGTGCACAGGAGACGCTGAGCAAGATCGCCAAGATCATCATCGACTACAAGGACTATGACGTGCTCGTGGAAGGCAACACCGACAATGTGCCCATCACGCGTGAGAACATCCGCAACAACTGGGACCTCAGCTGTCTGCGTGCCTCAAGTGTCGTGCAGTATCTGCAGAACAATTTCGGTGTTGATCCGAAGCGCCTGACCGCCGGCGGCCGTGGCGAGTACAACCCGCTGGCTCCCAACGACACAGAGGTGGGCAAGCAGCGCAACCGCCGCACCCAGATCATCATCACTCCTAAACTCGACCAGTTTATGGAACTGATCGACGCTGCTCCTGAAAGTGGTGAGTAGGCCGCGCGGCTTCTTTCCGTTTTACATTGTTTTCGTTTAAATCGCGAGGGCGCAGGAAGAAAAACCTGCGCCCTCGTTATGGTATGCTCAGTATGAGTGTAAGAAAACAGCCTCTCTCCCTCGAGGGAGAGAGATTGATTTCATAAAGGAAACTGCCCCTCTCCCACGAGGGAGAGGACGGGTGAGGGGGCTCAAGGGTGAGGGGGATTTCCCAGCGTGCTAGCAATAATGGCCCTCACCTAGCCTCTCCCAAAGGGAGAGGGATAAGTATGCATTGCTTCCCTGCGGGAGAGGAAAAATAATTGCCTTACCGCTCGCTCTCGATGATGCGCAGGCTGCCGTCGGTGCCGCGGAGGGTGAAACGATGCTTCTTGCCATTGATGAAAGGGTAGGAGAGAAACTGCCTGAAAGTGAATATGGGCCTGTCGTCAATGCTCAGGATGACATCTCCCTGGCGGAATCCGTTCTGATACTGGCGGCTGCCTTCCCAGATCAGACCCACAGAGGCGCGCCCGTCCTTGGGCACGAAGGCGATGTCCATCTGCTCATTGCTGACCAGACAACCCAGACGTGGCTCATGGGGCTGGAAGGCCAGTTCCTTGCGCTTCGGGTCGATGATCACGCTGCCGTAATGGAAAATCTCCGCTCCGATGCGTGAGTTGCCCTGGGTGGTCATCGTGTGGTAGTCGTAGAAATTGAAACCGCCCCATTGCAGGCGGTCGAGCCACAGAAAAGCCACCTCCCTGCTGCTTTCCGCTCCGAAACTGCCGATGGCACGGCTGCCATAGCTCATACCTTCGATTTGCGTCTCGAAGTCGGGGATGTTGTTGCTGAACGTCCTGCGGCTGTGGTCCGACATGACATACAAGCGCCGGCTGCCGGTGTCGAAACGAGCCTCGTCGGTGCATTCATGGTAGGGACTGACCTTGATGTTGGGCACCCACCTCAATAGACGGTACCTGACCCTGTAGCCCTCTTCCTGGTCAAAAAACCTGGGGATGTCGGTGAGCACCATATAGCCGTGCAGCGGGTCGATCTTGGCCGAAAGTCCTTTGTTGAACAGGTCGAAACCGATGACAGCATCGTAGTTGGTGTGGTCAATGTGGGAGTTGAGCAGCGAACCCGTGTATCCGTGGATGGTGAGGTGACCGATGCGGAAGTCGGGGTATTCCACCACGTCTATCTTGCTTGTTGAGCCGTTGGCGTCGTGCGAGGTGATCTTGCCGAGTATGCGGGTGTGGGGAAACCGTCCGTCGGTATAGACGATGCCCTGGCTGCTGCCGGTGTCGAGACAGAACCGGTAGGTCGCCCCGCGGGTGTGGGCGGTGATGTAGATCTGGTCATCCTCGAAAATGATGGGGATGGTGTCGACGAAATTGCGGGCGGAGAGGGTGAACTTCACGCTGTAGCTGTAGGACTGGGCCTGACAGGCCAGTCCCATCGCCTGCATCAGACAACAGGCCAGAAACTTGATGATGTCGCAACGTCGCAATGTGAACATGGTTTGTCGATTGATGACGATAGTGGGTTACAAAAATACGAAATTTATTGATAACTGATTCAAAATAGGTTTATTTTTGCTGAAAAAGCCCTTTCTGGAGTTTTTTTATTTCCCCCTTCCTGGCAATTTACCTTATAATAATATATACCACTCCATTTTCTCAAGTTGAAAGGAGTTTGGAAGTGTGGTGTGTTGGAGTGCAGAAACGACAGATTTTGGTCTTGGACGGCATGTTTAAGTGTCATTTTTACACTATTTTGTCAAATATTGCGAAAACTTTCATGTTTTTGGTAAAAAAGTTATGGAAAAGTTTGGCTGGAATGGATAGTTTTCCTACCTTTGCATCCGCTTTCGGGTTGAGGCCCGTCAGTGAGACAAGAAATCGTTCTTTGAGAGGATTACATGAAGACAGAGAAGTAGTACAAGA
>CACYQD010000040.1 GCA_902776475.1 uncultured Prevotellaceae bacterium | reverse complement strand
ACATTCATGACCTTGTTGATGATGGTCTGCGGCATGGTTTCAGCAGACGTCATCACCTTCGACCCCGCTGTGGACATGGGCACACAAGCCGGCAGCAGCCAAGGCGAAGATCAGGTAACCAAGAGCGGTGTGACCATCGCCGCCTCGCCAACGGGTTCCTTCGGCAATGGACAGCAGTACCGCGTTTACAAGGGATCCAACTTCACCGTCACCTCCACCGTGGGCAATATCACCAAGGTAGAGGTCACCTGCACCGCCTCCGGCGAAGAGAAATACGGTCCGGGGTGCTTTGTGAATCCCACAGCAGGCTCTTATGCATTCGAAGGCAAAGTCGGCACATGGACTGGCGATGCCAGTAGCTTCTCGCTGACCGCTGAGAGCAATCAGGTGCGCATGACCCTGGTGAAAGTCACCATCGGCGAAGGCGGTGATCCAGGTCCCGGACCAGGTCCCGACCCGCAGCCAGGCAACCCGACCGGCAGCGGCACGCTCGCCGACCCGTGGAATGCCGTAGCAGCCAACAACTTCGTAGCAGCCCTCGCAGCCGACACCCCCACCGAGCAGGACTACTACATCCAAGGCAAGATTGCCAAAATCGCCAACAACGGGACCTTCAGTGATAAGTTTGGCAACGCCACCTTCTACATCTCTGATGACGGTGCCGACGCCAACACCTTCTACATCTACCGCACCCTCTATCTTGAGAACAAACTCTGGGTGGAAGGCAACACACAGATCAAGGAAGGCGACGAGGTTATCATCTGCGGCAAGCTCGTCAACTACAAAGGCGACACGCCAGAGACCGTTCAAAACCAGAGTTACATCTACTCCCTCAACGGTGTGACCAGCGAAGGTGGCCATGAGGAGCCTCCTGTAGAGGGCGCCATCGTCTTTGATGCCGCCGTGGACCTTGGCAGTCAGGCCAGCGGTAGTTCTGGTGAAGACCAAGTGAGCAAAAACGGTGTGACCATCGCCGTCTCTCCCACGGGTTCGTTTGGCAACGGCCAGCAATTCCGCGTCTATAAGGGCTCTACCTTCACCGTGACCTCCACCGTGGGTGACATCACCAAGATTGTCGTCACCTGTACCGCTTCCGGTGAGGAGAAATACGGTCCGGGTTGTTTTGTGAACCCCACGTCAGGCACTTACACCTATGACGGAAATACCGGCACATGGACAGGCAGCGCCGCCACCGTATCGTTGACCGCTGAGAGCAACCAGGTGCGCATGACCAAGATCGAGGTTTACGTCGGTGAGGCCAGCCAGAAGTTCCTCACCATCAGCGGAACCACTCCGTTCACCACCTCCACGACCGTGACCATCACGCCCTCCAATCCTGACTACGCTGTGTATTACACCCTCGACGGCAGCGACCCCCGCTCCTCTGGCACCCAGAAGGTGTATTCCACTCCGTTTACCCTGACCGCCACCACCACCGTGAAAGCCGTGGAGGAAAACCTGGCCGGAGAACTGAGCGAGGTGGTGGAGAAGACCTTCGTCAAGGAAGAAGGTCCTGAGATCCAGACCGTGGAGAACATCGCCGCCTTCAAGGCCCTCGAGACAGGTACGGAAGCCAAGTTGAAACTCAACAACGCCCAGGTGCTGTACGTCTCCGGCAAAGATGTCTTTGTGCGTGATGACTCTGGCGCCATCGAGTTCTACAACACCGGTATCGACTTTGAGAACGGTCAGATGCTCAATGGCAGCATCACCGGAAAGTTCAGTCCCTACAATGGACTGCCCGAACTTGTCAGTACCAGCAACACCACAGCCGACAGCTTCACCGCCGCCAACTTCGGTGTAGAGGGTGTTTATGTCTCCATCGCACAGCTCAGCGAGAGTCTCCTCTGCGATCTTGTGAGATTCGGTGGCACGCTCGGTATGGAAGAAAGCAATCTCTTTGCTTATGACGGCAGTGACAAGATCCAGCTCTTCGACAAGTTCAAAATCAACCTCGAAGACCTCACCATAGAAGAAGGCGTGACATACATTGTGGAAGGCATCCTGGGCATCTACAAAGGCAACTTGCAGGTCTATCCGACCCGCATAGAACTATCGGGAGGCATCCGCAATATTGATATGACTATTGACGCCAATGCACCGATGCACAATCTCTCTGGCCAAAAGGTCAGTAGCGACTACAAGGGAGTCGTCATCCAGAAAGGCAAGAAAATCATCCTGAAATAAAGCCTTTAGGCCTGATTTTGAAGGGCATGCCGCCATGGCATGCCCTTTTTTGCATAAAAAACGAAGAATTTCACCTATTTCCATTGCAGGATAAGAAAAAAAATGTATATTTGCAGAACAAGTATGTAGAACTTACAGATACAGATACATATACATAAGACTAACGACATTCAAAACTCTCACCGAGGCGCCATAGCAGCCATTTTGCGATTCATACAGACTAGGACCACTTATTGATTAATGATTGTGAAACGTATACTCTTTATAAGCTTGTTGGCTGTCATCAGCCTTCAATTAACAGCCAATCCCGTCAGTCAAGGTCTGGCGAGGAAAAAAGCAGATGCATTCTTCAAAAGCCAAGGCAAGCAATTATCCCCTGCCCCTGCGATGGCGAAATCCGCCACCGACAAGCAAGAGGCACCCTCATTTTTCATCTTCAACGCCACCGCTGAGGATGGATTTGTCATCGTATCGGGCGATGACGCTGCCGGCGATATCCTGGGATATGTCAAACAAGGCCATTACGACGAGGAGTCCTCTCCCACAGCCATGAAGGCACTTCTGGCAGACTATGCCGGACAGATCAAGCAGATGAGAGAAGGCCAAAGCAAAAAACCCGTCAGGAGGCTGAATGCCCATGAATCCATCTCTCCGCTGGTGACCACCACCTGGTCGCAAGGCAGTACCACAGCCGACGGCGGAGCCTACAACTTGCTGACTCCTGTCATCGACGAGAGACATACATTGGCAGGATGCGTGGCCATCTCCATGGCCCAGGTACTCAACTACCACCAGTGGCCCATGGAAGCCTGTCAGGAGATTCCCGGCTACACCACGAAAACCGCCGGACTGACAATGGAAGCCCTTCCCCCCGTCACCTTCGACTGGGGCAATATCCTCTGCAGCTACAATGGCACGGAAACCGACGAGGAAAGAATGGCCGTGGCCCAGCTGGCACTATACTGCGGCCAGGCCGCAAAGACCAACTATGGCTTAGATGAGTCAGAGGCCTATGGCACAGACGCAGCCCTTGCACTGCGCCATTATTTCAATATGTCGCCCAACCTCCGGTATGTCAAAGCCTCCGACTTTACTCCCGATGAATGGGACAAGATCATCTACAATGAACTGGCCAGCAGCCGTCCGGTCATCTATTTCGGATTCTCCGGTTCTGGCGGCCATTGCTTCATCTGCGACGGTTATGACGGCAATGAGTTCTACCACATCAACTGGGGATGGGGCGGTGACTGCGACGGTTATTTCAAGTTGTCAGTCCTCAATCCCAACGGAGAGAACAGCGCCACCACATACAGCTATTCTCTCAACCAGCATGCCATCATAGGCCTGCATCCCAAACTCAAGCCCGATGACTTCATCCCCTTCACCGATGACGCAGCCAAAGCGATCTGCATCGCCAATTGGGACAGCGATGAAGACGGAGAACTCAGCTATGAGGAAGCCAGCGTCGTGCTCAGTCTTGACGATGCCTTCACTGGAAATACCGAGGTGAAGCAGTTCAACGAACTTCAATACTTCAGAGGGCTCAAGAGCATCGGTCCCAAGGCTTTCGCAGGATGCACCGCACTGACCGCTGTAGAGATGCCGCCCTCCATCAACGAAATCAAGGACGAAGCGTTTGCTGGATGCAGCAATCTGCTCTCCCTGATCATTCCCGAGGGCGTGAATGTCATCGAAAGCGATGCCTTCATCGGGTGCTCCAACATCAACCGCATCTATGTGAAAGCAGGCAACAACACGTTCGACTCCCGTGAAAATTGCCATGCCATCATCGAGACAGGAACCAATTCCCTCGTGCTGGGCTGCCAGAACACCGTGATTCCCCAGACCGTGACCAACATCGGCAGCAATGCCTTCTATGGTTGTACGGCCCTCACCAAAATCCAGATACCCGAAAATGTAGTACATATCTACAACGGAGCTTTTGAGGCATGCACCAACCTGAAGGAAGTGACACTCCCCTCCACCCTCTACACCATCGGAGAACGGGTGTTCCTCGACAATGTCAACCTGCAGAAGATCACCCTCCCCCAAAATCTCAACAGGATCGGCAGTCTGGCTTTCTCCGGTTGCACGAAAATGACCACCATGATCGCCAGCAATCCAGAGCCCGCCACCTGCGGTGATGATGCTTTCCTGGACATCCACCCCACCCTGTATGTGCCCAACGGTGCGAAAGCCGCCTATCAGGAAGCGAAGGAATGGAGTACCCTCACCATCGAGGAGTTGAAGGAGAACGACTACATCACCTGCGCCGACACCACGTTTACCAAAGCCCAGGGAGGCCAGTTGACCATCAAGTTGCGCAACAACGACAATGTCATCGGTTTGCAGTTCCGTCTGACACTGCCAGAAGGCATCACGATCAGGGAGACTGATGAGGAATATGACATCACGAAATCCAGCCGCATCGCCAACCAGACCGTGTACTGCACCCAACAGGCAGACGGCAGCTACCTGATTCTGGTGATGTCGATGAGCATGGCACCCATTGCCGGACATGACGGCACCATCATGCAGATCGGCATCATGTGTGACGAGGATGTGGAACCCGGAGAATATGATGCCAGTTTCTCCGACATCTCCATCAGCACTATCGACCGCGGCAACATCATCGGCGTACTGCCCCTCCCCTTCACCAGCAAGATCAAAGTCAGGAAATTTGACATGGGCGACGTCAACGGCGACAACAGCATCAATGTGTCTGACGTGATGCAGGTGGTGAACTACATTTTGGGCTTTGAGCCACAGAACTTCCTGAGGGAGTTCGCCGACCTTGACTACAACAATCGGATTGATGTGACCGACGTAATGCGCATCGTGCAGCTCATCCTCAACCAGTCGACGGGCAATCCGCAGCCCTCAGAGGACGAGCAGCCTGCTGAAATCGCCGTGGCACCCACCTCGGCCGACACCTTCACCGTCCACCTCGACGACAACCGCAACCTCACAGCCATGCAGATGACCGTGCAGTTGCCTGAGACCTGTACGCTGAAAGACATCAGGATGAGAGAAGAGGGCAGCAACGGCCATCAGGCCATTCTTTCCCCGCTCGGACACGGGCGCTACCAGGTGGTGGTCTATAATCTTTGCGGACTGCCATTCCGCAGCGGAAATGCGCTGTTTGACCTAATCACCGGCGGAGAGCCCCAGGAGATCGCCATCAGCAACATCCTCTTCACCGACACCGAATTCAAATCCATCGGTTGCAAGGCATCGCTCACCGGCACCGACGGCATCAGCGAGACCATCAGCGGCCAAGGCACCGCCGACTCGCCCGCATACACCATCAGCGGACAGAAAGCAGGTACCCACTATCAGGGAATCATCCTGCAAAACGGAAAGAAGCACATCCGGAAATAAAAGTAGTCATCCGGAAATAAGAGAAGTCATCACGAGACGCCACAATGTGACGTCTCTACACTTTCTCCAGCCACACAGCCCGTTTCCCTTGATTGGAAACGGGCTTTTTATTGGCACAAGTGTCGCATTTGAGCAAGTATATGGGGGATTCTGGGAATTTCTGGGAGGTTTTGGGAGATTCTGGGAGATGCTGGGAGATTCTGGGAGTTTAGGCAATACTAGACTCCTTTCAACTTGAAAGTTAGTAATTAACCTATCTCCTCCCCCAAAAAATAAGTGGAGGAATTGTTAAAACAGCACTTTTATCTTAAAAATCACACAAATTAAGACAAAAATGCTGATTTATTACTTTTTTTACTTATCTTTGCATAATATAAGACTATCTAACAATCAAAACAAATCAAACTACTGCTTAAGCAAGCCTTCTAAATCAAGATTTTTCAATCAACCTAAAATAAAATCTATGTCTGGTAAATTAAAATTCTTTAGATTGGCGCTACTGTTCGTCCTTGCCCTGTTGGCAGGCAACATCTCAGCGCAGACTATCAAAGGTAATGTGACCGACAACACAGGCGAGCCCATCATTGGTGCCACGATTATGGAGACAGGCACCCAGAATGGCGTCATCACCGACCTTGACGGTAACTTCACCTTGCAGAATGTGAAAGGCAAGTCCATCACCATCAGCTACATCGGCATGAAGACGCAGACGGTGGAACTTGCAGGAAAGACCGAATTCAACATCGTGCTTGAAGACGAAGCCTCTACCCTCAACGACGTGGTGGTGATCGGCTATGGAACTGCCCGTAAGAAAGACCTCACGGGTTCAGTGTCAACCGTCAAGGGTCAAGACCTTGTGAAAGTGCCCGTGCCCAACGTGTCGGAAGCCCTTTCCGGTAAGATGGCCGGTGTGCATGTGACGACCACCGACGGTTCTCCCGATGCAGAAATCCTGATCCGCGTGCGTGGCGGCGGTTCTATCACCGGTGACAACAGCCCTCTCTATGTGGTTGACGGTTTCCAGACGGAGACCATCAGCGACATCTCCCCCAACGACATCGAGGACATCACAGTGCTGAAAGACGCCTCCTCGACCGCCATCTACGGTTCTCAGGGCGCCAATGGTGTCATCCTCATCACAACCAAGAACGCCAAGAGCGGCAAGACCCAGATTTCCTACAATGGATTCCTGCAGACGAAGACCGTGTCGAAGCGCCTGGACCCGATGGACACCTACGACTATGTGATGTCGAATTATGAGTATGCCCTCATCCGCGGCACCAGCAACCTCAACTCCTTCTACAAGCAGTTTGGTGTCTATGACGACCTCTATCTTTACAAGAGTGTGGAAGCCATCGACTGGCAGGAAGACATGTTTGGTGCCAACGTGCTGTCGCAGAGCCACAACCTCAGCATCACCGGCGGTACCGACAAGACCAAGTTCTCACTCAGCGGCACCTACGACTACAACGGTGGTCTGATGCCCGACAATGACTACAGCCGTTATGCTTTCATGTTCAAGTTGAACCATGACATCAGCAAGAACCTGAAATTCAACTTGAAAGCCAATGTGACCGACCAGCTTGTCAACGGTCAGGGAACCCAGGGCGGCACTTACAAGATCCGTACTTCTCAAGCCCTCACCTCCGTGGCCACAAAGGGTCTCTCGGAATATGTGGAGCCCGACTTCTCGAAGATGAGTGATGACGAGATCGAGGAATGGCGTGACAGCCAGATGACCCTTGCCGAACAGGCCAAGAAATACTGGCGCAAGCGCAACAACCGCAAGTTTGGTTTCAACGCCGCCCTCGACTGGACCATCATCAAGGAGTTGAAAGCCCACATCGAAGGAGGTTATGAGTATCAGTTCAACGAGACCAAGAACTGGTGGGGTCACACCACCAACCAGGCATCCTACGTAGGTGGTATGCCACTGGCCGACTGGACGAAGAACAATGTCCGCACCATCCGCGAGAGTTTCAACCTGAGCTACGACAACAAATTCAACAAGGTGCATCACCTCAATGTCATGGTGGGTCAGGAATACCGCAACCAGATGAGCGACCAGAACTATATGTATGGTACGCGCTACAGCAAGTCGATGTCGCCCGACGATGTGTTCGCCAAATTCGCCCAGCAGGGAGAAGGAGCCATCCTCAGAGCAGAGAGCACCGTGGCAGCCGACGTGAGACTGTTCTCCATCTTCGGCCGTATCAACTACGACTTCATGGACCGTTACCTGCTTACCCTCACCTTCCGTGAGGACGGCAGTTCGAAGTTCGCCCATGGTCACCAGTGGGGCTTCTTCCCCGCCGCAGCAGCCTCCTGGCGTATCATCGAGGAGCCCTTCATGGAGAAAGCCAAGAGCTGGCTCTCCAACCTGAAGCTCCGTCTCTCCTATGGTAAGGTAGGTAACAACCGTATCGGCAACAACACCTTCCAGCAGCTCTACAACCTCAACAGCGGCAGCAAGCGCTATGGTGTGGGTGAGACCGCCAACACCGACCTCTCCGCCACCTCCGTGCTGGCCAACCCCAACATCACCTGGGAGAAACGCACCACCCGCAACATCGGTTTGGACTTCGGCTTGTTCCATGAGCGTCTGAGCGGTAGTTTGGAGTACTACTGGAACAACACCACCGACCTGCTCATCAACCACGACATCTCCGCAGCCGGCTACACCTCCGTCTGGGAGAACTGCGCTGAGACCAGCAACAAGGGTTTTGAGGTCAACCTCAACGCCGTGATCCTGCAGAAGAAGAACTTCTCGCTGAACGCCAACTTCAACATCGGCTTCGACAAATCCAATGTGGAGAAGATCGCCAGCGGTCTGGACCAGATGACCTTCGCCTCAGGCTGGGCAGGCACCGACAACCGCAACCAGCAGGACTACATCGTCCGCGTGGGCGACCCCATCGGCCTCATCTACGGTTGGAAGAACGCCGGTTACTATACCACCAACGACTTTGAGAGCTATGACTCCGCCACCGGCACCTACAAGCTGAAAGACGGTGTACCCACCTGTTCCTTGTTCGGCGGTGCCATCGGCCTGCGTCCCGGTACCATCAAACTGCAGGATGTCAGCGGACCTAACGGTCAGCCCGACGGCGTGGTCGATGCCAACGATATCACCGTCATCGGCGACACCAACGCTGATTTCTCCGGCGGTTTCGGACTGAGCGGCACACTGTATGACTTCGATTTCTCAGCCAACTTCACCTTCACGGTGGGCAACGACATCTACAATGCCAACAAGATCGCAGCCTCACAGCAATACCGTTCGGGTACCTACCCCAACATGCTCAATTTCATGCGCCAGGGCAACAGCTACTCCTACATGAACCCGGAGACCGGCACGCTGCTCACCAGCCTTGAGGACCTCGCATTCTTCAACGAGGGCGGCAACGGCCAGCCCGCCAAGGAATACTGGAGCCCCTACTCCTTCGGCAGTGCAGTCGTCATGCCAACAGAGTGGGCCATCGAGGACGCCTCCTTCCTCCGTCTGCAGAGCGTGACCATCGGTTACACCCTTCCAAGCAATATCACCAAGAAAGCAGGCATCCAGCGCCTCCGCGTCTATGTGACCGGCGCCAACCTGTTCTGTCTCACCAAATACACCGGCTACGACCCAGAAGTGAGTTCCTACGTGCGCAACAGCAGCTACTCCGGCCTCACCCCGGGCATCGACTACTCCTCTTATCCCAAGAGCCGCGCCTTCACCTTTGGTCTGAATGTGACATTATAAGCAACCATCCTATCAAGTATAAAAAGAGATTTCAAGAATATGAAACTGAATATCAAATATATCGCTATCACAGCCATGGGGACGTTGGCACTGACATCATGCAGCGACATGCTTGACGTGAGTTCCCCCTCACAGACTGACGACGCCACGGTTTATGCCAGCGAGGAATATACCCTTCAGGCCCTCTATGGCGCATACAACCTGTTCGGACAGGACTCCTACACCTCACGTATGTGCGGTGTCTATATGCAGAACACCGACGTGGAGGCCAGCGCACCCAGTGCCGGTGTGCCGAGCAGTGACCGCCGCGCCGTATGGTCGCTGCAGTCATCAGCCATCACCGGTTTCAATGACATGACCAACATGTGGAACCACAACCTGCAGGCCATCGACCGCGCCAACCAGGTCATCGACGGCATCAACGCCAGTTCGATCGGTTCCAACGCCAACATGCAGCAGATGAAGGGCGAGGCCGTTTGTATCAAGGCCTACCGCTATTATCTGATGTGTGGCTTCTGGGGTGACGTGCCCTACTACAACACGGCCTCAAAATGGGGTGGCAACCTTGACAAGCCCCGCGCCGACAAATTCTCCGTCTACAGCCGTATCCTCCAGGAACTGGTTGACATCGAGCCCAACATGAAATTCTCCGATGCCAACAGCGGCGGCATTGAGCGCATGAACCGCGACTTCGCCATCGGCATGATTGCCCGTCTGGCCCTGTTCCGCGCCGGCTACGCCAAGACCATCGACGGTCAGATGAAGCGCGCCGACGACTATCTGGACGTGAATGCCGACAGTCTGAGTGTCACCTACACCAACCTCAGCGGACAGTCCGTCACCGCCCACACCCACAATGAGTATGTGCAGATGGCCAAGGACTACTGCCAGAAGCTCATCAACCTGAAGCCCCGCAACCTGTATGACGACTTCTACACCCCGTTTGCCAATGAGAACGCCTACATGACCGAGAACAATGCCGAAATCCTCTATGAGGTGGCATTTGTGGAGTCGATGGGTGGAGATGTGGGATGGAGCATCGGTGTCACCAACAGTGGCGCCTGCAAGAACGGTACGACGACCAACCAGGTCGGTCTTACCCCCTCCTACTACCTCTCCTTTGCTGACAATGACCAGCGCCGCGACGTGACCTGTGCTAAGTGGCAGCACCAGAACGACATCGTCTATCCCACAGAATGCACAGGCATGGGTATCGGCAAATGGGACCGCGCCCTCGCCACCAAGAACCTGGGATCCAGCTCATCCAAGGGTACGGGCATCAACTATCCTCTGATGCGCTACTCCGACGTGTTGCTGATGCTGGCTGAGGCAGAGAACGAGCTCAACGGTCCTACCGCCCTCGCCAAGGAAGCCCTCGCCAAAGTCCGCGCACGCGCATTCAAGAACAGTCCGACCTACACCGATGACGTGAACAACTATGTGGCCAACCTCACGACGAAGGAAGCCTTCTTCAATGCCATCGTCGATGAGCGTGCATGGGAGTTTGGCGGCGAAGGTCTGCGTCGTTTCGACCTCATCCGCTGGAACATCTATGCCCAGAAGATTGAGCAGGCCATGCGCACGATGCTTTGCTGGGGTATCTCCACCAACGAGGAGCTGCTGGCCCTCGACGAGGTGAAGGCCGCCTATCCTGAAGCAGCCAATTACGCGAAGTATGCCGACAAGATGTGGTTCAAGCGTGTTGGTGCCACCAACACCAAGGCCGACATCGTGTGGTATGACCAGAAATACCGTCCGGTGGATGATGACGCCACGATGGAAGCCAACGGTTGGGTGAGTGAGGAGGTTGTAGGAACCAGCACCTATCGCAGCCGCTGGGGCACCCAGCTCATCAAGCGCGTGTCAACCTATACCTACAACGGCACCGAATACGCTTCCTGCACCAAGTCCAAGGATGCCACGACCGGTGTGACCACCTACACGCTGGGCACTGCCCCTGCACAGGTTGTCTTCACCGTAGAGAGCAACCAGCCCTCCGGTGTGACCCGTACCGACTCCTATCAAGCCAGCGACTACGCCACCCGCATCTATCGTGGCTATGCCAACGGTGCTCTGAAAGGCGACGGCAACGTGCCCTTCCTCCTGCCCATCAGCATCACCAACCTCAACTCCAGTGCCGTGCTCAACAATGACGGTTATGGCATCCTGAGCAACCAGACTGGCGAAGGTGTGAATGCCATCGTTGCAGTTATCCAAAAAGAAAACTATTAATATTGAAGATACAACATGAAAAAGATATTCAAATCCATGCTGCTGTTTATGGCAGTGACCGCAGGTTTGGGATTCCTTGCCAGTTGTAGCGATGATGATCTTCCCGCTGCCGACGGTCTCTTCCGTCCAGTCATCGACAGTGACAACATTTCACATGGCCTTGACGAGAACAACATCCCCTACATGATTGTCAACTGGGACAACTTCAAGACAGCCAATCAATATATCGTGAAGATTGAAGCCAACGATGGCAGCGACACCCGTGAGGTGAGCACCGACACCACCTTCTACCGTTTCGACAAGCTTCAGTATGACCGGGAATACAACATCACCATCAGTTCGGCGAACACCGTCTCAGGGTTGAGCTCCAAGCCCTTCACCCTGACGACCACCTCGCTCGACTATCCTACCAGCCTCTCCAATCTGTCGGCCACCGACATCATCGACATCGCCGCCCGCGTACGATGGGCAGAGGGTGTCAACTACGACAGGCTGATGGTCTATAAAGACAGCAACGACTCCCTCGTGGCAGAGTTGCCATTGAGCTTAGATGACAACATCGCAGCCCAGAAGATCGTTGAGAACCTTGAGCCCCGCACCACCTACCGCGTGGAAGCCTATTCGGGCAGCGACTACAAGGGCAAGAAGCGCTTCACCACAGCAGCTTCCGAGAAATTCTCCGGAGAGGTGGTTGACCTGCGCGGCCTTGACGCCAACACCGCATGGAAATGGTTCTCCGTGGGCAGCGGATCCTCGTTCGCCAACACCCTCGACTCGCTGATCAAGACCCAATATCAGGACAAGGACATCACCATCGTACTGGAGGGCGGCACCAGATACCGCATCTCCACGATCGAGTTGCCAGCCACCACCGGCACCATCACTTTCGTGACAGGCCTCAGCCTCGCCGGTGAAGCCCAGATGGGTGTTGAAGGCAACTTCCGCGTGGCTGGCGGTTCCACGGTCGGCGGTGTGATCTTCGACAAGATTGCCCTCACCGACACGGAGAACAAGCCCCGCACCGACAATCACTACGGCGCCACCTACGTGTTCAACCTCAATCAGTCGGACGGCAACATCGGCAACCTGGAGTTCCACAACTGCAGCATCAAGTACAAGCGCGGCATCTGCCGTATCCAGACCGCAGCCTCCATCCAGAACGTGATCATCAACAACTGCATCATCGACTCCATCAGCGGTTACGGCATCACCAATGCCGACAATGCCAAGGCCGACATCCAGAACGTGAAGATCACCAACACCACCGTCTCCAACGCTGAGAAGATCTGCGTGGGCACGAAGGGCCTCCAGCCCAACTCACTGGTGGTGGAGAACTGCACCTTCGTCTTCACCGTGGCAGACACGAAGCCTTTCTTCGACTTCAAGTCAAGCAACTGGGCAGCATTCAAGGACAAGTTCACCTTCAAGAACTGTCTCATCGGCCAGGCCGGCCGCAGCAAGGCTGAAGGAGAACTTGCCACCACCGGCATCACCGGTTGGAGCGGAGACTTGCAGCCCGAGTGCGATGAGCTGTATTTCACCAGCGACCTGCTCTGGCAACCAACCTCCGAAGAAGACCCGGCACCGAAGGCCGCCTTCCCCGGAACGACCCTATCGTCGAACACTGCACAGACATTCAAGAATGCCATGGAGAGCAATTTCCAGATCATCACCGACGAGTTGGGCGGCACGAAGCCCACTCCCGGCGACCCACGCTGGTATTGATCCCCATCTATTCATCCACACCATTCAGGCACGCACCTCTCAGCAGGTTGCGTGCCTGATGGTTGAAAACCACACAGCAAGACCATTATCATGAGACGAATCAAACCATTACTATTTGCCTTGACTGTGCTGGCCTCGACCCTAACCGGCGCAGCACAAGAAAAGACACCCGCCTTCCCTGGAGCCGAGGGCTTCGGACGCTATGTCACCGGCGGCCGCGGAGGAAGCGTGTATCATGTGACCAACCTCGACGACAGCGGCACAGGTTCGCTGCGCTGGGCACTCAACCAAAATGGAGCCAAGACCATCGTCTTCGACGTGTCGGGCACCATCCACCTCAAGTCAGCCCTCAATATCAGCAAGGCCAATGTCACCATCGCCGGCCAGACCGCTCCCGGCGACGGCATCTGCGTGGCCGACTATCCGGTGCAGATCAAGACCAACAACGTCATCGTGCGCTACATCCGTTTCCGTCTGGGCAACAACAATGTGACCGTCAACGGTGCCGACGGATGGGACGGTTTCGGCGGTTTCGACCAGTCGGACATCATCGTCGACCACTGTTCGGTGAGCTGGAGCATCGACGAATGTCTCTCCATCTACGGCAACAAGAACACCACCGTGCAATGGTGCCTGGTGGCCCAGAGTCTCCAGGACGCCGGCCACTCCAAAGGCAGTCACGGCTATGGAGGCAACTGGGGTGGCAGCGGTGCGTCCTTCCATCACAACCTGATGGCCCATCACGAGAGCCGCGTTCCCCGTCTCGGCCCGCGCTACACCACCCAGCTCGATGAGCGCATGGACATGCGCAACAACGTGTTCTACAATTACTGTGGCAACGGCTGTTATGGCGGAGAGGCCATGAAGGTGAACATCGTCAACAACTACTACAAACCCGGTCCCGGCACATTGCAGATCGGTTCGACCAAACAGAAGCGCATCGCCGCTGTCAACATCCGCACATCCTCTTATGTCGCCTCCTATCCCGACTATGCCCCCACCCTCCATATCTGGGGCAAATACTATGTCGACGGCAACGTCAACTCCCGCCACAGCGACGTGACCAGGGACAACTGGACCTGGGGCATGTACAACCAGATCACTGCCGACAACAATGACGGACTCTACAACCAGGACGTGAAGGACTCCATCAAACTCACCGCCCCTATCGACTATATCCTCACCACCACCCATACCGCAGAAATGGCCTATGAGAAGGTGCTGGCATACGCCGGAGCCTCCCTGCACCGCGACAGTTTCGACGACCTCATGGTCAACGACACCCGCAACGGCCTTGCCACCTTCACAGGACCCGGCAACCACAAGGGCATCATTGACTCGCAACAAGACAACAAGCCCGAAGGCGCAGACGAGAACTGGAGCGCCTGGCCCACCCTCAACACTGCGGCAGCACCCGCTGACACCGATGGCGACGGCATGCCCGACGAATGGGAAACCGCCCATGGCCTCAATCCCAATGACATCAGTGACGGCAAGACTGTGGGCAGCGACGGCTACACCAACCTTGAGAACTATCTCAACTCACTGGTGGCCGACATCACCATTGCACAGTACGAAGGCGGTGTGCAAAGCGGCAGCATCATCGAAAGCGGAGAGAACCCACAGTCCCCCTCCTACGAGATCTCACCCAACACCTCCAACGGTGACTGGACGTTCAGCAACGGTTTCAGCATCACCGTCTCAGGCAAGGCTTACTCCGAAGGTTCCGGCTGCGGCATGAAAGGCATCAAGTACTCCCGCAACACCACCTACAAGATCAATATCCCCGACGGGATCACCATCACCAAGGTTGACTTCACGGGATACAGCAACGATGACAGCAGCACGGCCTATATCGAGCGGTTTGGCGACAACATCTTCTCCAGCAACGACTATGTCCTGCCCTCCCGCTCCGGCGGCGCCTTCGTGACACACAGCGTCAACCTGCCCACACCGGTCACCAAAGCTGCCAATTTCGTGGTCAAGGATGCCCAAGCCGTGCTCAACATGACCCTCTACGGAGGCACCACCGACATCCGCGACATCAATGCCCCCTCACGTTCGTCGCAAGAGATCTATACCCTCGACGGCCGTCGGATACGCCCCGAAGCCAATGACCTGAACACTCTCCCCAAGGGCATCTACATCATCGGCAACAAGAAGACCATGATCAAATAAATACATCTCCGCAAAACCATGATCAAATCCTCCACTCAAGTGGAAAGGAGTGTAGGAGTCTGGTCGTTTAGGAGTGTAGACAGATGCAAAAACTTCAGTCAAACATTCACCAAAAGCATGATCAAAAACCAGGAAATCTTATGAGAAAACTCTTTCTGACCCTTCTCCTTTTGCCCGTCGTTGCAGTACAGGCAAGCGACCTGACAGTCATTTCGCCAAATGGGAAAATGCAAATCGTCGTCCACGCCGAACAACAACGGTTGACCTGGGAGGTGAGCCATGGCGGCACATCCGTGCTTGCAGCATCCGAAATCGGCATCAACGGAGCCCTGTCGCGGATGAAAGGAAAAGTGAAGGGCAACGCAGCCCTGCTGAGCAACGCGCAGTATGCCGTGGAATTCCGTGCCGACAATGATGTGGCAGCCTACCGCATCACCGTCAAAGGCAAGAAGGCCGTGACGATCAACAACGAGACCGCCGAGTTCCGTTTCGCAGAAGACTATCCAGCCTTCATCCCCTACGTCAACAACAACCGTTCGGGAGAGCGCTGGTGCTATTCCTTCGAGAGTTACTATGACGAACAGCCACTGTCGAAGATGTTTGCCGACTCGCTGGCCACCAACCCCCTGGCCGTGCGCTTGCCACAAGGCAAACTGGCCGTGGTGCTCGACGCTGATGTCACCGACTATCCGGGAATGTTTCTCAAAAAGGCCGGTCCCCATGGTCTTCAGGCAGAATTTGCCCCCTATCCCCTGAAAGAAATCAACAGCGGGCATGCCAGACTGAATCTCATTCCCACGGAGCGCGCCAACTACATTGCGAAGGCCACCCGGACCCCCTGGCGCATCGTGGCAGTCACCGAGAATGACAAAGAATTGCTCAACAGCGACATTGCCCGCAGATATGGTCCTGCGTGCCGCCTCACCGACACCTCATGGATACGTCCGGGCAAAGTGGCCTGGGACTGGTGGAACGCGACCATGCTCACAGGCGTTGATTTCAGGGCAGGCATGAACACCGACACCTACAAGTATTACATCGATTTCGCCTCCAAGAACCACCTGGAGTATATCATCATCGACGAGGGATGGAGCAGTGAGGAATCACTGACAGAGAAACTCAATCCAGAGATTGACCTTTCCGTGCTTATCCCCTATGCCAAGCAGCGCAACGTGGGCATCATCCTGTGGTCGAGCTGGCGCAACAGCATCAGGAACACGGAGCAAGATTTCAAGCACTACGCCGACATGGGAATCGCCGGATTCAAGGTCGATTTCTTCGACCGCGACGATCAAGTTGTCATCCGCTCCATCTGGCAAATCGCTGATTGCGCTGCCCGCAACCATCTCTTGCTTGACCTGCACGGTTTCCGTCCCACCGGCATCCAATACGCCTATCCCAACATCGTGAATTTCGAAGGTGTGATGGGACTGGAGAACTGCAAGTGGGAACCACGCGACGCCAACGGACCGCTCTATGATCATCCCCGCTACGATGTCATCATCCCCTACCTGCGCATGCTTGTAGGACCGCTGGACTACACCCCTGGAGCCATGTCAAATGCCACCAGGGCCCAGTTCTTCGGCAACAACGACCATCCCATGAGTCAAGGCACCCGTGCCCATCAGGTAGCCATGTATATCACATACAACGCGCCTTTGCAGATGTTGGCCGACTCCCCCTCCAAATACATGAAGGAGCAGGAAACCACGGATTACATCGCCCAGATACCCACCGTCTTCGATGAAGTATTGGCTTTGGACGGAAAGATGGGCGAATACACCGTGATCGCCAAACGCAAGGGCAGCAAATGGTATCTCTCAGCGATGACCAACTGGCAGGCCCGTGACCTCAGCATCGACCTGTCGATGCTGTCAGCTGGCAGACATCAAGCCGAGATTTTCGCCGACGGCATCAATGCCGACAGGGATGCCACCGACTACAAGCGCAGCATCAAGACAGTGAGCCAAGGTGATGTACTCAAGGTGCACCTCGCCCCCGGCGGCGGATGGAACATGATCACCACTCCCCAATAGCAAGTTTTTGGAAACGGGATTTTGAAAAATGCGATATATGTGAAATAACCCAAATGCAACTTTTTTGATTGCATTTGGGTTATTCTTATTCAAGCATTTTTCCTTCATCATCGCACAGGTGCATGAGGAAATAGTTGACAAACATGATACACAATGAAAAAATGCAGAGTCCTGCATACAAGTTTTTTCAAATCTTGGTATTATAAGAAAAAGAACATTAACTTAACATCATTCTTTCTTACCAATCCCTAATTATCATCAACTATCTCGTTATGAACAAGAAAACAACATCTTTGATTTTCATGTTGGCGGCCATGTTGTTTGCCATACCTATTCAAGCACAAACATTCGTCAATAAACAGGTCAAGACCAACATCAAAGAGATGGTTTCCGGACCTCGAAAGGCTGTTCATCTGAAAAAAGCCAAGACACGCCATGGCGATGGGTTGCCTGTCACCATCGATGTGCTGCCTTACAAAAATGCGCTCAACACGTTTGATTTGTTTAGAGAGTTCATTGTCATCGACAACAACGGAGACAACACGACATGGATATGGAGTGAATATAACCATTCCGTCTTATACAGCAATGGCATGGAAGCAGCCGATGACTGGCTGATATCCCCCGCCATCAAGTTGGAGGCTGGCAAATTCTACCACTTTGCCATCGATGCCATGTAGTTGGAGGCTGGCAAATTCTACCACTTTGCCATCGATGCCATGTGCAATGCTCCTCACTATCCTGAGAAATTTGAAGTGAAGATTGGCACGGCTCCAACGGTTTCAGGCATGACCCAGAGCGTAATGGATGAGACAACGGTTGAGAATACTGCACTGGTCACTTACGAGCAAGAGAACATATCCGTTGCCCAGACAGGCTACTACCATTTCGGCATCCATGCCATCAGCGATGCCGGCATGTGGAATTTGACGGTTGCCAATTTCCTCGTTGAAAAAGGCGCTTCCCCCACTGCCCCAGCGGCTGTCATAGATTTGCTTGTCACCCAGATACCTGACGAGAATAAGGTCAACATCCGTTTCAAGGCTCCCACAACAGCCATCAATGGCAACAAACTCACATCCAACATTGCCAAGATAGTCATTCTGCGGGATGGAGAGCCTGCCATCACCATCGAGGATATAGCACCAGGTACAGAACAGCACATTGAAGATATCGTCCCCAAAGTAGGCAAACACACCTATCAGGTGATACCTTACGATGCAGATGACCCCGGTGAGAAGAGCGAGCTGGTGGAGATTCTGATCAGCGCCCCTTTGGACGTTCCCTACACCTTAGACTTCTCAGAGAATCTAATGGATTTGTTGAAGATTATCGACAACAACCATGATGGCGTAACATGGCAATGGGGCTCCAATGCAGGAACATATTACGAGGCCAACAATTCAAACGCAGCCGACGACTACCTGATAACCCTGCCATTCAATTTAAAGGCTGGAAAGAAATACGACCTTTTTTTAAGCGCCAACGCTGCCTTATCTCAAAATCCTGAGATATTTGAAATAAAAATCGGCAAGGAGGCCACGGTAGAGGGTCTCACCCGGACTGTCATACCCCAAACCACCATAACCAACACTGTCCCCGATGTTTTTGAGGGATCGTTCTTTGTAGATGAAGATGGCAAATACTACATTGCCATCCACGCCCTATCTGATGCCAATGGGCTGGTTCTGACAGCCAACACCCTGACCATTGAGTACGGAGCCGAACCAACCTCTCCTGCAGCCATCAGCGACCTCACCGCCACGCCAGGAGCACAGGGAGCGCTGGAGGTCAACCTGGCCTTTACAGCGCCTGCACTGGCTATCGATGGTTCACCCCTATCAGGTGCGCTTGATGTCAAGATTTTCCGCGACAATGAATTGGTTCATACGATAACAGGTGTGTCTGTCGGTTCTGCCCAGACATGGAAAGACACCCATGTAGAGGATGGCAAGACCTACACCTATTACCTCGTGGCTTTCAATGAGTCTGGCAAAGGGGAGCAGTCTGAGAAGGTCAGCGCATACGTTGGTCAGGATGTCATGCTCGATGTCACCAACCTGCAAGTGAAGGCAACCACAGCCAGCACCATCACGTTTGCCTGGGACGAGGTGAAAGGCGAAAAGGGCGGGTATATCAACACAGCCAACGTGCAGTATACTGTTCTTCGTGTGAGGACCGAATCAACATCATTGGGCGTCGTCTTTATAGAGGAAGAGACCGTGGGGTCTGTAATCGGAGAAACGACAGGCACCTTTGATTATGCCGTCGATGAAGGCGAGCAGGGCTACAGATATTTCGCTGTGAAGACCATCAATGGAGAGAAATCCACCAATGTTTCCGCAGATTCATACACCTACTGGTTGGTCGGCACGCCGCACGACCTACCTATGGCGGAGAATTTCGCTGAAGGCATTCTCAACTACGACACCTGGGAGGTATTTGGCAACGAAGATGTCACAGGCATGTTTCATAGT
>CACYQD010000039.1 GCA_902776475.1 uncultured Prevotellaceae bacterium | reverse complement strand
AGCAAAATAAATCGAAGAATTATTTTCTTTTCCGAGCCGCCGCCTACGTTCGACGAAGTTCAAAGGTAGTGCAAGGCGAGCGAAAAGCAAAATAAATCGGAGAATTATTTTCTTTTCCGAGCCGCCGCCTACGTTCGGCTCGGCCCAAAGGTAGTGCAAGGCGAGCGAAAAGCAAAATAAATCGAAGAATTATTTTCTTTTCCGAGCCGCCGCCTACGTTCGGCTCGGCCCAAAGGTAGCGCAAGGCGAGCGAAAAGCAAAATAAAACGCTATTTTTTTGAACCAAAAAGAGGGGACATCTCTCACGAGATGCCCCCATTATGCCCTCTGTCGGATAGATATGGCATTAACTCTCAAAGAGGGCGTTATATTGCCATAATGGGTCGGGGTGTGTTTCGGCCGCAAAAGTAGGCATTATTTTCTTCTCTTCCAAATATATTAGCAGGAAAAAATAGTTTGTTGTCTTTTTGGGAACAACGCTGGACATGGTGTCTTGACCTACTTTAGGGGATGGGTCAGTTGGATGCCGTCATCCTCGATGGTGATGATATGACGGCGGTAGAGGTCGCCGATACCCCGCTTGAAAGTTTTCTTGCTCACTCCGAAGACCTTTTTGATGGTCTCGGGGTCAGTCTTGTCGCCGTAGGGGCATTTTCCCCCGTGGGCGATGAGGTAGTCGGTGAGTTCATCGGCGAAGTCGATGGCCTGTTGATGGCCTGAGGGCTGGAGCATGACGTCAATCTTGCCGTCGCCCCTCACTTGGTCGATATATCCCCTCATCCTCTCGCCGGGATGTACCGGGCGGAAGATCTGGTTGCTGTAGACCAGTCCTTGGTAGGTGTTGTCGATGATCACCTTGTAGCCCATGTCGGTCCGTTGCCAGATGATCAGGTCGACAGCCTCGTTGTGGCGGTAGGGGGCGATGTCCTTGCTCAGGTAGCGCTCCACCTTGGCGGAGGCCACAATGCGGTAGCTCTCCTCATCGATGTGCACATGCACCATGTGGTAGCTCCCGAGTTCCATCTTTTTCTTTTGTTCGCTGAACGGACAGAAGAGGTCTTTCATCAGTCCCCAGTTGAGGAATGCGCCATACTGGTTGACCCACGACACCTCCAGGCATGCGAACTCTCCCACTTTGACCAGCGGGCGCTCGGTGGTGGCGATCAGCCGCTCGTCCTGGTCGAGATAGATGAAGACTTCGAGTTCGTCGCCGGGTTTCAGCCCTTTGGGCACATATCTGGTGGGGAGCAGGATTTCTCCCTCGTCGAAGCCATCAAGATAGACTCCGAAATCCACTTCTTTGACGACGCGCAACCGGTTGTAATCTCCTAATCGGATGGTTTCCATGATATTGTTGTTTCTTTGGGGTGAATAATCTTTTCTTATGGGGTGAATAATCAATTGAGGTGTCAGATTGTTTCCTCCACCTTGGTTTTCTGCACTTGCTCTTCACCGATGATGACTCCGTCTTTCAGCCGGATGGTGCGGTCGGTGATCTGGGCGAGGTTCTCATCGTGGGTCACGATGACGAAGGTCATGCCGTATTTGTCGCGCAGGTCGAAGAAGAGCTGGTGCAGTTCGGCTTTGTTCTGCGTGTCGAGACTGCCCGAGGGCTCGTCGGCCAGGATGACGGAGGGTTCGTTGACCAGTGCCCTGGCCACGGCGACGCGCTGTTTCTCGCCGCCCGACAGTTGTCCGGGTTTGTGCTGGGCACGGTCGGCCAGTCCCATGAATTCCAGCAGTTCAGTGGCTTTTGCCTTGGCCTCGGAGGTTGACTTGCCTGCGATGTAGGCAGGTATCATGATGTTTTCTATGGCGGAGAACTCCGGCAGGAGTTGATGAAACTGGAAGACAAACCCCACATGCTTGTTGCGGAATTCTGAGAGTTTGTTGGCCGACAGCTTCTGCACGTCGATGCCGTCGATGGTCACCACGCCGCCGTCAGGACGGTCGAGCGTGCCGATGATTTGCAGCAGGGTGGTCTTGCCGGCGCCGCTGGGTCCCACGATGCTGACGATTTCTCCTTTGTTGATATGCAGGTCGATGCCTTTGAGCACCTGCAGTTGTCCGAAACTCTTGGTGATGTTCTTGATGTCTATCATGCTGTTGATGTTAGGATGTGCGTTTCCGTTTGAACCAGTCGAGGAAGAATTGGTATGCGCTCTTCTCCTCCTGATGCTGTGGCTCGGCGAAGGTCATGGAGTCCATCCGCTCTCCAAACTGGTCGGGGAATACGATCATGATGCTCTTCCCTGAGTAGAAATGCTCTATCTCGATGGGTAATTTCTCAAACGCGGTCTTATAGGAAATATTGCCTTTTCTGGAGGTGATGAAGACCATGAGGTGGTCGTCGTTCATCTCTTCGGCAAGATGGGGCAGTTCGTTCCAGTGCTCCATCACCTGATAATCGGCCCTGGCATTGGGATGGCGGTGACGGACGTAGTCGCGGATCAGGTCGTTGCAGTTCTCGCGGGCATGGAAGACGATGCGGCAGTCGAGGTTGCCGGCCATGCGCAGCAGGCGATCCACCCACCTGACGAAACCTGCCTCGAATTCAGCCCTGGAGGGCACGGCCACCCTGATGCACCGCAGGGTGTTGAGCGGTTGCTTCAACCTGACGAAGACAATCTGCCTGTTGAGTCCGTTGTAGAGGCTTTGCGCGAATTCTCCCCAGAACTTGGGTGAAATCTCCTTGTGGATATGGAGTCCCATGATGATCTCCGAGGCGTCATATTCCTTAAAAGCGTGCTTGATGCCGTTGGCGATGTTGGCGGCGATTCTCACTTGGGTCTGCATCCTCACGTCAGCGGCGCTGGCGGCTTTCTCCAGCTTTTCCAGCAGCCGTCTTCCCTTCTCCTGGTTGTCCTGCCTGTGGATGTCGTCATAGACCACATTGAGGGCCACCAGTCCGCGGTTGAGCTTGGGGTTGCGCATCATGATGGCCACGGAGAGCAGCGTCTCTGCCAGGTCGGGATATTTGACGGGCAACAGGATTTTCTCGTCATCCTGTTCGTGCTCGTGCAGGGTGCGTGTGTTGCTGTCGAGGACGATTCTCTTGGCAGCCCGCTCGGTGATGACCGAACTGATGACACAGGTGAAGAGGATCATGATGACCACGCCGTTGAGGATGTCGTTGTCCACCAGATAGTGGCCGGGCGAGGTCTCCAGTCTCATGCCCACCATCACCATGGCGATGGCTCCTGCGGCATGGGCAGAGGTGAGGCCGCACATGAGGTGGCCGAAGAGCACCGGCATTCTGAAGTGGAAACTGGCCATGTAGGCGGCCAGGGCTTTGCCTGCCGTACCGACGAACACCATGAAGAGCACCACCCAGATGATGTTGCCGCCGTGGAACAGCACCCTCACGTTGATCAGCATGCCCACACCGATGAGGAAATAGGGGATGAAGAGAGCATTGCCGATGAACTCGATGCGGTTCATCAGTGGCGACAGCCGGGGAATGTATCGGTTGAGGATGAGTCCGGCGAGAAAGGCTCCGAGGATGCCCTCCAGTCCTGCGAAATCGGCCAGGGCGGCACTGAAGAACATGATGGAGAGGGTGAAGATAAACTGCATCACGGCATCGGAGTAGCGGTGGAGGAACCACCGTGCCGCTCTGGGGATGATCAGGATGAGGATGGCGCAGAAGGCGACGATCTTCACCAGAAACAGCAGCCAGAACGACCATCCGCTTCCGGCCTGGAAGGTCGCGGCGATGGCTGCGATGGCGGTGAGCGAGAGGAAGAGGGCAATCATCGTCGAACCCACGCTCAGGGCCGATGCGGGATGCTGCTGCAGGCCATATCGCCCGACGATGGGGTAGGCCACCAGGGTGTTGGAGGCCATGATACAGCCCAGGAGCAGGGCGACGGTCTGCGAGTATCCCATCAGCCAGATGGCCAGCAGATAGGTCATGACAAAGGGCACGATGGCGGTCATCAGTCCGAACGTCAGAAACCTGCTCTTCGATTTCTTCATGCTCTCCATGTCCATCTCCAGGCCTGCGAGAAACATGATGTAGTACATGCCCACCTTGCCGAAAAGTTCGAAAGAGTCGTCGCGCTGGAGGATGTCCAGGCCATGGCTGCCCACGATGACACCGGCCAGCACCATGCCCACGATATGCGGGATGCGCAATTTGCCCATGATGATGGGAGCGAGGAGAATGATGCACAGCACGACGAGGAAAATCAGCGTCGGGTCAGTGATGGGGAAATATGGTGAGATGTCTGGCATGAGCATGTTCGGCAATGATGGGAATGGGCTGGGAGCCTTGTTTTCTCGATGCAAAATTAAGAAAAATAATCCGTTTTGACGTGAATGGCGGCCAAAAACTTCATCTCGGTTTTTGATTATTGGGTGACAAATCCCCTCAAAGATTGAGAATAACAGGGCAAATCATTTCAATTTTGTAACAGAAGGGCAAAAAAAATGTTGAATATGTGGGGATTCGGGCGAAATTGTTGTAATTTTGCACCCGCAAAGGCCGTGGGCATGACTTTGCTGCATGTCTGGATGCCTTTCATAACCTATCATAAATTGTATTTAAGATGAAAGTAGCGATTGTAGGAGCAAGTGGTGCAGTAGGACAGGAGTTCCTCCGTGTCCTTGACGAGCGCAATTTCCCGCTCGATGACCTGGTGTTGTTTGGTTCTTCCCGGAGTGCGGGACGAAAATACCTTTTCAAGGGCAAGGAATACGAGGTGAAGTTGTTGCAGCACAATGATGATTTCAAAGATGTAGATATCGCATTCACATCAGCTGGTGCCGGCACCTCCAAGGAGTTTGCCGAGACCATTACCCGATACGGAGCCGTGATGATTGACAATTCCAGTGCCTTCCGCATGGACGACGACGTGCCTCTGGTCGTGCCGGAGTGCAATGCCGCCGATGCGCTGGACCGTCCGCGGGGAATCATCGCCAATCCCAACTGCACGACCATCATGATGGTTGTGGTCTTGCAGCCGATAGAGCAACTGTCGCACATCAAGCGCATCAGGGTGTCGAGCTATCAGAGCGCAAGCGGCGCCGGTGCGGCTGCCATGGCCGAACTTGAGCAGCAGTATCGGGAGATTGTGGAGGGACAGCCTGTCACCGTCAAGAAGTTCCCCCATCAGCTCGCTTACAACGTGATTCCCCAGATCGATGTCTTCCAGCCCAATGGCTACACCAAGGAAGAGATGAAGATGTTTAACGAGACGCGGAAGATCATGCACTCCGACGTGCGCTGCTCCGCCACCTGCGTCCGCGTGTCCTCCCTGCGCTCCCATTCCGAGAGCGTGTGGATCGAGACCGAGGAGCCCATCTCCGTGGAGCAGGCCCAGGAGGCCATCGCCGCCGCTCCCGGATGCACCCTCTGCGATGACCCGGCCAACCTTGTCTATCCCATGCCGCTTGAAACCGCCGGCCGCGATGACATCTATGTGGGCCGTGTGCGCAAGGACCTGGCCGAGGACTGCGGCATCACGCTCTGGCTCAGCGGTGACCAGATCCGCAAGGGAGCCGCTCTCAACGCCGTGCAGATAGCCGAATATCTGATCAAGGTGGGCAACGTGGGATAATCCTGCCCTGCCTTCGAGATAACGAGAAGTCGGGGCCGGTCCTTGACTTCTCGTTTTTCGTTGATAGAAAAGACCCGTTCGCTGAATACAGCGGCCATGAAGACACTTTTTGCCTTTTTCCTGCGTTAGTACAATAAAAACCTATGGACAAACTGCTCCTGCAATTCGATAAAATCACGCTTGATGAGATGAGCGGCATCCGTCTGATGAACCGCATCGACACCAAGTTTGTGACCACCATGCCCATGCTGAAGACACTCCTGGGTATGGCGCAGGGGGAGTATATGGCGCAGGAGATCGAAGGGGAGCGCAACATGCGTTATCAGACGACCTATTTCGATACCAGGGATTTTGAGATGTACTATGCCCATCAGCATGGACATGCCGGGCGGCAGAAACTTCGCTTCCGGACTTATGTGAGCTCGCAGCTCCAGTTTATGGAGGTGAAGACCAAAAACAACCACGGGCGCACGAAGAAAAAGCGTATGAAGGTGACCGACATGAGCTTGCAGGACGAAGAGAAACTGAAGTTCGTCATTCAGCATCTCAGATATGAGCCCGAGACACTCATCCCCGCCATCCAGAACAGTTTCGACCGCATCACGCTGGTCAACAAAGCCAGGACGGAGCGGTTGACCATCGACACCAACCTGCAGTTCCACAATCTGGTGACCAACGTTCACCGCCACATGGGACCGCTGGTGATCGTCGAGCTCAAGCGCGACGGACTGTGCTACTCCCCCGTCCTCGAGATGCTGCGCCAACTGAGGATCTTCCCCCATGGGTTCAGCAAATACTGCATGGGGTCGGCCCTGACCAACGACGGGTTGCGTGTCAACCGTTTCAAACCCAAACTCATCGATGTGCGCAAGATCATCGAGAGTGCGGAGTAGTCCTATCAAGTGAAATCATTAAAAATATCAATACTACTATGGAATTTATAACCAGGTTTATCTCGGTGGAATACCTGCAGATGCTGATCCGCTTCTTCATCTGTTTCGCCACCAACTGGGTCATCGTCGCCCAGTTGTATTATCCCAAGAGCAAGCGGCGTGACTTCTTCTTCACGTTCATGCTCATCGGCATTGCCATCTTCTTCATCGTCTTCTTCATGATTTTCGTGCTGGAGGACATGAAAGGAAAGACAGGCATCGGAGTGGGTATCGGTATGTTTGGCATCTTCAGTATCATGCGTTACCGCACGGATGCCATGCCCGTGCGCGAGATGACCTACCTGTTCATCGTCCTCTGCCTCTCCGTGGTCAATGCCCTGGCGTCCACCATGCCGATTGTGGAACTCCTCCTGACCAACCTGCTCATCGTGGTCTGCGTGTGGGCTTGTGAGAAATCGCTGAAGGTGGTGCCTTGCAAACTCATCCAGTATGACCGCATCGAACTGATCAAGCCCGACCGGATGGAAGAACTGAAGGAGGATCTCCGTGAGAGGACTGGACTCGACATCATCAAGGTCGATGTCGGCGGTATCGACATGCTGCGCGACATGGCAGTGCTGAAAGTGTATTACCGGAGCAAGAAGGGTGTCAACACCATCGATGGCAAGTTGAAGATCCGTCAGTCGGAGTTTGAAGAGCAATGATAATCAATAACGATATGAAGAGGCTGTTTGGCGTGTTGGCTTTGGCCATGATGTCTGTCGCGGGTTTCGCGCAGAGTGATGATTTCGGAACCATCCTCTCCGTGGAGGCGGATAAGAAAATCAACAAGAAATTCTCCGTCGGACTGGAGGCAGAGATGCGCACCCGTGATGATGTGAAGAAGGTCGACCGGTGGTCGGCCGGCGTACAGGCAAGTTATAAGGTTTCGTCATGGCTGAAAGCCTCGGCGGGTTATACTTTCCTATACGACAACAATGAGAAGATGAGCTATTATGACGACGACGACGAGGTGGTGACCCGCGATATCGGCATCCGTGCCGGCGACCTGAAGCGCAGTGCGCAGTATTGGGGCGTGCGTCATCGTTTCGATGTCTCGCTGACGGGCAGCTATAAGTTTGGCAAACTCGACTTGTCGCTGCGTGAGAGATGGCAATATACCTATCGTCCGGAACATACGGTCGACAACCGCACCATCTATTATGATGAGGAGGAAGACGAACCGGTGCCCGCAGGCATTTCCGACGGCAAGTCCCACACCTACAAAGCCAAGGGCAAGAATGTGCTGAGAAGCCGTCTGCAGGCCGAGTACAAGACCAAAGGCTTCCCGATCACTCCTTTTGCCAACGTGGAACTGTTCAACGGATGGGCCCTGGAGAAAATCCGCTATACCGCTGGTGCCGAGTATAAAATCAACAAGAAGAATTCCGTCGAGTTGTTCTATCGCTATCAGCATGTCAACGATGACTCCGACGATGAGCCCAACCGCCATATCATCGGCCTTACCTACAAGGTGAAATTCTGATGATATCGGCCACTTGGCTTTTACCCACGTGTCGGCGGTGATGCCGTCCTGATCTTTTTGCGGAACTTTGGAACTTCTTCTACTGGTAAGGCAGCCAGGCACTCTTCGATGCTTTTGCCGCCCAGCGGGTCGATGCCCTGTACGATCTGCCGGCACAGTTCCATGCGGATTTTGGCCATCAGGCATTCGTCGCCTTGTATCTCTTTCAGCGTGAAGGTACCGTCGGCATGCTTTTCCAATGACTCACCTGCATAACATGGCACACGGCAATACTGACAATAGTCGTGTCCGCCGCATGCCGTAAACGCTTGTCTTTGATCGGATTGGAGCATCTGCAGACGCTGTGGACTTAGGATGACTTCCTTGAGCGATGCGTGATGCATATCGCCAAACGTGATGGGAATATTGCTGCACCCACTGACCACCCCGCTGGGTGAGATGGTTATCAAGCCATTGGCAGAACAGGGGAACCCACCGCCGAATCGCCTCTTTTCCTTAACACCAACTTCGATATGGTGTTGATTTTCGCTATCCCTTCTTCAGAAATAGTATTCAATGGTTTAGACTCATCAACCAATGATTCTTAGTTCTTAGTTGTAGCACAAAAATGCACTCTATCACCATCTATATCATTTTTCAAATAATCGTCAAGAGTCAGTGCCTGAGCCGTGATAAGTTCAACAGGTGATTATCTAATTGCAAATGGATTGTTGTTCTTAGCCATAATCTTCAATTTTAAGTTAATTCATAACAAATAGTTCTTACTTTACTAAGTATTTGCAAATGAACTAACAAATATCTTATTTACCCGCCTTTTTTATGTTAATTAACACTATTCGGAAACCAATACCTGTACCGGACCCAGCAGACCGTTGGCCATGCGCCCTCCTTCAGCAAGACTTCCATAATAAGTATTGCCTTCGCGGCCTTCCCGTGCCTTGGCATTGTAATCTGAAACTTTTACCCTGATCTCAAGGGTGTTTTCACCTTGCCTCAACTCATCTGTGATGTTAAAGGTGTAAGGCATCCAAATACGTTTGCCTGCACTTTTCCCGTTCACCCGTACCTCGGCCACATAGAATACTCTGCCTAAATCCAAACAGTAGCGTTTCCCGGGGATTTTTTCCGCCAGGGTGAACGAGGTGGTGTAAAGGGCATCCTCAGCACAGTCTTCCAACGATTTCATCTCCCGCCAGTCTTCCAGTTCGGTTCCTTCCAGAATCACGTTTCCTGCGCGCAGGTTCCATGTCGGAAGGGCCGTCAATAGCGTTTGAGAGCCGGCCGGCTTCTTGGACACTCCGTCAAGAGGAGTGTTGCTCAGATAAAGGAAACGTGTGCTGAGCGGACTCAGCATCTCCCTGATGCAACCGTCTTTATCTTTGTCAGCATGCACGATGCTGCCGTCCTCTGCATTCATCCAGTAAGCGTTTTCCGCATCGGTCTTCAGACACAGGGTCTTGGCGCGGGTGTCTTCGTTCCAATACATCTGGACAAAAGCACCATTGCCGACATCCCTGCGGGTGAGTCTTACCCGCTCTGCGCCGGAAAGCGTCTTCACCGGTGGATTGACCGCCCATTTGGCCACCTTCCGGCAGACATTCTTTCCTCGGGCAACGGCTTTCATCAACTGGGCTGTCTTCAGGTCATTTTCCTGATAGTCCAGGAAGGAAGGCTGTGTGGCAGGAGCATCCCCCAAGAGAAGGATGTTGACCTTCTTTTGTCTGGCCAGATTTTCAGCTGTAGCCAGTTGGATATGAGGCAATTCGAAAAGGACCAAGCCTTTGTAAGCATTTCCCCTGATTTGCAGGCTGCCATCACTTCCGGTGGTCATCTCTTTCAGGGATTCGTCGTTTACCCACGCCCAGGTGATGCCCCGACGTTCCAGTTCGTTGAGCACCGGCCAGATTTTCTGAAGCCAGCGCCCGCTTTCAGAATCAGCGGGTATCTCATCATTCAACTGCATGGCCGGCTCTGTATCTGGCAGATAGCCATACCAGAGCAATTCCTCGGGGTTGTGCGAGCGGTCGCTGTAGTCGAGGAAGGGGTAGTAAACCAACACATCGGCAGTGGCTTTCCCTTGTCGCATCAGGTACTGTGACCGTTGGGCATAGCGGTTCAGCTCTGCCATTTCCTTCCAGAAATGATTGGCTTCTGAAAGATCGGAAGAGAAATTGATGCCCAACGCTCCATTGAAGAAGGGCTGCCAACTGCCGTCTTCTCCGTATTTATAAGGCGCACCATGCCAGATGATCTGGTTGACTCCGCTCGAGAGGTTCTTGTCCACAGTCATCCGCAGTTTCTGGGGTGTCACCATCAAGGCCCGGCCTAAGTGCACCCCCGACTCCGCCGTGACCAATGGCTTGCCGTAGAGCATCGCTCCCGAGGAAACCATCTTGAGTCCGCCGATGCTGCCGCCTCCGAAGACCATGTTCTCCGTTTCAGGGATGTCAGCATCACCAGCCGCTCCCATATAGTCCATGGGCAGACCGTAGGGCTGGGTCTTGTGCATCAGGCCGCGCTCCCGCGCCCAGTGAGAAGACCCTTGGAGCAGGTGCGTTCTCACCAAATCGCTCACCGTGAGGTCGTAATCGTAGCGGAGACGGGTGTCCACATCTCCAAAAGAGAATTCGGCATAGCCCTTCCCCGGGTCATACATGTTGTTGTAGCCATACCAGATATTGGCCGGCATCCAGGGCAACGGGTCATATCCACGGCGACTCATGAATACATCTCTGAAATCGGCCGTGATGTGTCGGTCCACCTTGAATTCATAGCTGTCGTTGAAGATGGAGCGGAAGGGCTTTCCGTAGAATGGAACCAGGCCTGAGCGGGTACCGAAATAGTGATTGTAGGTCTTTTGGACCACGACGGAGTCGAAGTGGTCGATGACTTTTCCCCCGTCGGGCCGGGCCGTTATCATGTTGGTTTCCTGAGAAGGCACCGACCAGAGAGCTATCAGGCTCCTTTGCCAGCCCTCTTCAGCCTTCTCGGGAGAGAAGGTGACCGTTTTGTCGGCGATAGGCAGAACCTTTACACTTTTTATCTGCCATGGTTTGTTTTCTTCTTCCCTGACCTTTGCCTCCAACAGGCCTATCAGGGTGGAAAACTCACTGTCCTGCCTCTCGGAACGGGGAATGGCGACCGTGCCTCCTGTTTCAGGGATGACAGCCATTCCATACTGCAGGGAGCGGTTCTCCTCAGCCTCGGTGATCACGGGCGAGGCTGCCGGCCAACCACTGCCGTTGGTCAGGTCCACGGTCATGCCAAGTCTGGCTGCCGTTGCCATTACGGTAGAAAGATGGTCGTAATAAGAATCCGTATCAAAACTCATGATGGCCCCTGCCTTGCCTTCAGGCATGGGAATCACCAGGGCAAAAGGCTGTATCTCCACGCCGCCAATATGGTTGGAGGCAAACAACTCCAGTTCTCTTTTGAGTTCTGTGTTTTCCACATCGTTCCCCGGCCACCACCAGCGCACCATGGGAGCATACTTCAGATCCGGATTCCGAAACTCGCTTGTCAGCTGTCCCTGCCTTCCCACCTTGCGTGCCGGAAGGTTCATTGCCTTCAGCAGGGAGGCGTTCCACTGGCCGGTTTGCTCGTCATAAGCCTGGAAGATATCACGGTGGTAAGTCCAGTAATGTGAACTCATCCCATACTGTTCAATGAGACTGCGGATGAACTCCACATAGCGGGCGCGGGAGGCGTCATCGGCATTGGCGCAAACCCCATACTCCCCGATGCAAACAGGTCGCCCTGTGCGCCGGCTCCAATGAGCGAGGAAGGAAAAGTCCTTTTCCAGCGGGGCTTTGTCAGCCTCTGTCCCCATCCATGGAATGTCGTGCAGATCACCAGCCATGGCGTAGGTAAGTCCCTGATGGGTGAAAGTCTGGGGCAGATAATAATGCGCGTCCACGATGATGTTCCAGTCATCGGGAAAACTCAAGAGACCGATAGTCCAGTGCTGGCCCAGACTGGGGGTTCCTACCAAAATGGTCTTTCCTGGGTTCTGCTTCCGGATTGTCTTGGTGACCTTTGCCACCACACCATTCCAAATGGCAGGGTCGAGTGCCAGACTGGGTTCGTTCATCAGTTCAAAGAAGACATCCTGGTCGGGATAGTCTTTGTAATGAGCCGATATCTGACTCCATATACAGCAGAGGCGCTCAATATTGGGTTCCACATCCAGATCCTGGGGACCAAGATTGAAGGACAAACCGGGGTAATAATGATTGTCTAAAATGACAGCCAGCCCCACTTGCAGACATTCTTTTACCACGGCATCCACTTCCTTGAAAAAGACAGGGTCGATGGTGTAAGGAGCCTCTTTGGACACATGGCTGGCCCAGCGGATGGGAAGGCGGATGCTTTGGAAACCGGCATCGGCGATGCCCTTGATGCTTCCGGCTTTCAATGGGGCGCCGCCGGAATTGCCGTCCAACACACCATTGAGGTTGATGCCGGCTCCCAGACGTCTGTTGCGTTCAAAAGCGACACGTGCCTCGGCAGGAACCTGTACGGGAGCGGTGGCTTTGTCCATGTCGGCCCTGTCACGCTTGAGGGTCAGGTGCGTGGCTGCCGGATTTCCTGCTCCATCGTTGAATGACTTGAGAGGTTGGACTTGCCCTGCGGCGCCAAAAATCAAGAGCAGTTCCAACGTGCCGTCCTTGATGGAATAGATACCCTCACCAGCCATCCCGGGTCCGGCATCAGGCACAGAGATCCTGCCATTGCCCGGCAAAATGTAGTTACAGTCCAAATTCAAGGACGAGAACGCTTCTGCCGACAGTTGGAGCTTGTCTGAAAAAGACACGGTCACGGGTGAACCACAATACAATCCATACCAGACGCCGGAGAGAGCCTCCGTCTCCTGTGCTTTTTTCTCCTGCGAAAGGGTTTTCTGGGGAAATGCACTTGCGCTAAACAGTAAGCACGTCAGAATAAATAGTAGTTTTCGCATAATCAGTTTGCTTTATAGGTGTTATTTTCTAATTCATCATCCATCGATAGTCCCCACGAAGAAAGAGGGGCTACGCCATGTTCCCATTTTGAATGCAAAAATACAGATTTATAGGCAAAAACAAATGTTCTATTTGGGTTCAATAATTGTTGTTTTTTGCCCTATATGGCGAAATAGAATATATTTAATCCCAAATCGAATGTTGTATATCACAACAATTGATTACTTTTGCATGAAAATAGACATGCTTATGCGACATGAAGAGGTAAATATACAGACACTGACCGAGCTTTTGCTCGTATGACTTCATTTTCAGAGGAGCATCCTGCCTGACTTGTTAGAAGTTCGCCAATGGGCGAGAACTACCTGATCATATCTATTTCATCCTCGGGTAGGGTGGTGCTTCCAAGTTCTACTCCCCGGGCGGAATAAATGTGGAAGGTGGGTTTGAGATATTGTTTGAAAAACAAGATGTACTCGCTGTTTTCTTTCAGGGGTTGTTTTTCCGACCGCATTTCCGTGCTGGTCGTGATGATGTAGTCCTGGGCATATTCTATCTCAGCCATCATCAGCATGTTCGACAGCGTATGGGCGACACTGACCAGTATCTGGTTTTCCAGTTTTTTGACCTTGTCGGAGTCGGGATAGACCAGGAGCGTCATTTGAGGGGCATGAACCACCCCAGTGAAGACCTCTGCCCTCAAAACGACGACGGGACGGCCCGAGAACTGCTGTACGCCGATTTTCTGCTTTGTCTCCTCGATGACTTCATCCTTGAAGGAGGACTGTTTGTCAAGGAGCCAGTCGATGCCCATGATAAACAGGTCTTCATACTCTTTTCCCTGCTGACTGAAGATTTTGGTCACCCTGTCCTTGTTTAAGTCATACATCCACAAATTGATGCGGACAAAATCGTCTTCTGAAGTGGAAGGCAGTGCTTCCACAAAGAAGCTGAATTCCTCATCGAGCCCCTCAAGCGTGCTCCCGGCGATGTCATCCATGCTGTAGGTTCGAGGAGCATTGGAATACAGGTTCTCGAAATAGAGTGACGCAGGTACCGCTTTGGGCGGCAGCCCTTTTTGACGCAATTGGCTGATGTCAACCGCAGAAGCCATGCAGCAAACAAACATGGCCGTCAGGAAAAATACGATTCTTTTCATATCAATTTCAATTTTCAATTTTCAATCCTCAATCGGCGCAGCCGACCTCAATCTTCAATCTTCAATTTTCAATCTTCAATCGGCGCAGCCGACCTCAATCTTCAATCGGCGCAGCCGGAATCAATTTTTAATTGATTTCCGGCTGTAACCTCCGCAAAGATACAATTATTTTTTGTTCTTTGGGATTGTTTTTTCGTATTTTCCTGTTATCGGATGAAAGAGTCCATTATTTATAGCCCTTCATGCCATGATAAATGAGGTCTGCACCTACAATAATCAGTATGATTGGCGCGCCATAGACAGTCCATGGCTCATCTGAGACCCTCTCAAGCCAACTGATATGAAAGATGCCCCCAAGGGTGAGCAACTTTAACAGACTTGCTACTACGAAAATGATTCCGATCAATAATCTCATGTACTTCATAACTTTGTCCTCTTTCTTTAGTTCTCAAATTCTTTCAGTTCTTCCAGTCCGCGCTCTATCTCTGCCATTTGTTGGGCATGGCGGCGGCGCTGCCAAATGCCGATGACGTATGCCAGGGCGAAAGTGAGCAGTGTGAGGCCCGCAACCAGCCAGATTCTCGTTCCAAGTACATATCCGGCTGCATTGTTGAAACCTAATTCTGAGATGTAAAAAGCGATCATGGCCAAGGCGACCAGGAAAATGCTCCACGATGTCTCTTTGTGACAGACCTTCTTGTAGCGTAGCACGATGCTGCTGAGCTCGTTGGCCTTCTTCGCACCTAAGTCGATCCTCGACAACAGGCAGAGTTTCCAGATCACGATGCCCAAGCCTATCAGCATCACTCCCTCTACGATCACAAACGAGACGGTGGTGATGGGCGTGTTCATATAGACATAAGGGAATACAACGGCCATTATCAGGAGGGTGACCACGAAGGAATAGATGTTATGCCCCACGACACCATCGTAGGCCGTCCTGGTCTTCTGCGTGACCATTTCCTTTACCATACGCATATTCACAATCTCTGTCTCTGCCAGGCGCTTGTCGAATGCGTTCCAACTGGCTTTCAATTCATCAAGTTCCATCATACAAAACTGTTAGCTGTTTGACATTTTTTTTAGTTTCTCTTTTGTACGGAAGAGTTTCACGGCGACATTGGCTTTCGATATGCCGAGAATGTCGGCCATTTCCTCATAGGATCGCTCTTCGAGCCACAGGAGAATCAGCGCGCGCTCCAATTTCCCCAGTTGGTTGATGAGACGATAGAGTTCCTGCAGTTGTCCGGCCTTGCTCTCCTCCTCAGCCATCAGGCTTGCCACGCTGGCTGTCATGGGGATGGTCTGCGGTCGTGAACTGGAGCGACGGAGGAAAGTGATGCAAGTGTTCATGGCGATACGATATACCCATGTGTTGAGTGTGCTTTCTCCCCGATAGCGGGGGAAACTCTTCCATAGGTTCAGCACCGTCTCCTGAAACAGGTCGCTCAGGTCGTCCTGTTCATTGGCATACATGTAGCATACCTTATAAATGGTACGTTTCTGCGCCTCGACCATGTTCAGGAATTCTTGCTCTAATTCTTTCTTTTCCATTGTTTGACTCTTTCGTTACATCCTATTTGTCGCAGGGAGGACAAAATAATTACAGGCAAAGAGCATTTTTTTTCTCCACGTCAGAAAGCTAATCATCCCCACTGCCTCAATGATATGAGACAGTGGGGACTCCTTCGCTGCAGGATAGACCTGTCTGCGTGGTGGCTCCTATTAGTCGGCCTGGCCGAGATACTTGGGAGGATAGGGCTCTTCGAACTGCTGGTCGGCATAGAAGCTGTCGTCCGTCTGGCAGTGGCCACCCTTGTAGCTGAGGAACACTTCGGGCTCTTGCATGAGATACATTCCTTCTCCGTAGCGCTCATTGACGGCCAGTGTCCAACCTTCGTCACTCATCGTGAAGGGGCGGTAGAGCCACTCGCTGTTGTGATATTGGTTGTACTGAGCGTCGGAGAGCACGAAGCCCAAGTCACGGTTGCGGATCTTCCAGATAAAGCCCTGCATGTCGGCTTCCTCTTCCAGGTTGAGCATGTAGTCAAGGTTGATTTCATACACTGCGTCAAACTGAGTTCCGGTGAGGTTGAGCTCGTATGCCATCTTGTCGCTGAGGAACATTGCTTTGTTGCGGGCTTCTGTGAAGGGCATTGCTGCGGCTGAGAGAACGATTGTCATCATTGCGGCCATAAGTGTGATTCTTGCTTTCATTTTCTTTTTGTTCTTTTGTCTTTACTTTTTTGTTTTTAATCTCTTTTTTTTGTGGCAGGCGAACCTGTCTTTGTTTTTTCTGGTGCAAAGATACAGCGGTCCTGATGGCCGGCCATGATTTTTTACTTTTTCTTTCCCAAAAGTGTGCGACATAGAGCGGCATTTGCGACATTTTCCTCCACACCCTTCCAAATCTGTCGCAAAACAGCAAATCAGAGCCTCAAATATGGAGTTAGACACAGCCCCTTACCCTTCACAGGGGCAGTTCCTCTCCACTCTCAATTTGTCGGATTTCGGCTTCGGAGAGGAGACCGTAGGCGACGAGGGGAGCGGTGCGCACATCGATGCCGCGGTCGATGTATTCACGGCGGAGATAACGGAACAGGGCGGGTTTGCCTACTTCCTTGCATCCCTCATCACTTTTGGCTTGTCTCTCCTGACGGCCCAGACGGGCGCGCCATTGGGGCAAAAAGGCCTTCTTGCACTGGCGCAGAAGGTCGGTGAGGTCAAACTGCCCGTAAGAACTCTTGTACTCGGTGAGATAGTCGGCGAAGAAAAGGAACATTCCGAAAACCGACAGTTCAGCTCCGAATTTCCCTACAAACTGTTTTGCGGTCAGTTCAATGGCTTCTTTGTAGAGCGGTTCACGAGGTCTCGTGATGGTAAAGATGCCCACGATGTTGTTGACGACGATGTTGTAGGACAGCCCCTCGCGGTAAATCCTGTCAATCATGGCGAGGGTAACAGAGGGGAAAGCCAGACATTTGCTGGGATTGGCGATGGCTGCCGGCCAGTTGGACGGTGCGAAATAGGCCAGTACATGGTCCTCAGAAGGGAAGCTCTTCCGAAACTGCCTGGCTTCCGTCTTTTGCAGTTCTGAGAAATGCCATTGTTCTTTCGATAGCCCATTGTTGGGCTTCACGGACATAATCTGCTGAAGTGAATTGAAGATTTGGTTTTGCATGGTTTTGTGGTGTTAAATTGTTATCCTGAATACTGATTGCTTTCTGTTGTTGCCTCGATGCTTCTCGCTGATGGATGAGGAGCCAGTTGCAGAAATGTCCCTGCACGTCGCTCATGCTCTCGTGTTCGGGTTTGCCTCGGCACTCGCAGTCGAGGGCGAACTCCTCCAACTTGTCGGCCAGCTCTTCCTGAGTCAAGTGATGCCTCATACACACGGCCTCTGTCCATGACTGGTTGCACTTGATCTGATTGATGGCCTCGCGCGTGTGCGTCGTTGTCGGGGAGGAATATATATTGATATTTTTATCAATATTCTTTTCTATTTCTTTTGTTGCCGTTTCTGACGACATTTTCCTCATTTCTGCCGACATGTTTTCTCCTGTCATTTTTGCCGGCAAGTCCGTTATTCCTGCCGTCATTTCTTCTTCTGACATTTCTGCCGTCATTTCTTCTGACATCAAGTCATTCTGGTCCGTGTCGTCGGTGGGGTCTGCGACTGCTGTTTCAGCCGCAGCCTTGCTGTTCTCTTCTGTCAGCCAATAGGGCAGGGTGTCGGTGGTGGCAAACTTCCTCCTTCTTGCGGCAATGAGGAAGCGCTGCTGGATGTCGCGGTTGGTGAGCACTTGATGCTCCTCAAAGAGTTGGCGGTCGAAGAATTCCCATTCCACGAGGGTCTTGATGATTTTCCTCATCTTGCTGATGGTGACGCCGGGGAGGTTTCTCAGAAGCATGACACAGCTCTCAGGCGTCCACTCCAGGAAGTATCCGTTGCGGTAGATGGCGCAGAGGAGCATGACGATGGCAGCCTGTCCCTTGACGCCGTGTTCTACGATGACGGCGCAGATTTTCGGGTCATCGAAGAAATCGACGTCAAAGGGAAAGTAGTTGAGACCGGTTTTGGGTGTTCTTGCCATGATGATAGTTTTCGTTATCCACGGCAAAATTATAACGAAAACGACGTTTCATCATGTCATTTTAATATTTTCAAACCACTCACCCCTTTTTCCCCTTTGATGTGAAAATTGAAAAGGATGGCATTTGTTCATCGAAACCAATATAGGCCTTTCCATGTGTATTCATCTGATATGGATGAACAAAAGTCAATCGTACCAATGTTTATGTGTCGCCAGACAGGTAAACATTGGCTTGATTCAAAAAAAGGGAAAAGAAAAGGTGAATGTGATAGTTTGATGCAGAAATTAGGCAACAATCGTCTTCTTCACCTTTCTTATAGGTAAGAATCCCTCTATTTGGTTTTTTTTTAGTAACTTTGCGGCCAATGCTATGTACGCATGAAAAACAACAGCGCATACATTCATCGGCAAAGATCCCAGCAGCCAATAGGCAAACATAAATAAAACAAAACTCCCTCGCAGTGTATGCATAAAGGTTTGGTCGCCTGTCGAGACACTGTTTGGGATTGCTTACATGTTAGAAGATGGCAAAGAAAAAAAGTGAAAATACAACCTCGATTGGTTTTGAAGAGGTGATATGGCGTGCAGCTGACAAACTACGTGGCAACTTGAATGCCTCGGAGTATGAAGGAGTTGTGCTTGGCTTGATATTCTTGAAGTATATCAGTGACAAATTTGAGGTAAAGTTTAAAGAGCTTTCCGAGGATGAGTATGCCGATGTGGAGGACAAGGACGAGTACGAGGCAGATGGAGTCTTCTTCGTACCACAAGAGGCTCGATGGAACGTCATCTCTCTAGCTGCTCATACGCCAGAAGTAGGCCGCGTCATTGACGATGCATTACAGGCGATTGAGCGTGAGAATCCAAAGTTGAAAGGTGTGCTGCCTGGCAACTATGCCCGTCCTGAACTGGATAAGCGTCGTTTGGGTGATGTGGTTGACCTTTTCTCCAATATTGAGATGTATGCCTCTGGCGACGAGAAGGACCTGTTGGGGCGCGTCTATGAGTACTGCCTGCAGAAGTTCGCATCGATGGAGGGCAAGAATGCCGGCGAGTTCTATACACCCAGTTGCATTGTACGCACCATCGTCGAAATATTGCAGCCCTTCCAGGGGCGAGTTTATGACCCATGCTGCGGCTCGGGTGGTATGTTTGTGCAAAGTGCCAAGTTCAGTCGTATGCCGATACGTTCTTCAACGACCAGCACCCCACGCTGAAGGCCGACTTCATCATGGCGAACCCACCGTTCAACCTCAGCGATTGGGGAGCCAACAAACTGGAGAAAGACCCACGCTGGAAGTTCGGACTGCCACCTGCAGGAAACGCCAACTTTGCCTGGATGCAGCACATGATTCACCACCTCTCGCCTACGGGTCGCATTGGTCTGGTTCTGGCTAATGGTGCCTTGTCGTCGCAGACAGGTGGAGAGGGCGACATCCGCCAGCGCATCATCGAAGCCGACTTGGTGGAAGGCATCATTGCTCTGCCGTCACAGTTGTTCTATTCCACGGGCATTCCCGTATCACTCTGGTTCCTGACACGCAACAAGCAGCAGCCCGGCAAGACACTCTTTATCGATGCCCGCCAGATGGGAACGATGGTGACCCGTGCCGTTCGCGAGTTGCAGCAGGATGACATCGCCCGTATTGCAGACACCTTTGAGCAGTTCCGAAATGGTACGCTTGAAGACGAGAAGGGATTCTGTGCCGTGCGTACCATCGACGACATCCGTGCGCAGGACTTTATCCTCACGCCCGGACGCTATGTTGGCATAGCCGAGCAGGAAGACGACGGCGAACCTTTTGAGGATAAGATGAAACGGCTGACCTCGGAACTGAGCGGGCTCTTTGAGCAGAGCCACCAGTTGGAGGAGGAGATTAGGAAGCAGTTAGGGAGTATTGGATTCAATGTATAAATTCTCATTTATCAAAAAGAATTGATATGACAAAGAAGCAAGCAATACAACTGTTTGAAGAACGCAAGGTGCGCACCGCATGGGACGACCAAGAAGAGAAGTGGTACTTCTCTATAGTAGATGTGTGTGGAGTTCTTACCGACAGTAAGGATCCGACAGCATATTGGCGTAAGTTAAAGCAACGATTAAAGGAAGAGGGAAATGAAACCGTGACAAATTGTCACGCTTTGAAAATGCGTGCTGCAGACG
>CACYQD010000038.1 GCA_902776475.1 uncultured Prevotellaceae bacterium | reverse complement strand
CGCCAAGGCAGTCGGTGTCGCCTTCCTCGGAATGGCGGCAGAGCAGTTGCTGGCCGATGCAGATGCCAAGAACGGGTTGCCTCAGCGAACGGATGACCTCGTCAAGACCATGGCTGCGCAGGTAGTCCATCGCACCGCGCGCCTCTCCCTGTCCGGGGAACAGCACCCCGTCGGCATGGCGGAGTGTCTCGGCGTCGTCAGTCAGCCGTGGAACCACTCCGAGCCTTCGGAGGGCGCTTTCCACGGAATAGATGTTTCCTGCGTTGTATTTTACTATGGCGATTTCCATCTGTCGGTATCGGTTTAGCTGAAGATGATGGTCTTGTTGTGGTAGGTGAGGATCTTGCGCTGAATATGTTTGGTGACGGCCCTTGAGAGAACGATTTTCTCCAAGTCGCGGCCTTTGAGCACCAGACTCTCAGGAGTGTCCTTGTGGGTGATGCGCACCACATCCTGTTCGATGATGGGACCTGCGTCGAGGTCGGTCGTCACATAGTGACTGGTGGCTCCGATGATTTTCACGCCTCGTTCCCAGGCCTGGTGGTAGGGCTTGGCTCCGATGAAGGCCGGAAGGAATGAGTGGTGGATGTTGATGATGTGATGGGGATAGGCGTCAATCATCCGTTCGGAGATGATCTGCATGTAACGGGCGAGCACGATGAAGGTCACTTTCTTCTCCTTCAGCAACTGCATCTCAGCCGTCTCCACTTCTTCCTTGTTGGAGTGGTCCTTGTTGATCGACCACACATAGTAGGGGATGTCAAACTGGTCGGCGATATAGCGCAGGTCTTCGTGGTTGCTGATGATGCAGGGGATATCAACGTCCCATTCCCCAGCCTTGTATCGGGCGAGCAGGTCATAGAGGCAGTGGCTCATCTTGCTGACGAAGATGGCCATGCGTGGGCGCACGTCATTGAAATACAGGCTGAACGTCATCTGGTATCTCTGGGCATAGAGCGTGGAGATGTAGTCCTCGATCTTGTCGCGGGGAATCAAAAAAACGTCGAGTTCCCATTCTATACGCATGAAAAACATACCGTCCTGATGGTCAACATATTGGTCAAGATAGACAATGTTGCCTTTGTTGTCGGTGATGAACTTTGTCAAATCCGAGATGATACCTTGTTGGTCAGGACAATGGAGGAGCAATATTGCTGTCGGTTTCATCTTTTTCTTTTCTTCTCAAATGGATTGCAAAGGTACGATTTTTCCGACATTTTTTACTACAATCATCGTATAAAAATGCTTTATTTGCCCTAAATTGGTCTTTTATGCCTGATTTATTCGTTTTATCGGTGCTCTTTGACGAATTGCTGGATGACCTTGACGAAGGCATCGCCGTAGCGGTTTCTCTTGTATTCTCCGATTCCCGGTACATTGCCGAAGGCCTCCAGCGTCTGAGGTTTCAGGGTGGCCAGGGCATTGAGTACCTTGTCGTTGAAGACCACAAAGGCCGGCACGCCCATTTCCGCTGAGATTTTCTTCCGCAACTGTTTGAGCGACTCATAGAGTTTGGCATCCAATGCGCCTGGCGACTGGACAATGGGGATGGTCAGTCTCAACTGCCGGGCGGCGCGTCTCTTGGGCGTCATCTCTGCCGTAGCATTCTCTACCAGTTGCACACGGCGCTGGCCGCGCAGCACCTCCCAGCCGTAGGCAGTGATCTTCACGGCATGATAGTGGGCATAGTCGATCTCGATGTATCCCATCTGGAGCAGTTGCAGGAAAAAGTCTCGCCAGCGGCGGTCGTCGTATTCTTTCCCCTTGCCGAAGGTGGGCAGATGGTCATAGCCGTAGCGACGGATGGTGTCGCTGCCCTTGCCGGTGAGAATGTCGATGAGGGTGGTGGCACTGCGGCTCTCGTAGGTGCGTGCGGCTGCGCTGAGGGCCTTTTGTGCGGCGATGGTGCCGTCGAAGGTCTTGGGCGGGTTGTGGCACACATCGCAGTTGTGACAGTCTTTGTCATAGAGTTCGTTGAAATAGTTGAGCAATATGCGGCGCCGGCAGATCGAAGCCTCGGCATACTGGCGCATGCGTTTCAGTTTCTCGTTGTTGGTCCTCCGCTGTTCTTCATCCGGACTGTCCTGGATGAACTGCGAGAGTTGCACGATGTCCAGGAGAGAGTAAAACAGGATGGTGTCGGCCGGCATGCCGTCGCGCCCGGCACGTCCGATCTCCTGGTAGAAACCCTCCATGCTCTTGGGCATATTGTAGTGGATGATCCATCTGATGTTGCTCTTGTCGATGCCCATTCCGAAGGCGATGGTGGCGCACACCACCAGGATGGTGTCGGTGCGGAAGTCGTTCTGCACGCGGTCGCGTTCCGTGGCGGTCATGCCCGCATGATAGGGAGCAGCGGCGAAGCCTTGTCGCCTGAGTTTGTTGGCGAGTTCTTCCGTGCTTTTCCGGCTGAGGCAATAGACGATGCCGGGATCTTCAGCATGTTGCCGGACGTAGTTGATGATAAACGCGTCTTTGTTGGGCTTGCTGTATCCGTGCATGACGCGGAGGCTCAAGTTGGGACGGTCAAACGAACTGATATAGATGCCTCTTTTGTCATCGACGCGCAGGTTGAGTTGCTTGATGATATCCTGACGGGTCACTTTGTCGGCTGTGGCGGTCAGCGCCACGATGGGGATTTTGGGGAAACGCTCGCGGAGGAGACCGAGCTGCAGATATTCCGGCCGGAAGTCATGTCCCCAGTGGCTGATGCAATGGGCTTCGTCGATGGCGAAGAGCGATATCTTGGCAGACGTGGAGAGGAAGTCTATTTCGGCCATGAGGCGTTCCGGGGAAATGTAAAGGAGTTTGATGTCTCCGTTCATGCATCTCCTGTGTGTAATATCTTGATAGATTTTGGGCGTGGTGCTGTTGAGCGATTCTGCTGCGATGCCGTTGGCCTGCAACATCTCCACCTGGTCCTTCATCAGACTGATCAGCGGCGATATGATGACAGCCGTGCCGGGCAGGGAGATGGCGGGTATTTGGTAACAGAGGCTTTTGCCGCCACCCGTGGGCATGAGCACAAGACAGTCCTTGCCGTCCATGATGTCTTGGATGATCTCTTGCTGAAGAGGTCTGAACGTGTCATAACCAAAGTGTCGCTTAAGAGTTTGCAGTATATCCATGGCTCAAGAAATAAGGGAATCTGTGGCTTTTCAGGTGCAAAAATACTTTTTTTTTATAAAAAGTGAAAATTAATTTGTGAAATTGTAAAATTATTATTATATTTGCCGATACATAGAAACACAATCAACACAATTTCTTCATTTTCTTAGATATGGCAAAGTATAATATCATTGACAAAAAGGAAAAAGAGGCTGCTTACCGCAGTCTTGTGAGTCCCCGGCTTATGGATGAGCTGAGGGAGAAGATCCTGGAGATTATCCTGATCCAAAAAAAGTATAAGGACAAGGATTATTCTGCGAAGAAGCTTGCCGAGGACCTGGGTACCAATACTCGGTATATCTCTGCCGTGGTCAATGTGCGTTTTCACATGAATTACACATCGTTCGTCAACAAATTCCGTATTGAAGAGGCCATGGCGATTCTCGTCGACAAGCGCTACCAGCACCTCAACATGGAGGACATCAGCAGCATGGTAGGCTTTTCCAACAGACAGTCTTTTTATGCTTCGTTCTACAAAATCAATGGGGTGACACCGCGTGACTACAAGATCAAGCACCTTGCGCAGCACCCCTCGATGAGAGAAGCAAAGAAGGAGTCTCGCCGTGGGGCCAAAGCTCCCAAAAACCAGTGATGAGAATGACAAGTCCGTTTTGTTACGCCGGCGAGCGTTTTGCCGACATCCAGATGCTCAGATATCGGTTGAATGGGTTCGAGGACCTGAGTCTGCAACAAAAACTGTATATCTATTACCTGTCTGAGGCTACACTCTGGGGACGTGACATGACCTTCGACCAAAATGGATCATACAACCTCCGTATCAGGAAACTGATGGAGGTTGTATATTCTTTTTTGAAGGATTGTCCGCCTACAGAGGAGAGCAGAGCACTGGAGGTCTATCTCAAAAGAGTTTGGTTCTCCAATGGCATCCATCATCATTATGGTGGAGAGAAATTCATTCCTGATTTCCCGGAACAGTTTCTGCGCGATATCGTCGCGCAGATTGACCCGTCGTTGCTGCCGCTCGAGGAGGGACAGTCTCCGCTCGAGATGCTCGATCAACTCACCCCGGTGATTTTTGACCCCCAGGTCTTGCCGAAACGGGTCAACAAGGCTGATGGTGAGGACCTTGTACTGACCTCGGCATGCAATTTCTACGAAGGGGTGACACAGGCAGAGGTGGAGGCTTTCTATGCAGAGAAGAAATCGCCCGATGACCCACAACCTCCATCATGGGGTCTCAACAGCAAACTGGTGAACGAAAACGGCCGACTGGTTGAGAAGGTGTGGAAGGCCGACGGCATGTATGCCGAGGCCATAGGCCATATCCTATACTGGCTTGAGAAGGCCGCCGAGGTGGCAGAGAACGACACTCAGCGTGAGGTGATCCACCTGTTGGTGAAATACTACCGGACAGGTGATTTGCGCGACTTCGACCGCTATTCCATCAAGTGGGTGGGATGCCATGAGGGCGATGTCGATTTCATCAATGGCTTTATTGAGGTCTATGGCGACCCCCTGGGGCTGAAAGCCACTTGGGAGGGCCTTGTCGAGTACAAGGACAAGGAAGCGACAAAACGTACACGCACCATCAGCGACCATGCCCAGTGGTTTGAGGACCATTCTCCCGTCGACCCGAGGTTTCGCAAGAAAGTGGTCAAGGGCGTGACGGCCAATGTCATCTGCGCAGCCATGCTCGGTGGCGAGGAATATCCCTCCACGGCTATCGGCATCAACCTGCCCAACGCCGACTGGATCCGGGCGGAATATGGCAGCAAGAGCGTCACCATCGGCAACCTGACCGATGCCTACAACAAGGCGGCGAAAGGCAACGGCTTCAAGGAAGAGTTCGTCGTTGATGCAGAGACCATCCAGATGATTGAGAAATATGGCGATGCCTGCGATGACCTGCACACCGACCTCCACGAGTGTCTCGGCCATGGTAGCGGACAGTTGCTTCCCGGCACCGACCCCGATGCCCTGAAGGCATACGGCAATACGATAGAGGAGGCGAGGGCCGACCTCTTCGGTCTTTATTATATGGCTGACCCCAAACTGGTGGAACTTGAGTTGCTCCACGATGGCGAAGCTTACAAGGCCCAGTATTATTCCTATCTGATGAACGGGATGATGACCCAACTCACCCGTATCCGTCCGGGTCATCTGATCGAGGAGGCACACATGCGCAACAGGGCGCTCATCGCGCGATGGACGTACGACCACTGCGACGGGGCGATGCAACTGTTGAGTCGCGAGGGAAAGACCTTCCTGCGGATCACGGACTATCCGCGACTGAGACAGGCCTTCGGCTCCTTGCTCGCTGAGATCCAGCGCATCAAGAGCGAGGGCGATTTTGAGGAGGCCAGACGGTTGGTCGAGACCTATGCGGTGCAGGTGGATGCCGTGTTGCACAAGGAGATTCTGGAGCGCTATGCCCGCCTTGACCTCGCACCCTATAAGGGTTTCCTCAACCCCAGGCTGACGCCTGTCGTCTCTCCTGATGGGATGGTCTCCGACATCCAGGTGGACTATTCGGAGTCTTATGAGCAACAGATGATGAGGTATTCACAGGATTATGCAGCATTGATATCATGAACGAGGAGACACAAGAAAAACTGAAACAGATCAAGCGGTCGTTCCGGCTCATGATGAACGGCGTGGCCTCTCGGTCGATGCGTGAGAGCGGACTAGCATACCACCTCAACTGGGGAGTGCCTTTCACCGACTTGCAGAAAATGGCTGCAGAATATGGCAAGGACTACTCCTTGGCCGTGGAGTTGTGGAAGGAACAGATCCGGGAGTGCCGCATCATGGCCACACTGATCATGCCTCCAGAGGAGATGACCCCTGAATTGGTGGACCTATGGGTGGAACAACTTGATACTCCGGAGATGGCGGAGATGTTGGCCTTCAACCTCCTGCAGCATCTCGACTATGCCCCTGTCCTGGCTTTTGAATGGATAGCCACTTCCTTCCCGCTGCGTCAGATTTGTGGATTCCAGTTGCTCGCCAGACGCATGATGCGTGGCGACGTGCCCGACGATCGCGGCATCTGTGAGATCATCGACCAGGCTCAGGTGGCCCTCTCTGAGGAATCCGTCCCCCTGCGGCATGCCGCCTACAACTGTCTGATGCGCCTCTCCCAATTGGGCGAAGATTATGAGCGGGTGGTCGATGCGGCGATGAAAAGATGAAAGATGAATATTAAAGATGAAATTTAAGAAAACAATCTTGACATTCTTGATGGTCCTTCTCTCGATGACGGGATGGGCACAGAAAAATGGAGAAACAATTTGGAACGATGTCGTGTCGGGCTATGCCAACACGCCCCTCATCAAAGTCACCAAAGTGGTCATGTTCGATGACCGGACGGAGGTGTCCATGCACATCGACTTCGTCAAGGGCCAGTGGATTCGCATTGCGGAGAATACGGTGCTCAAAGCCGATGGGAAAGACTATCCGGTGAAGGCGGCGACCGTATTGACACTCGGTGAACAGTACACATTGACGGAGGACACGCTGAACTTCTTGTTGACGTTTGAACCCGTTCCGATGACTACAAAGAAGTTCGACCTTGTCGAACCTAATGGTTGGTGCGTCTTGAACATACGCAATATGGACATTTTGCCCGATGGCATTATCGACACCTACTGGCGTGACGTGGTGACGGGTGACTGGCTTATTGGTTTCTCAAAAGAGAATGTCGTTTGTCAAAACGAAGTGTGGGACATTGTCCAACTGAAGGAGAAAAAGGACACCTATGTGCTGACCCTCAAGATCAACGGATTGCCTGAAGGTTGGCGGTGTGCTTATCTTGACAAGGACGTGCTGAATCAAATCAGATACAAGACCGTCAAGGTGGGCAAAATGAAGAAAGGTTTGCGCGCCATAGCCATCGACGACGAAAAACCTGTGACGTGCAGTCCAATCCTGGGACAAACCCTGCCCGACTATCCGACAAAGGACATGCGCACTGGTTTTGTGGACAGCGGCTACAAACAGGGAGACAGCGTGACCATCATCGGTTGGATGAAGGATATGCCGGAAATGGCATGGCAGACAAATAAGGAGTTTAAGGTGGATTTCGAGAATATCATGACCAATCGTCAGGAGACTGCATACGCCAAGATGGATTCCCTCGGTCGTTTCGCCTTCAAAATGCCGCTGCTCAATTCGTCGGAAGTCTTCCTGGACTGGGGGCGTTCCTACGTCAACGCCTTCTTCGAATCAGGTAAGACCTACTTCTTCCTCCACGACTTCAAAACGGGACAGAAACTCTGGATGGGCGATGACGTGCGGGTACAGAATGAATTGCTGGCACATCCCCGTTCCCGTGAGGAGGCACCAATTCCTTATGATCGTAGCGACGTAGATCTCATGGCATACTGGGCACAGGCTGACAGCGCCCGTCTGGTGCAGATGGAAGAACATCATGCCTTACAGCAAAGTCATCCCACACTGTCGCAACGCTATATCGACTATGTGTCCGACTATTATCGCATGTTGCAGGGCCGCAACATGATGCAGGCTCGTTTCTCCGCCAAAGACCGCATTGTGCCTCAGGAATACATGGACTATGTGGGACGTGAGTTCTGGCGCAAAGCCCCCAAGCCTTATACGCTCTATCGCGACTTCACGACGATGAACAACGATTTCCTCTCGCAGATCACGATGACAAGGAAACAAGAGAGTTTCACGGATCTGTTCAAACGTTTTGAACGAGAGGGGAAGGTGACATTGACGGCAGAAGAGAAGGCCGCCCTGGACGAGTATCCCGAGCGGGTGAAACAGATAGAAGCCGAAATCATGGCTGTCGATGCGATTGAGGAAAAACAGAAGATAGCCAACGATTTCAACAACACGGAACTGGTCGCCACGCTGAACAATCTAATGCAAAAGAATATGGCGTTGCTGAATGCCAACAGTTTCCAGCAAGTACTGGATGTGGTCGATTCCATTGGTTGTGATCAGGACTTGCACGACATCGTTCTCGCACAGCGCTTCTATCAACAAATCGATGCTGTGCGACAGCCTGTGGAGCCAGAGCTCATCGCCTTTGCAGAGCAGAACATCAAGATGCCCGCCGCTCTCGCCATAGTCAAAGACCTCAACGACAAATACCTGGCCATCAACCAGCGTGATATCTCGAAGAATCAGAGCCTGAAAAGCAATGATGATGTGGCCAATATGAGCGATGGAGAAAAGATTCTCCGCAAGATTATCGAACCCTACAAGGGAAAAATCATCCTGCTCGATATCTGGGGAGTCTGGTGCGGTCCATGCAAGGAGGCTCTCTCTCACTCCAGTGAGGAATACGAACGGTTGAAGGACTACGATATGGTGTTTCTCTACCTGGCCAACCGCAGCAACGACGAGGCATGGAAGAACATCATCAAGGAATACATTATCATGGGCGACAACGTGGTTCACTACAACCTGCCCGCCGACCAGCAGAACGCCGTGGAGCACTTCCTAGGTGTCACCGCATTCCCAACCTATAAGCTCATTGACCGCGATGGAACCATCCTCGACGTGAATGCCGATCCACGCGATCTCGATAGGTTGGCAAACTTATTGGAACGGATGAAATGACGGCATAGCACGTCTTTTTTTAAACAGAATTTTCCCTCTCCGACCTCTCTGAAGAGGGGGAGAGGGGAAATTCATATCCACTATTGCAAACGGAATGTGATGGGGAGCGCGAAGAGGCAATTGACGGCTTCGCCTTTCACCATTCCGGGTTTCCAGTCGGGCATATCCTCCACCACACGGATGGCCTCCTTTTCCAGAGCTTCCCGTCCTTTTGCCGCATTGATGCGTTTGGTCGTGGCAATGGAGTCTTCCGCATTCTTGTATCCGACGACGACAATATCACTCAAGACCTCGCCCTCAGGTTTGCCGACAATCTCGATGTTGGCGATTTTTCCCTTCGTGGTGACACAGAAGCGTACGATATAGCGTCCTTCTATGCCATTTTCCATAGCGATGGCAGGATAGTGAACATTTCGTGTGAGATAGTTCATCAAAGCGTTCACGCCTCCGGGAAATTCGGGCATCTCGTCAGCCACGTCAAACACCTTCAAGCCGTCGATGGTCTTGCCCTGTATGGTGTCGCCGACAGATTCCGCTACCATGGCGTCTTCTGTGGTGGTCTCTTCGCTTTCCATGACCTCCGTCATCGGGTCTTGCGATGTCTCTTCCATCAGGGTGGGGTCAACAGTCTCCTTTTCCTGGAGAAGAGCTGTGGAGATCTGTTTGAAGGCTGATTCGGATATTCCGTTGTTGAGTGGTGTAGTCTGGGAGACAAACTTGTGGCTGGCGAAAGCACCAAGCACAATCATGGTCAGGGGCACGATATAGAGCAGCCTTGCGCGTGCCCATTTGCTGGATTTCTTTTTCATCATCATGGTAATTCTTTTTTTGAGAAGGCTGTGGTTGAAGGCATTCACAAAAGCGTAGCGGCTCCCACGCACGGCGTTCTTGATTAATAATAATTGATAGTTGCGGGCTGTGATGCCTCTGCGCAGTACGGCATCGTCGGCCTCATATTCATGAATCTCCCTGAGGGAGATGTCAAGCATCCAGATGCAGGGGTTGAACCACTGCAAAACTTCCACCATGGCGACAAGCAGAGCATCCCAGGAGTGTCCGTGGCGCACATGGGCCAGTTCGTGAAGCATCACCGGAGAGTCAGGGGCGCTGTCGGCCTCGCCAACCACGATGCTATGCATCCAACTGAAGGCACCCACCTCGCCGGCATGGCAATAGATGGTGGCACCGTCGCGCTTGTCGGTCCACAGACATCCGCTGGGGATGAACCGCAGGAGTCGGTAGAGTTGACGGACCTTCAGCACTAGAAAAATCAGGAATCCAGCCAGATAGGCATAGACGAGCAGGTGGACCCAGTCGAATGCCGAACTTCCCGTCGCCTCCTGAGCAGTGGTGGCGAGTGCCTCACCTGTGATGGCTACCGGCATACCTACCTCGACGATGGCATGGCGCTGCTGTTCGAGAAAATCCTGCATGGTGAAGTCCCACAGGGGTATGTTCAGACAGGGCACCAACAGCGACACGCCGATGATCAGCAGCAGTCCGCAGCGGTTGAAGGTAAAGAAAGTCTCCCTTCTGAGCAACAGCGTGTAAGGCAGGTATAGCACGGCCAAGCATAGAGCCGATTTGATGGCATATAAAGTGAGTACGCCCATGGCACTTGAATATTAGCGGTTGACAAGTTCGAGCAGTTCACGGATCTCTTCCTCGTCAATCTGTTCGTTCTCGACGAAGAAGCGCAGCAGCGACGTGGCGCTGCCGCCAAAGAAATGGTCTTTCACGTCGCGCATCACCCTGCTGGTGTATTCCGCACGTGAAATGACGGGAAAATAAAGGTACTGTTTGCCGTTGCCTTTTTTGAAATCTACGAAACCTTTAGTTGACAGTATTTTCATATAGGTGGAAACGGTGGTATAGGCTGGATGGGGCTCATCATAGCGCTCCACAACCTCATGCACGTCGGCTGCCTTTCCCATGCTCCAAAGGATGTCCATTACTTGCATTTCTGCACGAGTAAGGGTTTTGTTATTGTCTCTTTTCATATCGGATAGTCGTTTTGATGTCGCAAATATAAAACTAATCTTTTAGTTATCTAAAATTTTAGTTGATGTTTTTTCGCAAAACACCATGTTTTTAACATTTATTTTTAGTTATTTGATGGCGAACTATCGTGTGCGGCAATTTTGTCCGCCATGCGCTCCTTCAAGTCTGTAAAAGGCGCGTGCGAGTCCAGCATTTCGATTTTCTCGACGAATTTACCGAACTATTGTTATTGGAAATTGTTGTTTGAAAAATAATTCGTATCTTTGCCGAAAACAATAATATGGCAAATCAAAGACAAGCGACAGCCGCTGCAGAGTTTGCAAAGCGGTGGGAGGGAAAAGGATATGAGAAAGGAGAAAGCCAGGTGTTCTGGACTGAACTCGTGACACAGGTTTATGGCGTGGATACTCCTTCCACCTTCATTACTTTCGAGCAGCAGGCCCAACTAGACCACACCTCGTTCATCGATGTACTAATTCCATCGACCCATGTGATGATTGAACAGAAGAGCATCGATAAGGACATCAACAAGCCCATACGACAGAGCGATGGAACATTGCTAACGCCCTTCCAACAGGCACAGCGCTATTCGGCCGCATTGCCATACTCGCAACGTCCGCGATGGATAGTGATCTGCAACTTCAAAGAGTTTGCAGTCCATGACATGGAGAACCCAAATGGTGAGCCATACATCATCATGTTGAAGGATCTCGGCAAGGAGTACTACCGCTTGCAATTCTTGGTGGAGCAGGGCAACGAACACCTGCAGAAGGAGATGGAGGTGTCGATGAAAGCCGGCGAAATTGTGGGCAAACTCTATGATGCGCTTATCAAGCAATACATTGACCCCACAAAGCCTTCCACCATGCGGTCGCTCAATATCTTGTGCGTGCGATTGGTGTTCTGCCTTTATGCGGAGGATGCTGGTATTTTCGGCAAACATGACATGTTCCATGACTATTTGGCGCAGTTTGACGTGGAAACCATGAGGGCGGAACTGATAAGGCTTTTCCATGTACTCAACACCAAGCCCGAGGACCGCGATCCATATTTGCGTGAAGACCTCGCCGCCTTCCCCTACGCCAACGGAGGTCTGTTTGAAGAAGAAATAGAGATACCTCGCTTCACAGAAGAAATACGTAGGCTGCTGTTGAGAAATGCCTCTATGGACTTCGACTGGAGCATGATCTCGCCTACTATTTTCGGAGCCGTATTCGAGAGTACGCTCAATCCTGAAACCCGTCGCTCTGGCGGGATGCATTACACGTCTATCGAGAATATCCACAAAGTGATAGATCCATTGTTCCTTGATGACTTCAACGAGGAGTTTGGGACCATCATGGAGGAACAGGTTCTGAAAACCAGGCACAAGAAACTATTGGCATTCCAAGATAAACTGGCATCACTGAAATTCCTTGACCCTGCATGCGGTTCAGGCAATTTCCTTACGGAAACATACCTGTCACTCCGGCGAATGGAAAACAAGGCCATCAAGGAATTGTATGGCAATCAGGTGGTGATGGGGGAGTTTATCATTAAGGTCAGCATACAGCAGTTCTATGGTATCGAGATCAACGACTTCGCCGTCACCGTGGCCACCACCGCCCTTTGGATCTCTGAGGCCCAGATGCTGGCGGAGACAGAACAAATCATCCATCAAAACATGGATTTCCTGCCACTGAAGACCTACACCAACATCCGTGAGGGTAACGCACTGAGGATGGCATGGGATGAGTGGCCTGTCAGTCAGGATATGCCTACTATCGTGGCCAACAAAACGATCATCTACCCGTTAGAGGAGGAGCAACCCACTGAGATGGCACAAGAGCCGATCGTCCGATACGACGGCATCGAGCTATTTACCAAAAAAATGGAATTGCACCATTCACCCAAGCCCCTTGAAACACATCACGTCCATTTCGATTATATCATGGGCAACCCGCCGTTTGTGGGAGCAAGGATGAAAAGCGAACAGCAAGCAGAGGATATTATTCATATATTTGGTCCAAAGTGGAAAAACGTTGGGAATTTGGACTATGTATCTGCTTGGTACAAAAAATGTGCGGAAATGATGAAAGGTACAAACATCCATGCTGCACTTGTTTCTACCAACTCTATATGTCAGGGTGAACAAGTGGCCAATTTGTGGGCACCGCTTTACAAAGAGGGTATCCACATCAACTTTGCGCACCGTACTTTTAGATGGGATAGCGAAGCATCTCTGATGGCACATGTGCATGTGATTGTTGTAGGGTTCAGCTACTGTGATGCCAAACAAAAAAAGATATATGACAACGGCACAGTATTACATGTGAATAACATAAACGCTTATTTGTCCGATGCGCCCAACGTGTTCATTTATAGTCGTCAGCATCCTATTGCGGAAGTTCCGGAAATAGGAATTGGTAACAAACCTATTGATGGCGGCAATTATCTCTTTGAAAAGAATGAGATGGACGATTTCATAAAAATGGAACCGAAATCCATCAATTACTTTAAGCCGTGGTACGGTTCAATAGAATTCATTCACCAGAAACCAAGATATTGCCTGTGGTTAGGGGATTGTACTCCAGGTGAACTGAGACAAATGCCTCATTGCGTAAAACGTATCGAGGCGGTAAGACAACTGAGGTTGGAAAGCAAGAGTGCAGGAACAAGGAAACTCGCTGACCGACCTACACGTTTCCATGTAGAGAATATGCCAAAAAGCAATTTCATCATCGTTCCAAGTGTATCATCTGAACGTCGCCGATATGTACCGATGGGTTTCATGTCGCCTGATGTTTTAGCTAGCAACCTGGTCCTCATTATCCCCGATGCTACATTATACCACTTCGGTGTGTTGGAGTCGAATGTACACATGGCATGGATGCGGGCAGTATGCGGTCGGTTGAAGAGCGATTATCGTTATAGCAAAGACATTGTTTACAATAACTTCCCATGGCCAACACCTACCGATGAGCAAAAAGCGAAAATCGAGCAGACAGCACAATCCATTATCGATTCGCGTGCGAAATATCCTGACAGCAGTTTGGCTGATCTCTACGATCCCAATTTGATGCCATATGACTTATTGCAAGCTCATCGTGAGAACGACCGTGCCGTGATGGCTGCCTATGGCTTCCCGACGAAGATATCCGAATCGGAGTGTGTCGCCGCTCTTTTTAATCTCTATTCAGAAATGACAAAGACAAAAGAGTAAACATTATGGGGAATAAGACATGATACTTTTGCCATATAATGTGTTACAAATCATGTGGGCTATGTGCCGCCAAAATGCTAACTTTGCACCCAATCTCCAATTCTGTTGGTCACCTTAGCTTAATATGATTTTTAGAAATATGAAAATTCAGAAAGTTTTAGTCCTGATGCTGCTCTTCGTGGGTGGCCTGTCCTCCGCCAAAGCAGCGGAAAAAGTTTTCAATAGTCCTGATGGCAAAATCAGTGTCGTGGTGAACGACGAGGGAGGGAAACCCCACTATCGTGTCACGCTCGGCAATGCCACCTTCATCGAGTCCTCACCGTTGGGTGTGAAACTTGACTGCATCGACCTGACCGAGGGCCTTGAACTGAAAACCTGCGACACCAAGACCGTGAAGGATGCCTATGACTTGAAGACCATCAAGCAAAGCCACGTCAACTATGAGGCCACAGAGGCTGTCTGCCAGTTTGAGAAAGGAGGCCGGCGGGTGATGGACATCATCTTCCGTGTCAGCAACCGCGACGTGGCATACAGCTACAAGATTTATCCTGTGCGCAATACCTTTGCCGCCGTCATCAGGGCCGAGAACAGCGGGTTCGTCCTGCCTGAGGGTTCCACCACCTTCCTCTGTCCCATGTCGAAGCCGATGGGCGGATTTGCACGTACATCGCCGAGCTATGAGACTTCCTATACCCTCGATGAGCAGATGGGCAAGAACGGTTGGGGCGAGGGCTATTCCTTCCCCTGCCTGTTTAAGGTCAACAGCGGAAACGGTGGATGGGTGCTGATCAGCGAGACAGGCACCGACGGCACTTATGTGGGATGCCGCTTGCTCAATGAACAGGGCAACCGTTACTGCATCGGTTTCCCACAGGCTGGAGAAATGAATGGCATCGGTTCCACGACACCCTCTGTCAGCCTGCCCTTCACGACCCCTTGGCGCACCATCACCCTTGGTGAGACACTGGCTCCCGTGGCGGAGTCCACCGTGGCCACCGACCTCGTGAAGCCCAAGTATAAGGCCTCGCGTGAATACGCTTACGGCAAAGGTTCCTGGTCGTGGATCATCGGAATGGACGGCAGTTGCAATTTCGATGAGCAGAAACGCTATATTGATTTCTCTGCCGCCATGGGCTACCGCTCCGTTCTCGTCGATGCCCTCTGGGATAAGCAGATCGGTTATGAGCGGATGGCGGAACTCGCACGTTATGGCCGGGAAAAAGGTGTGGGCCTGTTCTTGTGGTACAATTCCAATGGCTCTTGGAACGATGCCCCGCAGAGTCCGCGCGACAAGATGGATAAGTCTGGACCCAGGCGCAAGGAGATGCGCTGGATGCAGGAGACAGGCATTCTCGGCATCAAGGTCGATTTCTTCGGCAGCGACAAGCAGCAGATGATGCAACTCTATGAGGATATCCTCACCGACGCCAATGATTTTGGCTTGCAGGTCATCTTCCATGGATGCACCTTGCCGAGAGGGTGGGAGAGGATGTTCCCCAACTATGTTGCCTCAGAGGCTGTGCTGGCCAGTGAGAACCTGCATTTCGGACAGGGTGCCTGTGATGCGGAGGCACGCAATGCCGCCATCCATCCCTTGGTGCGCAATGCCGTAGGTTCGATGGATTTCGGTGGTTCAACGCTCAACAAACGATACAATGCCGACAACAAATCGGGTACTATCCGTCGCACGAGTGATGTCTTTGCCCTCGCCACAGCAGTGCTGTTCCAAAGCAGTGTGCAGCATTTCGCCTTGGCACCCAACAACCTGACAGATGCTCCTGAGTGGGCGGTGTCGTTCATGAAGGAGGTGCCCACGACATGGGATGAGACCCGTTTCATCGACGGATACCCTGGCCGATATGTCATCATGGCCCGTCGTTGCGGTAACAAATGGTATCTGGCAGGCATCAATGCCGAGGCCGCTCCGTTGAAGACCACCATCCAGTTGCCCATGTTTGCCAAGAATGCCGTCCTCACTGCTTACCAGGATGACAAAGACTTGGTGGGCAGCACAAAGATCCTCAAGGGAAAGCATGCGAAAGTCAATGTGACCATCCCCGAGAATGGCGCTGTCGTCATCGTGGGTGACGCCAATTAAGCGTTATCCCCTCATCCGTCCGACAGGTGAGGGGATAACTTATTGAGTTCCCAATTAGCAAGTGTAGAGACGTCACATTGTGGCGTCTTTTGTATTATCTCCACCTGTGATTTAGGTAAAGACCTCCTTTTTGGCAGCGATGCTCTGGGCGACCGTATATGCTGTGGTCCAGGCGGCCTGGAAATTGAAACCGCCTGTGATGCCGTCGATGTCGAGCACCTCACCGGCAAAATACAGTCCCGGGTAGGTTCGGCTCTCCAGAGTAGTGGGAAGAATGCTTTTCAGTGAGACACCGCCACACGTGACGAACTCGTCATGGAAAGGTGCCCGGCCGGTGACGCTGACGCTGTCGCCGATCAGCGTGTTGATCAGTCGGTTGAGGTCTTTCTTGCCAAGGTCGGTCCACCGCATCGTGGCTTTCTCAGCCAGACTCTTGCTGAGGATGTATTGCCACAGGCGGTGTGTCAGTCCGAAGGGCGCGATACTCGACAATTGCTTTAACCGATGGAGGATGGTCATGTCCATGATGGTGTCCCTCACCTCCGATTCAGGCAGTCCGGTCCAGTTTACCAACAAGGTCGTCTTGTAGTTTTGGTCATGCAGGATTCGGGCAGCATGGCTCGACAGTTTCAGAATGGCGGGCCCGCTCAGTCCCCAATGGGTGACGAGCAGCGGTCCTTGTGTGCGTATTTTCGTTCCGGGCAGTTGCACGATGGCTTGGTCCGCCACCGCACCCATCAATTCTTTCAACGCAGGATCTTCTATGCTGAGAGAGAACAGTGATGGAACGGGTGGCTCCACCTCGTGACCCGTTTCTCGGAGCCAGTCCATGGTTCCGTTGCGGGGCATTCCTCCCGTGGTCATGACTTTGAAGTCATATCCGTCCAGGTCTGCCATCCGGGTGATGGGGTGGTTGGTGACGACATGCACACCATATTTCCGGGCATGTTGGAGGAAGCAGTTGATGATGGCATGGGAATCCTGGGCCTTTGGAAAGACGCAGTGGTCACTCTGAACGGTCAGGGGGACGCCGTGACTTTCAAACCACTGATAGGCATCGTGGTAGTCGAAGACGTTGAACAGGCGTTTCATCAACCGATGTCCACGGGGATAGACCATGCTGAGGTCGTTGACTCCCTCGAAGGTATTGGTGCAGTTGCACCGGCCTCCGCCTGAAATCTCCACTTTCGTCAGCAGACGCTTGCTTTTCTCGAAGATGGTCACATCCATCTCCGGCCACATCTCCTTCAGGTTGATAGCCAGGAAAAAACCTGCTGCACCTCCTCCTATGATAGCCGTTTTTGTCATTCTCCAGTATATTTGCCGACGAAGAGGATGACATTCGAGGAGGCCTCGCTGATGATATAGACAAAGGGACGGTTGGCGTGGAACGTAGCCTTGGGATATTCTTTGGGTTCTGCCGCCGAATTTAAAGCCATGCCGGCCACAGTGACGGCAGCGGCTTCCGAACCTTCCTCGTTTACTTTGATGGCGGCCTTCTGGCGCATCATGCTGATATATACGCCGCCTTCTTCACACATATTCGGTATCTGGGAAAAATCTGAATCAAATGCCAGTTTGATGCCCATCTGCTTGAGCAGGCCGATGAGTTTGTCTTTCAATAGGTCGGTATCCGACGTGGTGTCAAACCTCGGTAGTTTCAGGTCCACCTCATAAGGTGCCATCGGGACACTCAGGTAAGTAGTCATAAAACTGCCCTTTCCGGCCATTTCTTCGATGATGTCATCTGTGCTCTTCCCGTTTTCGGGCAACAGCACTGTCATGTTCCACATGCCGTTGCCGTAGGGAAGGTTGACTGCGGAGAAAGTGTCGTTGTGCGTGTAGGATATGAGTACGGCTTGGTGCATCATGGGTTGCTGGGTGCTGCCCTTCTCTGTAGTGAAGGTCTCCTTCTTGGTGTTCTTCGGGTCGAACTTCGAAGACCAGTCGGCTTTGAAGTAGATGGCATTGAGTAGATAAGACACCAGTTCGGGGTTTATTTCATCGAGGATGGTGGGGATCATGTCGTTGGTCTTGTCCTTGCACCAGCCGTTGATGTGGTCGAGCGTCTTAGGCGACTTGAAATCAAGAGCTTCGGCCTTGGCGTCATAGTATTTCTCCATATCCCGCTGATATTGAGCCTTCAGTGTGGCTTTGTCTTGGTTGACGAAGATGGCATTGGCGATGTTCAACGTCACTTTCTCATCTACCTTGGGCAGATTGTCGATGAGGTTCTTGCAGTATTCATTGACGGCCTGTATGCCTCCCTTATGGAACCCTAAGGTTTGTTCCAGTTCTTGTTCTGTCTGTCCCGTTGCGGCAGCGTTCACCATTCCTAAAACGTAAGTGATGCTCAGCGGTGAGTAAATGAAACTCTTTCCGCTTGGTCCTGCCTGATTGGCTGATTTCAGGAATTTCAAGGTGAAGTCGTTGTTGTCTCTGACAAATGTTCTCTGCTCAGCTGTCAGTTGGATGTATTGCGGTTCCGACAACATGTTCACGACTGTTTTGGTCTCGCCTAAATCTTCCTCTGCATCCGATGAAGAGCACGACAGCATCATGCCGCTAATGGCAACAGCTGTCCAAATGAATAGATACTTTCTCATAACGGTCTCTTTTTGTTGACTTTCTGCTATAATAATGCAGCGAAAGGCACATTCTTGTATTGAAAGTTGTTAAAAAAACTAAAATTCCCAAATGGGCCATACAAGATTTGTCTTTCTTTGTATTATTAAAGTAACTGACAAACAAAGCATGTCGAAAAATCTCGTTGAGCGCATACGCAACCATGACCGTCGGGCGATGAGCGAACTCTACCAGCAATATGTAGGGCGGCTCTCGTCGGTCTGCTACCGCTATGTGCCATCGGAAGATGACGCAAAAGACATCTTGCAGAACAGCTTTGTCAAGATCTTCACATCGCTGCCACGATTTGAATACCGCAACGAACCGTCATTCGAGGGCTGGATGGTGAGGGTGGTGGTCAATGAGGCCCTTCACTTCCTGCGAGACAGTAAACGGTTGCAGTTTACTGATATACAGGAAGCCGCTGTGCAGCTGACGGATGAAGAGGACCCTGACACGGAACAGATCTCAGCTGATGAGTTGCACCAGTTGATCAGCCAACTGCCTGATGGTTACCGCACGGTACTCAATCTCTATGTATTTGAGAACTGCCCTCACAAGAGAATCGCCGAACTTTTGGGTATCAAGGAGTCATCGTCGGCATCTCAATTCCACTGCGCCAAACGGCTCCTGACGAAAAAAATCAAAGCACTCATGGACAAAAGACGATGAAAGAATACTGGACAGATAAAATGAGACGAAAACTGGCTGGGCATCGGAAGGAACCGCCTGCCGGACTTTGGGATGGCATCTGTGAGCAGATGGGCATGGAGTCCGACCTTGCAGTCACGCCTGAGCCTGTGCGCAAGCCGACCGTCTTGAGAAGATGGTCATGGGCGGCTGCCGCAGCCGTTTTGGCTCTTGCCGGATTCTTTGTCTTCTATGACAACAACAGCGGCAATCAGCCTCAGCAGACAGAGACCGTGTCTCAGCAAACCACACTTCCGCAACTTGAAAAGACGCTTCCAATAGAGGAATCTCCGTTGGGAGAAGCATCTGTTGTGGCCGTCAACCAGACAGACTACACTGATTTGACTCAAAAACAGACGAAATCGAGGCATCAGAATACATCGTCTCAGGAAGACGACACTTCCATCTTGTCGGCATCCTCTGACAAGAAAGTCACCAGCCCGGTATCCTCTGACAAGAAAGACGCCGTCTTGGCATCCGATGACGAAACCACCGTCCTGCCAGTATCTGATAACAAACAAGTTGCAGAACAAACTCCATCCGAGGCCCAAAAACAGCAACAACAAGGAATCGGTCAGCACCTGTCTTCCGACCCTTCCACCACGAAGTGGTCCATAGGTGTCAATGCCTCAGGAGGATTGTTGGCTGCTCATACGACCTCATTGCGAACAGAACGTGTCTATTATGATTTCAATGGTATAGATATTACTAATTCCGAGGTTTCATATGATTCCTACACCCTCACCGACTATGTGTCGAAGCATTATCTCCCGATTCGTTTTGGAGTGAGCATGGATTACAGGTTGTCACCACGCCTGACTCTTCTTAGCGGTGTTTCCTACACTTACCAGCATTCACAGTTTAGTTTGCCGCTTTATCCGGAAACCACCGTCGACCAGAAACTCCATTACCTCGGCATCCCTTTGGGTTTGGCCTGGCAATTATGGTCATCACAGCACTTCCAACTCTACGTCTCAGGCGGCGTGACGGTGGAGAAATGTCTCAACGACAAACCTTGGCAGTGGTCCACCCATGCAGCAGCCGGAGCCGAATACATCATCTTCCGGCAGCTCGGCTTCTACGTGGAACCCTCTCTGGGTTATTATTTCGACGACGGCACCAGTTTGGAGCATTATTATAAAAAGCACCCTCTGGCGCCCTCCCTCGAATTCGGCCTGCGGATGCATCTCAACCGATGACGCTCTTGGGTGTTTTGTCGTTCATCTTGCCATTCTTTCAAGCGGCATTCAAATTTATGACAGCTGTATTATAATTCCGCATCCGCTTCTTTGTGAATGCAGATAACTTCCTTTGCATTAATAGTTTCAATTACTCTCTTGATGGTGATTCTATCGGCATGTCCGAAAGTGTGAATGTCAACTATATTGTGGAACATCATACGAAACTCCTTGTACCTGGGATTCACTTTCACTTGCTCAGGATCCTTGTAGTAGCCATCCCAAGATGAGTATATAAGGAGAGTTTCTTCTTGTGTAAGTTTGTCTAGAAGTTCTCTGACTCGGTCTATCTGCGATGTTCCAACAATCATAGCAAATCCTTTGCGTTTCAGCTTTCTATACAATCGATTGCTATAGTATAGAGGGTTAAACGAGAACAAAGGTTTTCCTGCGCTTTTGGCGGCTTCCTTTATGGTAGCCAGTCTTTCTATGTCTGTGGCAGACGCAAGGACAAATACATATTTGAAAGCTTGCATCACGCTCGCCATTTTCTGTGAGACTTCACGCTCGTGAATGCATTTGTCATCTCTTTTCAACATTGTTCCTTCTATGATCAGCACATCAATGTCGGTGGCATATTTCTTCAGCGTAGGGAACAGCCCCTTACCCATGTAACCATGTTCACGATAATCGCCGGTGTGCCAAATGCGCATGCCGTCGGCCTCGATAAGAAACATGTGCGAATCATAGATGCTATGACAGTTGAAGAACGGGGTCACCTTGATATCGCCAACAACAATGCCTTCAGGTCCTTTGCGAGGTAAAATCCTTGGCCAAACATTCATTCTATTAAGAAGTTTGCGCTTGTTGTCTGCATTGACGAGACTGTTGATGGCTTCACTATATTCCTTCTCCTCACACTCTTTGGTTTGCAACTCCTCGACCTTCA
>CACYQD010000037.1 GCA_902776475.1 uncultured Prevotellaceae bacterium | reverse complement strand
CGTGAAGAATCATAGCGGTGCCGCCGCTGGTGATGCCATCACCATTGATGGCAAGCAAGCAAAGCACTTCGCCAAGGTGACCGAAATAGCTCCCGATGACAAGAAAGAGGAGCATTGCATCACTGTTGCCACATCAAACGGTTTCATCGGCATCAACACCTATGGAATGGAACTCAGCATCGAGGATGTTCAGAAGATTATCGCCAGCATCAAGGTGAAATAGTAAGATGGCATCATATTATATAGTGTTATGAAAAAGACTATTTTCAGTTTCGCCATCGCAGCTGTTGCTGCATTGATGGTATCGTGTGGAGGAAAAACCGAGAACAACGCACCAGAGGCTACTGCCGAGGGCGAGCAGGCTACCGAGCAGAAGGCAGAGGAAGAGGTTGCAGCAAAGACCGAAGACCGTGCCTGGTACACTGTTGACATCCCCACTTCCTGGGAGGCAAAACAATATGCTTCAGAAATGATTGTGAAGAAGGAAGGTGCAGAGCTGAACTTCAAGGAGCAAGCCAAGGGTGAACTGGCAAAATGGCTGGAGAATGTCACCAAAGATGCGGAGTCACCTCTTGATGACATCACTACAGGCGACATCACATGGAAGGTGTTCAAGAATGTGAAGGAGTTCAAGACCGTCTATGTCGCCCAGGTGAATGACGGTGTCGTGCGCGTAGGTTCTTCACTTGAAGATGCCAATGATGCCGATGTGATTAAGATTCTTGGAACAGTAAAGGGCAAGTAAACTTTCCCTAAGCAAATTTCTTCATTTTCTTCAGCCCAGCAACGGCTTTTCAAACTGTTGCTGGGCTATATTTGTCATCTCTCCAATCATCGGTTTTACCACAAAACACCTATCTTGTACCTCCATTGTATCAGGGGGACGGGGAATCTGATACGTTTTGAGCCATCTTATGATTATCGGGGATGATCATCGAGGGCTGTTCTCAATGATCATTTTTTCGAGAAATGCATTCCATACACCCTCGCGACACCAATAATATTACCGAAAAATCCAAGTCCATTCCATATGGAATTCAAGCATCCTTTGGCAAGCTCCAAGGTAAAAGAAGGAGCGCGGCAAAGGCATCCATGTCTGACCTATTGATGATTTACGGCATTGTCTCGTCCTTCCATCCCTGATTTATTTGGTGATTACGCCTAAAAAGGTTAAATTTGCATCTGAAAGAAGACCAATCTGAATTATACGTCATCAGATCCATGAAAGCTACATTTATCAGCCTTATCATCCTTTTAACAGCAATTCAACCTATGTCAGCACAGCAAGACATGAAGAAAATGAAGAAACGAGCCAACGAGATCATCTCTCAGTTGACCTTGGACGAGAAAATCTCACAGTTGATGAATCAGACGCCCGGAGTCTCCAGACTCGGCATTGAGCCTTATGACTGGTGGAACGAAGCCCTGCATGGTGTCGGACGTGACGGCAGAGCCACCGTATTCCCCCAGCCCATCGGCATGGGAGCCACCTTCGACCCGGCCCTGATCCGGCAAATCGGTGATGCCATCTCCACCGAAGGCCGTGCCAAATACCAGGTGGCCCGGAAAAACAAGAACTATGCCCGCTACACGGGTCTGTCGTTCTGGTCGCCCAACATCAACATCTTCCGAGACCCCCGTTGGGGCCGCGGAATGGAGACCTGGGGCGAGGACCCCTTCCTGACCGGCATGATGGGAACGGCCTACGTCAAGGGCATGCAGGGAGACGACCCCGTGTATCTGAAGGTAGCAGCCTGCGGCAAGCACTTCGCCGTGCACTCCGGTCCGGAGGGCACCCGCCACACCGCAGACATCCACCCCACGAAACATGATCTCTGGGAGACATATCTGCCAGCCTTCCGCATGTTGGTGCAGGAAGGCCATGTGGAAACCATCATGGGCGCCTACAACAGGGTGTATGGGGAAAGTTGCTCCGGCAGCAAGTTTTTGCTGACAGACATCCTGAGAAACCAATGGGGGTTCAAGGGCCACATCGTATCAGACTGCGGTGCTGTGACCGACATCCTCGAAGGGCATAAGATCGCCAAGACCGAAGCCGAGGCCTGTGCCATCGCCATCAAGGCCGGACTCAACGTGGAATGCGGCAACACTTTTATGGCCATGAGAGATGCCATCGATCAAGGCCTTCTCACCGAGCAGGACCTCGACCGCGCTCTCCTACCCCTGATGATGACCCGTCTGAAACTGGGAATCCTGGAACCAGACCCCAACTGTCCCTACAACCACATCGATGAGCGCGTGATCTGCTGCGAGGAGAATATCGCCTTGTCAAAACAAGCTGCCGTGGAGAGTATGGTGCTGCTCAAGAACGACGGTATCCTGCCCTTGAAGAAAGACATTCATACCCTGTTCGTCACAGGAGCCGGCGCTGCCGATGCCTTCTGGCTGATGGGCAACTACTTTGGAATATCCAACCGCTATTGCACCTATCTGCAAGGCATTGTCTCGAAAGTCAGCAACGGCACCGCCGTCAACTACCGTCCGGGCGTGCTGGAGAGTACCGCCACACGCAACACGATCAACTATGCTGTCGATGAAGCCGCCGGCGCAGAAGTGACCATCGTCGTGATGGGCAACAACGGCAACCTGGAAGGAGAAGAGGGCGAGGCCATCAGCTCCGACACCCGCGGCGACCGCGTCAGTCTCAAATTGCCGGAGAGTCAGATGCAGTTCCTGCGCGACATCCATCAGAAGAAAGAAGGGAGAGGCGGCATCATCGTGGTGCTCACTGGCGGCAGTCCTGTTGACATGCGGGAGATCACCCAACTGTCCGACGCTGTTGTCATGGCCTGGTATCCCGGACAGGAAGGAGGCTATGCCCTGGGCGACCTGCTCTTCGGTGATGCCAACTTCTCCGGCCGACTCCCGGTGACCTTCCCGGAAGAAGCCGAAAGGCTCCCCGACTTCGAGGATTATTCCATGAAGGGGAGGACCTACAAATACATGACCGACAACATCTTCTACCCCTTCGGCTACGGTCTGTCGTATGGAAAGGTAGAATACCGCGATGCGCGGGTGACGAAGAAAGACAAGACCTGCACGGTGACCGTGACACTGGACAATCCCTCGGACTGGGATGTGGAGGAAGTGGCTCAGGTGTATGTCTCTGTACCAGGAGCCGGAGTCACGGCCCCTATCCAGCAGTTGGGCGTTTTCCAACGCGTGAAACTGGCTGCCAAGACGAGCCAGGAAGTCAGCTTTGAGATCGCCCCCGAACGACTCATGACTGTCGGCGAGGACGGCAGCAGCCGGCTCATCCGTGGAGAATACACCTTCACCGTCACAGGAGCAGCCCCCTGCCAACGCTCAAAAGAACTGGGGGTGAGCGCCTTATCCGTGAAGCTCAAGATTTAGGCCGAGGAGACCGTCATCTCACGGTCTCCTTGCCGCTTTTTCTCCATCGGATGATTTCCCCATCAAGATTGACGACTTTGAACCCCTCGGCGGCAAGCATCTCCGCAGCCATGGCACTTCTGCGCCCACTCCTGCAATAGACAGCGATGGTCTTGTCTTTTGGAAGCCGGTCGCGAGCGGCCATCATGAAGGAATCGGTTTTCACGTCGATGAGCAGGGCATCCCTGAGATGATCTTCCTGGAACTCCGACAAAGTGCGGACGTCCAAAATGACCACGGAATCCTTGTTACCGATTAATTTCTCAAAATCATCCGGTCCCACGGTCAAGAAATTGTCACTATCCCCTGCCGGACCTCTCATAGACCAGGCAACAGCCACAATGACTACGAGCAGCAATAATAAAAACCATTTACCCATCGTAAAATCCAATTTTGTTTGCGAATATACGACTTTTCATTGAAAAAATCAAGAAAAAACCATTTTTCGTGCTTGAACATGCTTAGGAAATCCATATACGCCCTCTTTCTCTTGCTGGTGGGAACAGCCATCTACTACATGACCTACTGCACCCCACTCTACAGCGACGACTGGAATTACGACCTGGTGTTTTCCCTCGATCAGAAGATCACCTCGCTGAAAGATGTCTTTGTCAGTCAGTATTACCACTATCTCCTCCAAAACGGGCGCACCATCCCCCACATCATCCTCCAGACGTTTGACGGATTGCTCGGGAAAGGGGTTTTCAATGTTTTCAACGCCTTTGCATTCATGCTTCTCCTCTATCTGGTTTCCGTCAGGTTCGGGAAGCAGTGCCGCAACTATTTGGTGACCTCGAGCCTCGCTTTCGCGCTGTTCTTTTTCCTCATCAATGGATTCGCCGAGTCCTTCCTGTGGATGAGCGGTTCATGCAACTATCTCTGGGTGACAGACCTGCTGCTCGCCTTCGACCTCATGATCCGGCGCGAAGGATACCACCCCCGCAGTTATCTCTGGCTGTTTCTTTTCGGTCTGGTCTGCGGATGGACCCATGAAGGCATTGTCATCGGCGTGAGCGCCGGCTATTTCGTGTATTATCTCTTCCACCGCGACCGTCTCAACAAAGCGAGGTGCATGGCGCTCGCCGGCCTCTATCTCGGCACGCTGCTGGTGATCGTCTCTCCAGGCAGTCTGAAAAGGGTACATGTTTCTGGTCAGCACCTGGACTATGCCAGCAGCCATCTGGAGGCATTGTATTACATGATCGACGTCAGGGCGCTGCCCGTATTGCTCATCCTGATGGTCACCCTCCTCCTGCTGCGACGCCTACGTCTCAAAGCCTTTGTGATGGAGCACCTCATGGAACTGACAGCCATCGCCACCACATTCGTCATCATCCTTTATACGGCATGCATCGCCCACCGCTCCCGCTTTGGTTTTGAGTTCTACGCCATCCTGCTCATCATTGACCTGCTGCTGACGCTGCGGGGAGGGAGGGAGACGCCACAATGTGACGTCTCTACAGCCCGCATCTCGGGAGAAACTTGGTCTGGGGCGATAGATGCAGCACGAGACATTCAGCCGGAGGGAGATGAGCGTCAACTTGTGGAGCAGAAGTCAAAACCGGAGGGAGATGAGCGTCAACGTGTAGAGCAGAAACCGAAACCGGGAGGAAATGAGCGTCAACATGTGGAGCAGAAACCGAAGCCGGATGCAATGTCCTCCACATGGTTGGATAGACTGGCCGTCCTTTCAGGAGCCGCCACGCTGGCCGCCATCCTACTGCTGGTGCCCAAACTCCATGAGAACCGCCTTGAGAGCCAACAGATGATGTCGCAGTTGGAAAACACGAAAACAGGGCTTGTGGTCAGTCCCTGGCACGAGACAGGACATTGGGCCAGCAGTTATATCCTCAGGCTGCGCGACAGCAATCTGAGAAACCTGTATATCCCCAAGCACTATCAACTCAACAGCGTGGTCTTCGTGCCACAACACTTCCTGGACCTCATCGACCGAGGCCAGATAGACTTCAGCGGGTTCAGGACCACCTCCCGCCTGCCCTTCTATGCCAAAGTCCATCATGGACGTACGCCCTTGTATGCCAAGGTCAGGCTGCAAGCCAGCGACCCAGGCGCCATGCCCTTGCTCGCCAAACCCTTCGGCAGTCAGATCGGCGCATACGGCCTCACCCATTTCTCCGCCATCGCCGACACCTTGACCTATCAAGGAACACCCTATGTCATCGTATGGAAGCAGAAAGCCCGCGGCATCACCACCATCCATCACCTGGACGACAGGATCCAAAGCATCCAGCTCATGCCATGACCAAGCCGTCACATGACCCCGCAACACTGTTAATCTTCCTAAAAAACGAGAGGGTAACAGGTTAATTCACTACTTTTGCACATCAAATCAAAAACTGACACAAAACACACATTACACTGGTGACATGAAATACAACATAGAAAAAGTTACGACACTGATTGGTGCCCACCGATATGGGTCAGCAAACAGCGAGATCGAATGGCTGCTGACCGACAGCCGGTCACTTTGTTTCCCGGAGGAGACCCTGTTTTTTGCGATATCCACCGAGCGCAACGACGGCCGGAAATACATCCATGAACTCTATCAGCGCGGCGTAAGGAATTTTGTCGTGCATGACCTTCCCGACCATGCACAGGAATGCTATCCAGATGCCAACTTCCTGAAAGTGGCTGACACGAGGATTGCCCTGCAACGGTTGGCCGAGCGCCACCGCGACAGATTCTCCATCCCCGTCGTGGGCATCACTGGCAGCAACGGCAAGACCATGGTCAAGGAATGGCTCTACCAGCTGTTGTCGCCGACGATGGTGGTGACCCGTTCACCCCGCAGCTTCAACTCCCAGATCGGCGTCCCCCTTTCCGTCTGGCTGCTCAATGAGCGGACGGAGGTAGCCCTCTATGAGGCAGGCATCAGCCAGCCCGGCGAGATGAAGGCCCTGCAGTCCATTATCCAGCCCACCATCGGCGTGCTGACCAATATCGGCACCGCCCATCAGGAGAATTTCACCTCCCTTGAGGAGAAATGCCGCGAGAAAATCAGGTTGATGAAAGAGACCCAAGCCCTCGTCTATCATTCCGACGACGAACTGATCGACCGCGTCATCCGGTCGTCCGGCTACAAGGGCGAACTCCTCACCTGCTCCTTCAGCAATCCCGAGGCCACCTTCTATGTGGAGAACACGGAAAAGACCAGTGACCACACCCGTGTCAACTATATCTACAAAGGACAGTCAGGCAGTTTTCTACTGCCCTTCATCGACGACGCCTCGATACGCAACTCCGTCACCTGCGCCACGGTAAGCCTGTATCTGGGTCTCTCACCCGAAGAGTTGTCAAGTCAGATGCAGCGGCTCGAACCCGTCGCCATGCGCCTGGAAGTCAAGGAAGGCCAGCACGGCTGCACGCTGATCAACGACTCCTACAATTCCGACATCAACTCCCTCGCCATCGCTCTTGATTTCATGAGCCGCCGGCCCGACCACCAAGGCCGTCGCCGCACCCTCATCCTCAGCGACATCTACCAGAGCGGCATGACGCCAGACAAGTTATACGCCGAGGTATCGGCACTGGCCGTGAGCCGGGGAGTCGAGCGCTTCATCGGCATCGGAGAGGAGATCTCCTCGCAAGCCGACAAGTTCGAAATCGCCGACAAGGCCTTTTTCCCCGACACCGACGCACTGATTGCCAGCGACCTGTTCAAGTCTATCCACGACGAAGTCATTCTGCTGAAAGGTTCCCGCAGATTCAATTTCGACAAGTTGACCGACCTCATGGTCAGGAAGGTGCACGAGACCATCCTCGAGGTCAACCTCAACGCCGTGGTAGACAACCTGAATTATTACCGCTCCTTCCTGAAGCCCACCACGAAGATGGTGTGCATGATCAAAGCAGACGGCTACGGCGCCGGAGCTGTGGAGATTGCCAAGACGCTCCAGGACCACAGAGTGGACTACCTGGCCGTGGCTGTGGCCGACGAAGGAGTCACCCTGAGAAACAACGGCATCACCGGCAACATCATGATCATGAACCCCGAGATGTCGTCGTTCAAGACGCTCTTCGACTATGAGCTGGAACCCGAGATCTATTGTTTCAGATTGCTCGACGCCTTCATCAACGAGGCCCGGAAAGAAGGCATCACCGACTATCCTATCCACGTCAAATTGGACACCGGCATGCACCGCCTCGGTTTTGACCCCATCAAAGACATCGACAAGCTCATCGATAAGCTAACCCACCAGAACTCCGTCCTGCCCAGGTCCGTTTTCTCGCATTTCGTGGGTTCCGACAGCAACGACTTCGACCATTTCTCCGAACAGCAGTTCCAAAAATTCATCTATGCCAGCGACAAGCTCCAACAGGCCTTTCCACACAAGATCCTGCGGCATATCAACAACAGCGCCGGCATCGAGCATTTCCCGGAACGGCAACTTGACATGTGCCGTCTCGGACTCGGTCTCTACGGGGTGGACAGCCGCGACAACCGCATCATCCATACGGTCAGCACGCTGAAGACCACCATCCTGCAGATCCGCGATGTGCCCAAGGAAGACACGGTGGGATACAGCCGGAAAGGCATCCTGTCAAGAGACAGCCGGATCGCCGCCATCCCCATCGGTTATGCCGACGGTCTGAACCGCGGACTGGGAAGAGGACGCTGCTATTGCCTCGTCAACGGAATGAAAGCACCTTATGTGGGCAACATCTGCATGGACGTGGCCATGATCGACGTGACCGACATCGACTGCGAGGAAGGTGACATGGTGGAGATCTTCGGCGAGCACCTGCCCGTCACTGTCTTGTCGGATGCCATCGGCACCATTCCCTACGAGGTGTTCACCTCGGTGAGCAACCGAGTGAAGCGGATTTATTTCCAAGGTTAGTTGGGGGGGAAAAGATGAAGTTGATAACTTCGTCTTTCCCTTTGAGAGAGGACGAGGGACTGGCCCCCTCTATCCTGTGAGAAAAGAAGGAACTGGCCCTCTCTTCCTTTGAGAGAAAAGCGAGAGACTGACCCTCTCTATCTTGAAAGTGAATAAGAAACTGGCCCCTCTCTTCCTTTGAGGGTGAATAGGTGTTTTATTATCATGTAGAGACGTCACATTGGGGCGTCTCTTTGTTTTTCCTTATCCATCATGTACTTCTTGTCGTAAGGAAGAGGTCCCAACCATCCTTGTCGTAAGGTTCCCAACCATCCCAACCCTTCCTTATCGTAAGGAAGGACTTCGACCCACCCCCCGTCCCCCGCCCTCTCCAGGGCGGGGGCTCATGGACTTCGAAGAGATAAGACTGGGGATTTGCTCTGGTGGGCTTATGGACTTCGAAGAGATAAGACTGGGGATTTGCTCTGGTGGGGCTCATGGTCTTCGAAGAGATAAGACTGCCGGATGCAACGGTAACTCCACGGTACAAAAAAAAGAGGCGCCACGATGTGACGTCTCTACTGTTATGATGCGGGGAGGGATTAATCCTCTTCGGCGAGTTCAGCCTCATGCTGCTTGATGAGGGCCTGCTGGATGTCGTTGGGCACGAGCTCGTAGCTGGAGAACGAAGTCGTGAACGAAGCACGTCCGCCAGTGAGAGAGCTGAGCGAGATGCTGTAGTTGGCCAGTTCCTTGAGAGGAATCTTGGCATTGAGCTTCTGATAGCCAGCCTCGCTATCCATACCCATGATGATGGCACGACGACCCTGGAGGTCACCCATCACATCACCCATGTAGTCGGCGGGCACGAGCACCTCGAGATCATAAATCGGCTCGAGGATCTTTGGACCTGCCTCCTTGAATGCCTTCGAGAATGCGTTGCGCGCAGCAAGCATGAAGGAGAGCTCATTGGAGTCCACCGGGTGCATCTTACCATCATAGACGATGACGCGCACGTCGCGAGCATAGCTACCGGTCAACGGTCCCTGCTCCATACGCTCCATGACACCCTTGAGGATGGCCGGCATGAATCGCATATCGATGGCACCACCCACGACTGAGTTGAGGAAGACCAGCTTGCCACCCCACTCGAGATCGATTTCCTCGCGGCTCTTGATATTCATCTTGAACTCCTGTCCACCGAACTTATAGACTGTGGGATCAGGCATGCCCTCTGTGTAGGGCTCGAGGATGAGGTGAACCTCACCAAACTGTCCGGCACCACCCGACTGCTTCTTGTGACGGTAGTCAGCGCGGCTGACCTTTGTGATGGTCTCACGATACGGGATTTTCGGCTCCTCATAGACAACGGCGATCTTCTCGTTGTTCTCCAGACGCCACTTCAGTGTGCGGAGGTGGAACTCACCCTGTCCGTGGATGATGGTCTGCTTGAGTTCCTTGCTCTGCTCAACGACCCATGTGGGATCCTCCTGGCGCATCTTGAGGACAGCAGCCATGAGTTTCTCGGTGTCGCTCTCGTTGACAGCCTTGATGGCACGGGAATACTTGGAGTTGGGATATTTGATGAAGTCGAAGCGGATTTCTGAATCTTTTGCGTTCAGCGTGTTGCCGGTCTTCACATCCTTCAGTTTCACTGTACAGCCGATATCACCAGCCTTCAGTTCATCCACTGCGATACGGTTGGCACCAGCGCAGGCGAAGATCTGTCCGAGGCGCTCTTTCGAGCCGCGGTCAGCATTGGCGAGGTCATCGCCCTGACGTACGGAACCGCTCATCACCTTGAAATAGCTCACCTCACCGATATGAGGCTCCATACCCGTCTTAAAGAAGAAGAGGCTCTCGGGACCATTGGAGTCCACAGCGATCTCGTCGCCGTTGGTGTCGGCCACCTTCGGCATCTCCTCTGGAGAAGGAACGACATTGCCCAGGAACTCCATCAAGCGGCGCACGCCCATGTCCTTGCTGGCGCAGACGCAGAAGATGGGGAAGATGGAGCGTGTGATGAGTCCTTTGCGGATACCCTCGCGGATCTCATCCTCGTTGAGGTTCTCCTCCTCGAAGAATTTCTCCATCAAGGTCTCGTCATTCTCGGCTGCAGCCTCAATCAAAGCGGCATGCAGTTCGGTAGCCTTATCGATCTCGCTGTCGGGGATATCCTCGATGATGGGAGCGCCACCCTCGGGTTTCCAGGAATATTTCTTCATCAGGAGCACGTCGATGACGGCATTGAAGGCGCCACCGGTAGCGATGGGATACTGCACTTCGACACACTTGCTGCCAAATGTATCGCGCATGTTGTTCATGACGGACTCGAAATCACAATTGTCGCGGTCGAGCTGGTTGATCAAGAAGATCACGGGTTTACCGATTTTCTCAGTGACGCGGAAACTGTTCATCGTACCCACCTCGGGACCATACTGTCCATTGACCATGATGACGGCCTGGTCGCATACGTTAAGAGCGGTGATAGCACCACCCACGAAGTCCTCTGAACCCGGGCAATCGATGAAATTGAGTTTCTTGTTGTTCCACTCTACATGGAAGACGGTGGGGAACACGGAGTATCCATATTCCTGCTCCACGGGGAAGTAGTCGCTGACGGTGTTCTTAGCCTCAACGGTTCCACGACGCTTGATAATACCAGCTTCAAAAAGCATGGACTCGGCAAGAGTAGTCTTGCCGCTACCCGCACTGCCAATGAGCGCGATGTTCTTGATTTCGTTTGTCTGATAGACTTTCATAAAATGTTATAGATTTTAGGTGAAAAATTGTCTTTTTGAAAATTTGGGCACTAAATTAATCATTTTCTGACAAACAGCCAAAATAATTGTCTTAAAATCGCTTTTCTTTGTCACAACAGGCTTATAAATCCGTTTTTTTATCTAAATTTGCAGAGCATGGAAGGCTTATACGTACATATTCCATTTTGTCGCAGCAGATGTGTCTATTGCGGTTTTTACTCCACGACGCTGCTCCCCCTCAGACAGCGTTATGTGGATGCGCTCTGCAGGGAGATGCGGCTCCGCGAGAAAGGCCCTCTCCAGACCATCTACATCGGTGGCGGCACGCCTTCGCTGCTGTCTCCGGCCATGCTCCGCCAGCTTTTCGACAGCATCAGGGCCACCTATGAGGTGGACTGGCCACATGCGGAGATCACCATGGAATGCAACCCTGATGACGTGACGCCTGAATTTGCCGACAGTCTGGCCGCATTGCCCGTCAACCGCGTGAGCATGGGCATCCAGACGTTTTCCGACCAGAGGCTGAGGTTCCTGCACCGCCGCCACGACGCCGCCCAGGCCCGCGGGGCCTTCCGTCATCTGCGGGAAGCCGGTTTCTCCAACATCAGCATCGACCTGATGTTTGGTTTCCCCGAAGAGACTCTGGGCGAATGGGAAGCTGACATCCAAGAAGCGCTGTCGCTGGGTGCCGAGCACATCTCCGCCTACAGTCTGATGTATGAGGAAGGTACCCCACTCCACCAATGGCTGGAAAGCCAGAAAGTGGAGGAGATCGACGAAGAGACCTACATCCTGATGTATGAGACCCTCGTCAGGAAACTGACCCAAGCCGGCTATGAGCATTATGAAATCAGCAATTTCGCCCTGCCCGGCCACCGTTCGCGCCACAACAGCAGCTATTGGGACGGCACGCCCTATATCGGACTGGGAGCGGCGGCCCACTCCTATACCGGCATCGTCCGCCAAAGCAACCTCTCCGATGTGATGGGCTACATGCAATCCATAGAAAAAGGTATAGTGCCCATGGAAGAAGAAGAGCTGCGGCCCATGGACCGATACAACGACATGGTGACCACCGCCCTCCGCACCTCCTCAGGCATCCCCCTCGCAGAAGTCGTGTCACGGTTCGGGCAGCGCTATCAGGACTACCTGCTGGAGAATGCGCAGCAGGCCCTCGACAGAGGATGGATGCGCATCGACGAAGGCCGCCTGCACCTGACCCTTGCGGGAATCGCCGTCAGCGACATGGTGGCCAGTGACCTGATCATGCTTGAAGACCAAACATAGAAAACAATGCAACATACAGACCAACAATTTGAGAACGCATGGCAGATGCACAAGCACCGTCTGCTGATGGAAGACCGAGAATACAAGGAAGCCGTGGGCACCTATGAAATGAAGAGCGGGGCCGACTGGCTGCTGTTTGGCATCCCCGTGGCTGCAGGAATCGTCAGTGTGGAGTACATCCCCATCACCCACGAACTCCTCCGCTGGATTGTCAGCATCCTCATCACGGTTGTCGTATTCGTCGCCTGTGTCTATGTCAAGTCGCTCTCCAATCCCCACCGGGCCATCAGCGACATCGAGGCCGACGTGAAGCGCCGTGCCTATCAGAAATACCTCGACACCGGTGAGCTGCCCTCTTCGTCCACCCCGAAATGAAGTCCCCCCAGAGGCAGTCATTTGAGGAAGAAATGAGGGTATTTCTCACAATTTTCCAAATTATTTCACAAAAACACTTGATATTCCAAAAATTATGTCTAATTTTGGGGACGAATCATTAAAACCTTAAACCTATGTCAGCACTAATTTCGGTCATTCCAATTGTATTGCTCATTGTATTGATGATGGGCTTTAAAGTATCAGGTTACAAAAGTGCAATCGTCACACTGATTGTCACCGTCCTTCTGGCTTTGTTTGCTGTCCCGCATATGGGCATCATTCCCGAGAAATTCTCCGAGGCTTCCATCTACGGCATCACCTTCTGGTCGGTCATTGAAGGTTTTCTCAAAGCCTGCTTCCCCATCATCCTCATCATCATCTGCGCTATCTTCAGTTACAACATCCTCTGTGAGACGAAGGAGATAGAAACCATCAAGACACAGTTCATCCAGATGACGTCCGACAAAGGACTGCTCGTCCTGCTGTTGACATGGGGCTTAGGCGGTGTGCTTGAGGGTATGGCAGGTTTCGGTACGGCCGTGGCCATTCCCGCCGCCATTCTGATCGGCTTGGGCTTCAAGCCGATGTTCTCCGCTGTGATCTGTTTGATTGCCAACACCGTGGCCGTGGGCTTCGGTGCCGTGGGACTTCCCGCCACCACCCTGGCCAATCAGGTCGCCGCTGAAGGTGTGGCATCCCCAGAGATGCTCTGCGAGGTCGCCACTTTCATCATCATCCAGTTGGCCTTGATGTTCTACATCACTCCGTTCCTCATCCTGATGATGACCGACCGCAAGAAGATTGTGAAGAACATCACTCTGGCCCTTTTCGTGGGCACCTTCTCCATCATCGTGCAGTTCTGCTGCGCCCACTTCATTGGTCCTGAGACCCCTGCCATCCTTGGTAGTGTGGCCGCCATCATCGCCATGTTGATCTACAACAAGCTCTTCATCCATGACGAGAGTCCTGCCGACGAGGTCAAGGTGGAGAAGAAGCACTTCGGTTTGTCGAAGACCTTGAAAGCCTGGAGTGTCTACGGCCTGATCATTTTCTTCATCCTGATTTCCAGCAAGATTGTGCCATCCATCAACACCCTTTTAAACAAGACGCTGGTGACCCAGTTTGACATGCCTGTCGTGGGCAACACCTTCAAGTTTGGCTGGCTCTCCAATGCCGGTCTGATGATTTTCCTCGGCGCCGTCATCGGCGGTCTCATCCAGGGCCTGAGTTTCGGCAAGCTGATGAAGATCTTGGGCAAGACCACCATCAACCTTCAGAAGACGGTGGTCACCATCTGCTGTCTGGTCGCCATGGCCATGCTGATGAACAACACCGGTATGACGAACGACATTGCCAAGGGTCTTGTCGCCCTCACCGGAGCCGCCTTCCCGTTCTTCGCACCGCTGATCGGTTCGATCGGAACCTTCGTGACCGGAAGTGCCACCAATGCCAACATCCTCTTCGGCAAGTTGCAGGCCACAGCAGCCGGCGACCTCGGCCTGGTCAACCAGGGCACGTTCTTCGGAGTCCCGGGCAGCGAGACCAACTGGCTCGCCGCAGCCAACTGTGCCGGTTCTGAGGGCGGTAAGTTGCTCTCGCCCCAGAGTATCGCCATTGCCACCGCAGCCTGCGACATGGAAGGCCAGGATGGAGACATCATGCGCAAGACGATGCCATTCGCCATCTTCTGGATTTTGATGAATGGTCTGATGGTCTTCCTCGGACTCCACGTCTTCTAAGCATCGGTTTTTTTACGACAGATGATAACGAATTAAAATTGGTGGGCTTGCTGAAGCCCACCAATTTTTTTATGAGCAAGATTGGGGAGGTGGGAGGTGGTTTAGGAGTTTGGGAGTTTAGACAATAGTTCGAGCGAGCGAGAGGAGAGAAAATAAAGAACTCAGTTTTGTTTTCTCTCCAGAGCGTGAGAACTATCGGCGAAGCCAATAGTTTGGTTGAGCGAGAGGAGAGAAAAGGACTGTTAATAAAAAGGAAACTGCCCCTCTCCCTTGAGGGAGAGGATGGGTGAGGGGGAACGCGCTGCAGAATTTGCAACGTCTGATCGACAATTGGATACTAGTCCCTCACCTAACCTCTCCCAGAGGGAGAGGAGTGTTTTCAAAAAGGAAACTGCCCCTCTCCCTTGAGGGAGAGGATGGGTGAGGGGGATCGCTCTGTCGGATTTGCAACGTCTAATCGACAATTGGAGAATAGTCCCTCACCTAACCTCTCCCAAAGGGAGAGGGATAAGTTTGCGGTGTGTCTCTCCAGAGGGAGAGGGATAAGTTTGTGGTGTGTCTCCCAGAGGGGAAAGGAGTGATTTTAAAAAAGAAACAGCCCCCTCCCTGAGGTCCCAGAGGGAGAGGCACTGCAACTTTACCGGTCGTAGCCGTACTCTGGATTCTCGTACATGGAGATGCGGATTTTGTAGCGCATCATCTCGTCGAGATTGTGTACGGGGTGCTCCACGTCGCTGGGGATGGGGCGCTTTGAGAACTGCTGGAAGTAGAGCAGGCAGGCATCTTTCCACCATACGGCATCCCTTGCCTGTATGCGCAGTTTGCGCTGCACCTCCTCAAACCTCTGCTTGTCCACATAGGGCTGCATGGCATCCCATTCCGCCAGGAAGTTTCTCACCTCCTTCACACCCTGGTCGTATTTATGACAGAGTTCCACCCAGAAAGTCCTGCCGCTCTTCATCTTATGATCCCAAGCAACGTGGTGGAACCAGGTCAGGAACTCCTCCGGACACGTATTGACATTGTTGAATCTTGCCTCAAGTGCAGCAGGATATTGCGACACGGCATTGCTGCCGGTGCTGGTGCGGTTGAATCCCATTCCGATGGAGTCGGCCTGATGGTAGTATTGCGGTGTCCAGTCGCGCCTGATTCCCGGTGCGTCATACCAAGGTTCCGGACCATAGTGGTGACCTCCGGCGAAAATGTGGTGCAGTCCGAGCGGCATCATATAATCGACGGCTGCTTCCCGGCTCTCAACCATCACCTTTGTCATGGGCTTCACGAAGCGCTGGTCGTTGGTGAACGTCTGTCGCAGCCATTCATCGGCGATGGCCTCCGAGGTCAGCGAGGGATCCCATGCCAGACGGCCGAAAGCATACCAGTTGGCCTGAGCGAAGTGGTGTCCGCACCAGTTGGTGTCGTCACCGATGTTGGCCACACCCGCCATGGCTTTCATGCTCTCAGGTTTGACGTAAGAGAGGAATTCGGTCCACATCGGTGCGAGGAACACGAGGTGGTTGGCAGCGCCGAGATACTCCTGTGTGATCTGGAATTCCACCATCGTGGGCGTGTTTTTCACAGCGGTGAAGAGCGGGCTGTAGGGCTCGCGGGGCTGGAAATCGACAGGTCCGTTTTTCACCTGCAGGATGACGTTGTCGTGGAACTGTCCGTCGAGCGGCATGAACTCCTCGTAGGCCTGTTTTGCCCTGTCCTTGCTCTGCGGGTTGTAGACGAATGCCCTCCACATCACGATGCCTCCGTATTTTTTCAGGATGTCGGCCATCATGTTGGCACCTTCGGCGTGAGTGCGCCCGAAGTCACACGGTCCCGGCTCCCCTTCTGAGTTGGCCTTGACGAGGAATCCGCCAAAATCGGGTATCAGCTGGTAGATTTCAGCCACCTTTTTCTTCCACCAATCGATGACCTGCGCGTTGAGCGGGTCAGCAGTCTCCAGGCCGCCGAGCTTGATGGGCGAAGCGAAGTTGACGGAGAGATACACCTTGATACCATAAGGCCTCATCCATTCAGCGATTTGCTTCACCTTTTTCAGGTTGTCGGTGGCCAGCGCCTCCGGCTTTGCGTTCACATTGTTGAGCACCGTTCCGTTGATGCCCACCGACGCATTGGCCCGGGCATAGATTTTCATCCTTTCCGGAGTGGGGTTCAGGAAGATGCTTTTCCCCGCAAATCCCCTTTCCACCGTGCCGTTGGGGTTGTCCCAATGGTTGAGGATGCGCAAGGAGTATGCCGGCCGTTGAGAGATGTTAAGGTTGCTCACGTCCTGCCCGGTCTGCTGGAGTCTGAGCAGATGGAAAGCGCCATAGAGCAGAGCGGTGTTGTCAGCACCCTCAATCACGGTTTTTCCCGCTTTTGTGGTGATGCTGTAACTGTCTTTGGCCATCTTTTTCTGTCTTTTGAGCACCACGGCACCCCCCTTCCAGTGTTGCCGGAGTTCGTCCATGGCAACGCCGGCCACACCAGTCACGTTATTGTTCAGCTGGTTGTCGAACCGCAGCCAAAGGTTGCTGCCGTCTTCGCCTCTCACTGTCGTAGCGATGGCGAGCATGAAGCATGCCATCAGCGGATAGAAGATTTTTTTCATTGTTGGTGTTGTAGTTAGTGTTTGAATCATTACTATCCGTCAAAGATACTGCTTTTTTTTGAATTATCGGCAGTTCTCCCCTATTTTTTGCATTTAGCGATGGAATATGCAATTTATGCGCCCAAGTTGCGTTATGAAAAAAGAGGAGAGAACCCATTGAAATTGAGCTATGATGAAACGGATACCATTGTTTTTGCTGTTTTGGTTGACTTGCACCATTTGTATGGGGCAGGACAGGCATTTTACTTTCAAAGGGATTCCGCTTTGCGGATCGCTGAACCGCTTTTCAGAGAAGTTGATAGAGGCAGGCTACGAGCCTAACAACTACTACAATCTGATATATCATGGTAATTATAACAATTATCATGATTGCTGCATCCACATTCTGCACTTAAAGAATTACGACAAGGTTTTTGGCGTTACTGTTCAACTCCCCATGGTGTACAGCTGGGAAAAATTATCAGATCAGTATAAGCGTATGAAGAAGCGTCTTCGAAGAGAATTTGGGGAGCCGAAAACCTCTAAAGAAGAATTTGACAAACCAGACCTCAAATCAAATGCCGAAAAGTATCAAGAAGTCCTGCAAGGCAGATTCAAATACCTATGCACCTTTGACAACGGGATAGGCATAGTTTGTCTGCAAATCGATAAAATCAGCCCTTTCGAGACTTGTGGCGTCCTACTCAGTTTTATCGACAAAGCCAGCCTGAAAGCATCCAGTGAGGACGGGGATTTCGCCAGGACACTTGGCGATCACCTCAATCGCGTCATCAAATAAAGGCTTCCTATTTGATGATCGCTGATGGGGTTGTTGATGCCGATCAGTTCGATGTCGCCCTTATAGGGGGCGATGGCCACCATACCCTCTTTTTCCTCGTCGCTCAGCAGGTAGAAATAGTCTGCCTGTCCAGGAAGATGCTGGTCGTCACAGCCAAAAGCAGCAAAAGATATTTTTTATAGTCTTTCGCTATTTCAGTTACAAAGAAGTTTTTTATTCTCTTAGACTCACGGACAAGTGGTGAGCGGGTTGGAGCATATCTTGTCTCTGTGCATCCATCCCGTGTAACGGCCATCGGTCGTCACCACTTTCACCCATTGCCCGCTGATGGCCAGTGGGCGAAACGACATATCGGTGCTATTTCCGATGGTCACGGCTTTCGCTTTCCACGAGGGACTTTTCCGCAGACATCCCGCGGGGTCGCCGGCCACGCCGAATTGCAGCACCGAATTGTGGATCCAATAGCCCGATTTAGATCCTTTCAATGTCAATTCCCCTTCATTGTCGCCATAGATTTCCACCAGTGGAGCAATCTTCCACCAGTTGCCTTGCGCACTGAGCAAGTTCACCACAAGCGACTCTTCATTATCAAGCTGCTGCACGACTTTGCCGTTGGGGGCATTGCGCACATTTGTCGGAGTTCCACTGGCGTCCACGATATAGGCATATACCTCGCTCTGCGCATTTGCTGCCAGAGTGACAAGCAGCAGCATTGTCATCATCATGATTTTTCTCATAATATTTGTCTTTTAAAAGGTAATTTTGATACAAAAGTGTATTTATGTGATTTGGAAACTGTATGCAAAAATACAAATAAATATTATATCATCAAACATATTGACAAGAAAATCATCGTCATTCCGTTGACAACGGTTCTTGCCATGTTGGTCGTGTTGTCGTGCGTCGCTTGTCACAGTCTATTGATAGGTGTTCAGTTGCACTCCCGTCATTTTTATCATTGCAGGGTCATCGATGAGGGTGGCGTTTTTTGTGTAGAAGAAGATGCTGTTGTCCACCGTGATATCGTGGATCATCTCCTTCGTCCCCTTGGCAGAGATGGCTGTTTTGGTGTCGCGGCAGGTGATGCGGCTGATGTGGATGTCGCTGAACTCAGGGATGAAGTCCTCTGCCTTAGGTTTCGTGGTGGCCGTACTGCCCACGGGTCGGTCGGCATAGGATGTCTCGAAGGTGATGGCTTCGTCCTTGATGTCGCTCATATAGATGTCGCTGATGTGGATACCACGGGTTTTGCCTCCTCTTCCCGCTCCACTCTTGAAACGAAGGCCGGTGTCGGTGCCTGAAAAGGTATTGCCGCGCACCACGATGTCGAACATGCCTCCGGAGAATTCCGAACCGATGACGAAACCGCCATGGGCGTGGAACACGGTGTTGCCTGAGATGAGGATATGCTCGCAGGGGCCGTGTTTCACACCTTCTTCCGCGACTCCGCCCTTGAGGCAGATACCGTCGTCGCCCACATCGACGGTGCAGCCAGTCACCAGCACCTCGCGGCACTGCATCAGGTCAATGCCGTCGCCGTTTTGGGCATTCCAAGGGCAGCGCACGGTGACGCCGTCGATGACGACATGGCTGCACCGCTGGGGCACGATATGAAACTTGGGAGAGTTTTGCACCGTCACCCCCTTGATGAGGACGCGCTGGCAGTCGGTCAGTCGGATGAGGTGGATGCGCATCTTCTCTTGTTCTTCGTAGGTGGGTGCGATGTTGTCAAAGTTCTTTAGTCCGAAAGGATACCACAGACGGCCGTTGTTGGCAGTGGTGCCACCCAAGTCAGTCAGCTGTTTCCATTCCACATCGCTCATTTTCTCCCTTTTGGCGGCACGCCACCATTTGCCGTTGCCGTCTATGATGCCCTCGCCGGTGATGCTGATGTCGGTGGCCTTGCTGGCAGTGATGGCGGGAGTGGCTTTCGCGTCTTTCTTGCCCGTCTTCTCATCAGTTTTAATGAAACTGCTGCGCTCGGGCGAGGCAAGGATGAGGGCGTTGCGCTCCAAGTGGAGGTCGATATGGCTCTTGAGACGGATGAGACCAGTAAGGTAGATGCCTGCCGGCACGTTCAGGTGTCCGCCGCCTTTTTTGTCGAGGTGGCTGACGGCTTTGCGGAAGGCCTCGGTGTTGTCGGTCACGCCGTCGCCCTTGGCACCGAAGTCGGCGATGCTCACCGCGTAGTCGGGGATGGTGGGAGCGCCAGGCTCAGTCATGGCGACGGGGAGGTTTTGGTAGAATGTGGCATAGTCGCCTGCGTCGGCGGCAATGGCGATGGCTACGAAGAGGAGGAAAAATGACAGCCTTTTCATTGTTGTTTGATTTGTTTCGTTTTTAGTTTTCGCTTGCAAATTTACGAAAAAACAAGAGAAAAACAAGAGAATCTCACCCAAACTATTGCATGGACTGCATCCGCCCATACGTGGACATATCCATCCACCATGAGGCCGGCTACCCCGAGGATGCAACTTCTCTGTAACCGAAGGCGAAAAAAATCCCTTGAGTTGCGAGCAAAATATGCATATCTGCTATGAAGTGAATACAAGACAATTGACAGATTTCGCAGAATAAATCAAGCTGCTCGTTGAATCTTTTTTCCCCATTGAAAGTATATCCTTACTTTTGCAACGAAAAGAATTCAATGAAACATAGAAACCTAATATGAAGAAAGTTTTGATTTTTACGATGCTTATGACATCAGTGGCCATTCTGACTTGCTGTTCGGCAGAAGACCCGTTTGAGGAATTCATTAACAATGAAAACAACGGATGGAACAACGGTAGTGGCATGCCTGGAGGCAACGGCAGTTCGGCCACGAGTGGCGAGTTGGCCTCCTTTGACATTTCCATAGACGAATCGTCGGCAGAGCCTACAGAAACTGCAACAGAGTATTTCCCCGAAGAGGAAGATGCCCTGGAAAAAAACTCCTTCCCCACCGAAGTGGCGATAGACCTATCCAACCCTGTCATGAAGACGGAGAATGGTGTGGAGGTGACGGTGAACGGCGGGCATGTGACTGCCAACCACGGCATCACCAAGGGCATCTGCTATGTGGTGAGCGGAACAACCACTAACGGCTCGCTGACCGTGTTGGGAGACAAGAAATATGCGGTAAAACTCAACGGTGTGAACATCACCAATCCCGATTCGGCAGCGCTGAACCTGCTGAGCAGCAAACGCGCCTACATCATATTGGCCGACGGCACTACCAACACACTGACTGACGGCACCGGCGGCAGCCATAAGGGAGCACTCTACTGCAAGGGCAAACTGCTCTTCAACGGCAGCGGATCGCTTTCCGTCACGGGAAACACCAACAATGGCATCCACTCGGCAGACTATATTGTATTCCGCAAAGGCAACAACATCCATGTGAAGTCAACAGCCAACCATGGCATCAAGGCCAATGACGGAATCTTCATCAATGGCGGCATCCTGAACGTCGAAGTGTCGGCTGCAGCAGCCAAAGGCATCAACAGCGAGAGCCATATCATCGTCAATGGCGGGCGCACTACTGTGCTGACCTCAGGCGATGGCACTTACGACACAGAGGACAAGGAAGCCAAAGGTTCGGCAGGTTTCAAGGCAGACTCAACGCTGACCGTCAACGGCGGTGAATTGTGGCTGAAGAGTACCGGTTCTGGCGGCAAGGGCATCAACGTGGACATGGAGGCGAACTTCAACGGTGGCAACGTCTATGTCGTGACCACTGGCGGACAGTATAAGAGCAACAACGACACCGCGTCGCCCAAGGGCATCAAGGTGGATGGCAACATCAACGTGAGCGGAGGTAGGATATGGGTGCGCACCAGCGGCTACAACGGTGAGGGCATTGAGACAAAGAAGGAACTGACCATCACGGGCGGAGAGGTAGCCTCCTATGCCTACGACGACGCCATCAACTCCAAGGGCAACATGACCATCAGCGGCGGTTATGTCTATGCACACGGTCAGCACAACGACGGCATCGACTCCAACGGCAACTGCTACATCAAGGGTGGCACGGTCTATGCCGTCTGCTCAGGTTCGCCCGAAGTGGCCATCGATGCCAACACGGAGGGCGGCTACAAACTCTATCTCACCGGTGGTACTGTCGTGGCTGTTGGTGGTTTGGAGAATGGCTCGCAACTCTCACAGTCGTGTTACCAATCCTCTTCATGGTCGGCAAACACCATGTATACGCTGACTGCTGGCAACAACACCTTTTCATTCAAGACTCCTTCGAGTGGCGGTTCCGGCCTTGTGGTCTCCAGTGCATCGCAGCCAACGCTTCAGTCTGGTGTCTACGTCAGCGGCGGCACTTCCTATTTCGGTGGCCTTGCCATCGCTGGCGGCACTATTAGCAGCGGATCTAGCGTCAGCCTGTCTTCCTACACGGGTGGCAATGGAATGGGAGGTCGTCCCGGTGGATGGAGATAACGGGATCATCACGATTAAAAAAAAAAGTAACAATGAGAAAGATAACAATGAGAAAGATAATTTTTGCTTGCCTGTTGGCAATTATTTCCTTGCAGAATGTCTCTGCACAGGTTGAGACACAACACCCCCAGGGCGATCGGCCACGTGGAGAAGTTCCAGGACGCCCACCGCATGGAGGAAGGCCAGGAAAGCCTGATGGAAATGGAAAACCGGGTGGACCGGGTTCCCGCCAAGCGGACATCAAATATTCCGGGGACACTTACATTACATCGCTGAAAGGTGACACGTCACGTATCAAATCTAACGGCCACCGGTTGTTTGTGGATGGCAAACAAATGACGAACGAGTGAGAGCAGACCCAAGCTTGCTTGGGATCTGCCGAGCAAGGAGGAATTGGACGCCAGTCAAATGACGGACGAGTGAGAGCGGAGCCAAGCTTGCTTGGACTCAAAATTACCTGCCATCAATTCACAAAGTTCCACACTGCTTGCATGGCGAAAAAGGTCATAAGCAGTGATGCCACTAATTTCACGACTGAGCTGAGCAGAAAAGCAACAAATGACATCATGGAAACTTTCGAGGCATGGAGGAATTTCTTGTTTTTAATGTATTCTCCGATAAAAGCACCTAACAATGGTCCTAAAATCAGTCCCCATGGCATAAAGAACAAGCCCGCGAAAGTGCCTATTGTGGTGCCCCAAATGGCTGGCTTCGAACCTCCTCCCATCTTTGTGAATGCTATGGGAATCGTGTAGTCCATAACCACTACAATGATGGTAACCAACAGCATCCACAATAACAGATTGGGTGCAATCTGTCCTGGACAGGCGAAATATACCACAACCATGGAGGCGAAACATAGTGGTGGACCGGGCAGACTGGGCAGCACGGTGCCTGCGATTCCCAGCAATGCCACTAAAATGGCAATGATGATAAGGATGATGGTGAATATAGACATGGCTCAGCTTCTCTTTCTTATTGCTTGGCTTTATTTTTTTGTACTCAATGGGAATGAGTTCTCCCATCAGACTGTTATGCACTTTTTCACCTCGTCACTGATGATGGTGAGTTTCCCCGCTCTTATCGGATGTATTCCTCTGCTTTCCGAAGATACTGCAAAATTAGAACATTTTGGACATATACCTCCACTTATTTCCTATTTTGTCCTAACTGAAACGATAATTTCTCCCTATTGCAACAGAAAGTCTTTCCCTCTTGGCTGAAAAAACGAAAATACGTGGTTTTTATTGTCGGGATAGATTTTTATACTTACTTTTGTGGTAGGAAAGGAAAAGAAATGCAATG
>CACYQD010000036.1 GCA_902776475.1 uncultured Prevotellaceae bacterium | reverse complement strand
TATCAGTTTGGTGTATTCTGACAGCCGGGTGCCGAAGCCTCCGGCCAGGATGACTGTTTTCATACGCTTTATATGTGATTGATGATGTCGCAGATGAGCTGGATGTCGTCTTCGGTGAGTTCGGGATGCATGGGGATGGAGATGATCTTCCCATACACGTCCTCGGTGACGGGCAGTGCATACCCGCTATGGAAATACGAGAGCAGATGGTTGGGGAAATACTGGATGCCGTATTGGATGTCGTGCTCCTTGAAGGCCTGCTCCACCAGCGGACGCTTGCCGTGGAGGATCTCCAGCGGGAAGATGTGGGGCACGATGTCGTGCTCATAGTCCATGGGGATGAGACGCACGTCGGGGTTGTCTTTCAACAAGCGGGTGTATTCCATGGCTATCTCACGGCGCTTGGGGGCGAACTCCCGCTCGAAGCGCGAGAGCTGCACCAGACCGATGGCGGCGAAGATATTGCTCATGTGGTAGCGGTAACCCTGATCGACGACGTCAAAAGTCCAGCTCCGTTTTCCTGCATAGCGCTTCTCGGAGTCTTTCTGCACGCCGAGCAGACGGGCATCGCTCACCTGCTGCCTGACATCTTCATCGGCGGTGAAGATGGCGCCGCCCTCTCCCGAGGTGATGTTCTTGATGCCGTCGAAACTGAAGCACACCACATCGCCGGTGGAACCGATCTTGTGGCCGTCGCAGGTGCAGCCGAAGGAGTGTGCCGCATCCTCCACGAGGCGCAGGCCATGCTGGCGCGCAAACTCCTGATACTGGGTGGCCATGCAGCAGTTGCTGCCGTAATACACGGGCATCATGGCCTTGGTCTTCGGGGTGATACGCCGCTCGGCGTCAGCCAGGTCGAGCGTCAGGGTGTCGGGGTTGATGTCGCAGCAGACGGGCACGCAGCCGGCGCCCGTGATGGCCTGCATCGAGGCCACAAAAGTGAAGGAGGGCACGAGCACTTCGTCGCCGGGGTCGGTCACGGCTTGCACGGCCAGATGGAGGGCCGCCGTACCGCTGTTGACGCAGATGCAGCGACGGCCGCCTCCGATATAGTCCTCCAGTGCACGCTCAAACTGGCCCACGGTCTCGCCCATGCCCAGATAGCCGATATCTTCGATGATGTGGGCGACAGCATCGGCTTCAGCCTTGCCCACAACGGATTTTGACAAACGTATCATTTGCTTTTTATCATTTTTCGTTCCACAAGGCACCGTGCTTTTTGCTCATTCCACACAAATGCCTGTGTCAACTTGTTTTCGGGACAAAGATACGAAAAAATAATGGATATTGATGGATGCAGCCGCGTTTTTTCCCGTTTCGGATTATTTTTTGGGCCTTGGCACGGACAGACTCTGAAAGGAGGTGCGGATTAAACAAAAAGCAGGAAAATGAGGGATTATATTTGTATCTTTGCCCTTCATTTCATACCTTTGCAACGCTTTCAATCATCCGTGATGAAATTTTATGACAATCAACTATGTGAGCCCTGAGGCTGAGACGCGTGGCGGATATCGGATATCCGCGGAAATGAAACGGGTGTGGAACATACAGCTCGATATGTTCAAACGACTGATCGATGTGTGCCAAGAGCATGGGCTACGGCTCTGGTGCGACGGCGGCACCATGCTCGGCGCCGTGCGCCACCACGGTTATATCCCTTGGGACGACGACATCGATGTGTGCATGCCGCGTCCCGACTACGACAAGCTGCAGGCCATCGCCCCGAAAGTCTTTCAAGAGCCTTATTTCTTTCAGACGGCACAGTCCGACCAGCATTATTACCGCGGCCATGCCCAGTTGCGGCGCAGCGACACCGCCGCCATTCGTCCGAGCGACGCATGGCGCCCGTTCAACCAAGGCATCTTTATTGATATCTTCGCTTTTGAAGGATTGGCCGACGACGAGGCGGAGCGCCAGGATATCCTGCACAGAGCCAACAGGCGCATGAAATGTCTGAAGAGCATCGACTACCCCATCCTGGTGTCGGGCCGCATCGGACTGCTCTTCCGCAAATACAAATGGCGCCGGAAGGTTCGCCGCGAGGGCTTTTACGAGTTGTTCAAACCGGTGGAGGACCTCTATCGCTCGCATTCGTGGGACGACAGCGACCAGGTGGCGCAGTTGGGCATCGACGGTCTGCGCCTGATTTTCCCCAAGCGCCTTTTCGACTCGACGGTATGGATGGATTTCGAGAGTCTGAAAGTGCCGGTGCCCCAGGGATACGACGAGTTCCTGCGTCTGCAATATGGCGATGATTACATGACCCCCGTGATGGCCAGGACGAATCATGGTGAACTCATCATCGACCCCGACCACAGCTATCGGGAACTGTTGCCGGATGTCAGGCGCGATTACCGCAAGTCGTTGTTTACCCGACTGATGAAGAAGTGGCGGCATTGAAATGACGGGATGCGAAATGCCCCTGCTCCAGCAGGACAGCGAATCTCGCCGCGGCCTCGCGCATCTTCTGGTATTCCCCGATGGTGAGGTGAGCGAGCACCTCGTCAATCTGCCGCAATGAGTCAACGGCGAAGCCCAGTCCGTTTTCGAGGATGAAGGGTTTCATGGCCGCCTGCGTCCACACGATGACGGGTATGCCCGCACGGATACAGAAAGAGGTCTTGTGCGGATTGTTGTTTTTCAGGTAAGTGCCCCAGTCACCGTCGCATTCATCCAGTGAACTGCCATCCCATACGAGTCCGAAGTCGGCCTCCACTTGTTGCATGAGTTCTTCGGGTTTCAGGTTGCCATGGTAGTGCAGTTTCTCGTTTTTATTTCCATCTTCTTTGAACCCGGGTCCATAGAGTTCCATCTGCCATTGCTTCATGTATGGCTGGAGTTTGTAGAGGAAGGGGTTGCGCCATTGATGCAGTCCTCCGGCATAGACTACCCTCCAGGGCTTGTGGGGCGTGGCGTAGGTCCTGGGTTCTGTCTCTGACAAATAGTCGAAGATGCCGAGCGATACGATAGTATTCTTGAAACCATGGTCGATGAGATATTGTTTCATGGTTTCATTATGGGCGATGAGGAAATCGGTCTTGCTGAGCCGTTTGTTTTCTTGTTCGGGTGTGAGTTTATGCCGGCGGAAGGCGCCCAGATCATGGATGATGGTGACCACTTTCGCGTTTTTCAGATGAGCGAACGTGCATGCGGTATAATAGAATTTCTTCATCGGATATTGCAGGAACAGGGTGTCGCCCCTCCGCACTTTGGTGAGGATGCGCAGCACCCCGACCAGTTTGACGAAGAACCGCGACACGGGGTTGATGCTCTTGCGCATGGGGGTCAAATTGGTGTAGCCTAACCGTTTGTAGATGGTGTCGATGTCTGTCTTAGCCTTGTTTTGTGTGATAATCTCAATGAAATAGTTCATAGATTCAATGATTCGTGGGTGACGGTTTTCATAGTTCCAACGGAAACTCCATCTCCCGTTTTTTCTGATAATGCTTCCAGAAACGCCGCCGTTCTTTCATCAGGACGTCCTCGGCCTCCTGTGGGTCAAACGACCTGAGGCGGGCATATTCGCGAACGAGCAGTTGGAGAAACCGCTTCGCTCCCCACAGACGGGCAAAACTGCGGCAGCCATCCTCCATCGACACGCGGCCGAAGCGCATGCGGTTGATGTCGACGATGGAGAAGCGGTAGGTATCGCCGTCTTTCTCCCACAGCACGTTGCCCGGCGAGAAATCGAGATGGAGCACGCCTTGGTCGTGCATATGGGCGCAATAGGCCGCCAGGGCCGTGGCCATCGGCTCATACTGTGCCGCACCGGCATCGCCCATCTCATAAAGACGATGGCTGTAGAGACAGTGGATGCTGACAAACCAGGAGCGGCGCAGGATTCCCATGACACGCTCCTCGATATAGGCGACAGCCTCCGGGGTCTCGATGCCCTTCTCCAACAAGATGGAGGGATAGGTGAATGCCCTTTCTCCCTTGGGAAGCCGCCATCCCGTGGAATAGCAGATATTGCTGGGGAATGAGGGTATCTTGTATCTCTTCACGTTGAGGGGAGTGCCGTCGGGCGCCTCAAACCGCTTGATGAGATTGCGCCGGCCACCGTAAATATAGACACCGTCGGAGTCCATCCGGTCGGGCAACTGACCGACGAATGTCCGGAGGTGTTCGTATGCTGGGTTGATCCGTATGGTTCTCATCTGGAAGTGATGTGTTGGTAAACATTCAATACCTGGGCGGCCACATTGCTGCCCTCGAAGCGCCTGACATAGCGCTGTGCGCTCTCGATGCGTGCCCCGCGCCCCTCAGCTCCGCAGACCACTTTTTGGAGGGCGTGGGCCATCGCCTCGTCGTCGTCAGGGTTCACATACAGACAGTCGGGACCGCCGGCTTCCTCCAGGCAACTGCCTGTGCAGGCCACCACGGGGAGTCCGCTCTGTATCGCCTCGATGACCGGGATGCCGAATCCCTCATAGCGCGAGGGATAGACAAAGGCCTCTGCCATCTGATAGAGGGCGGGCAGGTCGGCGGTGGGCACATCGTGCAGGAACAGCACACGACGGTTCAGTTTGTTTTCGCTCACATATTTGCGCACCTGGTCCGTATAGGGCGTCGTGCGCCCCACGATGACCAGGGAGAGTTCTTCTGGCAGACGGTGTAGTGCCTTCACCGCCAGGAGGATATTTTTCCGTTCCTCGATGGTGCCCACGCTGATGATGTAGCGGCGGGGCAGCTTGTAGCGGCTTTTCACCTCCTGTCGCAGGCCTTCTGCTGCAGCTTGCCGGAAATAGGTGCCGCAGCTCTGGTAAACGACATCGATGCGGTCGGGACTGACGCCGCCCAGTTGCACGATATCGCGCTTGGTGCACTCACTGATGGCGATGATGCGGTCGGCCTCCTTCACCGTCCGGTGGAATTTGGCCGCATAGACCTTGGCGTCCCACCAGTGGTAGTATTCCGGGTGGCGCATGAAGATCAGGTCGTGGATGGTCACCACACTTCTGATGCCTGAGGAGTGTATGCCCCAGGGCAGTTCTCCTGACAAACCATGGAAGAGGTCGATGCCGTCACGCCGCAGATCCTTCAGGATGCCGTGGCTGCGCCAGAGCGCCTTCAGCAAGGTCTTTTCGGGATACACAAACCGCAGGCGGTCGGATGGATGCACCTGACTGCGCAGATGCTCTTTCCCCGGGTCCGGGGCATAGAGATACAATGCCGTATCGTCACCGACAAGGCGGGCGAGGTCGTTGATGAGCGTCCGTCCGTAATTGCCCAGTCCAGAACCGTTGCGGACGATTCGTTTGGCATCGTATCCGATATTCATTGGCCGTTTTCCTTTCTTTTCATCTCATACACCGCGGTCTCCAGGCCATCGGCACTCTCAAATGTAGCGTTGAAAAGGGAGGCATCGATCTGGTAGGTCTTGGTCCGCATGACCACCCCCTCGGTGGTGGTGAAGCAGATCTGCTGCTTGTCGGTCACCTCCCAGGTGAATGCCATGCGCCACACCTGCCGGCCGGCCGCATCATAGTCGGTCTCACGGCCCGTGCCGCCGACGGCATCTTTGGCCGAGAGCACAAACTGCATCTGCGTGGTGTATTCGCCAGTTTGCTTCACGCCGTAATCATCGTAATAGGATGTGGAGAGTTTCCCCTGCCACTCTCCGCTGACCTGAGCAGCCAGGGCCTGGGCAGCAGGATCAGGAGCCGGCGGCGTATCCGGGTTGTTCGGATCGCCGGGATGGTTGGGGTCATCAGAATCATCTTTGCCCGTTTTGGGGTCTTGCTTCCCATCCGTCTTCTCCTCTGTCTTTTTGTTGTCCTCCTTTTCATACGTCAAATCCTCACGCTCGCAGCCTGAAGCCACGAGCGCGAGGAGGATGGTGATGATGAATGCTGTCAGAAATCTCATAAGCCTTCATCCATAGGGTTATCTTCAAATCGTCTTACTCTCTGGTCCGGAACACCCTCTTTCCAGGTGCGGGCTGGTTGGCCTTTGCCCTCTGCATGCCGAGACTGTTGCCGTTGGAGTAATAATATGGATCGTAGTAATCGTCATAGTAGCCGTAGTAGTAACTGTTCCAGTTGGGCGACGACACATGACGCAGATTGAACTTATGTCTTACATCATCGAAGTAGAGGTATCCGGTGAAGTAATTATCCGTGAGCGAGTAGTCGTAGATGTCGAAAGTATAATTTTCTTCAATCAAGTGGATGGTAATTCTGCCGTAATTGACCTCCCAGCGGATATGATTGGCGATATAGTTGTATCCACCCCAATAATAATCCCTGTAATAGTCCACCCAGTAGCCATCACCAGAGGAATACCTGTAGGGGTCACGGAGGAAGCACACCTCGGTCCTTGTAGCATCATAATATGAGCCGTCATAATATGTGGAGACATACATGTCGCCTTCCCAAGTACCTTCGAGGGTGTATGCGATTTCATCATCATCGTCACAGCTGGTGACCGAGAATGCAAGCATGGCCATCAATGCCATCATCAGGGTTTTGGTAAAAGTTTTCATATCCGTAAAGTTTAAATGTAATGACTCTTTTTATTATTCACATTGCAAAGATAGTGCTTTTCCCCCAACCTTGCAAGAGAGAAACCCATAAATCGAAGAGGGGATTTACCTATTCTCTTGGGGAAATCCCCCAACCTTGCAGAAGTCAGCTAAAAAAGCAAACTTATCCCTCTCCCTCTGGGGAGACAAAACAAACTTATCCCTCTCCCTTTGGGGAGACAAAACAAACTTATCCCTCTCCCTTTGGGAGAGGTTAGGTGAGGGTATCATCTCAAATTGTAGTTTATCCCCCTCTCCCATCCTCTCCCTCAGGGAGAGGGGCAGCTTCCTTTTTGAAATCAGTCCTTTCCCCTTTAGAGACACTGCAAACTTATTCCTCTCCCTCTGGGAGACAAAACAAACTTATCCCTCTCCCTTTGGGGAGACAAAACAAACTTATCCCTCTCCCTTTGGGAGAGGCTAGGTGAGGGTATTTTTCAAATTGGCGTTCATTCCCCCTCACCCACCCTCTCCCTCGAGGGAGAGGAGCAGTTTGCTACACTTTTTCCAACGAATAAATCAACTTTGCTACACTTTTTCCAACGAATAAATCAAGTTCGCTACACTTTTTCCAACGAATAAATCAAGTTTGCAACATTTTTTCCAACGAATCAATCACGTTTGTGACACTTTTTCCAACGAAAGTGCACTACCCTCTTTCTGTGGACGGCACCATCCTCTTTCGGCAGCGCCTTTTTTCCTATTTTTTTGCACATGCCCAATCATACTTTGGGATTTTTTCTGTATTTTTGCAACCTCAGCTATTCTTTATATATTATAATTATGAGACATGTAATCACATTGCTTTTCTCTCTTGTTGCACTAACAGGGATGGCGCAGATGGAATCAGGAGATACAATCTCTCCCGATGAAAAGTTAAAATGGAGTGCGGGCGGAATGTTCATGCTGATGGCTCCTTATGCGGATGACAGTTATTATGAAAAAGACGAGAATCGTTATGTTCCTCAGACATCATCGGTATGGTTTGGCTCCGCGCGATTGTCTGACGGCATATTGTCAGGCCGTCGATCTCCGTTTCATCTGAAGAACGGCTTTCTCAAGCAACAGGAAGGCGGCTTCACCCTTCTGCAATTCTCAAGAAATCTCTACCGGGGAGTGGCCGGTTATTCCGTGGGACTGCAATTTGTAGGCACCACCTATACATTCAAAGAATACAACAACGAGCTAACCTTTACCGCCGTACGAATACCATTGCTGGTGGGAATCCAGACTCCAAGGCGATGGCTTTCTTTGCAGACAGGACTTGGGCCATATGCCGGTTGGGACAAATGGGAAGACAAATCGGAAAATCACGATATTCACCCCTCACATGTCGGGGTACAGTGGTTGCTGACCGCAGGCATAGGGCCTGTGACAGTCAATTACGCACAAAACCTCACACCTCTTTTCAAACTTGCAGACGGCACCAAAGCCTATCCGTCGTCATTTACCGTCGGAGTTGACATCTGGTACCTGATGTGCCGCCTTTTACATAAAAGAAACAAATGACTTTGGGAATAATGAACAAAAACATCATGAAGAAAAAACACATCATTGCCATTGTTTTTGCTGTTATCGCAACTATGGCAGTTCAAGCACAAGAGAAGGTCATCCACCCACAAAGCATCAACAAGATGCCGAAAATCTCAGTTGAGAAATGGGAAAAACTCTCCATCCGATATGGAGATGATTCTGAGGAACTAAGGAAATACGGAGACATCACCATCTACGACGACCTGTACAGTGGCAAGTGCAGCTGGTACTGCGGTGGAGAGGTGAAAAGTGTGAAGGCTTCGAGTTGTCTGCCTCCCATCAAAAGTTTCACCTATAATGGTGAGAACGCCCACGATTTCAGCCATGAGAGTGTCTGGGCTACAAAGGGCAAGGGTATTGGCGAGAGCCTCACCTACACGTTCGAGGGGAAATGCCCTCGCATCACGACGGTGAAAATTCTCAACGGACATGTCAAGTCCGAGGAAGCATGGAAGGCGAATTCGCGCGTGAAGAAACTGCGCGTATGGTACAACGACAAGCCTTATGCTATCCTCGCCCTGGAGGACAGCCGCTCCCTCCAATCTTTCGATGTCGGTATTCTCGGTTACAATGACTCATCAAAGCCTGACTGGACGCTGAAATTTGAGGTTCTGGAAGTTTACCCGGGCACGAAATATGGCGACACAGTCATCGCTGAACTGTATTTCGACGGTATCGACGTTCACTGAGCATAGGGATCTCAAGCATTTGCTCAACTTTTGGGAGATTTGAAATATATGGAGTTTGGGAGTGTAGGAGTTTGGGAGTGTAGACATTACCCAATTGAACTATTGTCTAAACTCCCAATCTCCTAATCTCCTAAACTCCCAAACTCCTTTCAACTTGAGTATACTATTTCTGGGGTGGCGTGTGTTTTCGCAACTCGGAAATAGGATTTGCTGAAAAATGGAAGATAGGATGACAGGCCAAATCGGGTATTTACAAAACATCCGCGAGTGCTTCACGGAGTGGAGCAGACAAGAACTTTGACATCGATTACGATTCACTCCATCCGGGATTATCATTTTTTTATGATGTTTTTTTTTCGATTTAACACCACATCTTGATTTTTTATCGTATCTTTGCAGAAACTCAATACATCCCTTATATCAACAAAACATAGCAATGAGAACAATTTACGATTTCTCTGTCAAGGACAGAAAAGGAGGCATGGTTTCCCTCAAGGAGTATGCCAATGAAGTAATTCTGATCGTCAACACCGCCACTAAATGCGGTTTCACCTCCCAGTATGAGGAGCTTGAGAAACTTTATGAGAAGCACCATGCTGAAGGATTCACCATACTCGACTTCCCCTGCAATCAGTTTGGACAGCAAGCTCCAGGCACCGATGAGTCGATTCACAATTTCTGCAAACTGACCTACGGCACCGAATTCCCCCGCTTCAAGAAAGTGAAGGTCAACGGCGACGATGCCGACCCCCTCTTCAAATTCCTCAAAGAACAGAAAGGCTTCGCTGGCTGGAACATGGAGCACCCCATCGCCGGCATCCTCGACAAGATGCTCACCGAGGCAGACCCCAACTACAAGGAAAATCCCGATATCAAATGGAACTTCACCAAGTTCCTCATCAACAAGAAAGGCATGGTTGTCGCCCGCTTTGAACCGACCGAGAAAATCGAGGTCATTGAGCAGCAGATCATCGAACTACTGAAATAACGACATGCAGGAGAGAGAACATACCCAATGCCTCATCATAGGCAGCGGACCAGCCGGTTACACCGCCGCCATCTATGCGTCGAGAGCCAACCTGAGTCCCGTGGAGTACTGCGGACTGCAGACCGGCGGACAACTCACGCAGACCACCGTGGTGGAAAACTTCCCCGGATATCCCGAGGGCGTCGACGGCAACCAGATGATGCTCGACCTCAGGGCACAGGCTGAGCGCCTCGGCACAGACATCCGCGACGGCGAGATCGTGAAAGCCGACCTCAGCAAGCGGCCCTATGTGCTCACCACCGACGAAGGCAAGGAAATCGAGGCCGACACCGTCATCATCGCCACGGGTGCCTCGGCCAAATACCTCGGACTGGAGGATGAGAAGAAATACAACGGACAAGGCGTGTCGGCATGTGCCACCTGCGACGGTTTCTTCTACCGCAAGCGCACCGTGGCCGTGGTCGGCGGCGGCGACACCGCCTGCGAGGAGGCCCTCTACCTCGCCGGACTCGCCAAGAAAGTCTATATGATCGTGCGCAAGCCCTTCCTCCGTGCCTCCGACGTGATGCAGCGCCGGGTCAAGGAAAACGAGAAGATCGAGATCCTCTTCGAGCACAACACCGTAGGCCTCTACGGAGACAACGGCGTGGAAGGTGCCCATCTCGTCAAGCGCAAGGGAGAACCCGATGAGGAGCGCTATGACCTGCCCATCGACGGCTTCTTCCTCGCCATCGGCCACAAGCCCAACTCCGACATTTTCAAGGAGTGGCTCGACACCGACGAGACAGGATACATCATCACCCTCGACGGTACGCCGCGCACCAAACTGCCCGGTGTCTTCGCCGCCGGCGACGTGGCCGACCCCCACTACCGGCAAGCCATCACAGCCGCTGCCAGCGGTTGCAAGGCCGCGATAGAAGCCGACAGATATCTAAGGAGCATATAACAAGCAACTGAAGGGCGCCTGCTGTCATCCGCAGGTGCCCTTTTCAATTCAACAACCCAAAATCCAACCATCATGAAAAGAACGACCCTCCTGATTATAGCTGCTGCCATCAACTTGTGCGGGTTTGCCCAGACCGTTGCCCCCGACAGCGAGGGAATGGTGAAAAGCGCACAGGAATGGACCCGTGACGTGGTCATGGGATGGAATCTCGGCAACTCTCTGGAATGTCCGAACAACGAGACCGAATGGGGCAACCCCAAAACCACCAAAGCGATGATCCACGCCGTCAGGGAGGCGGGATTCAACGCCATCCGAATCCCTGTGAGATGGATCAACCACGTCACCAGCCAAGAGACGATGGAGGTCAACGCCACCTGGATGGCCCGCGTGAAGGAAGTCGTGGACTGGTGCCTGGAAGAGGACATGTATGTCATGATCAACACCCATCACGAGGAATGGCTCGACCGCAACCCCTTCTACAGCAAGCAGCAGGAGAACAACCGCAAGCTCGCCGCACTGTGGACCAGCATCGCCACCTATTTCCGCGACTACGGGGAAAAACTTATCTTCGCCGGCACCAACGAGACGACCGTCAACTGGGCGGCGCCCACCACCGAACAGCAAGCCGTGCAGAACAGCTACAACCAAACCTTCGTGGATGCCGTCAGGGCAACCGGCGGCAAAAACTACTACCGCAACCTCGTGGTGCAGACCTTCGCCTGCAGTCCCTATCACGGTCTGAGCGGCTTCACCATCCCCACCGACCCGGTGGAAGGGCGCCTGAGCGTGGAGTTCCATTACTACGATCCCTACGAGTATTGCGGCAGCTGCACCTATTATTATTGGGGAGATGCCTACAAAGACAAAGGCAGGGTGCCCAGCAGCAACGAGAAGACCATCACCAATCTCTTTGACCGCATCCGCAACACCTGGGGCAACAAAGGCCTGGGCGTCGTCATGGGTGAGTATGGAGTGGCCAACCACTTTACCGAAAACGACAAGCAGACGCAACAGGAAAACATGCAGTATTACCTCAAATGCGTCGTGAGCGAAGCCCGCTCGCATGGTTTCGCCGCCTTCGCCTGGGACAACAACGCCTTCAACAACGGACCTGAGAACTTCGGCATCTTCAACCGCTGGCAGAACATGGCCGTCGGAAACACCTATTTCCTCCGGGGCATCACCGAAGGTGCTGGCACCGAGTATATCGAACCGACCCCCAATCCCGATGATGATGACATCGGCCAGGGCGGCATGACGATATGGGAAGGTGACGAGGTGCTCAACTGGGGCGACGGTCTGCAACTCTCGCTGCCCGCCACACTGTTTGAGAACAGAAACAGCAACCTGCAGGTGGTGCTCTACTACACCCAGGACTACACCGACTACGACATGTTTCAGTTCTTCTACGGCGACTGGAGCGTCAAACCGACCTTCTTCGTGGGTGACAGCAGTTTTGACGGGGAATTCATCCCGAGCAGCTATTACGCCACGGGGAGCGGCACCTCACACATCACACCGGTGACCTTCGGAGAATCCACCTTCTCCATCATCCAGAACAAAGGACTTGTGCTCCAAGGCCACGGCCTGCGGCTGAACAAAGTCGTGCTCAACGACCCCACCGGCATCAGCACCGTCACCAAAGACCCGTCTGTCCAGGGCAAGACCTACACCATCGACGGCCGTGAGGTGAAACAGGCCAACCGACCCGGTGTCTATATCATCAACGGCAAGAAATACATGAAGTAAAACCACTTCCTGAAACTTAGCACAGGAGAGTGTGTCAAAATTGAAACAACAGGAATCAAGACTTACAGATTGTAAGAAGGAAACACGGAAAGGCCAACATGTACATAGCCCAGAGCAACGCCCTGGGCTATGTTCTCGCAGGCCCTTCAGGCCTGCTTCAGGGATTTTGTCAAATACAGTCCCAGGAAGGTGAGCGCGCCGTTGACCATCAGCAACTCATAGCCGAAACGGTAGTCGGAGAACGTCTGGGTGAGCATGTCGGCGGCGAAACAAAGCAGAGGCGAAGCGATGGCGATGTAGGGGACGGCCTTGTCGTTGACCCGTCGGCGGGTCAGCAGACTGAAGGCGAAAAGACCCAAAAGGGGTCCGTAGGTGTAGGAGCACATCACATAGATGGCATCGATGACGCTGGGGGAGTTGACGATGCGGAACACCAGGACAAAACCCACAAACACAGCTGCCATGATGATATGGACACGCCGGCGAAGCCGCTCATCCTCCGGACGCTGGATGATATCGACGCAGCAACTGGTGGTGAGCGCCGTCAGGGCGGAGTCGGCACTGGAGAAGGCCGCTGCCACGATGCCCAGGGTGAAGAGCACCACGACCCCCTGCCCCAGTTCTCCTGTAGCGGCAAACATCGGCAACAAGTCATCACCAGCCTCAGGCAAGGCCATCCCCTGCCGTTCGGCAAGGATGCACAACAGCACGCCAAGCGACAGGAAGAGCAGGTTGGCCGGAACGAAAGCCACGCCATACGAGCACATATCCTTCTGGGCCTCACGGAGCGAACGGCAGGTGAGGTTTTTCTGCATCATGTCCTGGTCGAGACCCGTCATGACGATGACGATGAAGATACCGCTCAGAAACTGTTTCCAAAAATACTGCCTCGACATCACATCATCGAAGACGAAGATGCGGCTCCTCTCGTCGGCCGCCACGGCCGCCACGGCCTCTCCCATCGTCATGCCCAGTTTGTCGGTGACGCAGATGATGATGAGCACCAAGGCCGCAAACATGCAGAATGTCTGCATGGTGTCCGTCCACACCAAGGTGCGTATGCCGCTGCGGCGTGTATAGAGCCAGATGAGGGCCACCATCAGGAGCACCGTGACGGGGAAGGGCACGCCGAAGGCATCGAGCACGAAATGCTGCAGGATGATGCACACCACATAGAAGCGCGCCGCGGCACCCGTCATCTTCGACAGGAGGAAAAACGAGGCGCCTGTCTTGTAGGACCGCTGGCCCAGGCGCTGAGAGAGAAAGGAGTAGATGGTGGTGAGATTGAAACGGTAATAGACGGGCAGAAGGATAAACGCCACGGCCGCATAGCCCAGGATGAAACCCAGGCAGGTCTGCATATAGGTCATGCCGATGCCCTTCACCATACCGGGCACGCTCACGAAAGTCACGCCGGAGATGGAAGCCCCGATCATGCCGAAGGCCACCATATACCACGGCGACTGCCGGTTGCCACGGAAGAAAGTCTCGTTGTCATGCCTCCGCGAGGTCAGTCGGCTCACCACCAGCAAGAGGATGAAGTAAGCCGCCACGGTCAGTGGAATAAGCACCTTTGAACTAAACATCCACCAACACCTCCTCGTTGAGAATATCACGCAGGATGAACACCGCATCGCCCACCGTGGGCACGCCTGCGATCTGCAGCACGTTGCGCCCCTTGCTCTCCTTGAGCATGCAACGGCGCAGGTGATGGTTGACATAGCGCAGCACCTTGGAGAAAGCCGTGCTCCGGTAGAAAGGACTGTCGGTGTTGCTGACAAACTGCATCTGCATGAACCGCTGTTTCAGAATGATCTTCTCGCAGCCGAGCATCTTGCCCAACTGCCGCAGAGGCACCACCTGCATCAGTTCGATGCCCTCGCGGGGCACCTTGCCGAAACGGTCCTCCAGACGGCGTTGATAGGCTTCCAGTTCCTCGTCGCTGCTCACATTGTCGAGTTCCCGGTAGAGGAGCATGCGCTCGCTGCTTCCGGGCACGTAACTGTCGGGGAAATACATCTCCAGGTCGCTCTCCAGCGAACAGTCATCGACGAAATCGTCGCCTTTCACCTCGCGGCCCTGGGCCAGGTCCTCCTCATAGAGCTGGCCGAACTCCTCATTTTTCAGTTCGGTGACAGCCTGGCTGAGAATCTTCTGGTAGGTCTCATAACCCAAATCTTCCATGAACCCGCTCTGTTCGGCGCCCAACAGGTTGCCGGCACCGCGGATGTCCAGGTCCTGCATGGCCAGGTTGAAACCGCTGCCGAGTTCGGAGAAGTTCTCCACGGCCTCCAGCCTGCGCCGCGCCTCCATCGGCAGCACCGACTTCGGAGGAGCCAGCAGATAGCAGAAGGCCTTGCGGTTGGAACGTCCCACGCGGCCCCTCATCTGGTGGATGTCGGAGAGTCCGAAGCGATGGGCGTCATTGATGAAGATGGTGTTGGCATTGGGGATGTCGATGCCATTCTCCACGATGGTGGTGGAGACGAGCACGTCGTAGTCGTGGTTGATGAATCCCAGCACAACCTTCTCCAATTCCTCGGGTTTCATCTGTCCATGTCCGATGGCAACGCGCGCATCGGGCACATGGCGGTGGATGAGGGTGGCGATATCCTGCAGGCTCGAGACGCGGCTGTTGACGAAATACACCTGTCCGTTGCGGCTCATCTCAAAGTTGATGGCATCGGCGATGACCTCCGCGCTGAACGTGGTGAGTTCGGTATAGACGGGATGCCGGTTGGGCGGCGGCGTGCGGATGATGCTCATGTCGCGTGCGCCCATGAGCGAGAACTGCAACGTGCGGGGTATCGGGGTGGCCGACATGGTCAGGGTATCGACATTGGTCTTGAGCTTGCGCAGCTTCTCCTTGGTGGAGACGCCAAACTTCTGTTCCTCGTCGATGATGAGCAGTCCGAGGTCTTTCCATTCCACGGTCTTGCCCAGCAGTTTGTGGGTGCCGATGAGGATATCGACCTTGCCTTCCTTGAGGAGTCCGAGAATCTGCTTGACCTGCTTGTCGCTGCGGGCCCTCGAGAGATATTCCACCTTGGCGGGGAATCCCTCCAAGCGCTCGCTGAAGGTCTTGAAATGCTGGAAGGCGAGCACCGTGGTGGGTACGAGGACAGCCACCTGCTTGCCGTCGCACACGGCCTTGAAAGCGGCGCGCACGGCCACCTCGGTCTTGCCGAAACCCACGTCGCCGCACACCAGGCGGTCCATGGGACGTGAGCTTTCCATGTCGGCCTTCACCTCATTGGTGGCCTTGAGCTGGTCGGGCGTGTCCTCATAGAGGAAACTGCCTTCCAGTTCATGCTGCATATAGTTGTCGGGACTGAAGGCAAAGCCTTTCTCATGGCGGCGCTTGGCATACAGCCGGATGAGGTCGCGGGCGATGTCCTTGATGCGCTTCTTGGTGCGCTCCTTCATGCGCTCCCAGGCTCCGGTGCCCAGTGTACTGAGCCGCGGCGGCTCGTCGGTCGCCGCCCTGCGGTACTTGGAGATCTTGTAGAGCGAATGGATGGAGACATCCACGGTGTCGCCGCGCTGATAGACGATGCGGATCATCTCCTGGTAACTCTGGCCCGTGGCCACCCTGACCAGACCGGCGAATTTGCCGATGCCGAAATCGACATGCACGATGAAGTCGCCGGGTTCCATCTCCTGCAACTCCTTCATCGTGAGCGCCATCTTGCCGGCACGGGCGGTGTCGGATCTGAGGCTGTATTTGTGGAAACGGTCAAAAATCTGATGGTCGGTGAACAGGCACACACGTGCCAGATTGTCGGTGAACCCGGCATGAAGGGTCTTGTCGACATCCGTGAAGGTGATTTGCTTCTTCTCATCGACCTCCTCGTCGGCTGCCAGGATGTCGCGCAGGCGCTGGATCTGCTTCGCGCTGTCGGAGAGCACATAGAGGCGGTATCCCCGCTGCAGGTAGTCGGACATGGCGTCACGCAGCAGGGTGAAATTCTTCTGGAAGACGGGTTGCGGAGAGATATCAAACCGGATGGTGGCTTCCGCCACGCCGGTGGGTTTGTTGCCGATCTCTATCCTCTGGAAACCGCTGACGCCCTCGGTGAAATCGCCGGCACGCACCAGCTGGCTCTCGCTCCGGAGTTGTTTGCGCGCCTCCTCACGCTCCATCTCAGGCAGGTCCTCGAGGCGTTCGGTGATAGCCTGTTGGGTGAAACCCTCGCTGTAGATCCGGCCGATGGTATCGGTCACATAAGCCAGGTCGCGCACGACGACCACGGTGTCGGCCGGCAGGAAGGACGTGAACGGCATTTTCTCCTCGACCATGGTCAGCTGGGGCACAATCTCCACCTGTTCCTTCTTCTCCCGCGACAACTGCGTCTGGATGTCAAAGGTGCGGATGGTGTCGATCTCATCGTCGAAGAAATCGATGCGGAACGGATATTCGCAACTGTAGGAATAGACATCGATGATGCTGCCGCGGCGAGCAAACTGTCCGGGCTCATAGACATAGTCCTGAAGCTGGAAACCGAAGTCTCGCAGCACCTCCAGCACCTTCGTCACCTCTATCGACTGTCCCACGCTCAGGGAGAGCGTCCGCTCATCCAGTTTGCCCTTGGAGACCACAAGCTGGCTCAGGGCCTCAGGGCAGGTCACGACATACGAGGACCGGCCTGCCGCCTCCGCTCCCCCGCCGACAGCCGACAAGCGGGTCAGCACCTCCGTGCGGAGGATCTCGTTGGCCGCATCGACCTGTCCGTATTTCACCGCCCTGCGGTAGGAGGAGGGAAAGAACAAGACATCGTCCTGCCCCATGACCTGCGTGAGGTCATGGTAGAAATATCCCGCCTCATCGGCATCCTGGAGGATGAACAGGAGATTGGCATGGCGCCTTGTGGCCAGTCCGGCAAACAGCAGGGGTGCCGAGGAAGCCAGAAGGCCCTGAAGGGAGATGACACGGGTGCGCTTCTCCAGCAGCCGCGCCAAGGCACCGCACTGGGGGATATTTCCATAAAATCTTTGTAATTCCTGAATTTGCATATCCTTGGGTAAGGGAGGGGCATGGTGGTGTTTTTACTCTTGGATGGCAGGATAATGGCGGAACCACCCTTCCCATCTGAGGCGCATCACCCCGAAGAAAGCCTCGGAGAAGATACCGCCGCTCATCTTGCTGACCCCCTCACGCCGGTTGACGAAGACTACCGGCACTTCCTTGATGCGGAACCCGATCTTCCAGGCCGTGAATTTCATCTCGATCTGGAAGCCATAGCCCTTGAAACGGATTTTATCGAGTTCTATGGTCTTCAGCACGCGCCGCTTATAGCATTTGAATCCCGCCGTCGTGTCATGGATGCCGAATCCCGTCACCAGTCTCACATACTTGGAGGCGAAATAGCTCATCAGCACCCGTCCCATGGGCCAATTGACCACATTGACCCCGCTCACATAGCGTGATCCGATGGCCAGGTCATAGCCCTCGTCATGACAGGCGGCATACAGGCGGGGCAGGTCATTGGGATCGTGGCTGAAATCGGCATCCATCTCAAAGACATAGCCATAGTCACGCTCCAGGGCCCACTTGAAACCGGCGATGTAGGCGGTGCCCAGACCTTGTTTGCCTGAGCGCTCCAGGATAAAGAGCCTGTCGGAGAACTCCTCATGGATCAAGCCATGCACGATGGCGGCCGTTCCGTCGGGACTGCCGTCGTCGATGACCAGGATATGGAAGCATTTCTCCAGGGAGAAAACAGCACGGATGATTTTCTCTATGTTCTCCTTCTCATTGTAGGTCGGGATGATTACGATGCTGTCTGACTGATTCATGATAAGTCGTGTTTGTGCCTGTTGGGGTAAGTTTAAAATGCAAAATTAGCAAATATCCGGCGAACGGCCAATTTTTCGACGTTAAATTATTGGTCGGGATTTTCCACGAAGCCCTGATATTCGGGCACGAGCGACGACATGACCGAACTGTAGCAGTCTGTCATGGTCGATGCGACGTTGGCGCTGCCCTTATCGACAGGATACACCGGCTGATGGATGGTGAGACTCAGCGGATGCCAGTTGACCCAATGCCAGTCGCGCATGCGCGGCATCACATTGAATGATCCGTTGATGGTGATGGGCACGACGGGCAACTGCAGTTCATCGGCCAGCATGAAGGCTCCCCGGTTGAAACGGCCCATGTGTCCGGTGAACGTGCGGGCACCTTCGGGGAAGACCATGAGCGAGATGCCGTCGGTGAGCACTTCCCGCGCCTGGTCATAGGAGGCTTTGATCTTCTTGGGTCCGCGCTTGTCGATCATGATCTGTTTCGAAGCCCGGCAGGCTGCTCCCACGAAGGGTATCTTCTGGATCTGGTATTTCATCATCCACTTGATGTTGCGGCCCAGGAAACCGTAGATGAGGAAGATGTCGAAAGCGCCCTGGTGGTTGGCCACGAAGACGTAGGACTTGTCTTTCTCCATGTTGCTGCGGCCCTCCACCTTGACGGGAAGGAGCAGGAGCCGGATGATGGCCCATCCCCACCATTTCCCGGGGTAATAACCCCAGAAATGCCCGTTTCCGATGGCGCATCCCACCAGGATCATCAAGGAGATGATGATGGTCCATACAATCAGCAGCGGAACTGCCACGAACAACTGATAAACACGGTACAAGTATTTCATGATTGGATCTGTTTTTATCGATGATGCATGGTGATGAGGGTCACCTCACCCTTTACATTGAAGCGCAGCGGGATCAGTCCGCCGATGCCCCGGTTGACGTAGAGATGACGGCCGCCGCTCTCGTACATGCCCTCGCTCTCCGTGTATCCGAAGGAAGTAACCGAAAAGCCGAGCACCTTGACCTGACCGCCATGGGTGTGGCCGCTGAGGGTGAGCTGGACATCGGTGTCGGGCAGGATGTGCTGCCGCCACCGCTTGGGGTTGTGGAGGAGCATGATGGAGAAGGCCCCCTCGCCCACCCCGTCGAGCGCTATTTCCGGACGGCCGTAGCCATGGTCGGTGTTCCACTCCTCATTGCCTTCCATGCCTGCGACCACGATACTGTCTGCGCCACGGTGCAGCACGACATGTTCGTTGCGCAGCAAGCGCCATCCCATCTTTGCCTGCAGGTCACGGGTCTTCTTCTCCGCCGCCATCCTGTCGCCGCGCCTTCCACTGATATATTTCGAGTAGTCATGGTTGCCGAGGATGGAATAGACACCGTCGGGGGCTGACAGCCTCGACAACTGAGCAACATGTTCCTCTATCTCCTCGGGCCTCGTGTTCTGGATGTCGCCCAGGAAAAACACGGCATCGGGATGAAGGGCGTTGATGCTGTCCACCAGTTCGCCGATCACATGTTTCTTGCGGCCTGAGAAACTGCCCAGGTGGATGTCGGAGAAGACGGCCACCCGGTAACCGTCAAAGCCCTTCGGCAGCGCAGCCGACTCATAGTCCACGTTGTAAACACCGAAATCGCCGAAGCCCCAGAACGTGCCATAGACGGTGACATAGATGGAAAACAGGCCCAGGACCATACCGATCCAGGAGCCCCATTTCCGGCGGTTCCGATGACGGCGGCCTATCCTGCGCCCTACCCATGAGCACAGGGCATACAGGGCCTTGGGCACGACGAAGACACCGATGACAAACAGATAGGTCATCAGGGGAGTGTCGGGCTGCGGCGTGAAATCAGGAGCCAGGGCAAGCCAACAGGTGAAAGTGAGCAAAGCGAAAGTGACCGCCCACCACAGCACACTGCACCACCAGGGCATCCCCCACTTGCGCTTGATGCGCATATAAAGGTAGGTGTCGGGTACCAAAATGAGAAGGATAAACAAAGGAAACGCTCTTGCTATCATATTCTTATCATTTTCTCCATAGATTGGAAGCGAGGAATTTCCGCATCATCTCCACGGGAATGCCACGCCGGTCGGCATAGTCTGCCAACTGGTCATCGCCGATCTTGCCCAGATTGAAATAGCGGGCCTGGGGATGCGAGATCATCAGTCCGGAGACAGAGGCATGGGGACGCATCGCACCATGTTCGGTGAGCCGGATGCCAATGCCCTGCATATCGAGCAGACGGTCGATGATGAAATTGAGACTCGTGTCGGGCAACGACGGATAGCCCACGGCAGGACGGATGCCCTGAAACCGCTCGGACAGCATCTCCGGGATGGTGAGCTGCTCCTCCGGGGCATAGCCCCAGAACTCCTTGCGCACCTGTTCGTGCAACCGTTCGGCGGTGGCCTCAGCCAACCTGTCGGCCAGGGTCTGGGCGAGCATCCGCATATAGGGGTCGTCGGCATAGCGCTTCTCCATCTCCACATCCACCGTGGCAGCGAAGACGCCCAGCCGGTCGGTCTTGCCGCAGGATGCCGGACGGATGAAATCAGCCAGACACAGGCACACCCCCTCCACCGGGTCGGGCGACTGCTGCCGGAGCATCGGCATGCGCACCTCTCCCAGGAGCAGGTCATCTCCATCGCTCACCGCATCGTAAATCCCCACCACGGCATGGGTGGCATATTCCGAGGAGAACAGGTCCAGCAGCCTCAGCGCATCGGCCTGCAGCTCCTCACGCTCCGCCCCGGACTTCCCGTCCATCTGCCATGCGTGGAAAAAGTAAGCCCAGTTGACATAGGGCCTTATCTCATCGAGGGAATAGGTCAACCGCTTCAGCATCTGCATCAATGGCTGAAGGAGACCTCCTCACCCCTGATGTTGTCATCAAAACGTTCCTCATCATAGACATGGCGGCCATTGCAGAACGTATGCTCCACCCGCCAATGGAAGCGGTGCCCCACCATCGGACTCCACCCGCAGCGGCTCTGCACCATCTCTTCCGTGACCGTATAGGGACTGACACGCCTGACCACGACCACGTCGGCCTGATAGCCCTCGCGGAGGAAACCACGACGCTCCACGCCAAACAGCAAGGCCGGATTGTGGCACATCAGGCGCACCACCTGCGCTATGCTCAGGACACCTTCATCGGCCAACTCCAGCATGCTGGGCAGCGAGAACTGCACCATGGGCATTCCCGAGGCGGCACGCCGGCATCCGCCTTCTTTGTCCTGCAGCAGATGAGGGGCATGGTCGGTGGCCACTGTGGTGATGCGCCCGTCGGTGAGCGCGGCGCGGAGGGCCTCACGGTCGGCACGGGTCTTCACGGCCGGATTGCACTTGATCTTTGTCCCGAGCCGCTGGTAGTCCTCGTCGCAGAACATGAGGTGGGCGATGACGGCCTCACCGGTCACCTGGGGCATGTGATGCCCCTCAAACCGGTCGAGCAGGTCGAGTTCGCGGGCTGTGGAGAGATGGGCGACATGCAGGCGCGCGCCATACTCCCGGGCCAGCGACACCGCCAGCGACGACGAGGCATAGCAGGCTTCCGCCGACCGTATGGAGGGATGAAGATAGACAGGAGGGTCATCACCGAAACGTGAGACGGCGTCCGCCATATTGCGGTTGATGACCGCCGTATCCTCGCAATGGGCGACGATGGGCAGGGAAACCGTCCGAAATAGTTGGCGCAGCGTCTCCTCCCGGTCCACCAGCATGTTGCCCGTCGAGGAACCCATGAAGAGTTTGATGCCGGGGATGCGTTTCGGATCGAGCTTGTCAAACAGGGAGCCATTGTCGTTGGTGGCCCCGAAGAAGAAGGCGTAGTTGACATGGCTCTTCTCGCGGGCACGCCGCAACTTGTCGTCCAGGGCCTCCAGCGTGACCGTCTGGGGCACGGTGTTGGGCATGTCGAAATAGGTCGTCACGCCTCCGTAGGCCGCAGCCCGGCTCTCGCTCTCAATGTCGGCCTTGGCCGTCAGTCCGGGTTCCCGGAAATGCACATGGCTGTCGATGACGCCTGGAATGACGAAGCACCCTGAGGCGTCTATGCGTCGGTCATAGTCGCCACAGGGTGCCGTTGTCTCTTTGTAAATGCCGGAAATGATGTCATCCTCGATGACCAGATGCCCATGACAGGCATGTCCATCGTCCACGATAGTCGCATCCGTCAGAAGGGTTTTCATGGCGGGACTACTTTTTATCCGTGGTTGGGGATGCAGGGGCTTTTGCTTTGGCCGGAGCAGCCATCTCGTTGGGGGTCGGAGGTGTGGGAGCGGGCTGGCTGGCCGCGGGTGCGGGAGCATTGGCGGCAGGTGCATTGGCTGCCTGTGCTGCAGCCGGCGGAGCCTCAAGTCCGTTCTGCACGTTCTGGATATACTTGGCGTTGTCCAGGTATTGTCTCACGTAAGGGTCGTTCTTGAACGCGTCGGTGGCCTTGCTCATGATCTCCACCACCCAGGGACTCATCTCGGGATAGCGCTGCTGCTGTGTCACGATCATGAAGAGACCGGGACCGAGGATATTGTCGAAATTGTCGGCAATGGACTGCGTGACCAGGGTGTCGATGCTCATGTTGATGAGCTGGTTGGCCCTGGAAAGCCTTGGGATGACCTCATTCATGTCTTCGCCGTCCATGAAGGCGATGTTGTACTCATGCTCCAAGTCCTGCAACTGCAGGTTGAGGCTGTCGAGACTCTTCATGAAGCGGTAGAGCCTGTCGTTGAGCGGCGTGCCTCCCCATTCTGTCCTGGCCTTGTTGATTCTCACGTTGATGTCGCCGTCCTCCAGCACCAGAGGCAGGGTATAGGCCTCGCTGACCACCAGGTAGGCCATGCGCACCGAGTCAGTCGTGCCGGTGAAGCCGAATTTCCCGTGCACCACTTCCGTGGAGTCGAGGTCCTTCAGTTCATTGTTCTTGACCGTCTTGAGATACATCATCCGGCTGTCGAGTCCGGAGATATCGGAAGATCCGTCGATGCTGTATGACTTGACGCATGAGGTCATCGACATCAGCACTGACATCACCGTGAAAAACGAGAGGTATTTGTTCATGATTCTGGGTCACAAAAATGAATTAGCTGACAAAAATAACATCAAATCTCGATGTGAGAAAAAAAATTCATTGAAATTAAGTTTTTAGGCCGACTTTTAGCGTTTTTTCAATCTTTTTGCAACTCGTTTGAGATCCGATGGATGGAATAGAGCTGCAGCACGGCTCCCACGAGGAGGAGCATCACCCATTTGTTATAGAAATAAGTCACGTAGGTGAGATAGGGCACCACACCGGTGAGGAAGAGGTAGCAGTTATCGACCATCAACAGTCCGGCGAGGATGAAAAACACCCCCGATGTCAGCATGATCTTGCGCAGCCGCTTGATGGTCGGATTGCTGCCCTCATATTTCTGCTGGGCCTGCATGGCCACAAAGGCGATGGCGCCGACGAGGAAAATCCAGGAGAAGATGGCGGGATGCCACAGGAAGACACGCCCACCGGCTCCGACGGCCATCAGCAGGCCACCAGCCATGAAAATCATGCTCTGTAGTTTACTTAGCGGCCTCATCCTGCTCCTCCTGTGCGATTTCGTCACTCAAAACAAAGATATCCTCATCATTTGCCTTCATGAAATAGCGCTCACGGGCAATCTTGCGGATGGCATTGGGGTCACGCTCCAGTTCGACCAACCGCAGCGAATCCTGTGTGAACTCTGTCTCCTGCTCCTCGATCTCATCCTCCAGGGCAGCAATCTCCCTGGAGTATCTGTAGCGCTGGAGCATGCTGTTCTCTCCCACGACCGTCACGACGACAATGCCGCCGATGATGACGATGACATATTTGAAACGGCTGAGATAGCCCATCAATCTTTTTCCGATCCTCATATTCGTAAAATAAACATTTCCAAATCCTATCCCTTGCAGCAGACGGACCGCTTCCCGGACTGCTCCTTGGGATTTGAGCCGATGCCGGTCTCGACCAGGAATCCCCGTTCTTTGGCTCCAAGGTGCAAAGATAATGCAAAAAAAATGAATTCCTTCATTTTCACGGCGTTTTTCTCACTCGATTTTTCCTGAGCGCCGGATGTCTGCAAGAAATCTCCAAATAATTGGCAGTTTCACAAAAAAAGCACTACCTTTGCATCTGACGCTATCTATCTTTTATTTTCATTAACCCCCAAGACCTAAGACAATGAAAAAAATTGTATCATTAGCACTCGGCCTGATGCTTTGCTCAGGCCTGATGGCACAGAGCACCATCCAACTGCCCCAACCCGACATGAAAAAACTCAGCATGTCGCTGGGTGACGCGTTGAAGAACCGCCGGTCCTACCGCGAATACCAGAAAGACAAGGCGGTTGACCTCAACACCCTGTCAACCATCCTGTGGGCTGCCTGCGGCATCAGCGACCCGGCATCGGGAAAGATCACCGCCCCGTCGGCCATCAACATGCAGGACATCAAGATCTATGTCTGCACCGCGAAAGGCGTGTGCCTCTACGACCCCAAGGCCAATGTCCTGAACGTCGTCAACGACAAGAACCTGCTTGAGTCTCTCGCCTCAGGCCAACAGTTTGTCAAGGACGCACCCTACACGCTGCTGCTGGTCAGCGACCAGAGCAAGGCCAGGCGCAAGAACGCCCACTTCGGTGATATCGACTCCGGCTATGTCTCACAAAACATCTACCTGGCCTGCACCGCCCTCGGCATGAAGACCGTGGCCCGCGCCATGATGGATCAGGATGCGGTGCGCAGCGCACTCAACCTGCCCGAGGATGTCATCATCGAACTCAACCACCCCATCGGCTATTAGAGGAGTGTGGGAGACACTGCATACTTATCCCTCTCCCTTTGGGAGAGGTTAGGTGAGGGCTATGAGGTGAGGGCATGACACCACTCGTCATGAGCGGTCCCCCTCACCCCACCTCTCCCTTAGGGAGAGGGGTAGTTTCCGCCGATAGTTCTCTCCCTTGGGAGACACTGCTAACCGATCCCTCTCCCTTTGGGAGAGGTTAGGTGAGGGGACTATCGTCTAAACTCCTAAACTCCCCAAATCATAGAACCAATACAAAACTTGAATAACCTAATCAACCCAACAAATCAAATCAACATGCGAAGAAACATCCTTACAAGCGTCCTTTTATCAATGATGGTGCTTTTCGCCCATGCGCAAAGCACTTCATGGACCGCAGACAACGGCAACGGCACATTCACCAACCCTCTGTTCTATGACGAGTTCAGCGACCCCGACATCCTGCGGGTCGGCGACGACTACTATCTCGCCGGCACCACCATGCACAGCGTGCCCGGTCTGGTCATCCTCCACTCCAAGGACCTGGTGAACTGGGAAAACATCTCCTATTGCTTCGACCGCTTCGACTTCTCCGACGACCGTTTCTCGTTGAAGAACCACGAGGAAATCTACGGCCAGGGCGTGTGGGCTCCTTGCATCCGCCATGCCAACGGCCAGTTCTACGTCTACACCAACATCAACGGGAAGGGTTTGCAATGCTACACCTCCAAGGACATCCGCGGTCCTTGGGAGCACCACAACATGAAAGGCAACATCTACGACCTCAGCGTGCTCTTCGACGACGACGGCAAGATCTACGCCATCCATGGCTACGGCGAAGTGAAGTGCACCGAACTGGAGCCCGACATGAGCGGTCCGAAGGAAGGCACCACCCGCACCATCATCCCCGAGGGCAACGGTGTGGGAGAAGGACACCACATGTATAAGATCGACGGGATGTACTACCTCATCTCCACCGACTACATGCCCAACGGCCGCACCCTGTGCTCCCGATCGAAATCGATCTGGGGACCTTATGAGACCCGTATCATCACCGCCGACGAGACCTACGGCTACCATGCCGCCTCGCTGACCCAGGTGCCCCGTGGCGAGAAATACCGCATCGGGCACGACGGCACGAAGTTCGGCCTCGGCCCGTTGGACAAGGACGCCACCGCTTGCAGCAACGCCCACCAGGGCGGCATCGTGCAAGGTCCCAACGGCGACTGGTGGGCACTGCTCATGCAGGACTTCCACTCCATCGGCCGCACCGTATGCCTCATGCCGATGACCTGGGTCGACGGCTGGCCCATGGTGGGACTGGAAGGCAACCTGGGCCGCGCGCCGCGCACCTGGTACAAGCCCGACGCTTCCCGCACCTGCACCGGCACTTCGTGGAGCCTGTACGGCAAAAATGAGCCACAAGCCATGAGAGCCCCCTATGAGCGCAACGAGAACTTCGACGGGAAGTCACTCGGCCGTGTATGGCAGTGGAACCACAACCCCGACGACAAGATGTGGAGCCTCAAAGGAGGAAAACTGAGGCTGAACGCCATGCCTGCCGAACAACTGATGTGGGCGCGCAACACACTGACCCAACGTGTCATAGGGCCCAAGTCCGTCACCACCGTGGAACTCTACGTCAAAGGAATGAAGGACGGCGATGTCTGCGGACTTGGCAACATCAACCTGCCCTGCTCATGGATCGGCATCGTGAAGGAAGGCAACCGCCTGACCCTCCGCTGTTTCGAACAACTCACCAATGACACCGTTGACATGCCAGTGACGCTGCCGCAAGGGAAGATTTGGCTGCGCTGCACCGGCGAATATGATGACGACCGGGCACAGTATGCCTATTCCACCGACGGCAAGACCTTCCAGACCCTCGGCCGCATGATGCCCCTCTCCTATCAGCTCATCACTTTCCAAGGGTCGCGCCACGCCCTCTTCGCCTTCAACAAAAACGGGAAGAACGGCGGCTATGCGGAATTCGACAACTTCACCGTCAATGAACCTTGCGCCGACCGCAGCAGCAACATCCCCTACGGCAAGACCTTCCGCATCATCAACAAGGCAACGGGGCGGCCTGCCATCGCCCTCAAGCACGGTCTGCTCCACGACACCCATCCCGGCGACAAGAGCGAACAGACGATGTTCACCATCGACGACCGGGGCTGCGGCATCGTCTCCCTGAAATGCGCCGACGGCCGCTACGTGAAGGTCTACGGTGAAGGCCTCCCCGGCGATGTGCGCTTCACCACCGACATCATGGAAGCCGAGGTTTTCCTCTGGCAAGACTACCTGGACCATGACTTCATGCTCTTCTCCCTGCGCAACCACCGCTACATCGGCAAGAGTCCCACCACAGGCAGTTCCTACTCCATGGATTTCGCCGGCCCCGACCCCGCCCGCCGCAATGGTGCCGTGCTGCAGTGGGAGGAGATAAACCCCTGACAGTGTGTTGTTTATACAGAGCCCACCATTACAGTGGATGAGATAAGACCGCAAAGCATCATCTGCTTGAGCAAGGACCCGACAAAGCCCAATTTGCTGGATGATCCAGATACTTGGGATTGGGATGAAGGAGGCGGAATGTCAGGCTATTGCTATAGTTGGGATGAAGAGGAAATATAACGATGACTCTCCTGACCAAGACAGCCTGCAAGCCGTCTGAAATCTAATATCAGAGGATGTGCCATCATGTAAATTAGCACTACTGATATTTACCATTTGCAGTTATTATGGCGGCCTGAAGGGCCTGCGAGAACATAGCCCAGGGCATGCCCTGGGTTTTATGTTTGTCAACCATTATCGCCCTGCTTCCTATGATTTAATCCAAGTATATTTAGTTAATAATTTTTAATTGAGCGGGTTTTATTTGCTCGCTCTTTCTTTTTGCTCTAAGG
>CACYQD010000035.1 GCA_902776475.1 uncultured Prevotellaceae bacterium | reverse complement strand
CTCATTGAAACTGTGTGACCATAATACAATTCAATATATCAATACTTATATAATGTAAATCAAGTCAAATTTTAAAGCGCGTTCAAATGAAGAGAAAAAACAATCATCTCCCATTCGTGGGACTGGAGGGGTTAACATCGCCCCTTGCATGCCATAGGCCAAAAATGTTCAAGATATTTGGTAGGTGTTTAACCTTGTCAAGCACCCCCTCTGGACACCCCCTTTTGTGCAGGTTTTTAGAAAATTTGTGCAGAAAGCCTGTTAAAAAAAAGAAAGTGCTTGAAAATCAAGCACTTTCAATTTACATTTGTCGGGGTGACAGGATTCGAACCTGCGACACCCTGGTCCCAAACCAGGTGCGCTACCGGGCTGCGCTACACCCCGAATGCAAGACGTTTTTGAAATGCGGGTGCAAAGATATGCACTTTAATTGGATCTTGCAAATTTTAGAGCTATTATTTGATAATATTCTGCTCTACGAATACTTTCTTGAGCACCTGGACGCCTTTTTCCACTTGTTCTTCGGTATGTGTGGCCATCAGAGCAAATCGGACAAGCGTGTCCTGCGGTGCGCATGCTGGCGGAATGACAGGGTTGATGAACACGCCATTGTCGAACGCAAGTTTCGTGACAATGAAAGTCTTATCGACATCACGCACATAAAGCGGAATGATGGGGCTCTCTGTGTCGCCGATCTCAAACCCTTCTTCACGGAAGCGGCGCAGGGCGTAGTTGGTGGTTTTCCACAATTTCTCCATACGCTCAGGCTCGGTGCGGATAATGCGGAGAGCCTCCCGGGCTGCTGCTGTGGCAGCAGGGGTGTTGGAAGCGCTGAAGATATAGGTGCGGCAAGTGTGGCGCAGATAGTTGATGGTGTCCTTATCAGCAGCGATGAAACCGCCTATGCTGGCAAGACTCTTGGAGAATGTACCCATGATGAGGTCAACGTCATCGATGACGCCGAAATAATCACAGACACCCCTACCCTCTTTGCCAAAAACGCCGATGCCATGAGCCTCATCAACCATGAGTGAGGCATTGTATTTTTTCTTCAGTTTGACAATTTCAGGAAGATTAGCCAAGTCTCCTTCCATGGAGAACACGCCATCAACTACGATCAGTTTAATGGCATTGGGCTCACATTTCTGGAGCACCTTCTCAAGATCCTCCATGTCGTTGTGCTTGAATTTCAATTGCTTGGCGAATGACAATCTACGGCCATCAACAATACTGGCATGGTCTCTCTCGTCGCAAATGATATAATCTTCCCGACCGCAAATCACAGCCAGGACACCTGAATTGACAAAAAAGCCTGTGGAGAAGCACAATGCATCATCCTTATGCTCAAACTCGGCCAATTCTTTCTCCAATTGCACATGCAAATCCACCGTGCCGTTAAGGAATCGACTACCTGCACAACCAGAACCGTATTTGTCGAGAGCAGCTTTTGCTGCATCGATAATGCGCTGGTCACCGGTCAAGCCTGTATAAGCATTGGATCCGAACATAAGGACCTTGTGTCCTTCCATCTCAACTTCAGTGCCTTGTTTGCCTGAAATTGCTCTGAAATAGGGGTACACCCCCATCTCCATGAATTTCTGCGGTTCACGATAGTTTTTGAACCTCTCCTGTAATAATCCCATTACAAAATTTTTATTGTGGCTGCAAAGGTAGCAAAAAAAAATTTCTTAACCATTATTTTGAATAAGAAAATGACATTTGGTAAAAAAAAACACATTTATAGACAAGAAATCGCCAAGAATGCGTAAATTTGCAAACGAATTGCATGGTTCAGTGCATGGAAATTTGGATAGGATATGAAAGTTTTGTTTGTCATGAACCCCATATCGGGTGCTGTCAAGAAGGCGGGAATACCCCGATTGATTGAAGAGAACCTCGACAAGGACAAATTTGAATATAAAATAAGGTGTACCGAATATGCCGGTCATGCTACGGAAATCGCACGTGAAGCCGCGGACGATGGAATAGACGTTGTGGTGGCTGTCGGAGGAGACGGCACGATCAATGAGGTCGGATGCGGCCTCGTTCATACAGAGACAGCGATGTCCATCATCCCTTGCGGTTCCGGCAATGGTCTTGCACGTCATTTATCCATCCCCATCAACATCAAGCGTTCGATTGAGATACTCAACGATTATCAGGTGCACGAACTCGATTATTGCACAATCAACGACCATCCCTTCTTTTGTACATGCGGGATGGGGTTTGACGCATTTATCAGCCAGAAATTCGCCATGAGCAACCGCCGTGGTCCTCTGAAATACCTTGAAGAAGTGCTGTTGGAGGGTCTTCGCTATCAGCCAGAGGTTTACACTATTGAGGATGAGAGCGGCCAGCACCGCCATCAGGCTTATCTGGTGACCTGTGCCAATGCCTCGCAATACGGCAACAATGCCTACATCGCTCCGCAAGCGTCCATGAGCGATGGTCTGCTCGACATCATCATCATGGAGCCCTTCAACTTCATGGATGCCGCCCAGGTGAGTTTTGACTTGATGAACAAGACTTTGGGCAACAGCAGCAAGGTGAAGACGTTCAAGGCCAAGCAAGTCATTATCCACCGCCGCAAGGAGGGTCCGGTACATTTCGACGGTGACCCGATGATGATGGGGCAGGAAATCATCGTCACTGCCAAAGAGAAAGGGATACGCATGGTCTGCAACCAGGAGGCAGAGGACATGACCAAACTGGAGCCCAACGTGATCCAGAACGCGGTCAGTGAATTGCTCAATGATTTCAGCGACATGAACAGCACCATCCGCCATCAAGGGCGCAATGTCATGGCCTTCAACAAGAAAATGTGGCGAAGGCTGAAGCGATGACGCAGTTTGGTACGGGCTACAGATAAAAATCGCGCGTAATCATTTCATACCATTCTGACCGGATGCCGGGCATGGTCTCCAAGACCACTTCCTGCTGATCGAATTCTTCTGCGGGAGGCATCCGGAAGGCCAGCAAATACCTTTTGGCTCTCTTTTTGGGAGTGGTTTTGACTGCGTATTCCCTTGACACCACAAAACCATTCAACGCTGCCTCAGACAGGAATTTTGCCTTGTAGTCGAACGGTATGATGGCCGAGAACTCTCCTGTCGGGGCCATCAGGTATCTCACCGACTGGAACAATTGGTCGAAGGGCAGAGAGTCGGTGTGGCGGGCCATGTTGCGCGAGGCGTCGGGAGTCTTGAGGGCATTGTCGAAGAAGGGAGGATTGCTCACCACGGCATCGAAACTGCCCCTCAGATGCGGCGTTCGTGCCAACTCCTGTATGCTGCAACAGGCAATGCTGACCTGATGCACGAAAGGAGAGGCTTCCACATTTTCAACGGCTTGTCTGCAGGCTTCCTCGTCAATGTCGACGGCCTCTACCGTGGCTTGTGGAAACCGCTGGGCCATCATCAAGGAGATGACCCCCGTACCGGACCCAACGTCAAGAATATGATGGCCGCCGTTGGCCCAGGCTCCGAGCAGGACGCTGTCGGTGCCGACTTTCATGGCGCATCTGTCCTGATGGACGATAAACTTCTTGAATCTGAAAAAAGTGTTTGGCATGATTTTGCAAATATAAGAATAATAAATGGGAAAAGCCCAAATTTATTTGGCTTTTCGCTCGCTTAATCGCATAACTTTGGCTGCGCCGAAGTTACTATCGCTCGGAAAAGTTCAAATAAATTTGGCTTTTCGCTCGCTTAATTGCGTAACTTTGGCTGCGCCGAAGTTACTATCGCTCGGAAAAGTTCAAATAAATTTGGCTTTTCGCTCGCTTAATCGTAACTTTGCAGTTCAAATCAAAGAGATATGGACAGAGAACAAAATAATTCATTCCAGATGATAGCTGACTACGAGGGCGACATCAGCCAACTTTTCGAGGTTGATGTGCAGGGAGATGTCCCTATTCTCGCCACCCGCAACATGGTGATGTTTCCTGGCGTCATCGCGCCTGTGCTTGTGGGCAGAGCCAGCAGCATCAATCTGGTGAAACGCATGCAAAATAACAATGGCGAAGGGGTCATTGCCATCTTCTGCCAAAAAGACCCGGGCATCGAGAATCCCACCGGCTCAGACTTGTTTGAGACCGGTGTGTATGCCAAGATTATCCGGGTATTGGAGATGCCGGGCAATGGCAACAACCTGACCGCCATCGTGCAAGGACTCGGGAAATGCCACCTGGAAAGCGTGACACGGTTCCGCCCCTACCTGATGGGCACGACGACCCCCGTCGGCGAGATCCTCCCCCAATCAGATGACGCTGAGTTTAATGCCGCCGTGGAAGACCTCCGTGTGACCAGCAAGGAATTCATCAAGAAAAACGACGATATCCCTGACGAGTCGCAGTTTGCTTTCTCCAACATCAGCAACAGCATCGTGATGGTGAATTTCGTGAGTTCCAACATGCCTTTCAACATCAACGACAAGATGAGCCTGCTTCGCTGCGAATCGACGAAGGAGCGCGTATTCATGCTCCTGAAGTTCATCCACAAGGAGATGCAGTTGGTGGAACTGAAGCAAAACATCCGCATCCGCACCAGAGAAGACATCGACGAACAGCAACGAGAGTATTTCCTGCAACAGCAGATCAAGAACATCAAGGAAGAACTCGGCAACGGAGAAGGTTCTCCCGAGCGACTTGAACTGATCCAGCAAGCAGAGGAGAAGAAGTGGAACGAAGACGTGGAGCGCATCTTCTACAAGGAGCTCGACAAACTTGACACACTCAATCCGCAAAGCCCAGACTACAGCATTCAGATCAACTATCTCCAGACGATGGTGAGTCTGCCCTGGGGTGAATTCACTGAGGATGACATGAATCTCAAGCGTGCTGAGCGCATCCTCAATCACGATCATTACGGGATGGAGAAGGTGAAGGAGCGCATTCTGGAACATATCGCCGTGCTCTCGCTGCGCGGTGACCTGAAGTCGCCCATCATCTGCCTGTATGGTCCTCCGGGTGTCGGAAAGACCAGTTTGGGCAAGAGCATCGCGTCGGCCATGAAGCGCAAATACGTCAGAATCTCCCTCGGCGGACTTCATGACGAGTCTGAGATCCGCGGCCACAGGCGCACATACGTGGGTGCCATGCCGGGGCGCATCATCAAAAGCATCCAGAAGGCCGGCTCATCAAATCCAGTCTTCATCCTCGACGAGATTGACAAGGTGACACAGCACACCATCAACGGCGATCCCGCCTCCGCCCTGCTCGAAGTGCTTGACCCCGAGCAGAACAACGCTTTCCACGACAATTACCTCGACATCGACTACGACCTGTCGAAGGTGCTCTTCATCGCCACAGCCAATGACCTGAACACCATCCCACGTCCCCTGCTCGACCGCATGGAGATCATCGAGGTCAGCGGCTACATCACCGAGGAGAAGATAGAGATCGCCAAGCGGCATCTTGTGCCCCGTGAACTGGAGAACACCGGACTCTCCACGCTCTCCGAACGGCCCACATTCACCAAGGCCGCCATCGAGCAGATCATCGAGCAATATACCCGTGAGAGCGGTGTGAGACAGTTGGAGAAGCAGATCAACAAGTCGTTCCGCAAACTGGCCTTCGTCAAGGCCCGTGACGGCGAACTGCCCTATGTGAAAATCACTCCCGACAAGCTGAATGACCTTCTGGGCAAGCCTCCATTCTACCGCGACATCTACCAAGGCAATGACTATGCCGGTGTGGTGACCGGACTGGCATGGACCAGCGTGGGAGGAGAGATCCTCTTCATCGAGACCTCGCTGAGCAAAGGCAGAGGGTCAAAACTCACGCTCACCGGCAATCTTGGCGACGTGATGAAAGAGTCGGCCGTCATCGCACTGGAGTATGTGAAGGCCCATGTCGACCGGCTGAAGGTTGACTACCGCATTTTCGACCAGTGGAACATCCACATCCACGTGCCCGAAGGGGCGACGCCCAAGGATGGTCCCTCTGCAGGCATCACCATCGCTACATCGATCGCCTCCGCCCTCACCCAGCGCAAGGTGCGCCGCAATACCGCCATGACCGGCGAGATCACCCTTCGCGGCAAAGTGCTCCCCGTGGGCGGCATCAAGGAAAAGATCCTGGCAGCACGGCGCGCCGGCATTACCGATATCCTGATGTGCAAGGACAACAAGAAAGACATTGACGAGATACCCGCCATCTATCTCCGCGGTGTGGAGTTCCACTATGTGGAGAATGTGCAGGACGTCTGGGATTTCGCTCTCACCGATGAGCTGGTGGCTCATCCGATGAACCTCACCGTAGAGGAAGAAGACCACAAACCGACCCAAGCATGACTTTCGAGCTCCAACATACCGACTCCTCAAGTGCCGCCCGTGCTGGAAAAATCACAACTGACCACGGCGATATCCTGACCCCCATCTTCATGCCTGTTGGCACATGCGGCAGCGTGAAGGGGGTGCATTTCGCTGAACTCCGTGAACAGGTGAAGGCGCAGATTATCCTTGGCAACACCTACCATCTCTATCTGCGTCCTGGACTCGAGATACTGCGCGCCGCTGGCGGACTCCATCGGTTCAACACATGGGACCGCCCCATCCTCACCGACTCCGGTGGATTTCAGGTCTTCTCCTTGACCGGCATCAGGAAGTTGCGAGAGGAGGGCTGCGAGTTCCGCTCCCACATCGATGGGTCGAAGCATGTGTTCACACCCGAGAACGTGATTGACACACAGCGCGTGATCGGTGCTGACATTATGATGGCTTTCGATGAATGTCCTCCCGGTGACAGCGACTATGCCTACGCCAAGCGCAGCCTTGGCCTCACACAGCGGTGGCTCGACCGCTGCGTAAAACGCATGAACGAGACGGAACCGCTCTACGGACACAGCCAGAGCCTTTTCCCCATCGTACAGGGCTGCACCTACAAGGACCTCCGCATCGATGCTGCCCTGCATGCCGCCGACAAAGGCGCCGACGGCTATGCCATCGGTGGACTGGCTGTCGGAGAACCCACGGAGGTGATGTATGAGATGATCGAGGTGGTCAACGAGATACTGCCCAAAGACCGTCCGCGCTACCTGATGGGAGTGGGCACACCCCAGAACATCCTGGAAGCCATCGAGCGCGGCGTGGATATGTTTGACTGTGTGATGCCTACCCGCAATGGACGCAACGCCAACCTTTTCAGCTACAAGGGGACGATGAACATGCGCAACAAGAAATGGGAGAATGACTTCTCGCCCATTGATCCTGACGGCTGTCTGACCGACCGCATCCACACCAAGGCTTACCTGCATCACCTCTTCAAAGCACAGGAACTGCTCGCACTGCAAATTGCAAGCATCCACAACCTTGCATTCTATCTACGACTCGTGGGTGATGCCCGCCGCCATATCATCAGCGGCGACTTCACGCAATGGAAAGCCGGAGTGATAGACCAACTGGGACGCAGAATCTAAACCATCGCCATCAGATGAAGCAAAAGACCATCCGCCGATACCTGCCACTGTTGAAGTGCTACCGCAGCCTGCGAAAGCTGGCCGCGAAAGGCTGGCATGGCCTGAAGCGGCTCCTCAGCATCCTGTCAGTGCTGAACCCGGGCCGTCTGATGAAGCGCCTGGACTGGTATATCATCAAGAAGTTCATCGGCACATACATCTACTCCATCATCCTCATCATCTCCATCTCGATTGTCTTTGATGTGAATGAAAACCTGGCGAAGTTCTCGCAATACAATGCCCCGCTCAAGGCTATTGTATTCGACTACTATGCCAATTTCGTACCCTATTTTGCCAACCTGTTCAGTCCGTTGTTCGTCTTCATCGCCGTCATCTTCTTCACGTCGAAGCTGGCCGGCAATTCCGAGATCATCGCCATGCTGGCTTCCGGTCTGTCGTTCCGCCGGCTGATGCGCCCCTACATGATTTCGTGCGTCATCATTTCGCTGGTCACTTTCTATCTGGGTGCTTATGTCATTCCGCATGGTACGGTGATCAAGCAGAATTTCGAGACACTCTACAAAAACAAGCGGAAAAACACCTCGGCTGAGAACGTACAGATGCAAGTGGACCAAGGGGTTATTGCCTACATCCAGCATTACGACAACACCCGCAAATGCGGCTACGGGTTCTGTCTCGACAAGTTTGAGAACAAAAAACTCGTGAGTCATCTCAATGCCACCGAGATCCATTACGACACCATCAGCGACAGCAAATTCCACTGGAGGATCTACAACTGGAAAATCCGCGAGCTTCAAGGCCTGAAGGAGAAGATCACCCAGGGCAACCAGAAAGACACGGTCATTATGATGGAACCTACCGACCTTGTCTATTCAAAAGGACAGCAGGAGACCTTCACCAGCCCTGAACTCCGCGACTACATCTCGAAACAGCAGAGCCGCGGTTCGGGCAATGTAGTGCAATATGAGGTGGAGTATCACAAGCGCATCGCCTCCTCGTTCGCCTCCTTCATCCTCACCATCATCGGAGCCTCGCTCTCTTCACGCAAGAGGAAAGGCGGCATGGGCATGTATCTGGGTATCGGTCTCGTGCTCAGTTTTGGTTACATCATGCTGCAGACCGTATCCTCCACCTTTGCCATCAATGCCGGATTCCCACCCGTCATTGCCGCATGGGTGCCCAACATCACGTTTGCCATCGTGGCCTATTTCTGCTACAGGCAGGCACCCAACTAACCCACCAACACGACACACAAGAAATGAGATTCGACGAATTATACTTGAACGACAATATCCTCGATGCGCTCGATGACATGCGCTTCGAGACCTGCACGCCCATACAGGAGAAGTGCATCCCCGAAATACTTGACGGCCGTGACCTCATCGGTGTAGCACAGACAGGAACAGGCAAGACCGCGGCCTATCTGTTGCCGATCCTCAGTCTGATTGACGATGGTTTTTATCCCGATGATGCCATCAACTGCGTCATCATGAGTCCGACACGTGAACTGGCCCAGCAGATCGACCAGGCGATGGAAGGATTCGGCTACTATCTTGACGGCATCGGCAGCGTGGCCGTCTATGGCGGCAACGACGGCGGCCGCTACGACCAGGAGACCAAGGGACTGCAACTCGGCGCCAATGTGGTGATAGCCACACCCGGCCGCCTGATCAGCCACATCACCATGGGCCATGCCGACCTCAGCCGGCTCTCCTTCTTCGTGCTCGACGAGGCCGACCGCATGCTCGACATGGGATTCAGCGACGACATCCTGAAAATCAGCAGCCATATCCCTCCCACCTGTCAGACTATCATGTTCTCGGCCACCATGCCCGACAAGATCGAGCAATTGGCCAAAACCCTGCTCAAAAACCCCGTGGAGGTGAAGCTCGCCGTCAGCCGTCCTGCCGACAACATCCGCCAGGTGGCCTACGTATGCCATGAGAATCAGAAACTCGGCATCATACGCCATCTCTTCCAGAACAACGAACTCAGCCGAGTGATCATCTTTGCCGGTTCGAAGCTGAAAGTCAAGGAAATCAACCGCTCACTCCGCCAGATGCACATCAACTGCGGAGAGATGCATTCCGACCTCGACCAAAGCCAGCGCGATGAGATGATGTACAAGTTCAAGAGCGGTCAAGTCGATGTTCTCGTCGCCACCGATATCGTGGCCCGTGGCATCGACATCGATGACATCGCCACCGTGATGAATTTCGACGTGCCCCACGATTCGGAAGACTATGTGCACCGCATCGGCCGCACAGCACGTGCCCAGCGCGATGGAAAGGCCATCACACTGGTGCGCGGACGGGAAATCAGGGATTTCATGCAGATTGAGAAATTCCTCGGCTATGCCGTCGAAAAAATGCCCCTGCCTGACGGTCTTGGTGAAGCTCCCGAATACAAGCCTATGACCATCAAGGGCCGTCCTGGCCGGAGTGGGCGTGCTGACCGCAAAGCCCGCAGGGGGCAGCGCAGGAAACCGGGAGACCGCAAGAACACTGCAGAACAAAAGAAAGCTCCACGCCGTCGCAATCGCCGCCGTTCATCAGACAAACCGCAAACCTAAAATAACAACCCTACCTGAATATGAAAAGAAACCTAACTCTCATTTTCCTCCTTTTCTCCCTCAGCTGCATGGCTGACGGGAAATATTTTGGAGGCGACATTTCCCTGCTTAAATCCTATATCGACCACGGAGCGATTTACCTCAATCAGGACGGGGCGCGCATCTATGCCCCCCTCTCCTACTTCTGCTATACCAATGAAATGAACACCATGCGCGTGAGGCTGTTTGTCAATCCAGAGAACGCCTCAGATGAGGATAAGGGACAGGGCGTGGTGCAGGATCTCGAATATGTGAAGGAACTCGGCCACATGATCAAAGACCTTGGAATGGCATTCATGCTCGACTTCCACTATTCCGACAGTTGGGCCGACCCCGCCAAGCAGTGGACGCCCAAGGCTTGGAGCAACCTGAACGACCAGCAACTCTATGACAAGATCTATGATTATACCAAGGAGGTGCTGGAGGAACTGAAAGCCGCCGGAGCCGCTCCCGACTTCATCCAGACGGGCAACGAGATCAGCTATGGCATGCTCTGGGGCCCGGTGGGCACCTCGTCGCCGAAAAAATGCTATGCCTACGACGACAACAACTGGCCGCGTTTCACCAACCTGCTCAAACGTGCCATACAAGCCTGCCGCGAGACATGCCCCCAAGCCCAAATCATCATCCACACCGAGCGAGTGGCCCAACCCGACTATCTCAAGGCATTCTACGACAAAATGTCGGCCTACGGTGTAGAATATGATATCATCGGACTGTCGTATTACTCCTATTACCATGGGCCGCTGGCAAGTCTTGAGACAGCACTCACTCGCATGGAGAGCAACTATCCCGACAAGAAAATCATGCTTGTGGAGGTGGGCTATTATCATGACTGGCAACCCAACAACGTGACCTACGACCTATCAGCCACCTATCCCATCAGCGGACAGGGACAGAAAGCCTTCGCAGAAGACCTGATCGCTCTCGCCAACAACCACGCACAAGTCAACGGACTCTTCTGGTGGTTTATGGAAGCCAATGAAAATGGCCTGGACTGGGACTCCAACCGAGTGACCGACAATTGGTATAACGCAGGGCTCTTCGACAACCAGACTGGCAGAGCTGAGCCAGCACTTTATGTACTTAAGGACTTCCTTGGAGGAGTTGGCATTCATCAGCCAAGCTTACCCTCCGTCGAAAAGGCAATCTACAGCATCGACGGACGTCGGATGGAGGGCCAATCAGCCCCTCTACATGATGGTATATATATTAAGGAAGGGAAAAAGTATTTGAAAAAATAGATACGAAGTCAACGTTGACAACATGTAATGGCATGGTGGGCGCACACAGCGACATCATGCCATTTTTGTACAAAAATGACCTAAAACGAGCGCAAAAATACCTTTTTATCTATCATTTGCGCGAATTAGTTACTTTTTTCTATCTTTTTTTATAATTTTCTTTCATTTTGTTTTGGTGATTCACAAAATAGTTATACCTTTGCACGCATCAATCAAGGATGAACATTTTTTAGATAACCAATAAAAGTAAAAAGATTATGATTGCATCAAAAGTAGTGGAGAATCTTCAGCAGAGATTCCCGAACGAGCCGGAGTACATCCAGGCCGTCAGTCAGGTATTAGGTTCTATCGAAGAAGAGTACAACAAGCACCCTGAGTTTGAGCGTGCCAACCTCATCGAGCGCCTGTGTATTCCCGACAGGATGATTTCCTTCCGCGTGACATGGACGGACGACAAGGGCAACGTTCAGACCAACATGGGCTACCGTATCCAGCACAACAACTCCATTGGCCCGTACAAAGGCGGTATCCGCTATCACGCATCGGTGAACCCCTCCATCCTGAAGTTCCTCGCTTTTGAGCAGACTTTCAAGAACTCCCTTACCACACTTCCTATGGGCGGTGCCAAGGGTGGCAGCGACTTCTCACCCCGCGGCAAGAGCAACGCCGAGGTGATGCGCTTCTGCCAGGCATTCATGACGGAGCTCTATCGTCACGTAGGTCCTGATGAGGACGTGCCCGCAGGTGATATCGGCGTTGGTGGCCGTGAGGTAGGCTTCATGTTCGGTATGTATAAGAAGCTCACCCACCAGTTCACCGGTATGCTGACCGGCAAAGGCCAGGAGTTTGGTGGATCACGTATCCGTCCTGAGGCAACAGGTTACGGCAACGTCTATTTCCTCCAGAACATGCTCAAGACCCGTGGCCTTGACATCAAGGGCAAGACCATCCTCGTCTCAGGTAGTGGCAACGTGGCTCAGTATACCGTTGAGAAATGTATCGAACTCGGTGGCAAGGTTGTGACCATGTCCGACTCCGATGGTTATATCTACGATCCCGACGGCATCGACCGCGAGAAACTCGACTGGATCATGGAACTGAAGAACGTGGAGCGTGGACGTATCCGCGAGTATGCTGAGGAGTATGGCGTGAAGTATGTTGAAGGTGCAAAGCCTTGGGGTGAGAAAGCCGACATCGCTCTCCCGTCAGCTACTCAGAACGAGATTGACGGCGACGCTGCCAGGACATTGGTAGCCAACGGTGTGATTGCTGTCAGCGAGGGTGCCAACATGCCTTCCACACCGGAAGCCATCAAGGTGTTCCAGGGAGCCAAGATCCTCTATTCTCCGGGCAAGGCAGCCAACGCCGGTGGTGTGGCCGTGTCAGGTCTTGAGATGAGCCAGAACTCAGAGCGCCTGCGCTGGAGCCGTGAGGAGGTCGATGCCAAGCTGCATGACATCATGAACGACATCCACGCCAACTGCGTGAAGTATGGCACCGAGGAGGATGGCTACATCAACTATGTGAAGGGTGCCAACGTGGCTGGTTTCCTGAAGGTGGCCAAAGCCATGATGGCTCAAGGAGTGCTATAAATCCAAGCTACTATTAAATAGATTCTCCCCGCAGCGCATTGTCGTTGCGGGGAGATATTTTATTGTGTCTTGAGTCTGGTCAGGCCTACGGCTTTCAAGGTGAATAACTCCTACGTTCAATTAGTTATGATCCATTGTAATTTGTATTCCCAGATGATGATGAGCCTGAGAAAAACAAATCAAGATAAGCTGTATAGTCCTTATCCCTTACAATTTTTACATGGGCTATAACTCCAGGAGCCCAGTATTGTGTGTTGCTCAAATTATAATAATCAAAATCATAACTGCCATTATTGCCATAGGGGGAAATTGAATTATTAATCAATATATATCCTTGAGCCCCATTTTTTATCATGGGTTCAGTAGATAGGACCTCATACTGCCCATTCTCTATAAAAGAAATCAAATCACCAGGCCAACCTGAAGAGCCATGTTTTTCATCATTATTATCTACCCATCCAGTATTAGTTCCAGAATCATATAGATAATACCCTCCTCCACCCAATGGAGCTCCCTGAACAGAACATGCTGCCACAAATTCATTGGCAACAAAGCGTTCTGCCAACATGATGGGTTTGGCATAAGGTTTCTTTGTCTTGAAAAGAGATTCAGTATCCATTTTTTGAGACATTTGGTTAGTAATAGCCCGCAAATATACAGAAAATAATTGGATCGTTTCCAAATCAACGCACATTATTTGGTGTAAGTGCTTAACAATTTGGCACTTTTTTTGTTCATCTCCATCAATTCATGCACTTTTATACCTTATCTATCAAAAGAATTCATTAGCTTTGCAGTACAAATTAAACTCTTCCCCTCAAGATTTCTATGAAATTGAAAACTCTCATATCAGCTGTTATATTACTGATTGTAGCATTAACCCTCGTTCAATGTAAGGAAAACGACAATTCTTCCGATAGCCATTATTTGGAAATCTTATACCCCACCCAAAACTACAGCCGCAACCTCACCAATGATGCCGAAGCCATCATCCTGCATCATACGGCGCTGCCCACGATAGAGAAATCGCTCGATATGCTCACCCTGCCTAAGAATATTGTCAGCACACATTGTGTGATAGACACTGATGGCACCCGATACATTCTCGCTGACCCTGGCATCGTGACATTCCACGCAGGCAAATCGATACTGAATGGCCGGGAGCGCTGCAATGAGTTTTGCATCGGTGTGGAATTCCAAGGCAATACCCAGGAAAAGCCATTGACTGAAGATCAAATCAAAAGTGCGGTGGAATATCTCAAGCCTATCATGAGGCAATACCAAATTCCCCTCAAGAACGTGGTGACGCATGAATTCATCCGCAACAATTACATGGAGGCTCACCCAGAGGATCTGAGGTGCAAGGACAAGTGCGACATCACTCCACCCGAATACAAACGAGTGATTCAAGCATTGGAAGAAGAATGACCGCAGCGAATGCTTTTATGCTGAGTTTTCCGTCATGGTGAATCATTGGACCGCAGCATCCCTTAATTTCTGTTAAATATTCAAATATTCAGCAAAGAGCAAGGTTTTATTTGGAGAAAAATCAGTAATTTTGCAGCCGATTTACTCCGTGGAGGCTCTAACAAGTGGCGGCGCGGTGCTGTCCGCCTTGCGGAACAACCTGTTATACAATAAATAATGTACGCAATTGTAGAAATCATGGGTCAACAGTTCAAGGCCGAACAGGGAAAGAAACTGTTCGTTCACCACATGAAAGATGTGGAAGAAGGCCAGTCTGTTGAGTTTGAGAAAGTGCTCCTTTTGGACAATGAGGGAGCTGTGACTGTAGGTGCTCCTACCGTTGAGGGAGCAAAAGTAGTTTGTGAAGTGGTCAAGCCACTTGTGAAGGGTGACAAAGTGATCGTGTTCAAGATGAAGCGCCGCAAGGACTCACGCAAGAAGAACGGTCATCGCGCTCAGTTCACCCAGGTAGAAATCAAATCAATAATCGGCTAAAAAAGGAGGACTAAGAAATGGCACATAAAAAAGGTGTAGGTAGTTCAAAGAACGGCCGCGAGTCAGCATCACAGCGGCTCGGTGTGAAGATCTGGGGTGGTCAGCGTGTGACAGCCGGCAACATCATCGTTCGCCAGCGTGGCACAAAGCACAATCCTGGTCAGAACGTAGGTATTGGCAAGGACGATACATTGTATGCACTTGTTGACGGCGTGGTGAATTTCCACAAAGGCGCCCGCGACAAGAGTGTCGTGTCGGTAATCCCCGATGCCCAGGCATAAATTCAAATTAAGCTTATTCCAAACAAACACAGAATCCCAGCCCCTCAGGCTGGGATTTCTGCTTTTTGAGGGTGCCTTTTTTCCTTCTCCTTTTGGGGAGTTAAGTATGGGGAAATATGTCCCCTCACCCGTCCTCTCCCAAAGGGAGAGGGGCCATTTTGTTTGGATGAAAGTATCCCCAATCCCTCTCCCTTTGGGAGAGGTTAGGTGAGGGCGAAAAAATACCCTCTCCATTGTGGCGTCTATACACATAATTTGTTCCCTCACCCATCCTCTCCCAAAGGGAGAGGGGCCATTTAGTTTGGATGAAAGTAGAGACGCCACAATGTGACGTCTATACACATAATATGTTCCCTCACCCGTCCTCTCCCAAGGGGAGAGGGGTAGTTTTTCGCTCGTCAAACCGCAACTTTGGCGGCGCCGAAGTTACTCACGCTCGAAAAAGCACAAATAAATTTGGCTTTTCGCTCGCTAAATCGTAACTTTGCACGGATTTTCCAATAAGTACACGGAACAAATTAAACCATAACAAATATGCTAACAATCAAACTGATCAGCGAGGAAACAGAACGAGTGATCAAAGGACTCGAGAAGAAACACTTCAATGGAGCCCGTGAGGCCGTGGAGAAAGCGCTCTCAATCGACAAGCGCCGCCGCGAGGCACAACGTGAACTCGACGCCACCAAACAGCAAGCCAAGCAGATGGCTTCACAGATTGGCGCACTCATGAAACAAGGCAAGCGTGAGGAGGCCGAGGCCGCAAAACAAGAAGTAGGCAAGCTGAAATCACGCGACAAGGAACTTCAGGAAATCATGGACCAGGCAGAGAAAGAGCTCACCGCCTTCCTTTGCACCATCCCCAACATACCCCATGAGTGCGTGCCCGAGGGAGCAGATGCCTCCGGCAACGTGGTCGTGAAAGAGGGTGGCGAGAAGCCCGTGTTGCCCGAGGGTGCCCTCTGCCACTGGGACCTCTGTAAGAAATACAACCTCATCGATTTCGACCTCGGTGTGAAGATCACTGGCAGCGGATTCCCCGTATATATCGGCAAGATGGCCCGTTTCCAGCGCGCCCTTGAAGCCTTCTTCCTTGACGAAGCCCGCAAGAGCGGCTATCTGGAAGTACAGCCTCCCTACGTGGTGAACGAGGCTTCGGGCTACGGCACTGGACAGTTGCCCGACAAGGAAGGCCAGATGTATCACTGCACAGCCGACAACCTCTACCTGATTCCCACCGCAGAGGTGCCTGTGACCAACATCTTCAGGGATGTGATCCTCGACGAGGCCCAGTTGCCCATCAAGCGCTGCGCCTACTCTGGCTGTTTCCGCCGTGAAGCCGGCAGTTATGGCAAGGACGTGCGCGGCTTGAACCGCCTGCATCAGTTTGACAAGGTGGAGATTGTACGCATCGACACTCCTCAGCACTCCTATGAGAGTCTGAACGAGATGCTTGACCACGTGGAAGGTCTGATGAAAAAACTCGAGCAGCCCTACCACATTCTCCGCCTCTGTGGTGGTGACATGAGTTTCACCTCCGCACTGTGCTACGACTTCGAGATCTGGAGCGCAGCCCAGGAGAGATGGCTCGAGGTTTCATCGGTATCCAATTTCGAAAGCTACCAGGCCAACCGCCTGAAATGCCGCTATCGCCACACCGACGACAAGAAAATTGAGTTGTGCCACACCCTGAACGGCTCGGCGCTGGCTCTTCCCCGCATCGTGGCCGCAATCATGGAGAACAATCAGACACCAGAGGGAATCCGTGTGCCGAAAGTGCTTGTACCCTACTGTGGATTTGAGTATCTTGACGACAAGAATTTCGACTAACTGAAACATACACGCTATTGACATTATGAACAAGATCATCCGTAAGGAGCAATTCTCAGAAAAAGTATTCTTGTTTGAGATTGAGGCTCCCCTTATCGCCAAAAGCCGCAAGGCCGGCAACTTCGTCATCGTCCGCGTGGGCAAGAAAGGCGAGCGCATGCCTCTCACCATCGCCGATGCCGACATCAACAAAGGAACCATCACCCTCGTCGTGCAGAAAGTGGGTCTGTCTTCCATCAAGTTGTGCAATCTGAACGAAGGCGACTACGTGACAGATGTGGTAGGTCCGCTGGGCAACCCCACCCATATCGAGAATTTCGGTACTGTGATCTGTGCCGGCGGTGGTGTCGGCGTGGCTCCGATGCTTCCCATCATCCGTGCGCTCAAAGCCGCAGGCAACCGTGTGCTCAGTGTGCTCGCTGGCCGTTCTAAAGACCTCATCATCCTGGAGGACCAGGTGCGCGAGAGCAGCGACGAGACCATCATCATGACCGACGACGGCAGTTACGGAGAGAAAGGCGTTGTGACCATTGGCATTGAGAAGCTCATCAACCAGGAGCACATCGACAAGGTGTTTGCCATCGGTCCTCCCATCATGATGAAGTTCTGCTGCCTGCTCACCCAGAAATACAACATCCCCACCGACGTGTCTCTCAACACCATCATGGTGGATGGAACAGGAATGTGTGGAGCCTGCCGGCTCACCATCGGCGGCAAGACCAAATTCGTGTGCATCGACGGTCCTGAGTTTGACGGAAGTCTTGTAGATTGGGACGAGATGTTCAAGCGCATGGGCACATTCAAGCGTGCCGAGCAAGAAGAACTGGAGCATTTCGAGGAACATCTTGGCAATGGCGACGAGCAAGTCAAAGTGGAAAGCACAGACGTGGTGATGGACGACGATCCCACCAATGACACCATTGAGGTGCTGACCGACCGCAACGCCGAGTGGCGCAAGGCGCTCCGTTCATCAATGAAAGCCAAGGAGCGCACCGCTATCCCCCGTGTGATCATGCCCGAACTCGATCCGGAATACCGTGCCACCACGCGCCTGGAGGAAGTCAACATCGGCCTGACCAAGGAGATGGCCCTCACCGAGGCCAAGCGATGCCTCGACTGCGCCAAGCCCACCTGCGTGGAAGGATGCCCGGTGAATGTCAACATCCCATCCTTTATCAAGAACATCGAGCGAGGCCAATTCCTCGCTGCCGCCAAGGTGCTTAAAAACACCTCTGCACTGCCCGCCGTCTGCGGCCGCGTCTGTCCGCAGGAGAAACAGTGCGAGGCCCGCTGCATCCATCTCAAGATGAACGAGCCCGCCGTGGCCATCGGCTATCTGGAGCGCTTCGCCGCCGACTTCGAGCGTGAGAGCGGCAATATGAGCATACCCGACATCGCTCCCTCCAACGGCAAGAAAATCGCTGTGGTGGGTTCAGGACCTGCAGGTCTGAGTTTTGCCGGCGACATGGTGAAACTCGGCTATGATGTCTATGTATTCGAGGCCCTGCATGAAATCGGCGGCGTCTTGAAATACGGTATCCCCGAGTTCCGTCTGCCCAACCGTATCGTGGATGTGGAGATCGACAACCTGCGCAAAATGGGTGTTCATTTCCAGACCGACTGCATCGTAGGCAAGACCATCAGCATCCAGGAACTGGAAGACGATGGTTTCAAAGGCATCTTCGTGGGTTCGGGAGCCGGACTTCCCAACTTCATGGACATCCCCGGCGAGAATCTGATCAATATCATGTCATCGAACGAATACCTGACTCGTGTCAACCTCATGGATGCGGCCAATCCCACGACCGACACCCCTATCAACCCCGCCAAGAGCGTGATGGTGGTGGGCGGCGGCAACACCGCCATGGACTCCGTACGCACCGCCAAGCGCCTCGGAGCCAAGGTCACCCTCGTCTATCGCCGCAGCGAGGCAGAGATGCCCGCCCGACTTGAAGAGGTGAAGCATGCCAAGGAAGAAGGCATTGACTTCCTGACCCTGCACAACCCGATCGAGTATATCGGCGACGAGTCCGGAGCTGTGAAGCAAGCCGTGCTTGAGGTTATGCGCCTCGGCGAGCCCGATGCCAGTGGCCGCCGCCGTCCGGAGCCTACCGGAGAGACGAAGACCATCGATGTGGATCAAGTGATCGTAGCCATCGGCGTCTCCCCCAACCCGCTCGTTCCGAAGAGCGTGGAAGGTCTCGAACTCGGCCGTAAGAACACCATCGTGGTCGATGAGCAGATGCAGTCGTCACGTCACGGACTGTTTGCCGGCGGCGATATCGTGCGCGGAGGTGCTACGGTGATACTCGCCATGGGCGACGGCCGTGCGGCAGCCGCCAATATGCATCAACAATTATCCGCAGAACAATGAACGGACTTTATACGATCATCCTGCTCATCACCAGCAATGTCTTCATGACGCTGGCCTGGTATGGGCATCTGAAATTGCAGCAATCCGGGGCCAGCCAGAACTGGCCCCTTATTGCTGTCATCGGTTTTTCATGGGGCATTGCCTTTTTTGAGTATTGTTGCCAAGTACCTGCCAACCGCATGGGATTCAACGGCAACGGAGGTCCCTTCAATCTTGTGCAGCTCAAGGTCATCCAGGAGTGCATCAGTCTCGGTGTGTTCGCCGTCATCGCCAACATCCTGTTTCAGGGACAGAATCTCCACTGGAACCATATCCTGGCGTTTCTGCTCATCATCTGCGCAGTCTATCTGGTCTTCATGAAATAGGCATGCCGAAACGGACACCGGAGCAGTTGCTTGACAAACGTATCCATGACCGCTTTGTCAGAGCCATGGCCACATACCAGCTCATTGAGGATGGCGACAAGATCCTCGTGGGTTTGTCGGGCGGCAAAGATTCCATGTGCCTGACCGAGATACTTGCGCGACGGAGCCAGATACACCATCCCCGCTTCGAAGTGGAAGCGCTGCATGTGAGGATGGAGAACATAGAATACGAGAGCGACGTCAGTTATCTGGAGGATTTCTGCCATCAACTGGGTGTCAGGCTCCATGTGCGCATGACCCGTTTCGACCCCACCACCGACAAGCGCAAATCCCCTTGCTTTCTCTGCTCATGGTATCGCCGGAAGGTGCTGTTCAATCTGGCGCAGGAACTCGGTTTCAACAAGATTGCCCTGGGGCATCATCAGGATGACATTCTGCATACCACACTGATGGGACTGTTTTACCAAGGCCATTTCGGCAGTATGCCCGCCAAGCTCCGGATGCGCAAGATGCCGCTGACCATCATCCGTCCGCTTTGCATGATAGAAGAGAGCGACCTCGTGCAGATGGCAGCAAACAAAGGCTATCAGAAACAAAAAAAGCACTGTCCTTACGAAAACGACTCCCACCGGACAGACATCAGGAAACTGTTTGACCAAATTGCCGCCATGAATCCCGAGGCTCGGTCGTGTATCTGGCGTGCTCTCGAAACGGCAGGAAAACTGGTCGAAGAATGACCACGGACGGCACCCAGATATCCCCGCCATTTACTCGTCTGGGTTAGTAAAATTTAGTTAAAAAACAACGACGGGGATTGTAGCTGACTTTTTTTTTCTATCTTTGTATTATCATCCATTGGCCTCCTCTTCTCGTGATGAGGTTATCCGTCGCCATGGAGCCTTTGTTGAACTAAATAATTTGATTATGAGCAAGTTTTTTCCCGAGTCCGAACTAATCATCAACCCAGACGGCAGTATCTTTCACCTTCACCTCAAACCAGAATTTCTCGCAGACAAAGTCATCTTGGTAGGCGACCCAGGCCGTGTCAAGCAGGTGGCAGGTTTCTTTGACGGGATAGAATGTGACGTGGAGAACCGTGAGTTCCACACCATCACCGGCAATTACAAAGGAAAGCGAATCACCGTGCAGAGCACAGGCATCGGATGTGACAATATCGACATCGTGCTCAATGAGCTCGACGCATGCGCCAACATAGATTTCTCGACCCGCATGGAAAAAGACCAGCTCCGCTGCCTCTCCATCGTGAGAATCGGCACCTGTGGCGGTCTGCAGCCCTTCACCCCCACCGGAACGTTCATCGCCAGTGTGAAAAGCATCGGCTTTGATGGTCTGCTGAATTTCTATGCCGGTCGCAATGACGTGTGCGACCTTGAGTTTGAGGAAGCCTTCCGTCAGCACATGGACTGGAATCCCCAACTGGGTGCCCCCTATGTCATCGATGCCGACAAGGAGTTGATAGACCGCGTGGCCGGTGACGACATGGTGCGTGGTGTGACCATTGCCTGTGGCGGTTTCTTCGGTCCACAAGGCCGTGAATTACGCATCCCGCTGGCTGATCCCATGCAGAATGAGAAGGTTGAGCGCTTTGAGTACAAGGGATACCATATCACCAATTTTGAGATGGAGAGTTCGGCAGTGGCTGGTCTGTCCAAGTTGCTGGGTCACAAAGCCATGACCTGTTGCATGGTGATAGCCAACCGTTTGGCCAAGCAAGCCAATGCCAGCTATAAGAACAGTATCGACACCCTTATTGAGAAGGTACTCGACCGCATCTGATTCATGACACCCCTATTGAGTGACGATACAATCTGCGCACTCTCTACCGCTGCCGGTGGAGCGATGGCCATCATACGCGTCTCCGGACCCGATGCCATCCGCTTCACCGACATGCTGTTTCATTCACCATCTGGCCGTCGTCTCTGTGAGATGGCCAGTCATACAGCACATTATGGAGAATTGAGGGATGAGACCGGAAAGACCATCGATGATGTCGTGGTCACCCTTTTCCGCTCCCCCCGCTCCTATACAGGTGAGGACACCACGGAAATCAGCTGTCACGGTTCACGTTATGTGATCTCACTCATCTTGCGTCAACTTGTCTCATGCGGATGCCGACAGGCCCTTCCGGGCGAATATACCCAAAGGGCTTTTCTGAACGGCAAACTCGACCTGAGCCAGGCAGAAGCTGTAGCCGACCTGATCTCCTCCACCAATGCAGCCACCCACCAGATGGCTATCAGTCAGCTGCGCGGACATTTCAGCGATCAGCTCAGCCAGTTGCGTGACCAGCTGCTTCATCTCACCTCACTCATGGAACTTGAGCTGGATTTTTCTGACCACGAAGATCTTGAGTTTGCCGACCGCGGTGAACTGCTTAATCTGGCTGCAACCACAGAGAGTCAGATTTCAACCCTCATCCACTCTTTTTCTACAGGGAAGGCTTTGCGACAAGGCATAGCTGTGGCCATCATCGGCAAGACCAATGTGGGCAAGAGCACCCTTCTCAACAGTCTGTTGCATGATGACAAGGCGATTGTCAGTGACATCCACGGCACAACCCGCGACAGCATTGAGGACACGACCCAGATCCATGGCATCACTTTCCGCTTCATCGACACGGCAGGCATCCGCAACACGTCTGACACGATAGAGCGCATCGGCATCGAGCGCACCTATCAAAAACTGGATGAGGCAGCCATCGTGCTTTGGTTGACCGATGAAGCTCCGGCTCCAAATGAGGCAAAAGAGATTGCAGAAAAAGCAAAGGGCAAGAAACTCATTGCTGTTATTAACAAAATAGACAAGAACGGCGGCAATCCGTACCATCCTTTTTCATCCCTCACTCCCCCACCCGACGACGCTGTGGTCATTCCAGTCAGTGCCAAACATGGCACCAATATGGACAAACTGGAAGATGCCATTTTCGACGCAGCCGGCATCCCTTCTATCTCACAAAACGATGTGATTGTCACCAATGTCCGCCATTATGAGGCATTGACCAAAGCCCATGAAGACATCCAAAGCGTCATCGATGGTCTCCACATGGGACTGAGCGGCGACCTGCTCAGTGAGGATCTTCGCTCCTGCATCGGCCACCTTTCAGAAATAGTTGGAGGAACCATCACACCCGATGAGACTTTAAGCAACATCTTTTCTCATTTCTGCGTGGGTAAGTGACCCCTTATAAACAACTCTGAACAACTTGGAATAATTTGTAGTAAGTCCCTCATTTTGAGGGACTTTTTGTTTTTTAACACTTCAAGTTGGTTTTTTGTTACTTTGAGTTATTCGAGTTATTTTTGTACCGTATTTCTACCGCGAGTGTAAAACGGAGCAGCCTTTTCACACCAAAATGACATAATGGATACCATCGTGAGACGTGGTGAGACAAGTCCAAAATGACATTGAGGATACAACGTGAGACACCATGAGACGTGGTGAGACGCAATGAGACACTTTGGGTGGAGAAAATTCACTAACGTCTGCAACAAATATGGAAATTCAGAAACGCTGTAAGTACTGTGGGAGGTCCTTTATTGCACATAAGATGACCACTCTGTATTGCTCACCTTCGTGCAATAACAAGGACTATAAACGAAACATCCGGCAGAAACAGATTGCCGAGTTTATGGAGGAAGAAAAGAAGATTGTTCCCCCAATAGATAATCTTGGAAGCAAAGCTTTCCTTACTCCTACTGAAGGCGCACAGCTCTTGGGTATTAGCAGAGCTACATTTTACCGTTATATGCGTGATGGTATCATCAAAGCTGTCCAACTACGTGGCAAGACAATCGTCAGACGCAAAGATATTGAAAAACTATTCGACAATCCGGCTTCCTATCAGACCCATTCTGATAAGAAGCAAAAGAAGCGAGAATACTACACTATTCGTCAAATCTCGGAAAAGTTCAAGGTGACAAAGAAAGCCATACTCCATCGATGTGAGAAATACAATATCAAAAAAGTATATCAGGGACGTAACTGCTTCTTTGACCGGTCGCAGGTCGATGTCCACTTTGCCGAACTCATTGCTGAGTTTGATCTAAGAGATTATTATACCATCCAGCAATTGGAAGAAAAATACGAGATGAGTCATAATGCTGTCCTCTCCTTTGTACAAAGGAACAAGATTCCTCGGATTACCCAAGGAAGGAATGTGTATTACTCCAGGGCGCATATAGACACTTTGAAAGGCGAAAGGGAATCTGTTGACCCAAACTACTACACCTATGCAGAAATCATGGAGAAATACCATTTCAGCAAAGACCAGGTGTCATACTACATCCACAACTATGAGATAGACAGTCATAAACAGGGACGATTTACGGTTGTCAACAGGAAGGAGTTCGACCGAATCATCAAGGAGCGCATGCAAACGAATTCTCTTGTCAAAGAGCAGGAACGTAAAGCAAAACAGCCCAAAATAAGCACGATTCCTGAAGGATATATCACAGTAGCACAGATAGCAGAGAAATATGGTGTTACGCCCAAGCATGTCCAGGCAAAGACTCGTGAGGCAAAAACACCCAAAATCACCATCAAACACTTCAACTATTACAATGAGGCTGCTATCGAACAACTGTTCAACAAAGACCCAGAAAAGTTTGAGGTGCCCGAAGACTATATCACGGCACAAGAAATCGCCAGAAGATACAAAGTAACCGTTCATCATGTGCATGGTCGCACCAGAGAAGCCAAGGTTCCGAAAATAACAGTAAAGAACATCAACTTCTATGAACTGAAAACAGTCGAAGCCTTGTTCTCAAAGAATCTGCCCAAAGTGCAACCAAAAGAAAACGAGGCTGAGGAATGGATAACAGGCGAACAAGTCGAGGATATGATGGGCATCTCCATCAGCGCAAGACGTACCTTCGTCTCACGTCACAAGATACCATCTAAAAAGGAATATGGAATAACATATTACCTGCGTTCTGCCATAGAAGAGACCAACAATGCCATGGCCAAGTATGGAGACATGTACTTCATAGTGGAACAGATTTGCGAGAAATTCAAGATGTCAAGAGACAAGGTATATGGTATGCTTAGATACAGTGATGTACGGAAAGTTCATGAAGGAAAATATGCCCTTTTCCTCAAAGAGGATGTCATTAGGATCATCCACGAACGTCAGTCCTCTTGATAATCTCACATATCACGGCTTATTTTAGCATTACCACCAATTAAAATGAAATGATTGCTGTCAGCATCAAATAAGTAAAGACATTTGCAACCAAATTAAATACACAAGATTATGCAGTATTGTAAAACTATCAAAGTACGGGCACGTGCCATCAAAGGAGGCATGATGTCCTTGTATCTGGATTATTATCCAGGGTATCGAGACAATGTCACGATGAAAACCATTCGCCATGAATCACTTGGCATCTACATCTACGAGAATCCTCAAACCAGGCACGACAAAGAATACAACAAAGCGATGAAAGAGAAAGCTGAAGCCATTCGATGCCGTCGTTTTGAGTCAGCTGTAAATGGTCGGTATGATTTCTTTGACAAATACAATGGGGATTTCCTCGATTATTTCAATCAGGTTCTTCAGAACAAAGACCCGAAGTGGAAGTTTGTCTATGAGCATTTCTATCAATTCATTGGTGGCAGATGCCGATGTGAAGAAGTTGATATTGACCTTTGTAACAAGTTCCGTGATTATCTGATGACTGCAAAGAACCTACGCAACGGCAAACCAATGGCCATCAACTCTGTCGCTGGCTATTGGTCAACATTCCGTGCTTTCTTGAACATTGCCTATCGAAACAAGATTATTCGTACAGACATCAATGACTTTCTTGATAAAATCAAGACAGTTCCCGTTCATAAGCAAAGCTTGTCACTGAAAGAACTTAGGAAGCTATATCAGACTCCCTGTGACATCGATGTGTTGAAAAAAGCATCCATTTTTGCCTGTCTGACAGGGATGCGTCGCAGTGACATCATCAATCTCAGATGGGAAGACATCAAAGAATATTCAGATGGCGGCAAGTATGTCGAATTCTATGCCCAGAAGACAAAGGCTCGCAACATCATTCCTATCAGCAAAGAAGCATACGAACTTATTTCCGATGGACGAAGAAGAATTACTGGTCCAGTATTTGAAGGATTTGAGATTGACATGGCACAGAAGCCTCTGAAAGCGTGGCTGAAGAAAGCAGGTATCAAGAAGCGAATTACTTTTCATTCATTCCGCCACACATTCGCCTCTCTTCAAGTGGAACTTGGTACAGACCTCTACACCGTCCAACAACTTCTTGCACATAGGAGCGTCACTACCACCCAGATATACGCTTGTCACGCCGACCCGAAACGTCGGGAAGCTGCATCGAGAATATCATCTGCACTTCTTGATGACGATAAAAAAGGAAAGAAAACACGGAAGAGAACAAAAAGGTCTGTATAAAACAAAAATATCTCCTCAAAATATTGAGATAGTTTGAAAAACTACAAAAACACGTAATTTCCTAAAATATATTGTAATATTTGATATTATTTAAGAATTATTCCGTAACTTTGCGCTCAAAATATTGATATAACAATAACAATTATGAGTAATAAGGTTACGGGATTTTTCTTTGTGTTTATTGGCTGCATCGTAGTGGGAATTTACATATCCGACCTTTATGGTTGGACAGACCAAGCTGAATGGTTTGTGTTTTTATCTGACTATATTAGCCGACTGTATGAATATGTCAAAGGCTATATACCCATATTCCTACTTTTACTTGGACTATTTGTCCTGATAAGGATGATAATCCTCAGTTTTGCTATGGGTAAGAACAAAATGACCTTCAAACCAAAACCACAAAAACCGCTTCATCCAGCAGACACTGCTGTAGGCAGGGCAACTGATGAAGCGTCCGTTTCAAAAGAAAAAGAAAAGGATAGAAATGAAACCATCAGAGAACTGCATCAACAGCAAATCATCAAACGAAGACAGCAAGTGATGGATTGTGTCATAGATTATGTGGAGTTGACAATGGCTCCATATATGAAAACAGATGAACTCCATACCCTTTGTGGCAACATCAAAAATTGGGATGTGTCAAAAGAGTTTGCACTCTCTCCCACCATCACCAACGGCCAACTGTCAACACTTGACCTCAGACACCTTGCGTGGAACATAGGCGAACGCTTCAAGTGGAATGGCGAGGAGCGGGCAACATTCATCAAGCTCACATTCCCCTATGAGTTCCGGGATCTTGAAATCAAATCCATCCGGCGGAATTTGCGTCAACAAGGATCTTGTACCATTCCGTTAGACATCCCTGAAAGGGGAAATTATAAGTTTCACTTCTCTTCAGAACAACTGTTATAGATATCTTTCTGCCGTTTCTTCTACTTATTCCGACTTATTCCAAACTTAACTCACGCTGACAAGTGTCATTAATGAATCAGTCTGTTTCGTTGCGCTCGAAATACAAATAACTTCGAATACATTATGCAAGAACAGACGACATTCAACGACCTTCCAGGAATGGTCTCTCAGATTCTCAACAAAGTTGAGCGTCTTGAACGTGTGATAGAAACCATCAGAGAACACGTTGGGAAGAATTCTGCATCTTCAACGGAACATATCCCCATGACCATTGACGAGGCATGTGAATTTCTGAAGATGAAGAAATCGACAATGTACTACCACGTAGAACGAGGAAACATCACGGCCACGAGGCGTGGCAAGAACTACATATTCTTCAAAGACGAATTATTGCGCTGGCTCGAATCTGGCAGGACCAACCAAGTCAGTTTGACTTTTGAAGAGGAAAACGCAGCCCGTATGGCTTCGCATAAAAGGAAACCGTCCCATCCATCCTTCAAATAATTCCCACCCTGATGCGCCAATGGTATTGAGCTTTCCGAATCTTTACTTGCTCTCCATTGCCCTGTAGGAGTCATCGAGAAGCTCTGTAATGTATGTCCGGGAGAAGGCAAGTCAATTCATTCAGACACACCTTCTCTTTTTCCGTCCATATATCACGGAGCTTCTTTTTCGACGACACCCACAAGTCACCGCAAACAAGTTGCTATGTCAAGCAGGTAGATTCGCCGCAGTACCATTGACGGCATCACCCACCCTGTTTTTTTATTTCCATCAAAGGTGGCAATTTAATATTGTAGCGATGTTGCGAAGCTCTTTCAATAGTTATTACGACCTGAATATCATTTATTTGCGTTCGCTACCCTCTGTATCTTCGGCTATTTTTCGCTACAATAAAACATCGTTTAAGAACAAAAAAACAGGAGCTACCTACCAAAGGCCACTCCTGTTCGTCTTACCAAATTATCGCATGAAAAAATAGTCTTATCTAATTTGCAATATTATTCGTATTACTGATATTACTCCTATTATTCGTATTACTCACTTTATGGTTTTGAACTCATTGCATTTCGGACAAAACCAGTACGACTGCTTTTTCTTCTTACTGTACACGTTGTTCAAAGGAAGCCTACACTGTGGACAAAGCTTAATCACCGGCTTCTTTCGGTAGTCCTCATAGAAGACGGGCTTAACTGTGGCCGGATGTACGCAAGACTCCTCCTGGCAGACCCAGAAATGCTTCTTCGTCTTCGGAGAATACTTGCGCACAAGCTTTCACGATGGCAGACAGGACATTGGCATGGCCTTTGTTCTTCACGACTCGGCCATCCATGCAAGCATGACGGCTCTCGCTGCTCTGAGCAATCCCTTGCGGGAACTTCCTGCCCATCACTTTGCATTGAGCCAGATGCCGTCTGAGGAACAGATTCCTCGGCAAACCTGATATTATCACGAACCATCTTCTCCGTCTGATTCATGAAGTTATCCAACCCCATCTTCCCATCGGCGATGGCGGACAGGTTGTATTCCATGATTGCCGTCAGGTCTGGCTTCGTCAATGACTCGTGAATGCTCTCGATCATTGCCGTGCCAAAATCGGTAGGAACAAGTTCCTTCCCTTTTTTCTGAATGCAGGGAAAGGAATGAGACTTTCCCGACGTGGTGGCGAGCAAATCAG
>CACYQD010000034.1 GCA_902776475.1 uncultured Prevotellaceae bacterium | reverse complement strand
AAGAGTTATTTAGGACTCTTTTTACAGCCTGCAAAGTTAAAGAGTTATTTAGGACTCTTTTTACAGCCTGCAAAGTTAAAGAAGGGGCAAAAGCGCAGGCAATCAATGCTCTTGCCCCTTCAGGGCGATAATTGTTGGTTAACATAAAACCCAGGGCGTTGCCCTGGGCTATGTTCTCGCAGGCCCTTCAGGCCGGCATTATGACTTCAAATTGTAAATAATGGTTGTGCAATTCTTTATTTTGACATACCCCTTGAGGATGTCTTGCTGTCATCAACGGAATATCTGATAGACTGCTGCGGAGACGACCCAAGCCACAGCTGTGGTGTAGCAGGCGGCAAACAATGCCCATCGCCAACTGCCCGTCTCGTTCTTGATGGCAGCGATGGTGGCGATACATGGGAAGTAGAGCAGCACGAAGAGCAGGAAGCAATAGGCAACCAGCGGTGTGATGCCCTCGGCAGCCATCTTTTCCCGCAGCACAGGATAACGGCTGGCACTGTCATCCGAGGAGTCGTCGGCCACTTCATCGTCGCCCGTATAGAGCACGCCCATGGTCGAGGCGACGATTTCCTTGGCACCGACACCGGCAATCAGTCCCACATCGAGTTTCCAGGTGAATCCCTGCGGACGGAACACGGGTTCGATGGCCTTGCCGATATGTCCGATGTAACTCTGTTCCTGCTGTTCCTGACGCGACAGTTGGTCGTTGTGGGGGAAGTAGCCCAGGGCCCACACGATGACGCTGGCCACCAGGATGATACCTCCCATCTTCTTGAGATACTGCTTGCCTTTCTCCCAGGTGTGGCGGAGCATCGCCTTGCCCGTGGGGATGCGGTAGGGGGGCAGTTCCATCACGAAGGGGGTGTCGTCGCCTTTCACCACGAAACGGCTGAAGAGCCTGCTGATGATGACTGCCATGAGAATGCCGATCACATAGAGCGAGATCATGACAGCCGACTGGTAACGCTCGGCGAAGAATGCTCCTACAATCATGATGTAGATAGGCAGGCGGGCCGAACAGCTCATGAAGGGCAGGATGAGCATCGTGATGAGACGTGACCGGCGGCTTTCTATCGTGCGCGTGGCCATCACTGCCGGCACGTTGCATCCGAATCCCATGATCAGTGGGATGAACGACTTGCCGTGAAGTCCCATCTTGTGCATCAACTTGTCCATGATGAAGGCGGCACGTGCCATATAGCCTGAGTCCTCCATGAAGGAGATAAACGCGTAGAGGATGAGGATCTGGGGCAGGAAGACGATGACGGCTCCCACACCTCCGATCACGCCATCGACGAGCAGGTCTTTCACCGGACCGTCGGGCAGGGTGGTGCTGAGCCAGTTGCCCAGCCATCCGAATCCCGCATCAATCCAGTCCATCGGGTATTGTCCGAGGGAGAAGGTGGTCTGGAACATCACATAGAGGAGCAGGACGAAAATGGGGAAGCCCAACCATCGGTTGGTGATGATCATGTCGAGGATATGGGTCAATTTATAGGTGTCCTCATTGTCACCCTCCTTGTATTTGGCTTCTTCCAGGGCACCGTGTATGAAACCGTATTTGGCGTCCATGATGGCCGTCTCGCTGTCGTCTTTGGTGTCGCTCTTGATTTGTTTGGCGGCCTTGTCGCGGATGCGGAGGATTTGCTGGCCGTTGGGCAGGGTGCGCACGAAGCGCTCCGCGTCTTTGTCCATCTCCAGGAGTTTGATGGAGAGATAGCGGGTGGAGTAGCGGTGCCGGATGTGCTCGTCCTTCATCAGTTCGGCTTTCACCTGCTCGATTCCGGCCTCTACATATTGTCCGTGGTTGATGTGGATATGGCGGTAGATGCTCTTGTTGGGGCGTGGTCCATGGGCATAGTCATCGGAGTGGTCTCCGCCGTGGTGACGTTCGTAGTCTTTGTGCCATTCGGCGATCTCCGCAGCTACCTTGGGGTTGATGTTGCCGTCCTTGTCGACGAAGTCATTTCCCTCATAGATATTGATGATGATATGGAAGAGCAGGTCCACGCCCTGTCCGGTCCTAAAAATGGTGGGAATCATCGGGACGCCGAACAACTGTCCCAGTTTGTTGAAGTCGATGTGGTCGCCGCGCCGCTCCGTCTCATCATACATGTTGAGGGCACAGACCATGCGCAGGTTCATGTCGATGAGTTGGGTGGTGAGGTAGAGGTTGCGCTCCAGGTTGCTGGCGTCAATCACATTGATCACCACGTCGGGGGTCTTCTCGATGATCTGCTTGCGCACATAGAGCTCTTCGGGACTGTAGGCTGAGAGGGAATAGGTGCCGGGCAGGTCGACGATGTTGAACTCATAGCCTTCAAATTCAGCATGCCCCTCCTTGGCATCCACGGTGACACCGGAATAATTGCCCACCCGCTCATGGGCTCCGGAGGCGAAATTGAAGAGAGAGGTCTTGCCGCAGTTGGGGTTGCCCACCAGGGCGACATTGATCTGGCGGCGCTTCTTCTTGGCTGCCTCATGAAACTGCTTCTCCGTGAGGGGCGTGTCCTCGGCCACGGTTCCTTTCTGCGGGGTCTTGTCTTCTGTGGCCTTGATGGCCAGGGCTTCCTTTTCAGAGACGACTTCCACCATCTGCGCCTCGTCGTGGCGCAAGGAGACCTCGTAGCCGAGTATCTTGTATTTCACGGGATCCTGAAGCGGGGCATTGAGCAGCACTTCCACCATGGTGCCTTTGATGAAGCCCATTTCGACAATCCTTTTTCGGAAACCTCCATGTCCGAGCACTTTCACGATGATGCCTTTTTCTCCAGTATGTAAGTCAGATAGTCTCATGTCTGTGATTGATTTGAGATACAAAAATATAAAAAAAGCAGTATTCCATGGACTTGAAACACTGCTTTTTTAGAAATATACCTTAAAATAGTGATGGTGAAATGGATAATCCGAGGGAAATACCCATTTTTGTTTCTCTGCCTATGCCTCTTCTCCTTCGGCCTGGGTTGGAGCCTCGCTTTCTGCAGAGGGGCTCGTGGGCTCGCTTGGGACGGCGCTTCCTTCACCATTGAAATAGGCGTCGAGTTCCGCTGCGGCGCTGTGGTCGATATTGGTCAGGTCCTTGACGATATGCCCATGTTCCAACAGCGTGATGCGCGGACAGATGTCGATGGTGTGTGCCAGGTTGTGGCTGCTGATGATGATGGTCGCTCCCGTCGACTGGTTGTACTGGGTCAGGGTGTGCTTGAGCACGATCTGACTGGATGGGTCAAGGAAGTTGAAGGGCTCGTCGAGGATCAGCACTTCGGGTTGGTTGAGCATGGCGGCGATGATGCCTACTTTCTGCTTGTTGCCGGCGGAGAGGTCTCGGATCAGTTTCTTCTGGTTGAGGATTTCCCCGGCCATCAGCGGCTCATACGTATTCACACGGTTTGCCACCTCGCTCTTGTCTATGCCGCTGACCTTGCCGATGAAGTCGAAATACTCCTCCGGCGTGAGGAAGTCGATCAGGAATCCTTCATCGACGTAGGCGCCTGTGAAAGATTTCCAATCCTCGCTGTTGGCTGGATTGATGGGCTCTGGCGATGCTGCTCCTTCTGCGGATGCCTGGCCGATGTACTCCACCTGTCCGTCGTCGGCTTTCAACAGGTCGAGCATCAAACGAAACAGGGTGGTCTTGCCCGCTCCGTTGTTGCCTACCAGTCCGATCATGTCGCCGTGGTTGATGATATAGGAGTCTATATCTACGGCAACCTTCTCTCCAAATGCCTTTCTCAGGTTCTTCGCTTCTATTCTCATGCTTCCAATTTTTCTTGGTTATACGATTCCTCTGCCGTGGCAGTTCTTGAACTTCTTGCCGCTGCCGCAGGGACATGGGTCGTTGCGGCCGGGCAACTTGTCCTTGCGGATGGGCTGGCGGCGCTGCTGCTGGGCGGTCTCGCGGGTGTCCTGGCTGGCTGCTGCTTTCTGGCCCTGGTCGACCATCTCGTCGCCCTTGCTCTCCTGATAGCGCTGGGAGTGCTGTTCGGGAGCGGCCTCGCTCACGCCATCCTCGGGCTGCAGCTGAGGAATCTGTCCGCGTGAGAGGATTTCAGCCGTGCGGTTGTACATCTCGTCGATCATGGTGTCAAACATCTTGGCACTCTCGATCTTGAAGATGACCAGCGGGTCTTTCTGCTCATAGGATGCGCTGTTCTGCACACTGTGCTTCAACTCGTCGAGCAAGCGCAGGTTTTCTTTCCAGCAGTCATCGATGATATGCAGCATGACGACTTTCTCAAACTGCTTCACCACCGACTTGCACTCGGTGTCGTAGGCTTCCTTGAGGTCGCAGGGGATGTTCATGATGGCACGTCCGTCGGTGATGGGCACGTTGATGCGCTGATAGACCTGTCCCTGCTCCTCATACACCCGTTTGATGATGGGCCATGACACGTCCTTGATGCGTTCGGTGCGGCGGGTGAAGGCTTCCATGGCAGCGGCGTAGGCCTTGTTGTAGAGGTTCTCGCGCTTCATCTCCACGAGTTCCTCCCGGGTGAACGGGCACTCGATGGAAAGGGTCTTGAGGAACATCTCCTGACATCCTTCGTAGTCGGTGTCGTTGTTGTTGATGATGTTCATCACGCGGTCCCAGATGATGTTGGCGATATCCATGCCGATGCGCTCTCCCATCAGGGCGTGGCGGCGCTTCTCATAGATCACCTTGCGCTGCTGGTTCATCACGTCATCGTATTCCAGCAGGCGCTTACGGATGCCGAAGTGATTTTCCTCGACTTTCTTCTGAGCGCGCTCGATGCTGTTGTTGATCATGCTGTGCTCCAAGCGCTCGCCCTCTTTGAAACCAAAGCGGTCCATCACCTTGGCGATGCGCTCTGAGGCGAACAGACGCATGAGCTTGTCCTCCAGCGACACGTAGAAGACGCTGCTGCCCGGGTCGCCCTGACGTCCGGCACGACCACGCAACTGGCGGTCCACGCGGCGGCTCTCATGACGCTCCGTACCGATGATGGCGAGTCCGCCTGCGGCTTTCACTTCGGGGGTGAGCTTGATATCCGTACCACGGCCGGCCATGTTGGTGGCGATGGTCACGGCACCCAGCATCCGTTCCTCTTTCTTGCCGTCCTTGGTCACAACCTCGCCGAGGGTGCTTCGTCCGGCCTGGGCCACGATGTCGGCCTCGCGTTGGTGGAGCTTGGCATTCAGCACATTGTGGGGGATGTTGCGCATCTTGAGCATGCGCGACAGGAGTTCGGAGATTTCCACTGAGGTGGTACCCACCAGGGTGGGTCGTCCTGACTCGCGCATCTCGACGATCTCGTCGATGACGGCCTTGTATTTCTCGCGCTGTGTCTTATAGACACGGTCGCTCTGGTCGTTGCGGGCTACGGGTTTGTTGGTGGGTATCTCCACCACGTCGAGCTTGTAGATGTCCCAGAACTCACCGGCCTCTGTGATAGCCGTACCGGTCATACCTGCCAGTTTGTGGTACATACGGAAATAGTTTTGGAGGGTGATGGTGGCATACGTCTGGGTGGCTGCTTCCACCTTGACGTGCTCCTTGGCTTCCACAGCCTGATGGAGACCATCACTCCAGCGGCGGCCTTCCATGATACGGCCGGTCTGTTCATCGACGATCTTCACCTCGCCGTCGATGACGACGTATTCATCGTCTTTGTAGAACATGGTGTAGGCCTTGAGCAGTTGCTGCAGCGTATGCACGCGCTCGCTCTGCAGGGCGTAGTGGCTCATCAGGTCGTCTTTCATTCTGATGCGCTCCTCCTGGCTCAGGTCTGTGCGGGCCTCCAGTTCCGACATCTGTGCGGTGATGTCGGGCAGCACGAAGAGGTCCTTGTCGTTGACCTGCTTGGCCAGCCATTCCACACCTTTGTCGGTGAGGTCGACGGAGTTGATCTTCTCATCGACCACGAAGTACAAGGGTGCCACGGCCTCCGGCATGCGCTTGTTGTTGTTCTGCATGTATTCCTCTTCCGTGGCCAGCATGCCCGACTTGATGCCTTCTTCTGAAAGATATTTGATGAGGGCCTTGTTCTTAGGCAGGGCCTTGTGGGAACGGAACAATGCGAGGAAACCTTCGGCGAGCAGTTCCTTGTCGTTGGTCTCTTGTCCCTTGGTGATTTTCTGGCGTGCGTCGGCCAGCAGGTCACTGGCCAGGCGGCGCTGCACATTGACAATCTGCTCCACCAGGGGCTGGTACTCCTCAAACATCTGGTCATCGCCGCGCTCCACCGGACCAGAGATGATCAGCGGCGTACGGGCATCGTCGATCAGCACGGAGTCCACCTCATCCACGATGGCGTAGTTGTGTGCCCGCTGCACCAGGTCGGCAGGCGAGATGGCCATATTGTCGCGGAGGTAGTCGAAACCAAACTCGTTGTTGGTGCCGAAGGTGATGTCGGCCTGATAGGCCTTGCGGCGCTCGGGGGAGTTGGGACGGTGCTTGTCGATGCAGTCCACCGAAAGTCCATTGAACTCATAGAGCGGTCCCATCCACTCGGAGTCACGCTTGGCCAGGTAGTCATTCACGGTCACCACATGCACACCATTGCCTGTCAGGGCATTGAGGAACACGGGCAGCGTGGCGACGAGGGTCTTTCCCTCACCAGTGGCCATCTCGGCGATCTTGCCTTGATGCAGCACGGCACCACCGAAGAGCTGCACATCGTAGTGCACCATGTCCCAGCGCATGTCGTTGCCGCCGGCTATCCAGTGGTTGGAGTAGATGGCTTTGTCGTCTTCTATCCTCACAAAATCCTTGGTGGTGGCCAGCTCGCGGTCGAAATCGTTGGCCGTCACGACGATTTCCTCGTTCTCGGTAAACCGGCGTGCCGTCTCTTTCACGATGCTGAAGGCCACGGGCAGTACTTCGTCGAGTGCTTTCTCGTATATCTCCAGGATGTCTTTCTCTATCTTGTCAATCTGGTTGAAAATCGCCTCGCGCTCGTCAAGGGGAGTGTCTTCTATCTTGGCTTTCAGTTCATCGCGCTTGGCTCTTTCCTCTTTGGCGGAATCCTGTACGTATTGCTGGATTTCCTTGGTCTTGGCACGCAACTGGTCATGGTCGAGTGCCTCAATTTGGGGATAGACGGCCTTCACGCTCTCCACGATAGGTTGAATCAACTTCATGTCGCGGGTCGATTTATTGCCGAACAGTGATTGTAAAACGTTTAAAAAACCCATTCTTTATGTTTCTATATTGGTTATTTCTCAAAAAATCGTGCAAATTTACGCATTTTATTCGGTAATGCCTAAGTTTTTAACTTGATTTTCAGTTTTTGGTGCGCTCAAACCCTAAAAGCGGCGAGACGCTTGAAGAGAGGAGCACGACTGATGTACCGAATCAACAAAGACAGTGCCAAAATATTCATGCCTTCTGCATAGTGTTGAAAAATCACACCAAAAATCAAGAACAAAACGAGGAGCACCGCCCATGTGGACCACCACCAGTGCAAGCGCTTCTGAATGCTCTTTTTCACCACGGAGTAGGTGAGGAACAGCAGAATAGGATTGAATAGAAGTATTTGAAGATTAATCCTTACTGTTGGATGCTGCGAGAAAATCATAAGTGTCAGCACAATACCTGCCAAACCGCAGCAGAGCATGAGCAGCAGATCATAGATCCAGAAATTGCGGCGGAGTATGAATTCAAGAAAAATGATGACAATTGTAACGACGAGTATAATCCAGGCACAGGTGGAAGGCCGGACCGGAAATTCCTCCTCGACCACCTGGATGCCTCCCGGCTCAATCACACTCTCGCTCTTGATGAGTTGCCGCGTGCTGTCGCCGCTCACGATCACAGCGTGGGAGAAATCGTTCTGCAGATGTGCTGGCAGGAATTGCTGATCGCTACGAGTGGTGGGACGGTCGGCTTGCAAGCCTAACAGCAGGTCGTTGCCGAAACGCGCCCAGGGATGCTCCTCTACGCAGCTGTGCATCATGCTGCGGAAGGTGGCAGCACTGTCGATAGGCTGGGTGTAGCGCACCTCACCATCGAGGTGATTGGTCAGCATGTCACGGGCGCGCGTGGTGCAGTTGTCGTAGAAATAGTTGTAGCGATAGACCAGGTTCTCAGGACGGGCGTTTTCGGCGATTGCCTGCATGATGCTGGCTTTCTCATGGGCCGTCAGGTTGAGCTGCTGCTGGGTCACGCTGCTCTTATAATAGCGGTATGCCCTGATGAAGTCGTTGAACGAACTGATGCCCATGCTGTAGTCGGTCAGTCCGAAAACGAAGCGCAGCACGAAATAGGGCTGGTTGAAGTCAAACATGCCGTAGTTCACCACCAGGTCCTCACCGGTGGCCTTGTCCTGACAGCGGATGGCCGTGTGTCCATACAGACTGTAGATCTCCTGATGGGGCGAACAGGTCAGCAGGCTGATTTCCAGTGAGTCATAATTGATCTGAGCGGTTGCGGACAGGGCAGATGTGAACAAAATCATCACTCCAATCAACCGCTGACAAAGGTTTTTGTAAAATTTCATCTCCATCGTTTTTGGGGGTCATGGCAAGCGTTCCTTTCGAATCAAAACACGCTCCGACCTCATTTCGCTGGCAAAGATACTAAAAAACGAGGGGAGAATGAAAAGAATTTATTCTTTTCTTATCCCGAGTGCCATGTATCTTCGACGCCCAGCATCAAAGATACTAAAAAACGAGGGGAGAATGAAAAGAATTTATTCTTTTCTTATCCCGAGTGCCACGTATCTTCGACGCAAGCGTCAAAGATTGCCGTTCAAATCTGTTTCGACGTTTGCCCCCATGTCTTTCGACGTTTGCCTTTGCAACGCGTTAGCTTGTCCTCTTCCGCAAGTTTTAGGAAATCTTCAAGATATGCTGAACAGGCCAGGAATGGCGGCAAAAGGAGATTTTATACGGATTTTGGGGCAGATTTGACGAAATGATAAGAATATTTCACGAAATGATAAGCGAGTAGGGACCTTTGAATCCTACCTTTGTATCGTCAAAACATCCATGATATGCCCAATGAAAAATATCAAAACTCCGCTATGGAATATGCCCTATGGTATCAGGAGCATCTGCTCCAGATGGAGAATGTTTTGGGAAAGAGGATTGAGGCCAAAATAGAAGAGATCATTGACAGGAAGCTCGACGAATACATGGAAAAGGCAAGAAACGAGAAAAATATCCCACCATCGGTCTTGCCCATACGCGATAATAAATAAAGAGGTGTAACCCAACTGTTTTCCTACCTTTCGCGGTATTTCTGTGGGGTAATGCCGATGAGCCGCTTGAAATACTTGTTGAAAAAGGAGGGGTTGGGAAAATTCAGGTCTTCAGAGATACGGGAGACGGACTTGTCGGTATGCATCAGTTCGACTTTGATGCGGGTGATGAGCGCACGGTCTATCCATTCCTTGGCGGTGACTCCGCTGGTCTGGCGGATGACAGTGCTCAGATAGCGCTCCGTCAGACAGAGACGGTCGGCGTAATAGCCGATTTGATGCTGATCATGACAGTGCTGATTGACGAGTTGGATAAAACGGTCAAAAATGGTCTGTTCACGTGAGCGGTTGATGGATTGTTGTTCGGTATGGCGGTGGTAGAGGGCATCGTAATGATGCATCATGGCAGCCACGAGCGAGGAAGCAACGGGGCGGTGATAGTCAGGTTGATGGACCAACTGCCAAAGTGTGTCGAAGATGCGATATGCCGTTTGGATGTCATCCTCGGAAACGGGCAGTTGGAAGTCGCGCACCTGTCCGTTGAAAGCTGAAGGCATCTGTCCCGGTGGAAAGGGCATGGGAAAGTCGGAAAAGAGAGCAAATCCGAACAATTCCAAGTCATCAGAGAAGGAAATGGGGTTGATGATGGTGCCCGGGGAGAGATAGACGATCGTTCCGGCATGGAGATGGCGGTCGACGAGGTTGAAGTTGACCCTTCCCTCACCTCGTAGAATGAAGCCGAAGCGGTAGTCATTGATGATGAAGGGCGGTCTCTGCTGGACAACCAGATGGACCATCTGCGTGCTGCCATGCAGGATGCCAATTTCATTGCTGAAATAGACATTATCGCGGATTTGTTCAAGATGAGGCATGAATATATCCTTCATCCTCATCATATCCATCAGTTTGGGCTCTTGCTTGGACTGGTGCCCTCTTGGTTCTGCTTTTTTTGCCATTTTTTTGCTCTTTTGTTTGCAAAGATAATAGATTTGCCCTAAAATCAGGCTGATTTAAGTAGAAATCGAACAAAAAGAACATTTCTTCCTCGTTATAGGTAGCGCGAACTCCAGGATATTGTCCTACCTTTGCAGCAACGAAATCAAAACAGATATGAGAAGAATCATCTTGGGACTCATGCTGCTGCCGTTGATGGCACAGGCGCAGACGCTCGAAGAGTGCCAGCAGGCGGCAGAACAGAATTATCCGCTGATACGGCAGTATGGATTGATCGAGAAGACGACCGACCTGACGGTAGCTAACATCCAGAAGGGATGGTTGCCGCAGGTGACGGCCTCGGCACAGGCCACGTATCAGAGTGATGTGATGTCGTGGCCGGATCAGATGCAGACGATGATGAAAGGTATGGGTATCGACCTTGTCGGACTCAAGAAGGACCAGTATCGTGTGGGCATCGATGTCCAGCAGACGGTGCTTGACGGTGGCGTCATCAAGAGCCAGAAGGAAATAGCCCGCCAACAGGGTGAGGTGCAGAATGCCCAGAACGAGGTGAATATGTATCAGGTTCGCAAGCGCGTCAACGAGATGTACTTTGGCCTGCTCATGATAGACGAGCAACTCCGACTGAATCAGGACTTGCAGCAACTGCTGAGCGCCAACGAGCAAAAACTGGCCTCGATGCTGAAGCACGGTACGGCGGCTACAAGCGACTACCAGAACGTGAAGGCGGAACGCCTCAATGTGCTGCAGCAGATGACAAGCCTGCAGGCCCAGCGGAGCGCTCTGGTCAGGATGCTCTCTTCTTTCTGCGGTATCGAGGTAAGCACACCTGTAAAACCTCACGGTGACCCCTCTGCGGTCAACGGCCAATCCATCCTTTGTCCAGAACTGAAGGCCTTTGATGCCCAGTTGCGTCTGGCCGATGCGCAGCAGAAGGCCCTCGGTGCGGCATTGAGACCCAAACTGAGCGTGTTTGCCCAGGGCTACTATGGTTATCCGGGCTACAACATGTTTGAGGATATGATGAATCACAAATGGTCGCTGAACGGGATGGTCGGCGCGCGCCTTTCCTGGAATATCGGGGCACTCTACACCCACAAGAACGACAAGGCCAAAATCCAACTCCAGCGTGAGTCGGCAGAGACCAACCGCGAGGTGTTCCTCTTCAACAACAACCTGGAAGTGATCCAGCAAAACGAGAACATCGAGCGCTTCCGGAAACTGATGGCCGATGATGAGGAGATCATCTCGCTGCGCTCATCCATCCGCAAGGCTGCGGAGTCGAAACTCTCTCACGGCATCATCGATGTCAACGACCTCGTGCGTGAGATCAATCAGGAGAATGTCGCGAAAGTGCAACGGTCGATGCATGAGATAGAGATGCTCAAGCAAATCTACGACTACAAGTTTACAACCAATCACTAATTCCCGAAACTTACAATACAATGATGAAAAAGATATTCATTCTGGCAAGTGTGGCATTGATGGTGGCAGCTTGCGGAAAAAAAGAGAAAGAGTATGATGCCACCGGTACTTTCGAGGCCACAGAGGTCACCATCTCGGCCAAGTCAACTGGAGAATTGAAACTCTTCAATGTCACAGAGGGAGAAGAGGTGGAGAATGGCGCTGTCGTGGGCAGAATCGACGCCTATCAGCTGCAGTTGAAAAAGGATCAGCTCGAGGCTTCCCGCGGACAGATGAGTGCCAGCAAACGGCAACTGGCGTCATCGCGGAAAGCCACCAACAGCCGGCAGCTTGACCTGGAGAAGCAAGTGTCGTCGATCAGTCAGCAAATTGCCAACGCCCAACGGGAGCGCCAGCGATTTGCAGAATTGGTGAGAGACGGCGCCGTGCCACGAAAACAGCTCGATGACATCAACTACCAGATCAAAGTGCTGGAGAAACAGCTGGAAGCCACACGCGACCAGATCAGGAGCAACAACGCCAGCCTGGCGGAGCAGAGTGAGGGCATCGGTGCCCAGATGGATGGCATTGATGCCCAGGTCGCCGGCCTTGAGGCACAGATCCAGCAGATCAATGACCAGATTGCCAATACCGAGATCATGGCCCCATTCACAGGCACCGTGCTTGAGAAATATGTGGAACTTGGTGAGTTTGTCTCTACGGGCAAGCCGGTCTTCAAGATGGCCGACACCCAAAATATGTTTATCCGCGCCTATGTGACCTCTGCACAGTTGCAGCAGATCAAAGTGGGGCAGAAGGCCAAGGTCTTCGCCGACTACGGTGATGGCCAGAAGAAGGAATACGACGGGACGGTGACATGGATTTCAAGCCGTTCGGAATTCACTCCCAAGACCATCCTTACAGATGACGAACGGGCCGACCTTGTCTATGCCATCAAGATCGCCATCAAGAACGACGGGTATGTGAAAATCGGCATGTACGGGGAAGTGAAGTTTCTGTAGTGAGAAGTGTTAGGTGAATCAGCAACGGCATAGCGATGGATAGCATAATTGTCAGCGGCATTTCAAAATCTTATGGCAGGGTGAAGGCTCTCGATGACGTGAACTTCTCCGTGGGCAAGGGTGAGGTCTTCGGACTCATCGGCCCTGACGGAGCAGGCAAGACGTCGATGTTCCGCATCCTCTGCACGCTGCTGTTGCCTGATGCCGGAACTGCCGTGGTGGATGGTTTCGATGTGGTGCGCCAGATGAAGGAAATCCGCAAGCGTGTGGGCTATATGCCCGGACGGTTCTCGCTCTATCAGGACCTGACGGTGGAGGAGAACCTGGAGTTTTTCGCCACACTGTTCGGCACCACGGTGGAGAAAGGCTATGACAGCATCCGTGCCATCTATTCCCAGATAGAGCGTTTCAAAGACCGCAAGGCCGGGGCGCTCTCCGGGGGCATGAAACAGAAACTCGCCCTCAGTTGCGCCCTTGTCCACCAGCCTTCCGTCCTCTTTCTCGACGAACCGACAACGGGCGTTGACCCCGTGAGCCGCAAGGAGTTGTGGGAAATGCTCTTGATGCTGAAGCAAAGAGGTGTCACCATCGTCGCTTCCACTCCATATCTTGACGAGGTGCGCATGTGTGAGCGGGTGGCGTTTTTGAGTGAGGGGAAAGTGCGGGGCATCGGTACTCCCGAGACCATCCTCGACCGTTTCGCGGATATTTTCAATCCGCCGGGTATCGAGCATGACAAGGCCGGCGAGACCAAGACTGACAACGTCATCGAAGTGAGCCATTTGGTGAAGGCTTTTGGTTCGTTTCATGCCGTCGATGACATCAGTTTCACGGTGAAACGAGGTGAGATATTCGGATTCTTAGGGGCCAACGGCGCCGGCAAGACGACAGCCATGCACATGTTGACGGGTCTGAACCAGCCCACCAGCGGAACGGGAACCGTTGCAGGCTATGACATCCGGACGGAGCATGAGCAGATCAAGAAACATATCGGTTATATGTCGCAGAGATTCTCGCTCTACGAGGATCTCACGGTGGCGGAGAATATCCGTTTGTTTGGTGGTATTTATGGAATGAAGGATGGCGAGATAGCCCGCAAGACGGACAGCCTCTTGGAAAAGTTGCAGTTTACTGCCCATAAGAATGATCTCGTGGGGTCTCTGCCCCTGGGATGGAAACAGAAACTGGCCTTCTCGATATCCATCTTCCACGAACCGGCCATCGTCTTTCTGGATGAGCCCACAGGCGGTGTCGATCCCGCTACCCGGCGTCAGTTCTGGGAACTGATTTACGAGGCCGCTTCACGGGGAATTACCGTCTTCGTGACCACGCACTACATGGATGAGGCTGAGTATTGTGACCGCATCTCGATCATGGTGGATGGCAAGATCAGTGCCATGGGCACGCCGGAGGAACTGAAGCGTCGTCTTCATCAGCCCGACATGGATCATGTGTTCACGTACCTGGCGCGTGAGGCAAAAAGAAGTGAATAGCGTATGAAACAGTTTTTGTCTTTTGTACTCAAGGAATCCCATCACATCCTGCGCGACAAGCGCACGATGCTTATCCTCTTCGGTATGCCTGTGGTGCTGATGCTCCTCTTCGGTTTTGCCATTACCACGGATGTCAGGAATGTGCGCACCATCGTGGTCACCTCGACCATGGACCACCAGACGCGCGCCACCATCGACCGCCTCTCTGCCTCGGAATATTTCACCATCACCGCCGCCGTGTCCACTCCCAAGGAAGCCGAACGGCTGATCCGCAACCAAAAGGCTGATTTCGCCGTGATGTTCGGACATGACTTCGCAGCCAAGCACTCCGGCCTGCAGTTTATCGTCGATGGGGCAGACCCCAACATGGCGCAGCAATGGACCAACTATGCCGTTGGCGTGGTCACGAACATGTCGGGTTCGTTGGTCAACACAAAAATGCTGTATAACCCGCAGATGAAGTCTGCCTACAACTTCGTGCCGGCCATTATGGGCATGTTGCTGATGCTGGTATGCGCCATGATGACTTCCATATCCATAGTCCGCGAGAAGGAGCGCGGCACGATGGAGGTGCTGCTCGTCTCGCCTGTCAAACCGCTGATGATCATCATCGCCAAGGCCGTGCCCTATCTGGTGCTGGCCTTTACCATCCTGACCGTCATCCTGCTGATAGGCCGCTTCGTGCTCGACGTGCCGCTGGCAGGCAGCATTGTCTGGATCTACGTCGTGTCGACCATCTATATCCTGCTCGCCCTCTCCCTGGGACTGCTCATCTCCAACATCGCCACCAGTCAGCTGATGGCCCTGCTGATGTCGGCGATGGTCCTGCTGATACCCATCGTCATGCTCTCGGGAATGCTGTTCCCCGTCGAGTCGATGCCGCGGATCCTGCAATGGGTGTCTGCCGTCGTGCCGCCTCGTTATTATATTGAAGCCATGCGCAAACTGATGATCATGGGTGTCGGCTTCACTGACATTATGCGCGAGGTCGGCATCCTCACGGCCATGACCTTGTTTTTCCTCGTCGTGTCGCTTGCGAAGTTCAAGACGAGACTGGAGTAACATGTAAAACGAAATAGGTCTGATTGCAAATGATAAAGTATTTGATCCAGAAGGAGTTCCTGCAGATTCGCCGCAATTCGTTTCTGCCCCGGCTCATCATCGTGTTTCCCATCATGGTGATGTGTGTCATGCCGTGGGTGATGAACCAGGAGGTGAAAAACATCCGTGTGGATGTCGTTGACAACGACCGCTCGACGCTCTCCCAGCAACTTGTCCATAGCGTCGAGGCCAGCAATTACTTCATTTTCAAAGGCCAGAAACCCACCTATCAGGTTGCTCTCAAAGACATCAAGACCTCAAAGGCCGACGTGGTGCTGGTCATCCCCCAGAACTACAGCCGTGACTTCACTTTGGGACGTCAGCCCCAGGTGCTCATCGCCTCCAATGCTGTCAATGGCACGAAAGGTGCCATGGGCAGTGCGTACCTGTCACAGATTGTCACAGCCAACGTCAATCCCTCTGCAGCTTCCATTCAGTCGAAGATCTCCACGCTGTTTTTATACAACAAGCACCTCAATTTCAAGGTGTTTATGATACCTGCCCTCTTTGCCATCGTGATGATGCTGATGTGCGGTTTCCTGCCCACGCTCAACATCGTAGGCGAGAAAGAGGCGGGCACCATAGAGCAGATCAATGTCACTCCCGTCTCCAAGTGGTCGTTCATCCTTGCCAAACTCATTCCTTACTGGATGATCGCTCTCTTTGTCATCATCGTCTGTCTGTTGCTCTCATGGCTCATCTACGGCATCACCTGCCAGGGACCGCTCTGGCTCGTCTTCATGCTGGCCATGCCCCTGGCGCTTTTCTGGAGCTCGTTCGGACTCATCATCTCAAACTATTCCGACACCATGCAGCAGGCCATCTTCGTCATGTGGTTCTTTGTGGTCTGCATGCTCCTCCTCAGTGGACTCTTCACCCCCACGCGCTCCATGCCCGACTGGGCGTATCTGACCACTTATGTCAATCCCATGAGCTATTTCGTCGATGCCATCCGCACCGTATTCGTCCGTGGCGGCGGGTTGTCCGCCATCTGCCATCAGCTGCTGGCTCTTTCCGGCATCGGCCTTGTCATGAGTTTCTGGGCTGTTTATAGCTACAAAAAGAACCATTGAGAACCTCCCGCAGGTTTTTTCCCATGAATAAGGACGCAAAATCGAGAATTATCCAAAATTTTCGATTCTAAAATTGCGATTACTGAAAAAAAAAGGTATATTTGCAAAATCATACCACACAAACATTGAAAACACATTCAATCCTTATTCTTATAATACATGAAAATCGGTTTATTTATTCCCTGTTATGTCGATGCCGTCTATCCTGAGGTCGGTGTTGCTACATACAAGCTCTTGAAGCATCTTGGACTGGATGTCACTTATCCGCTCAACCAGACTTGTTGCGGACAGCCCATGGCCAATGCCGGCTTCGAGAAAATGGCTGTGCCTCTCGCCGAGAAATTCGAGGAGAAATTCAAGGAGTTTGACTATGTGGTCGCTCCGTCGGTCAGTTGCACGGCATTCGTGAAAATCAACTATCCGCGCCTGTTGGAAGGAAAGACGAAATGCGAGACGGCTGAGAAGGCCATGGATGTCATCGCATTCCTCCACGACGTGGTGAAAGTGAAGAGTCTGCCTGGGGCGTTCCCTCATAAAGTGAGCCTCCACAACTCCTGCCACGGCGTGCGTGAACTGGGACTCAGTTCACCCAGTGAGATGCATGTGACGAAGTTCAACAAGATCAAGGACTTGCTTGAGCTCAAGGAAGGCATCGAGGTGGTGGAACCGGAGCGTAACGATGAGTGCTGCGGTTTCGGAGGCATGTTCTCTGTGGAGGAGACCGCCGTGTCGGCCCAGATGGGTGCCGATAAATTGAAAAGGCATATTGATACGGGGGCTGAGTACGTCACAGGCCCTGATTGTTCCTGTCTCATGCACATGGCCGGTGTCGCCAAGAAGCGCGGCATGGAGATGAAGTTTGTTCACGCAGTAGAAATTTTAGCAGCAGGATTATGAGCACACCACATTCAAAAGCAGCGAAAGAGTTCTTGAAGAACCAAAAATACGCACAATGGCACGACGCCACCTTCTGGTCGGTGCGTACGAAGCGTGATAACATGGCACTGGGCCTCGACGAATGGGAACAGTTGCGCGACAAGGCCTCTGCCATCAAGCGGCATACGGTCTCGCATCTGGATGAGTACCTGGACCAGTTTGCCACCAATGCGGAGAAAAACGGGTGCATCGTCCATTGGGCAAAGGATGCCGATGAGTTCAATGACATCGTCCTGAAGATCCTGCGGGAGCACAACGTCAAGAAAATCGTGAAGAGCAAGAGCATGCTCACCGAAGAATGCGAGATGAACCCCTTCCTCGAGAAAAACGGCATCGAGGTGGTGGAGACCGACCTTGGTGAGCGCATCATCCAGCTCAAGGGCCAGAAGCCGAGCCATATCGTGATGCCTGCCATCCACCTCAACCATGATGATGTGGGTGAGCTGTTCGAGGAGAAACTCGGTACGGAGAAGGGCAACCACGATCCCACGTACCTGACCTATATGGCACGCCTCAGCCTGCGCAATGAGTTCCTCACGGCTGATGCAGGCATGACGGGTGCCAATTTCGGCATCGCAGAGACGGGCGACATCGTGGTCTGCACCAATGAGGGCAATGCCGACATGAGCACCTCGTGCCCCAAACTGCATATCGCGGCCATGGGACTCGAGAAGGTGATACCCAACTATGATTGCCTTGCCGTGTTCCAGCGGATGCTTTGCCGGGCAGGCACGGGTCAGCCAACGACAACCTATACAAGCCATTTCCGCAAGGCCAGGCCCACGGCCGCCCAGATGCACATCATCCTGGTGGATAACGGCCGCAGCGACTGGGTGGCCAATCCTGAGCATTGGGAGACCTTGAAGTGCATCCGGTGCGGTTCGTGCATGAACACCTGTCCGGTTTACAGGCGCAGCGGTGGCTACTCTTACAGTTATTTCATCCCCGGACCGGTGGGCATCAACCTGGGCATGCTCCGCAACAAGGAGAAGCACAGCGGCAATGTCTCGGCCTGCACGCTATGCCTCAGTTGCCAGACGGTTTGTCCCGTGAAGGTGGACCTTGGCGACCAGGTTTACAAATGGCGCCAGCAACTCGATGAGTTCGGCACGGCCAATCCGGACAAGAAACGCATGTGCAAGGGCATGAAGATGCTCTTCGGCAGCAGCGGACTCTACAACACGGCCATGCGGTTTGCGCCATTGGCCAACTTCGTGCCGGGATTCCTGATGGAGTCGGGGCTCAACCCGTGGGCCGACGGACACAAGATGATGAAGTTCCCGAGAAACTCGTTCCAGGAACTGTGGAGAAAAGGTAAGGTCAAGTAAAAAACGGAAAACTATGAGCAAGAAAGAAGATATTCTGTCAAAATACAGAAAGAATGTCAGGGAGAGGTTTGACATGCCCCGACTTGACGATATCAAGGGCATCACTTATCCTGACCCGCTCAAGCAGTTCAAGTCGATGACGGAGTCGGTGGGTGGAAAGGTTGTGGAACTGGAGAAGGGCCAAGATGTCAATGAACTCATCAAGAAATTGTATCCTGAGGCCAAGGAAATCGCGAGCAATCTCCCGGAGATCACCATCGCCACAAGAAATCCTGACACCATAGGCTCACCGCAGGCCCTCAACGGCACTGACGTGGGCATTATCAGGGGTGTCTTCGGCGTGGCGGAGAACGCCTGCGTCTGGATTCCGCAGGCCATGGTCGAGAAGGCGGTCTGCTTCATCTCAGAGAATCTGGTGATACTCCTCAAGAAGAGCGAGATTGTCAACAACATGCACGAGGCATACAAGCGCATTGAGTTCAATGACTACGGCTATGGCACCTTCATCAGCGGACCCTCCAAGACCGCTGACATCGCACAGGTGCTTGTCATGGGTGCCCAGGCTGCCAGAAGCGCCACCGTCATCCTGGTCTGAAACACCCCCTGCTGTCCTTGCCGAGGATATGGCTCATACGATAGCGGAAGCCTTCCCGCAGGGCAGCTGGATGTAAAATAAATGGATTAAAAAGCCTATTTGACGTTTTTTTTTGCGTCAATTAGGCTTTTTTTTCGTATCTTCGCACATTAATTAACCAAATCTCACGCTTATGGAAATGAAAGTCTGGGTCAACTATCAGGAAGTCACTGTGTTTGAGGGTGCAACCGCAAAGGATGCATTGCTCAGGTTTTTTGTCTTAAACGGCATTGATCTCTCGAAGATCAGCCAAGTGGAGGTCTCTGACTTCTGGGGGCATGAAATAGATATCGATGCCCCTCTGAGATACAATATGTCAATCAATTTTAAATTCAAGTCATGAAAATATCACACCGCATCTTCTCTGTGCTCTCGGCCGTGATCATCTCTGTCGGGTTGCACGCACAAACCTACAATGTCCACATCCTGTCGGCCAATGACATGCACGCCAAGCTGGACAACATGCCCATGCTCTCCGCTATCGTTGACAGTCTGAGAGCCATCGATCCCTATACCCTGGTGCTCTCGGCAGGAGATAACCGTACCGGCGATGCCGTCAACGACCTGTACAGCATCCCCACTTACCCGATGACCTCATGCATGAACTTCATCGGATTCGATGCCTCTGCCTTCGGCAATCATGAGTTTGACAACCGCCAGGAAGGATTGAGCACCGTACTGGCCACGTCCAACTTCCCTTATATCTGTGCCAATTTCTCATGCGACCCCAGTCTCAACATCCATCCTGTTCCCTATGTCATCTTCGACGTGGCAGGAGTCAAGGTGGGTATCCTTGGTGTCGTGCAGCTGGGAACGCACGGGCTCCCCGATGCCCATCCCGATTATATGAAGGGAATGACCTTTACCCCCGTGGAGGAGACCATCGAAAAATACAAATGGCTCCGCGACAAGGTGGATGTGTTTGTGCTTCTCTCCCACATCGGTTATGAGGATGATGTGGTGATGGCCGCCAAGTACCCCTTCTTCGATGCCATCGTGGGCGGACATTCCCACACCCAGCTCAAGGGTGGCGAACTGCACAACGGCGTGCTCGTCACACAGAATGTCAACAAACTCAAGCGTGTCACCTACACGACCATCAAGGTGGTCGATGGCAAGGTCGTCGGCAAAGAGGCCAAGAACATTGAGGTGGAGGGCTACCCCAAGAAAAACGAGGTGGTGGAGCACATGGTCAAATTCTTCCAGGACAACCCCATGTTCAAACGCCAGCTGGCCATGGCAGAAGCCTTCAATAACGAAGAAGAACTGGGCAGTCTGATGTGTGATGCGCTGGTAGCAGTCGCCGGTGCTGACATCGCCATCCAGAACAAGGGCGGCGTGAGGTATGAGACCAAGGAGGCCGGTCCTTTCACCGTGGATGACGTGCTGCGCCTCGATCCCTTCGGCAACTCCTGTGTCGAGATGATGCTCACCGGTGAGGAGTTCAAGCAGCTGTTCCTCTCCTGCGCGGGCAATGACTACAATTTCCCCTATGTCGCCGGCGTGACCTGTGAGATCACCATGGACAAGAACAATCCGGAAGCCATCAAGGACATCAAGATGTTTACTCCCGACGGCAAGAAACTCAATCCCAAGAAGAAATACAAAGTGGTGACCAACAGTTATGTGGCTGCCATCTGTGATTCTCCCCGCCAGGACCAAGGTCATGATATCGGAATGGTCTGCTCCGACATGCTCATGAAGTTTTTGGAGGATCAGAAGACCGTCGATTACCGGGGTGTGTCCAGATTGAAACGGATAAAATGAAAAAAAACTATAATTTTTGCTTTTTGTTTCGCTGTTCGTAAAAAATGAGTTAAATTTGTAGTCCAATGCAGACAGAAAGACAAACGTCAATTAATCTATAAACATCAAATTATCAAAAAATGGCAAAAGTTGTAACATTAGGCGAGATCATGCTCCGCTTGTCGTCCCCCGGACAGAAAAGGTTTATTCAAAGCGACTACTTTGATGTCGTATATGGAGGCGGTGAGGCCAATGTGGCAGTGAGTGCCGCCAATTATGGGCATGAGGCCTATTTCGTGACCAAACTTCCCAAGCATGAGATCGGACAGTGCGCCGTCAACGCCCTGAGGCGTTTCGGTGTCAAGACCGACTATATCGCTCGAGGCGGCGACCGCGTGGGTATCTATTTCCTCGAGACAGGTGCTTCCATGCGCCCGTCCAAAGTCATTTATGACCGTGCAGGCAGTTCCATCGCAGAAGCCGATCCTGAGGATTTCGACTTCGACAAGATCATGGAGGGCGCACAGTGGTTCCACTGGAGTGGCATCACCCCCGCCATCAGCGACAAGGCTGCCGAACTGACCCGTCTGGCCTGCGAGGCTGCCAAGCGCCACGGGGTCACCGTCAGTGTTGACCTCAACTTCCGCAAAAAGCTTTGGACCTCAGAGAAGGCACAGAGCATCATGAAGCCCCTGATGAAGTATGTGGATGTCTGCATCGGCAACGAGGAAGACGCACAACTCTGCCTTGGTTTCAAGCCCGACGCCGACGTGGAAGGCGGAAAGACCGATGCTGAAGGCTACTATGGCATCTTCAAGGGCATGATGGAAACCTTCGGATTCAAGTATGTGGTAAGCACGCTCAGGGAGTCTTTCTCCGCTTCTCACAATGGATGGAAAGCCCTGATCTACAATGGAAAGGATTTCTATCAGAGCAAGCGCTATGACATCATGCCGATTATCGACCGCGTGGGCGGTGGCGACTCTTTCTCTGGTGGTTTGATCCACGGACTGCTCACTTATCCCGACGACCAGGGCAAGGCTCTTGAGTTTGCTGTGGCTGCATCGGCCCTCAAGCACACCATTCCCGGTGATTTCAACCTCATGTCGAAGGAGGAGGTGGAGAACCTCGCCGGTGGCGACGCTTCAGGACGTGTTCAGAGATAATCCAAATAAAACGAAAGAAATATGGCAAGATTCAATAAAGTAGAGGTGATAACCGCCATGCGCGCAACGGGCATGGTGCCTGTATTCTATCACAGCGATCCCGAAGTGGTGAAGAATGTCGTCAAGGCATGCTATGACGGTGGCGTCAGAGTCTTTGAGTTCACCAACCGCGGCGATTTCGCCCATGAGGTGTTTGCTGAGGTCAGCAAGTGGGTGGCTGATGCCTGCCCGGAGATGATCATGGGCGTGGGTACGGTGGTCGATCCGGCCACGGCAGCCCTTTACCTGCAGTTGGGCGCCAACTTCATCGTCGGTCCGAATTTCAACCCTGCCATCTGCGAGGTCTGCAACCGCCGTCTCGTGCCCTACAGCCCGGGATGCGGTTCGGTGAGCGAGATCAACAATGCCCAGGCCATGGGCTGCGATGTGACTAAGGTGTTCCCCGCCGGCAACGTGGGCGGACCGTCGTTCGTCAAAAACGTGATGGCACCACTCCGCTGGTCGAATATCATGGTGACTGGTGGTGTCTCTCCCGACGAGGAGAATCTCACCAACTGGATCAAGGCCGGTGTGCTCTGCGTGGGCATGGGTTCGAAACTCTTCCCCAAAGAGGTGGTGGCAGCCAAGAACTGGAAGGCCATCTCCGACAAATGCGTGGAGGCCCTGGGCTATATCGCCAAGGCTCGCGGATAACACGACATGCACTGATCATACTCGCACCGCCGGATTATCATCATCCGGCGGTGCTTGGATATAAAAACAACAGCTGACTCATCTGAAAACGTATTCATTGCTCAAACCCAGGAAGACCCATTGCGCATGGCCGTTTTTGGCTTTTCTCTTGCTCGTGGTCCTCGGAATGCCGGCTTGTTCTTCCCGTGACGGAGGAAGGGCCGACAGCCTGAATGATTTGGCCTATGATTACCACTACCGCAGTCTTGACTCCACGCTCTATTATGCGCGGCAAGCCGAGAAGGCGGCGGGAAATGATGATGGTGGAATCGCAGAGGCCTACAACCACAAGGCTTTTGTCAGCATCGCGCGGATGCAGTATGACCTGGCTGCTTCGCAACTTGACTCGGTGACGGCCATCACCGACAATCAGGTCGAACTGCTCATTGCCGATGTCCAGCAGATGAGGCTGTGCCAACGGCAGTCGAGAAACAAGGATTTCTATACTTACAGGGAGAACGCCCTCCGGCGGTTGAAGAGAATCAGCGAGGAGGAGGCGTCGCTCAGCGACCACATGCGCCGCCGTCTGGTCTATGCACGGTCGGAACTGGCCATCGTCACCTCCACTTACTATTATTATGTGGGTCTGGAACAGCAGTCTGTCGATGCGCTCCACGAGATTGATGACCGGGAAGTGCTCAAGGACACCGCCCAGCTGCTCAACTACTACTATAATGTGGGTGCCGGAGGCATCATCACTGAGGGCACACAAGAGGAGATCAACCAGAAGGAGATGGAGTATCTCTTCCGCTGCAATGAGATTGCCCGGGAATATGGCTATCCGTTCTGGGAGGCCAACTCCCTGCAGGCGATGAGCGAGCATCTGCAGGTGCCTGTCCTCGGCGACAGACTCATGGAAGACAATTTCTCCGCACTGCGGAAAATCAACATCGACGACATGCCCGACAGTCTGCTGGCGGGAAACCTGGCCTTGAGGTCGCTCGACATCTTCCAGGAGTATGGAGACGTCTATCAGACGGCGGGTTCTTACCGTACCTTGGCACAGTGCTTCTGGTATATCGCTGATTATGGATCTTCGCTCGATTGCCTCAACCGGGCATTGACCAACGACACCGCCATTTTCCAGGCGCCCGACCTAGTCGCTTCCATCCAGGAACAGCTCAGCGTGGTCTATGCTGCCATCAACGACAAGACCAACTCCCACCTCAACCGCAACCTCTACCTCGACACCCAGGACAAGACGCGACAGGACCTCTTCCTGCAGTCGAGAGCAGAACAGCTCCGGCAGTCGGTCAAGCAACTCAACATCATGATCGCGGCTATCATAGCGCTCATGCTGGTGGGTGTGGCCCTGCTCTTCTTGTTCTACTACCTCAGAAGGCGCAACGACCACAACAATCCGCTCGATGCGCTGCTCCTGCCCCTTGAGCAATGGAAAAAGGAAAACGAGACGGTGGTCGGGCAACTCAATGACCGTTACGACGAGACCATGGAACAGATGGCCATGAGCCGTCTGCATATCGAGAAAAACAAGCAACTCAACCTGGAGCAGCGGGCCAAGGTGTCGCTGGCCAACATGGTCACGCCCTATATCGACAGGATGCTGCATGAAATCAACAAGTTGCGCACGGCCGACGAGGAACCTGGACTGCGGGCAGAGCGCTATGCTTACCTGGCCGAACTCACCGACAAGATCATCGACTACAACGATATTCTCACGCAGTGGATACAGCTCCGCAAGGGCGACCTGAGCCTGCGCATCGAGAGTTTCCCCTTGCAGACCCTTTTTGAAATCGTCGAGCACAGCAGGAGAACTTTCCAACTCAAGGGCATCCAACTCGAGGTGACCCCGACGGATCAATGGGTGAAGGCTGACCGCATCCTGACGCTTTTCATGATCAATACGATGGCCGACAACGCACGCAAATTCACCCCTGAGGGAGGTACGGTCCGCGTGTCGGCTTCCAACGAGTCGTCATACGTAGAGGTCAGCATCGCTGACACCGGCATCGGAATGACAGAACAGCAGATGGCAGAGGTCTTCAGTGTTGAGAAAAAGCACTTCGGCGAGGAAACCTCCTCCATCGACAGCATGGGAAAGAAAATCGTCGCTCCGAAGGAAAAGGGGCATGGCTTCGGTTTGGTCAACTGCAAGGGTATCATCGAGAAATACAAGAAAATCAGTTCCCTCTTCAGTGTCTGCGACATCGGCGTGGAGAGCAGCATGGGAAAGGGCAGCCGTTTCTACTTCAGGTTGCCGAAAGGTGTGGCGCGCACCTTGCTGGCTTTGGCCCTTTCAGCGGTTTCATGGTCTCAGGCATGGTCTGCCGCAGCTGTCACTGACAGTTTGCTGAGAAAGGCCTCCAGCTTCTCCGACAGCATCTATGCTTGCAACACCAGCGACCGGTATGATGAGGCCATCAGCTATGCCGACTCCACCATCCAGGCGCTCAACAAGGCTTATCATGTATTCTTCCAAGCCGGTTCCGACACCTTGGTCCTTCAGAGCGACAAGTCCGTGCTCCAGTCTGAAATCCAGTGGTATCACAACCACCTGCCGTTTGACTACGATGTGATCCTGCGCCTGCGCAACGAGTCGGCCGTGGCAGCCCTCGCACTGCATGAGTGGGCCATCTACAGGTATAACAACAAGGTCTATACCCAATTGTATAAGGAGATGTCGGCCGACAATACCCTTTCCGACTACTGCCGTGTGATGCAGAAGTCGAAATCCAACAAATATATGGCCGTGGTCATTCTCATCATCCTCTCCATCCTGATACTCATGGCTTATTTCCTGCTCTACTACCGTCATCAGGTGTACTACCGCTTCTGCCTGGAAAGGGTCAGGACGATGAATGACGTGCTGCGGTCGGAGGCCGACAACCGCAAGAAACTCGCCGAGATCGAGCGGTTGGCAGGCAACGTAGAGGGCAAAAGCGCCTCCATTTCCCAGCATCGGAAGAACCTCTATGACAATGAGCGGTTGCCCGAGCCTTTGCAGAAAATCGCCGACGAACTGATACAGACCTTGCAAACCAGTATCAGCGCCAATCAGAAGAGGCTCACCGACATCGACCTTGCAGAGGATGAGGTGAGGAAACTGCAGTTTGAGAACGACAAACTGCATGTCAGCAACAGCGTGCTCGACAACTGCCTGAGTACGCTGAAGCATGAGACGATGTATTATCCCTCGCGCATCCGCACCCTGATAGAGTCGGGCGACGGAGAGTTGGAGGGCATCTCCGAACTGGCCGACTATTATAAGGAAATCTATGCCTTGCTCAGCGCTCAGGCCATGCGGCAGGTGGAGAATGTGAAGCCCGAATGCGTGTCAGTGAGCATCGGTGAACTGCTTCCCCGACTCGCTGACAAAACCTTGCAGGACATCCATATCCTTGGCGACAGGCAGATGCTCCGATATCTGATCGACCTGTTGAGAAAACAGGGTGGGGGAGGCCAACCGGTCATTACTGTCGAGGAAAAAGACGACCGTTATGTCTTGTTCCGCTTTTCCTATCCCTCTTTGCGACTGTCAGAGGAGGAATGCCATGAACTGTTCAATCCTGCCCACTCCAACATGCCGTTGCTGCTCTGCCGGCAGATTGTGAGGGATGTCGGTGAGGCCACCAATGCCCGGGGATGCGGCATCATGGCGACCAACAACGCCCAGGGGCTGGTCGATATCGTAGTGACTCTGGTGAAAGCCAGGGGTCCGCTGATCAAGAAAAATGAGAAAAACTGAAAATCTAAATGAATATGCAGCAATTTAAAATCATCATCGTAGAGGATGTGGCACTCGAACTGAAAGGTACGGAGGGCATTATCCGCAATGACATCCCCGAGGCACAGATCATCGGGACAGCCAACAGTGAGATGGCTTACTGGAAACTTATCAAACAGCAGTTGCCCGACCTCGTGCTGCTTGACCTGGGACTCGGTGGCTCGACCACCGTCGGTGTGGAAATCTGCCGCCAGACCAAGGAACTGTACCGTGACGTCAAGGTTCTCATTTTCACAGGCGAGATCCTCAATGAGAAATTGTGGGTCGATGTGCTCGATGCAGGATGCGACGGCATCATCCTCAAGAGTGGCGAACTCCTCACACGTGGCGATGTGTTCAGCGTCATGAGCGGCAAGCGGCTCGTCTTCAACCAACCCATTCTGGAGAAGATCGTCGAGCGCTTCAAGTACAGCGTGGGCAGCCAGCTCATGAGGCAGGAGGCTTTGGTCAACTATGAAATCGATGAGTACGACGAGCGCTTCCTCCGCCATCTTGCCCTGGGATACACCAAGGAGCAGATCACCAACCTGAGGGGAATGCCCTTCGGCGTGAAAAGTTTGGAGAAGAGACAGAACGAACTGGTCCAGAAACTGTTCCCCAATGGCAATGGCGGCAATGGCGTGAACGCCACCCGGTTGGTGGTCAGGGCCTGTGAGCTCCGTATTATCGATATCGACAACCTCGTGCCTGATGAGGATTGAGACGGTAAGGAAAATGACGATTTATGCCGTGCCTGCCATGCTGGTCTTGCAGGTGCTGCTCTTTCTGGTGTCGTGGATCATCAGTGCCGCGTCGCCGGAGCCCGTGGTGCGCTCATTGCTCAGCAACGAGGGCATCAGGTGGTTCTTCGCCTCGTTCATCGACAATGTGGCCACGCCTCCCCTCGTCTGGCTTCTGGTCTTGTCGATGGCTTACGGGGCGGTCGTCAACAGTCAAATCCTTACCGCACTGAGGCGCAGCGGCCGCCAACGGACATATCGCCAGACATTCGCCCTGCGCATCGTACTGGTCGAGTGGATCTTGTTTGCTGTGGTGGTCATTGCACTTTCTTTTGTGCCTCATGCCGCTTTGCTCAGTGTCACTGGCCGGCTGTTCCCCAGCAGTTTCAGCCATAGCCTCATCCCGACCCTTGCCTTCTGCATCATCGTGACAGCTGTCACATACGGTGTGCTGACCGGTGTGATGCGCTCCTTGGAGGATATGTTCTCCTCGCTCTGCAAGGGCATCGCCTCTGCTGCACCGCTGCTCGTCTTCTATGTCGTGGCTGCCGAACTATACTTTACCACGGCCTACGTCTTCCGTTTCTGAGTATGCGGTTTCCTCCTATTCTTAAACATCAACTATCCCTACATTTATCATGAATAAACTGATTACTTTATTGATCACCCTGCTCTTCGTAACAGCAGCAGTGGCACAAAGCGGAAAAGACGCACGTATCAAGGAAATCCGTGCAGCCTACTCACAGGCCAAGAAGAAAATAGACCAGAACGGCAAGGGCGGCAAGTCGCTCAAGGATATGCGTATCATCCTGAATAATCTGGATGATGAAGATGTGCCGCTCTATGCCGAGGAAACCATAGACTACTACTTCGACGAGACATCTGCAGATGGCGTCACGAAAAAGCATCCCTATTTCATCGTGGAGAATTGGACATGCCATGGTCACCTCAGATACCGTGAAATACTGGTCAACCCCAAAGACCAGCAGGTGATGTTCTGCTATATGAAAGGTGAAACCGACGGCGGCTTTGTGGTTGAGACCCGTTATTACTACGATACCAAGGGAAAGTGCATAGAAGCGAAGCACAACACCCATAACACTTGGACCACAGATAACAGCGAGAAGGAGAATGCGGAGTATTACTTAAAAATCTTCAACATGGCCACCTACAACGGCTATTTCTCTCCTCTTGACACCCAGGCGAAGGTGAAAACCACCACGCCGAAGGCTCAGCGTATACAGCAGATACGCTCTACCTATGCCCAGGCCAAGGACAAGATTGCGAAAAACGACAAGGCCGAGATGCCCAACGGCATACAAATCCTCATTCACGACCTTGGTGACGAGGAAGCTCCCAGAACGACAGACATCAAGATGTATTTCGACAAAGCTTGCTACTTCATCAGCCATCATTCCTCTTCCATGATGTTTGACGGCTATTCCGAATATCTCTTCGATCCCCAGGGCGAGAACCTCATCTTTTCCTACACCCGAGGCAGAGAGGAAGGCAATGAATACGAATGGCGTTATTACTACGACGAGAACGGCAAGTGCATCGAGACAAAGAGCAACTCGGAAGATACCGACGAAGGCTTCTATGACAAGCGTGCCGCCAAGGATCTTCAAGCCATCTTCAGGGCCTTGATGAGCGAAGGACAGGATTAGGCCTCTTTGCGGCTTTCCCCGTCAGACAGGGGGAATTTCCCGTATTATACAGGGAATAGTCCAGCTTGTTTTAGGAATCTTCCGTTTGTCAGTCCATGTGGCTTATGTATTCCCAATTTTAATCTAAATTTGCATCGCAAAATGATTTCCATCACAAAAAACCAACAACTATGAACTATGAAAACAAAGACACTCATGCGCAGCATGCTGCTGCTCGTTCTGACCATGGCCTGTTCGTCTGTTCTGATGGGACAGACCTTGGATGTGAAATTCGGGAATCCCACCAAGGAGGAACTTACCATGACCTCGTATGCGCCCGACGAGTCGGCTCCCGCCGTCGTCCTCTACAAGAGCACGCGCACATGGTATGATATCCTGGCCGGTAACTTCAAGGTTTATACCGAAGTGAAGACCCGTATCAAGATTCTCAAGCCCGAGGGCAAGGAATATGCCGACGTGGAGATTCCCTATCTGGACAACCCACAGGAGCGTTCGGCGAGTGAGACAATTACCGGTTTGAAAGCATGGGCCTATAACATGGAAAACGGCAAGATGGTGAAGACGAAGATGGAGAATAACAACATCGTCCATGAGCGTGTGGACAAAAGCCACATGCTGCTCAAGTTCTCAGTGCCGCAAGTGAAGGAAGGCACCGTGGTGGAATACCAGTACAAGAAAGAAAGCGGCTACTACTTCTATATCGACACTTGGGTGGCTCAGGCCGAAATCCCTGTGGCCTACACCTACTACAACCTGCTCATACCCGAATATTTCTTATTCAATATCGATGAGAGCGGAATAGTGCAGACCCAGAACAAAGTGAGTCAGGAAAGTCTGCGCTTTGTGGATGCCAGCAGCGGTGCCCTTTCGTGCACCGGAACAAGGTACGAGTTTGAGGGCCGTGACCTACCTGCCTTGAAATCCGACTCCTACGTCTTCTGTACGCTCGACTACTGCAAGAAAGTGGCCGCTGAACTGCGTGGTCTCGAGATTCCCGGTGCCCTCTACAAGAACTTCACCTCTACATGGGACGAGATAGGAGTTTCTCTGATGAAAGACGAAGACTTCGGCAAACGTATCAAGCGCGTCTGTCCCATCAAGGACTTGGTGGCATCGAGCGGTGTGGAGAAAGAGACCGAGGTGGTGAAGAAAATGGCCGGCATCTATACCGCCCTGAAAAGCAAACTGAAATGGAACGGCAAATACCGCCTCTTTGCCGAGTCGGCCTCGAAGACCCTGAAAGACGGCTCAGGCAGCAATGCCGACCTGAACTTCATCCTTCTCAGCGCTTACCGTGAAGCAGGACTCGATGCTCATCCGGTAGTGATGAGCCGACGTTCGATGGGCCGTCTGCCTTTCTCACATCCTTCGTTGAACAAGCTCAATACTTTCGTGGTGGGCGTGATTGACGGAAAGGCCGTGCACTTTATCGATGCTTCCGTAGAAGACGGATACATCGATGTGCTCCCTCCGACCCTTCTCACCGAGCAGGGTCTGCTCCTCTCTGATGACGGCAAAGGCAACTGGCTCAATCTCCAGTCGCTCGAGGCTTCCAAAGCCAATGTCATCATCGAAGGCACCATCAATCCCGACGGCACCATCAAGGGCACCTACAGCGCCCAAATGCACGCCAACCTTGCGGCAGCGCTGAAAAGCGAATTTCGTGAGGCCGACGACAGCCTGAAGTATATCAACAAACTGGCTGAGCGCGACGGCATCACCATCTCTGAATATGTCATAGACAACCGCACCGCCTTCTTGCCGATGGCCACAGAACGTTTTTCCTTTACGAAGAAGGCTGAAGCCGACGGCTCACACATCTATTTCAATCCTCTTATCATCCCCGTGATGAGCGAGTCGCCCTTCAAGGCCGTCACCCGCACCCTGCCCGTGGAATACCCATACAAATATACGACCACGATAGCCGCGTCGGTGCAGTTGCCCGACGGCTACGAGGTAGAGGAGATGCCCAAGCCACTCAACATGACCACCGAAGACAAGGCGCTCAACGTGCGTGTGAATTATGCCATGCAGGGAACGAAGATACTGGTGCAATACCGTTTCGTTGTCAGCAAGACCCTCTTCCTGCCGCAAGAATACGACATCCTGCGCCAGATATACGACGCCATGATAGAGAAATGCAACGAGATGGTGGTGCTCAAGAAGAACTGACATGAGGACGATTCGGAAAACAATGCGACTGGCTTTGCTGGCCTTGGCCATGGGGGTGATGCCTGTGCATGGTCAAGGCGCCGATGCCGTGGTGCTGGTGGAGACCAATGCCGTGGACATCCATAACGAGGTGTCGTTCACGCTGGTGAAACACCGTGCCGTGCTTATCCAGAATGCCAACGGTGCCCATCATGCCGACTTCTCCCTATACTTGGACAACGACATGTCTCTGGACAAGTTCCAACTCACGCTTTCGGACGCCTCTGGGCGCCTGCTCCGCACATTCAAGCAGAAAGACCTGATGCGCACCGAATTTTCCGAGGGCCTGGCAGCCGATGGATACATGCTCTACCTCGATGTGACGCCACCGTCTTACCCTGTCGTGGCCACCTGCGACATCACTGTCAACTTCAAGCGCAACAACGTCTCGTTCCCCATCTTCTCACCCCTCGACAGCTACAACACGGCGGTAGAGAAAGCCTCCTACGATATCACATACCCTACCGACTACCCCTTGCGCTACAAAATGGTGAACTCATCCGTAGCACCTGTGAAGACAAGTCATGACGGCAAGAACTGCCTGCACTTTCAGTTCGACAACCTCAAGGAAATCAGGAAGTCGGAATACGGACTCCCTTTGAGCGAAGTTTCGCCGAAGGTTTATTTCGCCCCATCACGGTTCTCCTATTACAAGACCGCCGGCAGTCTGTTGTCATGGCGCGACTTAGGAGCCTGGGAGTATTCCCTTTTCTCCGACCGTGGTGACTTACCTGAAGAAGCAAAGGCCAAAGTGCGCCAACTCACAGCCGGCTGCGCCTCCGACAAGGAGAAAGTGGCTGCCATATACAAGTTTCTCGGAGAGCATACAAGGTATGTGAGCATCCAACTCGGAATCGGTGGTTACCAGCCCATGACAGCCTCGGAGGTATGGCGTCAAGGCTTCGGCGACTGCAAGGCCTTGAGCAACTACATGATGGCACTTCTTGCCGAGGCAGGAATCCCAAGCCATTGCGTGGCCATCAGCACTCAGCAGGACAAGCTGTTGCCCGACTTCCCGAATTTCCAGCAGATGAACCACATGATACTCGAGGTCCCATTGCCGACTGACACCTTGTGGGTGGAATGCACCAATCCACAGTTGCCTCTCGGTTATGTGCATGACGACATCTCGGGGCACGAGGCC
>CACYQD010000033.1 GCA_902776475.1 uncultured Prevotellaceae bacterium | reverse complement strand
CTACGAACTCTGCGACCGATGGGGACTCTACGTGATGGACGAGGCCAACCAGGAGAGTCACGGCTATGGCTATGCCAACGAGGAGATGGGGCACGATGCAGCCTGGCGCGACGCTCATGTTGACCGTGCCGAGTCGCTGGTGAAGCGCGACTACAACCACCCCTGTGTCATCCTGTGGAGCCTGGGCAACGAGGGCGGCGTAGGACCGAACATCCAAGCGATGTACGACAGGGTGTGTCAACTCGATTCCACTCGTTTGCCCTTCTATGACTGCCATCCCCGCTACTCCGCCCTCCACGACTTCGGCTATCCCACTCCCGAGGCGCTGAAGAGAGAGGCTGAGAAGGAAACGGAGAAGCCGCTGATCGCACGTGAGTATGCCCATGCCATGGGCAACTCCATGGGCGGCAACTCCATGGGCAACCTGCAGGAATACTGGGACGTCATCTATGCCGACTCCAGCATCGCAGGTGCCGCCATCTGGGACTGGGTGGACCAGGGACTTATCAAGAAAGAGAACGGAGTGGAATATTTCGCCTATGGTGGCGACTACGGCGACAAGCCCAACCTCGACGCCTTCTGCATCAACGGACTGTTGGCTCCAGACCGCAAGCCGCATCCCCACTACTACGAAGTGCAGCACGTGTATCAGCCTCTCCAATTCGAACTCCATGACAACCGACTCCGCATCGTCAACCGCGATTTCTTCACCAACGTCAGTGAGTACGACATCGTCTGCGACACCACCGTCATCGACGGAGAGCGGTTGCTGAATGTCTCCGCACGGCTGAAGGAAGACAAACCTTGGGCCAAGAAAGGCTTCGTTGTGGCCAGCGAACAATTTGTGCTCTCTCCCTATGATTTCCCCGAAACAAACAAGAGTTTGAGACCAGCGAAAAATCCACTTGCCGACAAGACTGTCGCCAAGGGAATCTCCATCGACGGCAACGACCTCGTTTCGTGGATTGTCGATGGCAGCGAGATGCTGCAGGCGCCCCTCGAGCCCTATTTCTGGAAACCCGAGAACGACAACCAACATGCCGCAGGTTTCGCACGAAATTCGGCCGTATGGAAGGAGGTCACCGATGTCACGGTGCGATACACCGTCATCAATGACCACAGCATCCTCGTAGAATTGGACTACCGTCCCACTGGCACTGACAAGCCACTGCTCCCCAAGTTGGGCATGCGGATGCGCCTGCCGGCAGACTTTACCGACATCGAGTATTTTGGTCGTGGTCCATGGGAAAACTACCCCGACCGCAAGCGCAGCGCCTTCCTCGGGCGGTATAAAATGCCTCTGGCTGAATATGAGACCGAATACATCCATCCGCAGGACAATGGCTGCCGGACTGACGTACGGTGGTTCTCCATCACCAATGGGAAGAAGACCCTTAGAATCGACGGTTTGCAGCCTCTCTGCATACGAGCATGGGACTACGGCGAAGAGGATCTCGAAGGCGTCCGTCATCCCCATGAAATCCAGCGCGGCCGTTTTGTCAATCTGAACATCGACCTGAACATCCATGGCGTAGGCGGCGTCGATACCTGGGGGCAACCCACCCTACCCCAATACACCATCGACGGAAACAAGCCTTACCACTTTGGTTTTATCCTTGATTGGCAATAAAAACTATTAGCAAGCGGTCCGCAACCTGTACAGACAGATTGCGGACAAAACCACAAAAATAAGGAACGTTACTTTTTACGCTGATTGTCGAAGAATTCTCTCGGGGTCAGACCGGTTGTGTTCTTGAACATTCGGGTGAAGTGCTGGGGGTATTCAAACCCCAGTTCTTCTGCCACCTGGACGATGGCCTTTCCGCTAAGGATGAGATTTTTGGCGCGTAAGACGACGAAATTGCGTATGTAGTCCTTCGGACTTTCACCAAGGGCATCTCTTATGATGTCGCCAAAGTAACCTGGTGAAAGACACAGTTCACTGGCACAGTACTTTACGCTTGGCAGTCCGTAGGTCTTTTGCAAGCCATTCGTATAATAGTCGGTCAGTACTTGCTGGAATCGACTGAGGATATCGCTGCCTTCAGCTGCCATTTCCTTGAACTGGCGGAAATAGAAGCGGTTGCAGTAATCGAGGATCAGCAGGATGTAGTTTCTGACGATGTCATCATGTCCAAATGATTGAGACTGCGTTTCCAACTCCTGACGCAGCTTTGCCATGAGCCGGTCGAGAATATCCTTTTCATTTGGAGTCAAGATGAGTGCCTCATTGGAATTGTAGGAGAAGAATTGATAGCCGTCGAGCTTCTGTTCTATAGTTGTACCTTGGATAAACTCGTTGTCAAACAGCAGTACCCAACCATAATACTGCCTTCGCGTGCCGTCATCCAGTTTGCCTCCTATCTGCCCTGGGGAGAAAGCCATCAGTGATCCGTCGCCTTCATGATAGGTGCCGATGCCATAAGTCAGGCCTTCAGGGAACTCCTGCTGCAGGAAAATGCCATAGCAGTTGATCCTGTTCAACGTGTGGCGTATCTCCCCCACCTCGTCATAGTGTATCACCGAGACGTGGGGGTGATAGACTGGCGCACCTATATCACGTGCGTAGTCATTTGCTTCGTTGATATACAAGTCTATCGTCATAGCAGAATCAAAGGTACGAAATTATTGATCATGCAAATTATCTTGGCGAACGCTCACAATCCCTCAAGGCGTCGAGTGACCTGCTGTTAATGATCTGCTTCACCTGATTGGCAATCTCGTCGTATGAAAGATTGCTGTCTGGAACGACAGGCTTCAGAAACTCAACCTCAATCTTGTGTGGCGAGACGAAATGTCTGGAGCGTGGCAATGCCTCGAAAGCCCCTCTGATACACACAGGCAGGATGGGGACTTGCAATTCGCGGCTGAGGATGGCAAAAGTCTTCTTGAAATCGGTCAGTCTGCCAGTGCGCGTACGTGAACCTTCAGGGAAGATAATCACATTCTTGCCTCGCTTGAGTACCTCAGCCAGTTTGAGAATGGAGTCACGGAGATTACCCCGTTCCATGATGATAATGTTGTTGTGGCGTGCGTAATATTGGCGGAAAGCCCCCTGAAGGTGTTCTTCTGTGGCATAGAAATAGCTGTCCCTCAGTATCTTCATTGGAAGTCCGATAGAGACCAGCGCTCCGTCGAGATAGCTCTGATGGTTGGGTGTAATGATCATCGGGCCATGAGCCGGAATGTTTTCAGTACCTTTGAACGAAAGACGGTTGTAGACTTTGAACAGCAGGCGGGATGATTTCAGAAACAGCGGCATGCTGAGGTTGCCCTGTGGCAGCACCAGACCGGAGGAGTCGGTGTTGAGAAACTCATGCCAGTCCTCTATCTTCACCTCCATGCGGGTTTTGCTATAGGCCACGTGTTCTGCCAATGCCTGGATATTCTTGAAGCCTGGCATATCGGCTGCATTGACGTTGGTACCGAAGGTCTGCTGGATAAATCCCTGTAGTGCCACCATGTCCAGCGAGTCGAAGGCCAGGTCGGTCTCGATGTGGTCGGTGGGGTGCAGCTTGATCTGTTTCTCTTCCTCGATAAATGTTTTTAGGATGTGGTATTCCTCAAAGGTGGGTTCCTCTGCTTCCTTTTCAGGTTTCTCTTGAATGTTGGCCGATGTGCCTGCAGCAAGGATGTCTTTGAGCTTGTAACGCTGCAGTTTCTCCAGCCTGGTACGAGGCAGCTCTCCACGATAGACAAACAGGCTCATGAGCTTCTTGTAGTTGGTCACCGTGAGGTTATAGGGTTCCAGCACATCGCGCTTCAGTGCCTCTTCCACCTCTTGGTCCGTCAGGTTCCTGGCCCATTCCTCTTGGGGCACGATGATGGCACGCAGCATGTCGCCATCCTGCACGACAGCTGTTTCCTTGACGCGCTCTGTATATTTCTCCAGTTTATATTCTATCTCGCTGGGCTGCACATTCTTACCATTTGAGAGCACGATGATCTCCTTGCAGCGGCCTGTGAGATAGAGGCGCCCGTGATCGTCGAAGTAGCCGAGGTCGCCCGTGTGCAGGAAACCGTCCTTGTCGATGACACTTGCCGTCTCATGAGGACGGTTATAGTAACCCTGCATGACGTTGGGACCCTTGGCGCAGACTTCGCCGTTTTGAATCTTGCAATCCATGGCCGGTAGCGGCTTGCCCACGCAGTTGGGAAACAAGTCGCCGGGCCGGGTGAAAGCTATCATGGGAGCAGCCTCCGTCATTCCGTAGCCTTCGAGCAGTTCCAGGCCCAGTGTCTGCAATCCCAGTGCCACCTCGCGTTCAAGGGCTGCGCCTCCACTGACCATATACTTGATTTGTCCGCCCATCTTCTTGTGGACGGCCTTGAAGATGAAGCGGGAGAAGGCCACGCTGTTCATACGGGCACAGAGACTGAATAGTCCGCGTGTGAGGGCATTGGCATCAATCTTCTTCTTGATGCCTCCATAAAGCGTCTGCCATAGTCGCGGGACACCAATCATGATGGCAATCTTGCCTCTCTGCATGGTGTCCATGATGTCGGGTCCAGACATCGACGGGCAGATGGCCACACCTCCACCCACATAGAGTGGCATCACAACAGTTCCCACCAAGGGCAGCACATGATGCAGGGGCAACAGGATGAGCGTGCGACGCTCAGGCGTGAAGATCGGCACTTCCTCTGAAACGGCACGGATATTGACCAATATATTCTGGAACGAGAGCATCACACCCTTAGGCGATCCCGTTGTTCCCGAAGTATAGATGATGAGGGCCGTATCTTCCTCCTTGTATGTAATCTCTGCTTTCGTGCCGTCTGTCTCTGCCGTTTCGTAGTCGTCAATCAGATGAATATCCACCGGCCTGCCCGTCTCCTTGACGGCCGCCTTCATCACCTCCATCTTCTCGCGGGAAGTCCATACGCACACGGGATTGCAGTCGTTGATGATATAAGCCACGTCGCTGACCGTTGAGGAAGCATCCACAGGAACAGCGATGCCATGGTTAGCCCATACCGAGTAGAAAGCGTAGATCCATCCTTCGCGGTTTTCTGAGAATATGAGCGTCCTTTCACCAGTTTTGATGGGTGACTTCCGGTTGTATAGTGCGATGCGCTGAAGGAGTTCAGAGAAAGTGATGTTACGATCGCCTGAAATGATGGCAATACCTTTGGATTCTTTAATCATCTTAGTATTTTTCTGCGTTAATCTCGTCATTACCTAAAGCGGCGCCCGTTCCACTTCAGGATCTTCTGCTTCTTCGCGTTGCCTTTCCACTCCGTGTAGATGATGTCTTTGCCGCTTCGCGGCAGGTCGTAAGAGACCCATGCTCCGTCTTCAGTGCCATAAACCACTTCAAAACCGGGAGCCTCACATAAGGTCATCTTCTTCGTGGCATTGTCGTAGCGGTAGAAAGTGAGGCCGTCAAACTGTCCAGGGGAATATCTGCCGCCGTCGTAACATTTCACATTGTAGGCGAACAGTTTATGTTTCTGGTCTGCCTCGTTCCAGTAGCACATCTCAACCATCAGCAAATCTTCCCCATCTCTGGACTCATAGACCGCATAGCCGTTTTTCTGGTCGACGGTGATTTTATCGCCCTCATCCAGCGGAAGACCTTTGCGATATTGTGTCCAAGCGCTCTTGGCTGCGTTTTTCGACTCGTCGAGAACATCGTCTTCCTCGTCCCAGACATAATTGGACAGCAGAGCCCATGCGAAGTCGCTGATGGTGGGCTTGGCACCTTTATAATTCACGCGGATGACGTCCTGTGCAGCCACTGACAGGGTGCAGAGGGCAAACATGATAGCTAATGATATCCTTTTCATAATGTTAGGTTTTTAATGAGACATTTTATTCTTATTACATATCCGGTTGTCATGATAGAGGGGAAACCACCGAATATTGCTGCAAATATACAAAAACAATTATGTTTTTCTATACGATTATTACTCTTTTTTTCCTTCTTTGTTTGGGAAAAACTCATTCCCCATGAGATGAGATCCACTTCTTTATCTTCTACTATCAAGAGGAGCTATGCCATGCTGAGACAGAGCAGGTGGCCAGATTGCTCGTTGCCCCTAAAAAAAATGGGAGCAGCCCCATTGTGGAACTGCTCCCATTCGCTTACTGATTGTTATATGATGCTATGAAATCTCGATGGCCTTGGCGGCTTTCTTCTCCTCTTTCTTCACCTTAGGCAGGGTGACGGTCAGGATGCCGTTCTCCACCTTGGCTGCGATGCCTTCCTTGTCCACATCCTCCGGCAGCGTGTAGTTCTGCTCGTAGTTCGAGTAGGAGAACTCGCGGCGCAGATAGTGGTGCTTCTTATCCCCATCCTTGTGTTCCATCTTGTTCTCAATGGCGATGCAGAGATTACCGTCGTCGTTGATGCTCACCCGGCAATATTCTTTCTTGATGCCCGGAGCGGCCAGCTCCATCGTGTAGGCACTCTCATCTTCCCTCACATTTACGGCAGGTGCTGTAGTGTTGGCACGAGGCATAAGATCATTGTCCAGGAATTCATTAAACAGTGTTGGGAACCATTCATTTCTAAACATTACTGGTAACATAATCTTTACCTCCAAATTATATTTTAGTTATACGATGTTGTTTGAGATTACCTTGGATAACTCCTTGGCTCTCACCCCTATTGTTGCAACAAGCGTGCCATTGCTCATAATGTGACAAGATGTCACTATTTTGATGACAATTTGTCAATGAGACAAATTTTAAATTCAGCGAAAACGACAAAAAAGTGTGGTTTTCGCTGATTTTTCAAATATGGAAATAGGGGAAAAAGTGAAAAAACTTCAACAACAATAATGTCACATCTTTGAAAAAGTATCAGTCGATAATTCTGATAATATGCTACTTTTTAGTAACTTTGTCGAGAAATTTCAAATATTCATTAATTGGCTATCTTATGTTTATCCACATGAACAACAAATTGGCGATCGCCTTCCAGCGTATTTTTGTCAGCAAAGCACTGATCGGGAAATCATGAAAGAGAAAAAAGTACGTTTTATAGAGCTGCTGCGTTCCACTGGGAGGCAGGGCATCGAGGAGGTCATCAACTATCTGGAGAAATCTGGGTTCTTCACCGCTCCGGCATCCACCAAACATCACCTGAGCTTCGAGGGTGGCTTGATGGAACATTCCTTGAATGTCTATGACATGGCCATGGCCTTGCGTGGACCGATAGTGGCCATGAAGCCGGAGAAGGAAGAGAAGTTGGCTGAGAAGAGCATCATCATCGCAGCCTTGCTTCATGACATCTGCAAGGCCAACATCTACAAAAAAGCCAAGAAGTGGAACAAGAACGACCTGGGGCAATGGGAACAGTATGACGCCTATGAGACGGACTATTCCCGGATGCCAGTCGGCCACGGAGAGAAGTCGGTGATCATGCTGCTGAGCCTGGGTCTGAAGCTGACGCTCGACGAGACAGTGGCCATCCGCTGGCACATGGGTGCATGGGACTTGGCCTTCCAAAGCTACGAGGCAAAGAGCAATATCAGCGAGGCTGGCAACCGCTATCCGCTGTTGTCGCTTATCCAGTCGGCGGACAACATGGCCACGCATATTCTTGAACAATAAGATGAGAATAAGATTTGCCATCTTCGCCATCGTCCTTTTTCTGGTATCTTGTGGTCAAGAGCCGAAAAAGGCAGACAGCCAACCCGCCGTGGAGGGAAATGCCGTAATGCCAACGGAAGTCCAACATGCAGACAGCACGAAGAGCGATACGTTATCCCCAAACAAAGAGGTCATGGACATTTCAACGGGTCAAGCGATCTCCGGCACTTACGATGATGGCTATCTAGACGGAGAAGCCATGGCTGAGGAAGACAGACTGGCAGGTAAGCCCGGCATGCAGGTGGGAATGGATGAGGATGATGACGAGGATGAGGATGACTATAAAGAGGGCTTTGATGATGGTTATGATGATTAATTCTTTTCAACTATAAAAGTTGAAAGGAGTGTAGGAGTGTGGTAGTTTAGGAGTGTAGACATTACCCTTTCCTGATTGAAATTGTATGACAAAAAAAGACTCTCCACACCCCCAAATCGAGGGTGTGGAGATGGTCAGTGCATCATGGTTGCCCATGCTGTATATGATGGAGTAAGCTTACTTGCGGGCACCTCCGAAAGTTCTCTTGGGAGCATTGTTGCCATTGCTGGCCACGTTGCCGGAAGGATGGCTGCCGAAGGTACGGCTGGGAGTAGTGGCTGACCCGCTGCGATGGCTGTTGCCGAAGCCGCCACCCATCGAGGGATTGCTGTTGCCATTACCCGTCATGGGACGGTTGCCGTTGTTCACCGAAGGATTGTGATTGTTATTGTGGTTGCCGTTGCCATTGTGGTTCCAGTTTCCATTGTTGTGGTTGCCGTTGTGGTTTCCATTGTTGTGGTTGCCGTTGCCATTGTGGTTCCAGTTTCCGTTATTATTGTTGTGATTGCCATTGCCCATCGGAGGGTTATTGCCATGTCCTTTGGGAGGATTGGGTCTGTCGAAGTGGTGTCCGGCATAGAAGCTGCCGTCTCTATGGCTGTGGCCACCCTTGAAGGTCACGAACACTGCGGGACGATGGTAGAACATCCGGTCCATGGCGTAGCGGCTGTAGATGCTGAATGTCCAGCCACTGTTGGCCCAGATGACGGGACGGTAGAACCATGCGCTGGCCATGAAGCGGTCATACTGCCAGGTGCTGAGCACATAGCGCAGGTCGCGGTTACGAACTTCCCACCAGAAGCCGAACACGTCGGCGCGGGTATCGATGTTGAGCAGGTAGTCGAGGTTGATCTCATACACTGCCTCATATTGTGTTGCTGTCAGTCCGAGCTCGTAGGCCATCTTGTCGCTCAAGAAGAGGGCCTCGTTGCGTGCGGTGTTGTACGGCATTGCTGCGGCGGAGATGGCTATCGTCATCATCATCACCATGGTCATCATCTTCTTCATGTCTATTAAGTTTTGATGGTTGAACTTCTTGTTGCTTATCTCTTGTTTTCTACTGCAAAGGTAAGACGAAATTTATGTCAACAAAAGGGATTATGCCTAAAGTGAAAGGGTGTTTTCCCTATAAAAAACGGGAAAACACCCTACGTATGGGGGGATTCATTTCAGAAGAAACTACAGGCAACAATAGTCGGTTACCCTTCCGTTTTCCATAGATCATGCCATCTGTCCACCCAATCCCCTTGATGCGACATGATTTGTACCAGGCAAGATGGATTATAAGGATTGATGGTATTTACTGTTTTGAAGAGGGTTTTAAAGACTCCTTTGGCTTTGTTTCAAACTCACAAGTCAACAAATGCCAGTTTTGTACGGAGCTCCACCATCTGAAGGTATCGGATTCATAAATTTTCGTTGCAGTTCCTTTTATGTTATTCTCTGTGGAATAATACAAATTGAACCGGTACTTGCCGGGAGGAATCCTCGCCCCGAAACTTGCCACCCATGCCGGTTTGACGGAATCAGGGTAAAGTGGTGGTTCGTCATCCCATGTCGTACAAATCAGACCGCTGTGGTTGCCCACATATTCACCATCAACCCATCTGGAGAATCTACCCCAAAAATAGCCGGGGAGCCATTCTCCATAAAGAGTGTCCCGGCTCTCATTCTTGACAAAGAACTGCGGACCGGGAAACTCGTTATTCTCACCAGTAGAGTTTCGGAAATATTTCATCTTTACCAATGGAGAAGGATGAGAATACTTGGTGATGGTGAATAGACCAGAGTTGATGGAGTCTTTGCTTTTCCAATCAGACAAGTCTTTCAGCTCTCTGCTAAAATGAGCTGTTGTTTCCACCTTGTATTCTTCACCTGTCAGTGTGAAAGTTCTCTCCAAGGAATCCCTGCCGGATATGGCATTGGAAAATACAACAGTCAGTCGATATTCGCCAAGTTGCTCCAAATGACATTCTTTTTGCATCTGTCTGACAGTGTCATCAAGCACAATGGTGCTCTTTCCGTCAGGAAGAAGCATTCTCAAAATCCCATGGGAAGTTGATGAAATGTTCCCGACAGAATAATCAATCAGCATGTCACATTGGCCTTTGACGGATATGGCATTTGACAAAACCAATATGAATACAGCAAGAATCTGTTTCATAACTTCCGATTTCTCTCTTCCTTTATCTTTACTCCCCGAAGATTTTCTGGAGATGACTATGCAAGGCTTTGCCACGCAGTGCACGTGCAATGATTATACCCTGCGGGTCGATGAGAATATTGTCGGGGATGGCATCAATCTTGTATGCTGGGGCGGCGGCACATTTCCAGCCCTGCAAGTCAGAGAGTTGCATCCATGGCATATTGATTTTGCCGATGGCATTCACCCATGCATCCTTTTTCTCGTCGAAGGAAATACCAACCACCTCAAACCCTTTCGCGTGATACTTATTGTAGGCTTCCAGCACATTGGGCATCTCAGCTCGGCAAGGGCCACACCATGAAGCCCAGAAATCTACGAGCACCCACTTGCCCTCACCTACCAGTTCACTGATCTTGTGCATCTTTCCGTCAGGGTCGGCCATCTCCAAATCGGTATACTGCTGACCGATGAAGGCTGTCTTAGGACTATCTTTTGGCTGCAATAGCTCTTCCACTTCATCTCTCGTCCTCTTCAGAAGGGGATGGTTGGCAAAGACGACTTGCTCCTTCACCAACTCGTCGTATGCTTCTACACCATTTTCAAAGAAATAATATCCGGCGAACGCCACGGGTATCAGGGAATTGCGCTCCTCTTTGAAGACCTTGTTGGCGAAGGCCATCTGCTCGTCAATCGCCGCGTTCATCTCGTCCAAGATCTCATCTTGATTTTTCAACAGTTCTTCCTCTGTCATGTTGGAAGTCTTTGCCGCAAATGCCTTCATGGGGAGATTTTGTTCAATTTCCAACTTCGTCAGACGCTCATTCAGCGGAGAGCCTTTCAGCGTACTGTCGTTGACGTTAATGACTACAGGTGTGCCATCATTGAAAAAATCCGTTGTCCATTTCCGGTCCTCAACTTTCACGGATATCAATGCATCCTTCGCTGCAGGGCCGGAAAATGAGAATTTTCCGTCGCTGACCACCGTGCTATCGATCGCGTTTTCTGTCATATTGTCTACGAGATAGACCTTCTTGCCTTCATCAGCACAGATGCCGCTGACCGAATAGTTAAGTTGCTGTGCCATGCAAGGCATCACCATTGCAATAAGGGCAAAAAACATGATACATCTTCTCATATTCTTCATTATTCGATTATTACTATTAGTCATTTCTTTGTATATCACAGAACAGGCTTATTCTCAACGGATGGCTTCCATCAACTGGTCACAGATGCTTTTCATACCGCTGATAGAGGGATGACCATTCTGTTTTTCGATGTCGTGGAGTTCGATGAGCTGGACGTTGTAGTGCTTGCAAATCTCACGGAAAGACTCATTGATGGGTTCCTGGAGTTCGGAATTCAGCAGTGAGTAAATGGCTGCCTGGGGATAGCGCTTTTGAAGCATATCGAGCAGGCAAGCGAGAGCGGGACGGAAATTCTTGCAATCGTCCTTGGTCCAGTCGGAATATTGATATTCGCCTATGGGAGCCTTGGCCCATGCGTCGTTGGTCCCTCCAAATACAAAAATGATGTCAGGATTGCCCAGACTGTCGACACGCGCAATAAAGTTGTTGCGTGAGAAGTCCATTCCGCCGTAGCCTGTGCCACAGATGGTGGTTCCACCCCATGAATCGTTTTTCTCCAACTGATAGTCCTTGGCTTTGATAAAAAGACTCCACCAGGTCTGTTCTACCTCAACGACATCGTTTCTATCATTGGGGTAGAAAGAGGAGTAATTGGCAGGGATAACGCCCTTAAAGGTGGAATACGAGTCACCGAGGATGGAAACTTTCTTGGTCTGTGCTGAAACTGCGATCATAGCAACAGCCATCAGCGTGAGGATGAAAAATCTTTTCATATTTGTCGTTACAGTTTTGATAATTTTCGATTGAGTCACCAGCATCCGCTGCAATGGATCAATATTCTGATTGGTCATCATGGGCATCGCTGCAAAATTAAGCAAAAGTTTTGAGAAATCTGTTTTATTTGCCAATCATCTTCAGAATGTCTTGTCATTCACTTGTTTGTTGGCGACATACTCACCATCATGGAAGACAAAAGGAAGCCAGGTTCAGAAGACATATCCGAGATTTAAGTAAAAGTATACTTTTTTTGTAACATTGCTGTAACCCAAGGACATACCTAATGGACCAATTGGGGCATTATAATAATAGCTCATCGAGGAACCAAGCATCGTCCTACGCTCTAAAACTTCACGGTATGTGTCTCCATTCTGGGCAGCGGAAAACCTGTACAAGATGAAACTGTTCTTTGTCACCGCATATTGTGCCCGTATCTGTGCGGCGATGAGCTTGTCCCACTGAAGTTCGATGTGACCCACTCCGGCAAAGGGCAGTTGCTGATCAATGCTATGTCCAAACCACTCTCCACCCATGATGTTGCATAAGATGATGGGCGAGTTCTCACAATGAAGAAGCCGGCCATAGAGCATGGGCTGGATAGTCAGGTGCTTGCCGAGGGAGAAATTGGTGCGCCACATCGCGCTCAGTTCGTGCAAGCCGATATCGTCGTTCAATTTGATGAAATTGTCGGTGTAATAAGCATACCGTGCATTAAACTTGCTTCCGCGTGTGGGGAAATACCAATTGTTTTCGCCGTTATAGTTCACTTTTGCGAAGTAACTGATGAAATGCTCATGCTTGGGCAACTCTATATAGTGTTCCTGCACTTGGTCAAGCAACAGTTTGTAATTGTAATAATATTCAACAGCAGCTCCCATGCTGATATGGAAATTGCGTACGATGAAAGTCAAAGGGGCGACCTCGGCGGTCAGGCGGTTGTAGCTGAGATTGTAACTCTTTGCGCCATACTCGAAAAGGTCGATTTCGCTGCGGAGGAAAGCCAGGTTAACGGAGGGGTGAAGGAAGTTGGTGGGGTGCATTTCCCAGTTGCCTTCTGCCTTGATGCGTTTTCCCAAACGGAATGTGAAATCAAACTGCATGGGCAGCCGCTTGCGTATGGGGAAGGTGATGTTGCTCTGCAGTGCCAATATCTCCTCGTTGTCGAAACGGACGCCTGCACTGATCTTGTTGGGCTTTTTCTCTCCGGCGATGAGAGTGACCCTTGCTGCTTTAGTGCCGTCTGGCATGTCAATGGCGTTGCGTTCGATATTGAAATCAGCACTTTGATAAAACAGGTCAAGGCGGATGGAGATGGTGATGAGGTCGGCACGCTCAGCATCAATGCTGTCGCCTTCTTCCAACTTGAATTTCTTGCGGAGGAACATCTCGTCGCTTGAGGTCATGTTTGAAAAGACCAACTCACCAATTCGACAAGACGGGTTGTTAGACAAGGGTTCTTGAACGGACAGGGTGCGTGGTTTGACTTGTATTGGAGATAGTTTCTCCTTGAGGGCCACAAGCTCATCCCAATGAGCCATCGCAGCATCCTCGCCCCGCTGAATCAGCGTGTCGATGGCTGACGAGGTGAAAGAAGCCGTACTGTAACCTTCTGTATTGACCTTGATGGGGATGTCGGTGATGGACATATTATCATCAAACTTGTTCTTGCAGTTGAAATCTACGATTTGCAAGAGGATGTCGCCTGTGGATCTTAATTCTTCGGCTGTTCGCTGTTTGCCGGCCACCGACACACCGATGATGTAGTCGGCACCCATCTCTTTGGCGATGTCGGCAGGATAATTATTGCGCAGTCCACCATCCACAAGCACTTGTTTGCCTTTTCTCACGGGGGCGAAAGCCCCGGGGATCGACATGCTCGCCCTCATGGCTTCACTGACCACGCCACGGTGGAAAACAATCTCGCTGTTGTCCACCACGTCGGTTGCGACACAAGCAAACCGTATGGGGAGGGTGTCGAAATCGATAGAATCAGTGTAGGGATAAGTGAAGGTTCGCAAAAGCTTGCCGATATTCTTACCGATGATGAAGCCGCCACTAATAGATTGTTTCTTTTTCTTCAACCTCAAACTGGTAGAAAGGGCATAGGTGTTGTGTTGCTCACGCTCTTTCAGACTTTGGTATTTCAAGTTGTCCCTGTCCGACAGCACAATTGACCAGTCTTGTGACCTTACGATGGAGTCAAGTCGCATGGCATCGTTTCCACAGGCATACAGTCCACCCACGATGCTCCCCATACTGGTGCCAGTGATGATGTCGATGGGGATGCCGGCTCTCTCAAGAACCTTCAGTACACCGATGTGGGCGACACCTTTTGCTCCACCGCCACTAAGCACAAGGGCCACTTTCTTGCGAGGTTGTGTTTCCTGGCCTGCTGCTGGCTGCACGAATCCAAGAATGACAAACAGGATGATGATGAAATGTTTCATGTTCTATGGTTCTATGACATGACAAAGATAACACAAAATCAGAGAAAAATACTCCTTTCGGAAGAATAATTCACTCGATGTGTCGATTTCATCATCATAAGGTCAACGAATCACGACGCCATCGGAGCAACAGGCCAGATACTGCTGGCGATGAAGGCCTATCATCCCTGGCGGGTCTGCTACGTCAATGGTGAGTTCCGCGCCTATGGTATAGAAGGAAATCTGATTGATTATTCTCGATGAGAATAATCAATCAGATTGTCACATTGTCCTTTAAGACAATACTTTTTTCGAGAAATCCTCTTGCAGTGCTGAGGAATTCGTGATCATTACGGTTGCAATGTGAATCCTATAACCAGATATGCCTTCTGCGAACAAGGGTTGGCGATGACTTGCCCAAAAACAGGAACGGAAAACGATTCGCTCACTTTGATTTCCTTTGTTGCTTTTAAGGCAAGGTTAGTGACAGCAAAGCCATCCGTACCATAAAAGTCTGTTGCGAAGGGGACGGCACCAGCTGTAGCAGTCCAGTCAACGGTTGCAAGTTTGAATGGAACTGCAAGTTCGACGTAACTGCTGTAAGCCCGCTTTCCGTCATTGTTCATGCCGTCATTGCCAGCAAAATTGGTGTACCACTGCAGGCTGGCAGGTCCGAAATCGTAGCCGACATTTGCCTCAAAGACATGATTCGTCCCATGGGCGTCGTACTTGAAATATCGGTTCTCGGGGTCAAGGCCACCATTGAACCAGTAATCGGTAATGCCGATGTTGAAACCACCAATGGTGTATCCTAACGTCAAGTCAAATTCCTTCGTGTCAGAAGGGTCAGACAATCCGACACTTCCCCATGCCGTCAATGAAAGGCCTTTGTAGCCTATGCCGAGAGTCGGCTGCAGCGACACATCTCCCAAGTCCTGGCCACGCCAGATGTAACTGCTCACGACATCACCACAAATGGTGGTCTCAACTTTCTCCTGTGCAAAGGTGGTCAAACTGACGACCAAACCCATTGCAAAACAAACAATCTTTTTCATACCTTTTTCTTTTTTTAGTTATAACAAGCCTCGCCGTGTTCGTAAATGTCGAGGCCCTCCTCTTCCACACGGGACCCAACCCGGAGTCCATGCGCTTTTTTGATGCCGAAGAACAGCAGGAAGCCACATACTGCAGCCCAGAGATCGATGACAAGGATTCCAAAGCACTCAGCTCCGAAAAATCCCCAGCCGTGACCATAGAGGGCACCATTGGACGTGGAGAGCAGCCCAGTCAACAGCGTTCCGAGTATGCCACACACACCATGTACCGATGAAGCACCCACGGGATCGTCGATGTGAAGACGATGGTCGATGAACTCGATGGAATAGACAAGGACAGCTCCACATACCAGGCCGATGGCTACGGCACCGATGGGCGACACAAGGTCACAACCCGCCGTGATGCCTACCAATCCGGCCAGGACGCCGTTGAGCGTCAAAGAGAGTGACGGCTTGCCATATTTCAACCACGTGATGACCATTGTCGCTGTTCCGCCAGCTGCGGCTGCAAGGTTGGTGGTCAGGAACACATGACTGATGGCAATGCGGTTCACCTCACCGGAAGCGGCCAGCTGCGAGCCGGGATTGAAGCCAAACCATCCAAGCCAGAGGATGAACACACCGAGGGCGGCCATCGTCAGGTTGTGTCCGGGAATGGCACGGCTCTTGCCGTCTTTCCCATACTTGCCGATACGGGGGCCAAGCGCCATCGCTCCAACCAACGCCAGCACGCCACCTACGCTATGCACGATGGCTGATCCTGCAAAGTCATGGAATACATCGCCGAAAGTCGTCATCATGAAACTGTCAGATGCATCATTGCAGAGCCATCCGCCTCCCCAGGTCCAATGTCCAATGACCTTCGATGGGATAGATAAACAGTGAAATGACAGCGCTGTAAATAAGATACATCGAGAACTTCGTCCTTTCTGCCATGGCACCGCTGACAATCGTGGCACTCGTGGCACAGAACACTGTCTCGAAAATCAAGAACCCCTCTACAGGCAGGTCGCCCTTGTAAAAACTAAGGTCACCCCAGTTGGGCATGCCGATAAAACCTGCTCCTTCGCTGCCGAACATAAAGCCGAAACCGAGAAAGAAGAACAGGAGAGAGCCGAACATGAAGTCCACGAAGTTCTTCATCAGGATGTTTGCCGTGTTCTTGCTTCGTGTAAAACCAGCTTCGCACAATGCGAATCCCGGCTGCATCCAGAAAACCAACATGGCAGCCAACAACATCCATACCGTGTCGAGTGATAATCCTATTTCGTTCATAATCTTTCAGTTTTTTTAGTTATCCTACATCTTATTTCTTGTCTCTCAATACAGTGTCACCGTGTTCACCCGTCCGGATGCTCCAGGTGTCAATCATTTCGCTGACGAAGATACGGCCATCGCCAACCTCACCCGTGTGGGCTACATCCAATATCACTTTCACCGTCGGCTCCACAAACTGGTCGCGGCATACGATGGTCAGTGCCACACGCTCTATGACGTCGGTCGAATACTGCACTCCGCGGTAGATGCGTTCCTCACGGCTTTGACCTATGCCGTGCACGTTGTTTGTGATACTCAAACCAGTCGATGTCAGACTGGAGCAGTGCTTCCTTGACATCCTCAAACTTCGTCTTACGGATAATCGCTTCAATCCTTTTCATAATTGTCTCCTTTTACCTTACTATTATTACTCTCAAACATGTCACGGGGACATCATTCTGTCAATTGACGATGCAAAGATACGACATTATGAAACGAAAATAACAATAAATATGTCATTTTGATACATAAATAATTGTCCAAACAACACATTGTAAAATAATTGTTAGAAAAACTAACAAAATGAAATAAATTGCCTCAAAAATCAATCATATCGTAACAAATCACCGGATTTGTCTTCGACTTTCACAACTTTGCCCTTCGGGCGAAGATAGGATGCGTCTCAACAATGAAAATAAAAACATGCGTTTTTATTTTGCATTGTCTTCGACTTTCACGACTTTGCCCTTCGGGCGAAGACAGGATGCGCCTCAACAATGAAAATAAAAACATGCGTTTTTATTTTGCATTGTCTTCGACTTTCACAACTTTGCCCTTCGGGCGAAGACAGGATGCGCCTCAACAATGAAAATAAAAACATGTGTTTTTATTTTGCATTGTCTTCGACTTTCACTATCTTTGGCTGCGTGAAAGAATACCAGAAGAGATATGGAGTGGTTTAAAATCAAGACATCGACGATGTTGATGCGCGTGGCCGTGGACGAAATTGTCTATGTGAAAGCCGACGGCAACTACTGCGACCTTGTCCTCATCAACGGGCAGAGCAGGAAGATGACGTTTCAGCTGCATCATTTCGAGGCGAATTTCAAATTGCTGCAAAATGCCGACATGTTTATCCGTGTGGGAAGAAGCCTGATTGTCAACCGGCAATATGTTCATGTAATTGACCTGATTGACCAGACTATTACTTTTTGCGGCAAGAACATCATCCAGCCGCCCCGAACCGACAATCCTCATTCATGGCGCCCCGGAAGGGATGAGGGAAGCAGCCCGATTAGAGATCTCTATACGGTCAACGTGGCACGCGATGCCTTGAAAAACCTGAAAGAACAACTGGAAAAAACGAAAGGAAGGGAATAGAGATGAATACCGATGACAAAAATATATACACGGAAAGACAACCCGAAGAACCCGAATTCATCATCGAACGTGACGATGAGGGTAAGGGTAAATGGTTGCGCCGATTATTGAAAGCCATCGCCGTGGTGCTGCTCGTGGCATTGACATTGGCGGCATACAAGGCATGGAACTATTACTTCAACATCGGTGTACCTGTATCCACTACGCCGAGTGAGAACATAGCCAAGTTGCAGTCAGCGCCCGTGAAGGAAAAAGCCCAGGTGGTGCATACCAGCGACAGCATTCTCGGTGTCGAGTTAGACTTCTATGCCATATATGGGCTTCGTGCCAGCATTGAGTTCGAAGAACCAGATACTGCCGATGCCTCTGTCTATCTCTATTGCCGATCGGCAGACCATAAGGAAGACAGCACCTATCTGGGATCGCTTGTCGTCAATGGCGAGGAGAAGCAAAGCGACCGCAGCCGTCTTGGCTACATGGCCATGGTTGATGACCGCATGGTCATCGGTGTGTCGCGCAGCGAGAAAGTGAAGGACTATGTGAAGGAGAACGGCGGTTCATTCTTCCGTCAGTTCATACTGGTGAGCGACGGTGTCATCCCCTCCCGTTTTTTTCTCCACGGGAAGGTGGAACGCAAAGCCATCGGCCGCATGCGCAAAGGTGGCGAGGATAGACTTTATTACATCTCCACACGCAACAAGGAAACACTTTGGGACTTTGCCGACGCACTGCGTGAATATGGCTTTACAGATGCCATCTATATCACCGGTGGCACAGGCTACTGCTACTACCGCACTGCTGACGGACAGCGCCACGACATTGGAGACATCAACAACTATCCTCATAAGATGTGGAAGGGAGTTATCCCATGGATCGTACTGCGCAAGAGATAGAAGAGAGGATAAACTCCCAAAAGTTGAGCAAAATGTGAAACATAAGTATAAAATAACAGTATAATAAAAAAGAATGAAAATGAAAAGATTATTTGTTTAGGCCGTGACATTTGTGCTTTGCGGCATTGTCAGTGTTCAGGCAGCAGGCGACGAGAAGAACGGGCACGCATATTTTACAAAGGCTCAATTGCCCAATATGGCAAACATCCTGCCAGCCCCGCCGGAGTTTGAGTCGGCCAGGTTCGTGGCTGACCAGTCACAGTATCTCTGGGGAAAGCTGATGCGTCTTGACGAGGCCCGCTGTGCCCAGGCCCAGCGTGATGCCGTTTACAGCATGGCTACCATCATCGAGGAGTTCAGTGGTATATTCGGACTGGAAATCACGAAGGAAGATACTCCCGAGATCTACAGCATCCTGCAGGATGTCTGCGCCTCGTGCGATAGCATATACTCAGATGCGAAGGCATACTTCAACCGCATGCGTCCTTATACTTATTATAATGAGGGAACCATCGTTCCCGAGAAGGAAGAGAAGCACCGTTATGAGGGCTCGTATCCTTCAGGGCACACCGTACTTGGTTGGACATCGGCATTGCTGTTGGCTGACATCAACACCTCTCCAAAAGCTATGGAAGGCCTGTTGGCCCGTGGCTATGAGTTTGGTCAGAGCCGAGTCATCGCCGGCTACCACTGGCAAAGTGATGTCGATGCAAGCAGAACGAAGGATCTGCTCAGATCTATCGTATCGACGGCACGTCTGCCAATGACTACAACAAAGGCATCGTGATAGGAAACGGGCAGAAAGTCGTCCGCAGGTAAGCTATCAGTTATCTGATTCCAATAGCAGCCGGCGTTATCCAAAGCATCACTTCCTCTTCACTCCTCTTACTGGGTCTGCCTCCAATGGATGGTCAGGCCATGAATGCTTCGGATAACGCCGGCGTAATTCTTTGCGCACCTCGAAATAGGTGGTTTGCCAAAAGCTGTGCAGGTCGGTAGTGAGTTGAACAGGCTTGAAACCAGGCGACAACAACTCCATCAATATGGGCGAGCCGTCCACCAGTGGCGTATCCAGCAGTCCAAAGCATTCTTGCAAGCGTACCCGCAAGACCGGCACTTCGGCTCCTATACGGTAGTCAAGTCGTATCCGGCTCCCTGTGGGGACTACAATATGAGCAGGAGCCAGCTGCTCCACCACTTTCTGTTGCTCATAGGTGAGCCGGCTCCAGATGACTTCGCGAAGGTCTGTCTTCTTCAGCTCATTTGTTGTTGTAGCCTTGCCAATGAAGAGAGGCCCCCACTCCACAGCGCTCCTGCAGATTGCCTCCACGTCCACAGACGGAAGCGACAGTTCTGGATGACGGGTGGCGACAAAAGCTATCCTCCGCTGCAGGTTACGCACCTCATCGGAAAAGTCCAGCATCGACGGGCCGTCTTTGGCAATAGCCTCACAAACGACTTGTTGCATCTTCTCGCGGGCACAATTAGCCAATGGTTTTGAAGCCAGCAGGATGGTGCCGATACGTTTCTCCCTTCTGGCTACCACAGTTCCGGCCTTGCTATCCCAAAAGATGTTGTCGCGCTCATGGGCATATTCTTTTAAATCGGCCGGGTCAACGACACTGGCCAGGAAAACTTTTCCCACGCCACGTGCTTTCTGGTGCATCGATGCGATGGAAAGCCATTCTGCGCCGGCCATAGCATCCGACGCCTCTACCGCAACCAGTTCACCACCCGGCAACTGGAACACGCCGACACCCTCTTTCCATGCCTTTCCGATACGTTCAGGATAGGCCGATGCAAGCAGCGCCCCCACCTCGTAGGGGTTGACGGCGGCATCGTCCACCTTGGAGTGTATCATGTCGGCATATTGGCGGGCGATTTTCGCCATGCGCCCCCATGGTCCGGGCTTTCCGCTTCTGCGCTCGCGGCGGAGAGCATCCAACCGGCGGTCGACAGCGACATCACCCTCTCCCGCGAATGGGTCTTTCTCCTCTATCAGTGCAGCAATGTCGGCGGCAAGGGCCTGCCGTTGGTTCGTGTCTGCCACCAGCAGCATGCGGGCGATACGCGGATGGCAAGGCAGTTTTGAGATTCTGCGCCCCCACTCCGTCACCCTGCCCGCTTCATCTGTCGCGCCAAGCGATGTCAGCAGCCTGTGGGCATGAGCAACAGCCGACTTCATCGGAGGAGTCAGCCACGGCAGTCTCTCCACGTCGTGTTCACCCCAGATGGCGGCATCGAGCACCAGCGAAGTAAGGTCGGCCTCCAAAATTTCCGGCATGCGCATAGCGGACATGCGCGACTCTGTGGCGACAGTCCACAACCTATAACAGACGCCTGGAGCCACACGTCCGGCACGTCCCGTGCGCTGCGCCGCCATATCCAACGAGATACGCACCGTCTCCAAGTGGTTCAGTCCGCTGCGTGCGTCAAACACCATCTTCCGACAGAGACCGCTATCGACAACCACACGCACGCCCTCTATCGTCAAAGAGGTCTCTGCGATAGGCGTCGCAAGCACCACTTTCCGTTCTCCCGCCCGGGTCGGTGCGATAGCCTTCGCCTGTTCGTCATTGGAAAGCAGGCCATATAAGGCATAAATTTTCGTTTCGCCAAGTCCGCCCGACGAGAGCAGTTCATAAACACGCCGTATCTCCCCTTCGCCAGGCAGGAATGCCAGGATATCACCCTCGTGCGCACGATGAGCCTGCAGGACGGCCTTGGCCACCATCTGCGATACGTTGAACACATCGGTATCTTCATCATTGTGAATCACCTCGACAGGGAACATCCTCCCCTCACTTGTGAGCACAGGACAGTGCAATGCATCTGTCAAGGCGCCCGTGTCTATCGTTGCCGACATCACCACCAGACGCAAGTCCCCTCGCAGAACATCCTGACACTGTCGGACCAGCGCAAATGCCTCGTCTGTGTTCAAGCTACGCTCATGAAACTCGTCGAAGACAACCACCGCCACGTCTTCCAATGCCGGATCATCCAAAAGCATTCGCGTGAGCACCCCTTCTGTCACGACCTCAATGCGGGTCTTCGGCGACACCCTACTCTCAAAACGGATGCGGTAACCCACGGTCTCGCCAACCGACTCGCCAAGGAGCCACGCCATGCGTGAGGCGATTTGCCGTGCCGCCACACGCCTTGGTTCCAGCACGACAATCTTGCCGGTGTTTTCACGCAGTCCTTCCAGAATGGTCAATGGCAGCACTGTTGACTTTCCGGCACCTGGTGCCGCCGTCACAATCGCCGCCGTCTCCCTCCGCAGGGTCTCGTTCAGCGGTTTCACCAACGCTGCCACAGGCAGAGCCGCCAGTTCTCTTTGTAGTCGTTCCGTCAATGCAGCCATACCATCATCGCAGTTCGTCAACACCCTTTCCTTTCATTTCCCCTGTCTCGCAAGTTGTACCACAGCAGAAGGCATGAAGCCGTTCGGCCATGGCCTTTTTCATGATGGCATACACGATATCACCTGTGCAATGGCTGGTATGGAAGACCGTCTGAGGATAATTGTCCGTCAGCCTCTGGGCAAGACCCAACAGTTCGTCTCTTGACTCATGACCGTCCAACAGGTGGAAGCCTCCCACGACAGTGCTTACAGGCCAGGGGCATGCCGCCAGGATGTTCTCCAAACCACTATGGGCGCAGCCTGTGAAAAGCAACCCGTCGGTATAGAAAGCCAGTTCATGCCGGAAATCATCGGGAAGGCAATTCCCCTCATCATCCTTGATGAACAGATGGCGGTTGCCCTTGGGCATGGGGTGAGTCTGTGGAATATGGGCCATGACTTGGATACCGTCAGCAACCTCACAGGTGTGGTCCACCATGATGAACCTCTCCCCTATTTCCGCCGGCCACACCGTGGTGATGCTGTGCAGGCCATTCCTCTGGGAATAGAACTTCCCTTTGACGGCTTCTGGGGCGACGATGACTTTCGCTCTCTTGTTGACTTCCATGAAATGGCGCAGTCCTCCTGCATGGTCACTATGGCCATGGGAGACGAAGACGTAATCCACCGTCCCGAGGTCAATGCCCATCTGCATTGCGTTGCGGATAAACACATCACTGGCTCCTGTGTCGAGCAGGATGCGGTTACGTTCCGTCTCCAACAGAATGGACAATCCATGCTCCGTCTTAAATGAAGGATCTTTTGCGCGGTTGTCGGCCAACACCGTCCATTTCATATGCATCATCTCTTGCTTTTTTATCTCTGTTTCTCGCTATCGTTATTCTACTCAAAACGGCAGTTTTGGCAATTAGCACACAAAGATAAGCCTTTTCAAGCAAAAAACAGTATTTAAGCCGATTCTTTGAGAAAAAAGACCATTTTGTACTCGCTCGACCGCAGAAGAGCATGAAGATATGAAGACCATAGAGGAACTGATTATATGGAGACACAAGTTTGCTCAACTTGTAGGAGTTTAGGAGTTTAGGAGTTTGGGAGTTTAGACAATTGTTATAGGAGTTTAGGAGTTTGGGAGTTTAGACAATAGTTTTGATTGAGCGTGAGGACTATCGGCGGTAACTGGCCCTCTCCCTTGAGGGAGACGGGTGAGGGGATGATCGACAATATTGCAAAATTTCCCTCACCTAACCTCTCCCAAAGGGAGAGGGATAAGTTTGCTGTGTCTCCAGAGCATGAAAACTATCGGCGAAGACAATAGTTCGATTGATCGAGAGGAGAGAAAATAGAGACCGTTGTACCTTCATGTTTTGATGAAAGAGTCTGGGTAAATTCTTTTATTTCAGAAAAAAATTGTACCTTTACGCCGTAGAAAAAGATGCCGTTCAACAAAGATTAATCATATTTGACATGTACAACAGAGAATTTACCCCCGATAGAATAACCATGTTGAAACCGAACGAAATCTTCGTCTTCGGAAGCAACCTGGCAGGTGCCCACGGTGGAGGTGCAGCACGACTGGCCTTCAGCCGTTTCGGTGCTGTATGGGGACAGGGCGTAGGACTGCAAGGACAGAGCTATGCCATCCCCACCATGCAGGGCGGTGTGGAGACCATCAAGCCCTATGTGGATGAATTCATCGCCTTCGCCCGGCAACATCCAGAACGTAAATTCCTCGTGACCCGCATCGGTTGCGGAATAGCCGCGTTCACCCCAAAAGAGATAGCCCCCTTGTTTCAAGCAGCCATTGACCAAGGAAACATCATCCTGCCCAGGGATTTTGTGGAGTTGCTGGCTCATTCACAAAACAACTCTCCGGCTTCATCCATCACAGAAAACACCGGGAAGGATGATCAGGTGAATGACCACACCCAGTCCACCGCCGAACAGACGGAGGCGCTCCAGATGTGGACGATGGGCGCAGGCAACTCCGCCAAACGGTTCAATGGAGAGAATCCCATACCTCCCAAGACCAAGGTGGCTACTAAGAACAGTTGGAAGGTCATGCCAATGCCCGACAAGAATACGACAATCCCCTTGAATGTGGCACTTCCAAGTGACGTGATGCACATCATCAAGTATGGCCACATACCCGAAGCCATGGAAGACCACTGGTTTATGTACTGCGATGAGGACACCATCCACTATCACCGCAGTTGGACCGGTATCTGCATCTTCGAAGCCGAGTATGAGGAATACGGCGGCGGTTACAGAATAACCCATCTGAAAGTCAACCGTGATCCAGAACAGTATGGCAGTACCGACATCAGAAAAGACGCCAATTTGTTTCTGACACTGCTGACAGAAGAATATGGCGGTGACGCAAGTGCGTTCTGGAACAAGTTTTTAGGTAGTTTCAACGCTCAAACAGAAGACCAGACAACAGGACAAGAATCACTCCAATCCATTAACGACAAAAACGAGAATCTGATGGACATACTGAAAGACAGAATACGTGGATCACTGATCGGAGGCGCCATCGGCGATGCTTTGGGATATCCCGTGGAGTTCGTATCCACCTTCAAGGCGATACAACACCAATATGGTCAACGTGGCATCACACGTCTGGACACACGTCAGCACAGGCAGCCGGCCGACGGCCAAACAGGAAAAGCGGTCATCTCTGACGATACGCAGATGACGCTCTTCACAGCCAACGGCTTGCTGAACGCAAGACGCCTGGGCATGCCTGACATCACCGGCATCAGCAACGCCTACATAGAATGGTACTTCACCCAAACAGGAGGGAAAACATGTCCTTACCACGACTGCTGGATTGCCCGTATCCCCGAGTTGAACGCAAGACGTGCACCTGGCAACACCTGTATGACCGCACTCGATTCCATTCTGAAAATGAGAAAGCCGGGAAACAACAGCAAGGGATGTGGCGGCGTGATGCGCGTGGCTCCTATCCCACTCTATGCGGTCGTCGAAGGCAGGATGGGCATCGAAGAAGCAGACCGTCTCGCAGGTGATGCCGCAGAACTCACCCACAAGCATCCTTTGGGATTCATCCCTGCCGCACTGATGGCACACATCATCTACCGACTTGCCTGTGACACCCATCCGACACAAGAAAGTCTGAAAGGCCACATCATGGAAGGTGTGGAGGTAATCCGCAAGCTATACAAAGACTGCCATAACGATGTGGAACGAATGGCGGAATTGGCTGAGCGAGCCATCTTACAGCTCGACAACGGCAAGACCGATTTGGATAATATCGGTCACCTCGGCGAAGGATGGGTCGGCGAGGAAGCATTGGCCATTGCACTTTTCTGTGCGCTGAAGCATTTCGACAACTTCGAAGACGCGCTCATCGCTGCGGTGAACCATGGCGGCGACAGCGACAGCACAGGTGCCATCACCGGCAATATCCTCGGGGCGGGCATTGGTTATGAGGCGATACCGGGCTTCTTCCTCGATGACCTTGAGCTCCATGATGTCATCCTACGCATGGCAGATGACATCTATCTGGGGACAATCACAAAATAGCAATCCACTTCTCCCTGAGCCAGCGGGCATGTGATCCCAGGCCAATATGGATGAAGACGAGAAAATCACTGTGACAGATGTCATGCTGATGATCGATGCCATCTTCGAATAATAAAAGGCCCCCTACATCAACCTATCACGTATTTGCTGCCAGGAATGAATGAAATGAGTTTTGTGGTGACAGCACAACTCAGAAACGTCAGCAATCCTATCGCAGGAATGGCCAGCCATACGGGTAACAGAGGATGGGCTACATCGCCACTGATGATCCATTCCGCGATATACGTCAGGAAGAAGATGTGCATCAAGTACATGCCGAAGGTGAGTTTGGCCAAGCCGTTAATCCATCGGGGAGCCCTCCTGATACAAGAGAACAGCAGGAACGCACCGAAGGTGGCAAGCAGAACATTGGGCGTGCAGAACTCCCACGACCATTCCATCATCGGAGTCTCCATTTGCAGGCCTGGCACGGCTTTCCACCAAAAGCTCCAGGCTGTAAACAAGCCGCCAATCACAAAACTGGCAGTCCCTACTGCCAGCCTCTTCTGTTGAGTCCATTTCAGGTGCACACGAATATAGTGAGCCAACACGAGATAGCCTAAGTAGCCAGAACAGTACCACAGGGCGGAATATTGATTCCAAAAGCATTCGCCCCAAAGTTCAGGCGACACGAAACGGTGCAGCCAAGGGGTGAGCGTGGAGAATGCGAAGATGCCGAGAAAGATCAGTTCTTCTTTCGCACTGGCCTTTTCAAGCCAAGGAGACACGACTGGTATGATGAGATAGAGACTGATGAGTGGATACATAAACCACAGATGACCACCCCATAGGGGAAAGTTGAACGGCAGCATTTTCAGGTTGTCCACAGCCTCATCCCAAGTGAAAGCGCCCCATGTGGCTGGCAACAGCGCATAAAGCACCAGGAAGCAAATGAAAGGCGGCAGGATACGCAGGAAGCGCCGATGGTAGAACTTGCTCATCGTCATCCCCGGTTTCATGGGCACCAGCAGGAAGGCAGAGACAATCATAAACAGCGGCACGGATATGCGCCCGAAGAAACCGTCATAGACCGACACCCAAAGACGGTTATCCTCGTTGGCAACCTGTGATATTGGCCCCATGTTATAAAACTGCTCACTGGCGTGTACGACCATGACCAGCAGGCAGGCTATCACGCGGATGTAATCTACAAATGCTATTCGTTCTTTCATTCGCCTTTTATATAAATACATTAAAATGAGTTCTAAGATAGTGCATACCAAGCCCAGAGGGGGATGTCCGATTTGCTTGAGTTCGTATGGAATCCAACAATTCCAACGTTGACGATGCGAAGATAGATTATTTATTTGTATTTTGCAAAAAATCAATGATTGTTTTGTCATATCGGAAATTACAATTACATTTGGACATGACACATCAAATTCTGCATAAGTATTGTCTGACACTCATCCTCTTATGTCTCTCAGCCAGTACCAGCCTCATCGCTCAGGACGATGTGGTCCGTGAAGACACGCTTGAAGAACTGACCGTGAATTCGCGTTCGGCTCAGCGCAGACTTGAAGAGGTACAGGTGGGTGTGGAAAAAATTGATATCGCCACGATGGCCAAAGTGCCATCGATTTTTGGTGAGCGCGACATCATCAAGAATCTGCAACTGTTGCCAGGTGTGAAGAGCGAGAGCGAAGCATCCAGCGGCTATCAGGTGAGAGGCGGCACCTCTGCGCAAAATCTCATCCTGCTTGACGGGGCCACCATCTACAATGCCGGTCATCTGATGGGCCTTTTTTCCACCTTCTACGACGGAGCGCTCAACAATGCCTCTCTCTACAAAGGGATGGTGCCCGCCGTTTTTGGTGGTGGCACCTCCTCTGTGTTTGACATCAACACTCGTGTGGGCGACATGCGTCAATATCATTATGGCGGTTCCATCGGCCTGCTCTCTGCCAGCGTATCAGCAGAAGGCCCCATTCAGACTGACCGTTCCTCCTTTCTCTTCACCGCCCGCCGCTCCTATCTTGACCTGTTTCTCAAAATGACGAAGGACTACAAGAACAATACGCTTAATTTCTATGACACCAACCTGCAGTTCTCCTTCCGTCTGTCACACCGCGACCGTCTGTCGCTGACTTTCTTCCGGGGCCGGGACAACATGGGAGTAGAGGACTTGATGGACATGAATTGGGGCAACACGACCGCCAATGCGAGTTGGCTGCATACGTTCAGCGACAATCATCATGCCAACACTCAACTCACCTTCAGTCACTTCGGCAGTGACGTGGGCATCGACATGCTCGACATCTACTATACGATGAAAGGTTTTATCAAGCATCTCACGCTGCATCATGACCAGCGTTGGATGCCCACTCAGCGCATGACCCTCAAATATGGCTGGGAGTCAACTTACTTGCAGTTGCAGTCTGCCGAATGGGACATCAACCTGTTGCATCAAAGAGAGAAGCGTGATGCATGGACCAACGCCGTCTGGATGCAACAGGAATGGAAGGTCGCCGACCACCTGGAGTTATCGTCCGGCCTGCGCCTGCAAATGCACAGCGTTCTCGGCGGAGCGCCCTATTACCATCTCGACGATGAGGGTAATATCACCCATACCGACCATCCCGGCAGCGGACATATCGTGAAGACCTATACCCATCTGGAGCCCCGTTTCAGCGCCAACTGGCAAATCACTCCCCACCAAAGCATCAAGATAGGCTACAGCCGCATGACGCAGGATATCCATGCCATCCGTGGCAGTTCGATGTCGATGCCCTTCGACCGCTACACCATGTCCAGCAACCTCCTCAAGCCCGAGGTGGCCGATCAGGTGGCTGCAGGATGGGCAGGAATGACTTCTGGCAGCGACTATGACTTCTCCGCGGAAGCCTATTTCAAGACTATCCACAACGTCTATGACTACCGCGACGGAAAATCGTTTTATTCTGAAATAGAGATAGAGCGTCTGTTGCTTGGAGGTCGCGGACGCGCTTATGGACTTGAACTCTGCGCCCACAAAAACAAAGGAAAGTTGACTGGCTGGGCCAGTTACACCCTGTCGTGGTCGGAAAACAAGATTGCCGGCATCAACAACGGCGAATGGTACACAGCCTCCAACGACCGTCGTCACGACTTCTGCATCATCGGCATCCTCGAGGGCCGCCGGGGTTGGGAATTCTCTGCCATGTGGCGTTACAACACCGGTCAGGCACTGACTGCCCCGAGCAGCAAATACGACATCAACGACAGAACCTATTACTATTATGCCGAACGCAATGGTTACCGTGCCCCTGCCAGTCACCGTCTCGACCTCAGTGCCACCCATACCAAACGGCTGCGGCATGCCACCCGCATCTGGTCGTTTGGCATCTACAATGCCTACAACCGATACAACCCCTATGTCATCCGTTTCATCAACGATGAAGACAAGCCATCGGGCACCACCGCCCAACAGACTGCGATGTTTGGCATTGTACCCTCCATCTCATATACCTTGAAATATTGAAAGGAGTCTATCGGATATGAAGATAAAAATGATTATGAAGGAAAGAACGGTTTTGCTCCTCTTCGGTCTGCTGTTGTTCACAGCATGCGAGAAAGATATTGATTTCGACTATCACGAAATCGCCCCATTGGTGGTTGTTGAAGGACGCGTGACCAACGAGGGCACAGAGGTGCATATCACCCACAGCCGATCGGTAAACGACTCCGTGCGCGGCAAGACACTTCCTGGCGCCACCGTTGTCATCTCCTGCGACGGTCATCAGGATACGCTCACTTACCACCCTGCTGACGACTGCTACAAGTCACCGATGACAGGAGAGGCAGGAAAGACCTACCACCTGAGCATTGACTTCGAAGGCAAGCATTATGAGTCAACATCCACCATGCCAGATCCCGCGCCTATCGTCTCCACCCAATTCTACTGGATGAAGGTGCTGGAAGAGCGTTTGCTGGTCAACATACTATGGGCCGAAGATCCCCATCCCGATACCCGCGACTATTACTATTTCCGTATGGACCGCCATTCCTCCCATCCCCATGCATTGGCCAAGTCAAAGAACCACCCCAAAGCCTACCGATGGAATGTGTTTGACGACCGGGGGAACCCACCGGGCTATGTTTTCCGCGACATCCATTGCATGATGGAACGGACAGCCGAGGAAGACAAGGAGGACGACTGGGATAGGATATTGTATGAAGGAGACACTGTGACCATCCAACTGATGACCATCGACCAGCCCACCTACAACTATTTCCGCACACTCACCTCCGGACAGGGAGGAGGAGCCAATCCCATCAGCAATATCACAGGAGGATGTCTGGGCTATTTCACCGCCGCCAGCGTCAGCCGGTCCGACACACTTATCTACCGTCTGGAGGATGTGCTGGATGCGACGGATTATCACCCGCAATTCAGTGGAGAATAAAACGACACATCACTTTTTTGAAGGGAATCCTTGAATAAAGAGCTGTGCTATAAACAAATTTCAAAAAACCTCTGACAAAAAAACACCCCCGGAAATCGAGGGTGTGAAGATCGTCGGAAGCTCTTAGAAACCGACCTTTCTTTCAGGTTCTGCGAAAGAGCAGAAACGGGCTGTCGCATTGGTGATGTAGAGTACGGCCATGTTGTCGTCATCGGCTTTGTACATCGACTTCAAGCTTTCGTTGCGGTTCAAAAACTCCTCCTTGACGGCCAATGTCTCATCATTCACCAACGTACCACTCAGACGCATCCACTCACTGCCAGACGGTTTCAAGGCGCAGATCTCAAACTTGCCGTTCTTGGCCATCTGCTTGTAAACGTCTTTCACTTTGCCTGTCATGATGTAGAGACGTCCATCGATGATCTCTGACACACCAAAGGCACGGACACGAGGCTGATCGCCGTCAACTGTGGCAATGAAGAATGCGCCGCACTCCTTCAGATAATTCTGCACTTCTTCCATGTTTGCTTGTTTTGTTTGTGGGTCAATACTATCAACAGCCTCTGCTTGGACTGCCGATTCTTGTTCGTTCTCTTTTGCCTGTGAAGGCTTGTTCTGTGTGCAGGCAACCATCGTGAACAGCACTGCGATTGCCCATAAATAATTCTTTATCATATTGATTACTATTTGGTGTTGATATTTACCGTATCTATCATTCTTGCTGGCAGGTTTCTTGTGCTTCCTTTTGTTTCTTACTCCTCATCCAACTCTTCAATCGGTTGTATCCTTCGACTCCAAGAATAGTAAGGCCCCCGTATTGGCAAGTCTTCGCCATTCCGAAAAGTACTGTCCATAATATGCCTTTGGCAACCGCGCTGATTGGCAGCAACATCTGGGCAAAAGACAGGATATAAAAGGGTATGCAGCACAACAGAACGATGACGCCTGTCTTGAATGAAAGAGATTGCAACCACTGTCGTATTTTCATGTTCTCTCGTAATTGTCTTTTCTTGTATCGGCTTCTATCGAAATCAGCTCCTTATTAGCCAATTCCAGTTTTTCACCATAAAGTGCATTTACATTTCATTTATATCGCTTACGATACAAAGTTACTGCATTTATCTGATATCACAAACTATATGTCTGACACTTTAAGTAAGTTTAACAGCCTGCGAATGGGCATTTGTTGAAAGCGCAAACAAATCATTTACATACCCCTGCAAAAATATGTTAAAAACACTTGCTCTGCATGTATGTCATTATGATATTCATTGAATAATTAATATTTTTGCATTCACTTTAAAACAAATTTGTAATTAAAAACCGGCAAGATATGAGCAAATTGAAATTAAAAGAATATCATCGGCCATATATGATTATTGAGGCATTCGTCCCCAATGTATATGTGGCATCATGCGTGAAAGATCCTAATTCATGGTTGCCAACCTCCCGAATATATGGTTTGGATTTAGACGATGACAAATGGTTTGATTCTTATGAAGACAGAACTATAGGCACATCATACTATGCATATCAAAACGTGGTTGAAGCCAAACACTTTACAATTTTGAAACAAGGTCATTTTATAGAAAATGGCCATAAAACTTATTTGTTTGTAGGAACTAAATTCGACTATGATTCTGGCAATCAACACGATGATCCCAATTTTTATTGGTATTTAGGAAGTAACTATGTTTTTCTATTATATGCAGATATAGAAATTCATCCTGATATTGGACCATATCATAATGAAACGCTTTATTTTGCAGATGATGGTACTCATAGTGTTACAAACGCATCGTAAAATCTCAAATAGTCATAAATTCAGCAAATTTTGCCTATATTTTTCCGGGGTTTCAATGAATTTGTTATCTTTGCCATAAATTCAAGATTATTTGTACCCTAAAAAGAAAAATAGACGATGAAAAGGCTTCATGTAAAAGCATACTCCGTGCTGATGACCCTTGTGGCATTGGTATGGACGCAAAAATTGGCAGCACAGACTTTCGAATATCCCATTTACGAGGATGACGACGTGAGGATAGAAGTGAAAAGCAAAGGAGCTCGCCCTACTATCTCTGATTTTGCTACCGCCATCTTCGATTACTCCAAAGAAATGGAGTTCTTTGACAAAGTGTATGAGGATTGGAAGCGATACCAGCAAAAAAAGCCTCTCCGCCATCATGGAAACTTCATTGTAGATATCAAAAACGGATTCATGAGTTACGAAACGCCTGGTGCAGAGGGCAATGGCACAATCTATCTTGAGATGTGCTTTTGGAATTGTGCCGATGCCAAACACAAACTGGTGGCTTGTAACGTAAGATGGAAAATGGGCGAAGACTATGGTTGGAGCGAGTACGTTGGATGTAGGTTCTACCTCTATGACAATGAGAAGAAAACGATGAGAGTCATATTGCCGGAAGACATCGGTACCCTGTATGATGGAAACTGTTTGAGTGCTTTTTTCCTACCTCGCAAAGGCAAGAACATTCGGGTAACTGTCTCATCGGAAGGAGAACGATGGGACGAAGTGCTGGAATGGGATGGCTACAAATTCAGTACAAAGGAGGCTCCATGATTGGTTTGCCTTTTTCACCATTTGAAAAGGAAACCTCAATCGTAGCCAAACAGTTTTTTACATAAGCAAGAAAGGTTGTCATTCTCTGGCCGGAATAGTCAGGATGCCATCCACCTCATGCTCTATGAAGGGACCCTCCTTGCATTCGAAAAGCACGCTTGGTTCCAGACACTCCACATCATGCCAAGTGTTTTTAGGGATATCAACGCCAAAAGTGCCTTCCTCCTGACAGACGATGCAGGTCTCCAGCACTTCGCCATCATCGTTGTAGGTGGATACACGCACTTTGCCTTTTAGTACAACGACAGTCTCATCCTTGGTGGGATGGTGATGCACGGGAATCTGTGTACCAGGTTCAAGCACGTTGAGGAAACGGTGGCATTTGTCGTCGAGGCTTTGGTGAAAATTGTAGTTCATTCTCAGTCTCGGAGATTTCTTAGCCTCGTCTCTCACTTTCCCTATCAGCTCTTCGTCTATGATTTTCATATCTGTGATGGATTGACGTTATTTACGGTTGCACCAGGTATTGACAAGCACCAAACCGAAGTCTCTTGCAAAATTACTCTTTTTCCGCATATCTTATGGCTAATCCTCAGTATAATTGCATCGAAAAGGCATATTTTTCTCGATAGAGAACCCTCATAGATGTTGATTATCCCTGTATGGTTGTTAGTGTACAACTCACACTATATCATGGTTATAAACATTTTTTAGCAGAAAAATGCCTGAAAAAATTTTGCGATATTCTCAAAATCCACTACTTTTGCCCATCTATAGAATATGTGACAGGATTTCTTCAGATTTTCAAGGCCACTTAGTTTACAACCACCATTATCATTGAGGCATGATCACCCTTGTCGTCGCTCCTCTCGTAGGCAGCGTCATTGGCTACATCACTAATGACATTGCCATCCGGATGCTCTTCCGCCCCCATCAGGCGAAGTACATCCTGGGGCACAAAGTGCCTTTCACGCCTGGCATCATCCCCAAGGAAAAAGGACGCATAGCGGCATCTGTGGGTGGTGCGATCAGTGTCAACCTCATGAATCAGGAAGTGCTGGAGAAAAACCTCCTCTCCGAGTCCATGCTCGCAAAGATCAGGGAGGCGCTCGACCAGTATTTCATCACTCAGCAGCATAACCCGGAGAGCCTCCGTGTGTATTTAGAGCATTTCCTTGAGGCTGACGATATCACCCAGATGGCAGAAAAGGGAGGCGATGACCTGACCGAGGTGATCTACAAGAAACTGGACCGGAGTGATGTCGGCGACAAGATCGCCCATGTGGCGGTGGCCCATGTGATGCAGAAGATGCAGCATTTCGGCAAGGGATTCGGCGACAAACTCGCCAACGATGGCATCGGCCATGGAGGAGGGTTCGGAGACATGATCGGCCGTGGCATCCGCAAGCTGTTCGGACAGTCTGGAGCAGATGTTGCCTCACAGTTCATCAACGCTCTGGCGGAACCGGTGGAGAACGCCCTCTCGGCCAACATCAACGAGATGCTCCGCAACAACTCAAAAGAGATGGTCGGGGACATCATCCACAGTGAGCTGAAAAATCTGCTCGACCGGCCGATGAGCGACATACTGAAAGACAAAAAAGAAGACATCCAGCGCATCAAGGACTCGGTCATGTCGCTCTACTGCACCACCATCAAGGAGCGGTTGCCGAAGATCCTCGAAGCTGTAGATATCAGCCAGATCATTGAGACGCGCATCAACGAGATGGACATGGATGAGGCCGAGAAGCTGATTCTGGAAGTCATGAAAAAAGAACTTCGCGCCATCGTCTGGCTTGGAGCAGGACTGGGATTCCTGATGGGATTCGTCAATTGCCTGTTCTTATAGGTCGCAGAAATTGACATAAGTCAAGAAAGCGCCATGGATTCCCCCAAAACAGTCTAAGGACTGATAGGAAAAGAGGCATAAGGCATTCTTTACATTCAGGGGACAAACAGATATAACTTACTATCTATATATTATTCAACTTTGACTTTTGTGATTTGGAGGGCGGACGGTCATATGACCGTCCGCGGGGAGACGGAACAAAATGAGAACCAAGACGACGAACATACATACTCATCTCTTTGTACCGATACTCGTGGCACTGATTCTTTTGCTGCTGCGGGAAAGCATCATTATCATCACAAAAGTTTGTTTTCCTGAACCTCCATTGACGGTGTGGTGGAACCTGGAAATGTATAAGTGGACCACCATCGGCGCCGTTGCCTACTGCCTGATCAAAGGACTGATGGGCAAGAACCTCAAATGGATGGAGACATTCACCCACGAACTGACCCATACCGTAGTTTCCATCATGTTGTTCAGAAAGGTTCATTCCTTCCGCGCCAACGAGAACTGCGGCGAAGTATCCACCAGTGGAGGCAAAGCCACACGTGTTTTTGTATCATTGGCTCCTTATTGCCTTCCCATATACACCTATTTCTTCCTGTTTTTCCGAATGCTGATTGTGACCGAAGGCAGATGGATCTACGACATCATCATTGGCATGACCATCGCTTTCCATGCTTTTTGCTTCAAATCGCAGACCAGCCAGCAGCAGCCCGATATCCACCAATTCCCCCTGACATTCTCCTATCTGTACATCACTGCGGCCTTGCTGTTCAACATCAACACCATCCTGGTTTCCTATTGGAGTTCGAAGAATATCTTCACGGCTTTATGGTTCACGGTGACCAGCATCTGGGAGGGAATCACCTCATTTATCCAAATCATCCCTTAAGACATGGCGACCACAAAGAGAACGCGACGAAAGAGAAGCACCCGGCAACAACCCAGGAGGAGTTCGTTCAAGCTGAAAAACCTGCTGAGCGGTATTGTCTCCCTCATCTTTTTCCTCATCCTGTGGAGCCAACTTAGTCCGGCGACTTTCAACGCATTCATCTCATGGTTTGGCATCACCAAGACAGTCAGGAGCAACGGACCCTACGACGGAATCGATGTATCGAAGCACCAGGGCAGGATCGATTGGGAGACCGTTTCACAGGACGGCAACATCCAGTTTGTCTATATCAAAGCCACCGAAGGGGCCTCACTGGTCGATAAGCGCTATGAGCGCAACATCAAGGAGGCCCGCAAGGCCGGTATGACCGTCGGCAGCTACCATTTCTTCAACACACGCCGCAGTGCGGCACAACAGTTTGAGAACTTCCGCAAGCACGTCAGGAAAGACTGGCAGGACCTGATACCGATGGTCGATGTGGAGGAATCGGGCTGCCGCGGGGCAAGTCGCCAGCAATTGCAGCAGAGCCTGTCGGAATTTATGGAACTGATGAAGAGCGAATATGGCAAATATCCCCTACTCTACAGCCAATACCGCTTCTACAACGAGAAACTTGCCCCCGAATTCAACCGTTTTTTCATTTTCATGGCGAGGTACAGCGAGACAGAGCCGACGCTGAGGGGCAAAGGCAAATACAACATCTGGCAGTATAGTGAGCGCGGTCATGTGAAAGGCATCAAGGAGAATGTCGATCTCGACCGTTTTGCCAACGGCACCTCGCTGAAAGATATCCTCTATTAAAAGTAAAGACGCCACAGGGGGGTATTTTCGCCCTCACCTAACCTCTCCCAGAGGGAGAGGGACTGGTTTGCGATACTTCTCTTTTAAGACGGCACTCTGTGACGTCTTTACTTTTGCACCCATCCAAACCAAATGGCCCCTCTCCCTCTGGGAGAGGACGGGTGAGGGGAATATGATATGTAGAGAAGACGCACGGGAGAGGATTTTTTCGCCCTCACCTAACCTCTCCCAAAGGGAGAGGGACTGGTTTGCTATACTTCTCTTTGAGACACCACACTGTGACGTCTTAACTGTATTTCTTGCGGGGGTTGGACAATATGATGATTTCAATGCAGAGATTGGCTTTAAAGTTTTTGCATTTGGAACTATCGTATATGAAAAATATTGATTATCTTTGCAGCAAAAGCGATAAGATAAGGAAATGCGATATAGAATAACACCACCCAACCATATTGACACCACAGTGAAGTTGCCCGCCTCAAAGAGCATCAGCAACCGCGCGCTGGTGATTCATGCCCTTTCGGGCGGAGAAATCCTCCCCGACAACCTATCTGACTGCGACGATACAGACGTCATCGTCAGCGCCCTGCAGGATATGCCCTACACCATCGACATCAAGGCAGCAGGAACCGCCATGCGGTTCATGACCGCCTACCTGGCCGTGACTGACAGCGGCGAGCACGTGCTCACCGGCACCGAGAGGATGAAGCACCGGCCTATCGGCATCCTTGTGGAAGCCCTCCGCCGTCTCGGAGCAGACATCGAGTATGTGGGAGAGGAAGGTTACCCGCCACTTCGCATCCGTGGCAAGCACCTGAGCGGCGGCACCGTGGAGATGGCAGGCAACGTCAGTTCACAATACATCTCCGCCCTGCTCATGGCAGGCCCCGCCATGAGCACCGGCATGCAGCTGCACCTCACGGGAGGCATCATCTCACGGCCCTACATCGACCTGACCCTCTGCACCATGAGAGATTTCGGCGCCGATGTGGAATGGACAGGCCCCGACAGCATCGAGGTGCGCCCTCTACCCTACCACCCCACTTCCTACCTCATTGAGAACGACTGGAGCGCCGCTTCCTATTGGTATGAGATCCTGGCCCTGTCGGGAGAGGAAGACAACCGCATCCAGTTGCTCGGCCTGATGGACGGTTCCCGCCAGGGCGACTCCGTGGCCCGCTACCTCTTCAGTCTGCTTGGCATCAAGACCACCTTCGGCACAGAGGAGATGGGAGTTCCCACCACAGTCTCGCTGAAGTATCATACGAGGAGCCTTCCCAGACTCGACTTCAATTTTGTCAACCAGCCTGACCTCACGCAGACCTATGTGGTGGCCTGCGCACTGATGGGCATCCCGTTCAACTTCACCGGTGTGAGCACACTCCGCATCAAAGAGACAGACCGCATAGAGGCCCTCAAGGCTGAAATGCGCAAACTGGGCTTTGTGCTGAAAAGCAGCGGCGACAACTCCCTGTCCTGGAACGGGAAGCGCTGCGAGGCCCAGCCCGACCCCATCATCGACACCTATCAAGACCACCGCATGGCCCTCGCCTTCACCCCCGCCGCCTTCATGTTTCCAGGCCTCCGCATCAATGACCCCATGGTCGTGACGAAATCCTACCCCAACTATTGGGAGGACCTCCGGAAGGCTGGATTTCTGATTGAGGAAGAACCATGAGCATCGTCGCATTAGCCCTGACCGCCCTCTTCATCCTTGGTCTGGTGGCCGCATTCGCCCAGAAATTGACCGGCAAGGGTTCCACCGACGACACACCGGTGGCACCCTCAACAGACTGCGGCACCTGTGACGGCAGCAACAGCAAGTGCGAACAGGAGTGTATGCTCGAGGCCGCCGTGAAAGAAATCGAGTATTTCGACGACGAAGAACTGGACGCCTACCGCGGCCGTCCGTCGCACGACTACAGCGAGGCGGAAGCCGAACAATTTGCAGACATCCTCTACACCATGCAGCCTGAGGAAGTGGCGGCCTGGAACCGCAGTCTGATCCTCCGCGGCATCAATATCCCTGACCAGATCAGAGACGAGATGCTCCTCCTCTTGTCCGATGACAAGCCCACAGCCTCAAATAACCCTCCTGTTAGGCAATAAAATGCCCATATCCCGTGTTATATAATAGATGAACAAACCAAAAGTCATACTTTATCTGACGCTGGCAGCCATGCTGTTGGCGGTTGCGGCATGCTCCTCACACAAGAATACCGCACAGAGCCGTTTTTGGCAATCGTTCACCACGAAATACAACACCTATTACAACGGCACGCTGGCGTATATCGAAGGATCACTGGCCAAAGAGACCGGCAACAAAGACAATTACACTGAAATCATTCCCCTCTACACCGTAGGCAACAAAAACAGCCAGGCGCTGGGTGCAGGCAATTTCGACAATGCTATCGAAAAATGCCAGAAAGCCATCAAGTTGCACAGCATCGGCAAGCGACCGGAGTGGACCAAAAACCGGCGAAAGACCGCCAAGGACATCGAATGGCTCAACAGGCGCGAATACAACCCCATCCTCTGGAAAGTATGGATGCTGATGGGCCGCTCGCAATTCCACAAAGGAGCATTCGATGAAGCCGCCGCCACCTTCTCCTACATGAGCCGCCTCTATCAGACCCAGCCGGCCATCTATGGCAAGGCCCGGGCATGGCTGGCCAAATGCTATATCGAACAGGAATGGCTCTATGATGCCGAGGACGTGATCCGCAACATGAGCCGCGACTCCCTCGACTGGCGGGCCGTCAAGGAATGGGACTACACCTATGCCGACTATTATATCCATACAGGCGAATACGAGAAAGCCATCCCCTACTTGCGCAAAGTCATCAAACATGAGATGCGCCGCAAGCAGAAGGCGCGGGAATGGTTCCTGCTCGGACAACTCGAAGCCGCTCTGGGCCACCGCGACCTGGCTTACAAGGCCTACAAGAAGGTCACCCGGCTGAATCCGCCCTATGAAGTGGATTTCAATGCCCGTATCGCCATGACAGAAGTGATGGCCGCCGGCAAATCGAAACAGACCATCAGCCGTCTGAAGCGCATGGCCGCCAACGACAACAACAAGGAATTCCTCGACCAGGTGTATTATGCCATGGGCAATGTCTATCTGCTGGAAAAAGACACGGCCAATGCCATCAGCGCCTATGAGAAAGGCAATGAGAAATCCACCCGCAGCGGAGTGGAAAAAGGAGTGCTTCTCCTGAAACTTGGTGACCTCTATTGGGAGAAAGAGAAATTCAGCGATGCACAGCGCTGCTACGGCGCCGCCATCGGCATGCTCGACAAAGAGCGCAAGGACTACGAGGAACTCTCCAACCGCTCAAAAATCCTCGATGAACTGGCACCCTATACCGATGCCATTCATCTGCAGGACTCCCTCCTCGCCCTGGCCGACATGTCGGAGAAAGACCGCAATGAAGCCATCGACCGTGTGATCGAGGCCCTCAAGAAAAAAGAGAAAGAAGAGCGCAAGGCCCAACTTGAGGAAGTGGCGCAAAAGACCCAGGCCAAATATGGTGGTGTGGGCAACCGCAACCAGACGCCCACTCCCAATCAGCCCAACCAACAACAGCGCGGCGAATGGTATTTCTACAACCAGTTGGCCGTCTCTCAAGGTAAGACCGCCTTCCAAAAGCAATGGGGAAAGCGCGAAAACCAAGACAACTGGCAACGCTCCAACCTGACTGTCGTGAGCGACCTCTCCCTCGGCGATCAGTCAAATGCCGAGCTCGACTCGCTGACAGCCGCCATGGATGCTGTCGAAGACTCCCTCTCCGCCGTCCAGGACAGTGCCCAGAACGATCCTCATAAGCGAGAATACTACCTGAAGCAAATCCCATTTGAAGAGGAACAGAAACAGGAGTGCCATGCCATCATTTCCGATGGGTTGTTCCATTCCGGCATCATCTTCAAGGACAAACTCGACAACCTCCGCCTCAGCGAAAAACAATTCGACCGGCTCACCTTCTCTTATCCTGAGTTCGACAAGATGGACGAGGTCTATTACCACCTTTTCCTCCTCTATTCCCGCAAGGGCGAAACCGCTAAAGCAGAGTCATACATCGACTTGCTCAAGGAGAAATATCCAGAGAGTCAATGGACCAGCATCCTCTCCGACCCATATTATGTGGAGAACTCCAAATTTGGTGAACATATAGAGGACTCCCTCTACACCGCCACCTACAACGCTTTCAAGGCCGACCGTTACCAGGAAGTCTTCGGCAACGCCGATGTTTCGGAGAAACGTTTCCCGTTGGGTCCCAACCGCGACAAGTTTATCTTCATCCGAGGACTGAGCAGACTCAACAACAATGATGCCGACGGATGTCTGGAAGACATGAACACCGTGGTGAAAAACTATCCCAGCAGCCGCATCAGCGAGATGGCGGGCATGATTGTCAATGGTGTGAAAGCCGGCCGCAAACTCCATGGAGGCAAATTCGACTTGGAGGATGTATGGAGCAGACGTTCCGTTGTGCTCAACGACAGCGACTCCATCGCCGCCCGCAAGTTCATCCCCGACCGCGACAAGGAATTCCTGTTCATCCTGGCCTACCATCCCGACTCTCTCAACGAGAACCAGTTGCTGTTTGAGATGGCCAGGTTCAACTTCACCACCTTTATCGTGAGAAACTTCGACATCCAGATTGAAGATGCCGACGGCATCCACCTGATGGAAGTCTCTGGTTTCCGATTCTTCGACGAAGCCCATCAGTATGCTTCGGAAGTGCACAAGCAAGCCAACATCCTCCGCCGGATGAAGAAAGCCAGAAGCATCATCATCAGCCGCGACAATCTGGAACTTCTCGGCAAGCAATTCAGTTACGATGACTACGATGAATTCTACACCAAGCACTTCGCACCATTGAAGGTGAATGGTGAGAACCTGTTGAGTGAACCTGCCGAGATCGGCTACGAACGCGAACCGGATCTGAAGACGGCCCTTCCACCTGCCTCTGAAAGAGAAAATCAAAACGAGGATGATGGTTATCCCGCAGAAGATGGCCAGGCAGAGACCGGCAATAACGATGACAGCGGATACGACATGATCGACATCCCCACCCCGGCGGGCAACAATCCCACGGGTACTGCTGTCACCCCGGAAGACGACGGCGGTATCTCGCTGCCTACGGAGGACAACGGTGGTGGCATCTCATTGCCCACGGAGGACAACGGTGGCATCTCGCTACCCACGGAGGACGACGGTGGCATCTCATTGCCCACGGAGGACAACGGTGGTGGCATTTCATTGCCCACTGAGGATGATGGTGGCATCTCACTGCCTACGGAGGACAATGGCGGTATCTCACTGCCCACGGAGGATGATGGAGTGAGCATTCCCGACGAACCTGCAACACCCACGCCAACCTCTACCAACGACGATGAGTATATCCTGCAAGTGAGGTCGAGAAAGAACAGCGTGAATCCCACCACGCCTGACTCCAACAGTCGTCTGATTGAGAAAGAAGAGCAGCATGAGGTCATCCTGCCCACCAACGGAACAGTCAGGAAACAAGTGAAGGAAACGAAAAAACCTGCATCGAAGCCTGTGGTCATCAAGCAAGAAATGGCGATACCCAAAGCCACGAAACCCAAACAGGAGCCCAAGCAAGAACCACAGCAGACCGTCAACCCAGACAAGGAAGACACGGGCATCTATTTCGATGATGGTTTCGGAGAAGACATCACTCCGACCCCAACCACCAAGAAGAAAGAGAAGGAACTTGAGGAAATAGACCTTGAGGACGAATATTATGACTTAGACGGATTTTAGACTATGAGCAACGGACAATTACTTTGGGTGGACGACGAGATTGAACTGTTGAAAGCCCACATCATCTTCCTCACGAAGAAAGGCTATGACGTGACAACGGTGAGCAACGGCACCGATGCCATCGACCAATGCAGCCGCCAGACCTTTGACCTTGTCTTGCTCGACGAAATGATGCCTGGTCTGTCGGGGTTGGAGACCCTCCAGAAAATCAAGGAGATCTCCCCTTCCACCCCTGTGGTGATGGTCACCAAGAGCGAGGAAGAAAACATCATGGACCAGGCCATCGGTTCGAAAATCGCCGACTATCTCATCAAGCCCGTCAATCCCAATCAGATACTGCTCTCCCTCAAGAAGAATATCCATCGCAAGGAAATCATGACGGAAGTCACCCAGTCCGGCTACCAGCAGAGTTTCATGGATATCTCGTCACGCATCTCTTCCTGCAAAACTTTCAGCGACTGGACAGAAATCTATCGTCTGCTTGTGCATTGGGAATTGGAACTGAGCAGCACGGAGAGCAGCATGACAGAAATGCTGAAGACACAGAAAGAGGACGCAGACAATAGTTTTGCCAAATTCATCAAAAGCAACTATCTCGACTGGGTATCACCCCAAAACAGCAGGAATTCTCAAGATGGTTCCAACCGGCCATTGATGAGCACCGACATTTTCAAGCGCAAGATCTTCCCCTTGCTCGACCAGGGCGAGAAAGTTTTCCTCATCGTCATCGACAACTTCCGTTTCGACCAGTGGCGCATGCTGTCACAGGAGATTGGTGACATGTTTGACATCGAGGAAGAAATCTATTGCAGCATCCTGCCCACTGCCACGCAATATGCCCGCAATGCCATTTTCAGCGGTCTGATGCCTGAGCAGATTGCGAAGATGTTTCCTGACCTATGGGTCGATGAGGACGAGGAGGAAGGCAAGAACCTCAATGAAGGTCCCCTGATCCAAACCCAGCTGGAGCGTTACCGCCGTCACAACACGTTCTCCTACCACAAGATCAACGACTCCACAGGAGCGGAGAATTTCATGCAGCAATTCAGCAACCTCGAGAAAAACGATCTCAACGTGGCGGTGATCAATTTCATCGACATGCTCTCTCATGCCCGCACCGAATCGAAAATGGTGCGCGAACTGGCCAACAACGAATCCGCCTACCGCTCCATCACCCTGAGTTGGTTCCGCCATTCCGTGATGTCAGAACTCTTCCGACGTCTCTCGCAGTCCAACTACAAAGTGATCATCACGACCGACCACGGCAGCATCCGTGTCACGAAGCCCATCAAGATCATCGGCGACCGCAACACCAATACCAACCTCCGCTACAAACTTGGCAAGAACCTCAGTTTCAACCAAAAGGAAGTGTTTGTGGTGCGCAACCCGAAACAAGCCCAGCTCCCAGCGCCCAATCTGAGCACCCAATACGTGTTTGCCACAGGAGCCGATTTCTTCGCCTACCCCAACAACTACAACTACTACGTGTCGTATTACAAAGACACCTTCCAGCATGGTGGCATCTCCCTGGAAGAGATGCTTATCCCCCTTGTCACCCTGACCCAACGCAAACGTTAGAACCATGACCATCACCATCAGCGACATCAGCACCATCCATGAGAGCGCAAGGCAGTTTATCGCTGCCATGGGCGACCGCACCATCTTCGCATTCTACGGCAACATGGGAGCCGGAAAGACCACCTTTATCAAGGCTATCTGCGAGGAACTTGGCGTGGAGGATGTCATCACCTCCCCCACCTTCGCCATCGTCAATGAATACCGCTCAGAGGAGACCTCCGAACTGATTTACCACTTTGACTTCTACCGCATCAAGAAACTCGAGGAGGTCTATGACATGGGCTATGAGGACTATTTCTACAGTGGTTGTCTCTGTTTCATCGAATGGCCAGAACTCATTGAGGACCTTTTGCCGGAAGATGCTGTCAGGGTGCAGATAGAGGAGCGTGAAGACGGCACAAGGATGGTAGAGATGAACTGACCAGCACTTTCTTCATTTGATGACCCATTGTCAAGATGAAATGCACAAAAAAATTTGGCATTTCATCCGCATCATTGTATCTTTGCTGAAGATAACCAGCAAAGATCACAAATATGAAAAAATCGACAGCCTTACTGACCTTATTCCTGGTATTTGCCACCGCAAACAGCACTTTAGCCGCAAATCAGGAAGACCCCGATGAGATGGTTGCCTATCTCTTCACGTACTTCAACAGCAATGCGCCGCAGGATGAGCAAATCTGCTTTGCCCTGAGTGACGACGGCTACAACTACACCCCGCTCAACCACGGTCTGCCCGTCATCACGAGTGACACCATCGCCCTCACACAGTGCGTTCGCGACCCGCACATCCTGCGCTGTGAGGACGGCAAGACCTTCTACATGGTCGCCACGGACATGCGCTCCAGTCTCGGATGGGCAAGCAACCGGGGAATGGTACTGATGAAATCCACCGACCTCATCCACTGGCAGCACTCCACCATCAACTTCCCCACCCGTTATACCAAGACATGGAAAAACGTCACCCGGGTGTGGGCTCCGGAAACCATCTATGACCATCAAGCCGGCAAATATATGGTCTTCTACTCCCTGCGCACCAGTGCCCCAGGTTCCTATGACAAGATTTACTACCAGTATGCCAACAAGGACTTCACCGACTTGGAAGGTGAGCCGAAATGGCTGTTTGACGCCGGCAATGCTACCATCGACGGAGATATCGTCTTCAACGAGGCCGACCAACTCTACCACCTTTTCTACAAACAGGAGTCGGGCCGTGGCATCTATCAAGCCGTAGCCAAACAGCTGACCGACAAATGGCAGATGCTGGAAGGCAATGTGGAGCAGACCAAGGAGTCGGTGGAGGGAGTCGGTGTGTGCAAGGCCATTGACGGACGGTCATGGATCATCATGTATGACTGCTATGGCAACGGTCACTATCAGTTCTGCCGCTCAGAAGACCTGAAGACCTTCCAGTTTGTGCAGAACACCGAGATGAAGGGCAAATTCACCCCCCGGCACGGAACCATCATCCCCATCACGCGGGCGGAAAAAGAGCGGTTGCTCAAGGAGTTTGGCAATCTCAACCAACCCATCCTGCCCCCTTTCCATGCCGACCCTGAAGTGCTTTACTCCAACAAGACCAAGAAGTATTACATCTACAGCACCACCGACGGTCTGCCAGGTTGGGGCGGCCACGACTTCAGCGTCTTCTCTTCAGACAACCTCATCGACTGGAAAGACGAGGGAAAGATGCTCGATGTGAAGGGAGACCAGGTCAAATGGGCCACCGGCAACGCATGGGCACCCGCCATCGAGGAAGTCCGCCAAAAAGACGGTTCTTATAAGTACTACTTCTATTTCTCAGCCCATAATCCAAAAACCAACCGCAAAGAAATTGGCGTGGCCGTCAGCGACGACCCCACGGGTCCGTTTGTGGACAGTGGCGCCCCCATCATCACCGACGCTGACCGTCCTGCCGAGGCTCATGGCGGCCAGGCCATCGATGTGGATGTGTTCCGCGACCCCAAGACAGGCAAGCCCTACCTCTACTGGGGCAACGGTTTCATGGCAGGAGCAGAACTCAACGAAGATATGCTCTCGGTGAAGAAAGAGACCATCACCCACCTCACCCCCAAGGGCGGCACACTCCAGACCTGGGCCTTCCGCGAGGGAGCCTACGTCTTCTACCGCAAGGGAACCTATTACTTCCTCTGGTCGGTCGATGACACTGGGTCGCCCAATTATCATGTCTGCTACGGCACATCAAAATCTCCCCTCGGTCCGATCAGCATCGATGAGCAGAACTACCGTGTCATTGAGCAGAAGCCCGAGGACAAAATCTTCGGCACCGCACACAACAGCATCCTCCAGATACCCGGCCGCGACGAATGGTACATCGTCTATCACCGCATCAACAAGGATTATGTGGACCACATCTCCGGCAACGGCAATCCAGGCATCCACCGCGAAGTGTGCATCGACCGTATGACCTTCGACAAGAAAGGCCGCATCCAGCCCGTGACACCGACGCTGAACGGTCCGGCACCCCTGCAGACGAAAAAGTAATCCTGCCAATGCCGAGCAAGGCAACGGCAGGGCACTGAATTCCGGATTCTGCAAACCGAAAAGCGCATTGCAAATGCTTATACTTTAGAGCTTATTTCCAACAGAAAGGGCATCCTCGCGAGGATGCCCTTTCTTGTTGGTCTAATAAATGACTATCTTGTACTTACTTGACAATCACCTTCTGGGTTGTCACAGCACCGTTGCCATAGGTGCGGCGGATGAT
>CACYQD010000032.1 GCA_902776475.1 uncultured Prevotellaceae bacterium | reverse complement strand
AATTAACAAAAGAGTTAAGTACGAAGAGCCGTGTGATGGGAGACTGTCAAGCACGGTTCCGTGAGAAGGGAGGGTGAAAGTCCCTCCACTTACTCGACCCATTCTACGATGAGGGTACTGATTGTCAATACGAATGAACGGACAGGAGGAGCAGCCATGGCAGCCAACAGACTCATGGAAGCCCTGAACAATAGTGGTGTGAAAGCAAAGATGCTGGTGCGTGACAAGGAAACCGATGCACTCACGGTGGTGGGACTCAACAAGGGTTGGCAGTCGCAATGGCATTTTCTCTGGGAACGCCTGTGCATCTTCACCCGCCTGCGTTTCTCCAAGAAACATCTCTTCGAAATTGATATCGCCAACTCGGGTTTTGACATCACTGGTCTGAGGGAGTTCAAGGAGGCGGACATCATCCACCTCAGTTGGATCAATCAGGGCATGCTCTCGCTCTCCAGCATCCGGAAAATCCTGCAGAGCGGCAAACCGGTTGTTTGGACCATGCACGACGCCTGGCCGGCTACCGCCATCTGCCACTATACGCATGGCTGCAAGGCGTTTAAGACGACCTGCCGCAACTGCCGGTTGCTGCCGGGAAACGGTTCTGACAACGACCTCTCCAACCGTGTCTGGAACCGCAAGAAACAGTTGCTTGACAACCACCACATCTCCTTCGTGGCATGCAGCAGGTGGCTGGAGCAACAGGCCAAACAGAGTGCGCTCCTGTCACAGCACGTCATCACCAGCATCCCCAACCCCATCGACACCCATACGTTTCATCCCATCGACAAGAAAGGTGCCAGGAAACGCGTCGGACTGCCTGAGGACCGCAAAATCATCCTCTTCGTCTCTCAACGGGTGACGGATCAACGCAAAGGCATGGAATATCTGGTGGAGGCCATCGACAAGATGGCGAAGACTTATCCTGAAGCCTCGCAGCGCCTTGGCGTGGCCATCCTGGGTGGTCATGCGGAGGAGTTCACTGACAAACTCGCCCTGCCTGTCTATCCGCTCGGTTATGTGAACGACGAGAAGAGGATTGTCGATGTCTATAATGCCGTCGATGTCTTCGTCCTGCCTTCTCTCGAGGACAATCTGCCCAACACCATCATGGAGGCCATGGCCTGCGGAGTGCCTTGCGTGGGATTCAAAACCGGCGGCATCCCCGAGGAGATCGACCACAGGAAAAACGGCTATGTGGCTGAGTACTGCAATGCTGAGGACTTGATGCATGGCATCAGATGGATGCTGGAGGAGGCTGACTATGCGTCATTGTGCACACAGGCGGTAAAGAAGGTGATGACATCCTATTCGCAGAACAGTGTGTCGCTGCGCTATATCGAGGTCTATAACCAAGCCATGGCCTATAAGCACTACAGTATATGATTACGTTCTCCATCGTCACGATCACCTACAACGCGGCCTCGGTGGTGCTGCCTACGCTCGACAGCGTACTCATGCAGCAGCATCCGGATGTGGAGCATATCATCATCGACGGGGCCTCACAGGACGATACCCTCCGTATGGTCCGTGACTACGTGCGCCGTTCTGACGAGATGGACAATGGCCATCAAGTCGTGGTCTGCTCTGAACCCGACAAGGGCATCTATGATGCGATGAACAAAGGACTGGCAAAGGCTTCCGGCGATTATGTCTGTTTCCTGAATGCCGGAGACAGGTTGCCCGAGGCGGATACCCTCCTCAACATCGCCATGGAGGCGGAGAGCCTGGGCGATGGTTGTCTGCCTGCCGTGCTGTATGGCGATACGGACATCATCGACGGGGAAGGCCGTTTTCTCCATCACCGGCGGTTGTCGCCTCCCGACAAATTGTCATGGCGGTCGTTCCGCCAAGGTATGCTGGTGTGCCATCAGGCGTTTTATGCCCGGAGAGACCTGGCCCAGGCGACGCCCTATGACCTGCGCTACCGCTTTTCGGCTGATGTCGACTGGTGCATCAGGGTGATGAAGAAAGCTGCCGGGGAAGGGACATCGCTGTGCCGTGTGCCCGGCGTCATCGCCCTTTACCTGAGGGAGGGACAGACAACCCGGCATCACCGAGAGTCGCTGCGCGAGCGGTTTGATGTCATGCGCCGCCACTATGGTCTGCTGACCACTCTGGCCATGCATGGGTGGTTTGTCGTCCGCAACTTCCTGAAAAAGGACTGACCGGCAAGTATGGAATAAGAATCAATGTTAAAACGCTAAAAACATACGAAAATGAGAAAATGGATGATTTGCGCGGCCATGATGATGGCTGCATGGGTGGTTTCTCCCAATGCTTTCGCCCAGCAGAATATGAAGGCGGTCAAGCAGAAGGCTTCCGGACAAACCGTGAAGGCTCCTGATCGGCCGCTGGATGTGAAGACAAGGCAGTCTGCGGTCTCCTCAGATGTCAAACAGAAGAAGGCCTCTGTGACGACGCCCGCCAAGTCTGTGCCGGTTCAGACCAAGGTCCTGCCTAAATCGGCCCGTGCCGCCACGGTAAAACCGGCTGAGGTGCCTGTGAAGAACAAGGAGGTCTTCAGTAAGCAAAATACTTCAGCCTCCAAGCGTTCGGTGACGCTGAAGAAGCAGGAGAAACACAGGAAAATGCCGAAGCCAAAAGCTGTCTCGGGCTCCATCAGCGTAAAGAAAGGCAGTGCTTTTGACGGCAGAAACGTGAAGGTGAAAAATAGGACAACAACAAGGAAAGGCGAAACAAAGAAGTAGCGAAACAAAATAGCGAAAACAAGAAGTGTTGAAAAACAAAGAAGTGACGGTCGCAACCGTCACTTCTTTATTGTTTGTATGCCATGTAGGTCAGGATTATTGCAGCACGATCATCTGTCCTGTCCTCAGCCTTGTACTCGAACCGAGGCCGTTAATCTGTTGCAATTTCTCGACCGGCATGTCATATTTCCTGGCGATGGAATAAATGGTCTCTCCAGCTTCCACCTGATGGTGCTTGATGCCAGTGGGACGGTTGGCGGGACGGGGAGCGGGAGCCGCTGCCTCTGTCACAACAGCGACGGGAGCGCTGGTCGTCGTGTTGCGCTTGCCACCATAAACCTCTTCCTTGGTGTAGCTCGACACTTTCTGTCCGCGGGCTGCTGTGGCCTTGGCCGACTCGCGGTCCATGGTGCTGCGGCGGAAGACATAGTAGTCGCCGGTGACATCCTGATTGCGGAAGTCGAAGAAGAGGGCGGGGTTAAGGGCCACACCGCAAAGGCGGGTCTCAAAATGCAGGTGTGAACCTGTGCTTCGTCCAGTGTTTCCGCCAAGACCGATGGGATCGCCGGCGCGGACGGTCTGGTTCTCTCTGACCAGGTGCTTTGACAAGTGACCGTAGATGGTCTCCAGTCCGTTGTTGTGGCGGATCACCACATAGTTGCCATAACCTTTGGCTTCATATCTCACGACGCGGATCTTGCCGGAGAAGGCGGCGCGGATGGTGTCGCCGATATAGACCTTGATGTCGAGGCCTTTGTGCTGACGCCCCCAGCGCGGACCGAATTGGGAAGTGATCACGCGGCTCGGTGTGGGCATGCAGTAGTTCTTCAGATTGATTCTATAAGTTTCGGGCAGTTCGGTGGCCTTGTGGGCGTAGCGGTTGTCCCAGTCTTGATACAGGTCGGCTGATGGTGATTCCAGATTTTCTCTTTCTATGGTGCTTTGCAAGGCCAGCGTGTCGAGTTGTCTCACTTTTCTGTCAACCGGGGCCATGCGGGCGATGAGGTCTTGCCCGAGGACGGGTAATGCGGTGGTTGTCAGAATTGCTGAAATTGCAAGCGTTTTGATGGTTGTCTTTAAATTCATAATCCTCCTGTTTGATTCTAAGCTGAATGCCGGGTCGGGGCGATTCATCTTCTAATAGTTTGTATTTGAAATAATCGAAGCAAACAAAACATACGTCAATTATTTCATTGCGCTGCAAAGGTACGGATAAAAAGGCGGAAAAAAGAAGCATTAACAGTTTTTAGTGCTCTTTTAACACTTAAAAGGGACTTAGAAATCTTGTTAAAACTTGTTGCCAGGCGGGACTGCAGACGGGTCGGTCAGGAAATGACTCCCCAGTTGATGTTGGTCTTCCGCAGGGCGGCGAGCCGTTGCCAGAGCAGGGCGTGCTCGGCTTTTTCGCAGGTGGGATCGCTGTCGATGATTTTCTGGGCTTCGTCGCGGGCGAGCTGCACGATCTGTCCGTCGCGGGCGATATCGGCAATCTTCAGGTCGAAGGCCAGTCCACTCTGCTGGGTGCCCTCGAGGTCGCCCGGACCGCGGAGTTTGAGGTCGGCCTCGGCGATCTGGAATCCGTCGTTGGTGGAGCACATGATGTCGATGCGCCGAGCGGTCTCCTTGCTCATCTTGCGGGTGGTGACGAGGATGCAGAACGACTGTTCGGCGCCTCGTCCCACTCGGCCGCGCAACTGATGGAGCTGCGACAGGCCGAAGCGCTGTGCGTCGAGGATGACCATCACCGAGGCGTTGGGCACGTTGACACCCACCTCGATGACGGTGGTGGCGACCAGGATCTGGGTCTCGCCGCTGAGGTATTTCTGCATCTCCTCCTCTTTCTCCTGGGGCTTCATCTGTCCGTGCACCTTGCTCAGGCGAAACTCTGCGAAGACTTCCTTCATCGTCAGGAAACCTTCCTCGAGGTTGCGCAGGTCGATCTTGCCGCTTTCCTTGATGAGGGGATAGACGATATAGACTTGCCGTCCGGCCTTGATCTGCCGGCGGATGCCCTGGTAGAGGCTTGTCAGTTGGTCGTCATACCGGTGCTCGGTATAGACGGGTTTGCGGCCCGGCGGCAGTTGGTCGATCACGCTGACGTCGAGGTCGCCGTAGATGGTCATGGCCAGGGTGCGGGGAATGGGTGTGGCGGTCATCACCAGCACATGGGGCGGATTGACGCTTTTGTTCCACAGTTTGGCGCGCTGGGCCACACCGAAGCGGTGCTGCTCGTCGATGACGGCGATGCCCAGGCGGAAAAACTGCACGGGGTCCTCGATGATGGCGTGTGTGCCCACGAGGATGTGGATGCTGCCGTCGGCGAGTTGGCTGAGCACTTCCTGGCGGCGCTTGCCTTTCACGATGCCGGTGAGCATCTCCACACGGATGCCGGCCATGCCGCGGAGAAATTCCTGGATGGTGGCGAGATGCTGTTCGGCCAGGATTTCAGTAGGAGCCATGATACAGGCCTGATAGCCGTTGTCGAGGGCGATGAGCATTGACAGGAGGGCCACCAGGGTCTTGCCCGACCCCACGTCGCCTTGCAACAGTCGGTTCATCTGGCGGCCGCTCTTCATGTCGGCATGGATCTCGCGCACCACGCGCTTCTGGGCCTCGGTGAGGGGGAAGGGCAGACAGTCGTTGTAGAACCCGTTGAAGAGCTTTCCCACACGGCTGAAGACATAGCCGCGGTATTTCCGCCGTTGGTCGCTGGCATAGCGCAGGATATTGAGTTGCACATAGAAGAGCTCCTCGAATTTCAGCCTGAACTTGGCCTTGTCGAGAGAGGAAGCGTCCTGTGGGTGGTGGATGAGCCGGAAGGCCTCGTCGCGGGAGATGAGGTGCAGCGGTCCGGTGATGTAGGGCGGCAGGGTCTCGGGCAGGGGTTGTGTCATCCTGTCGAGGATGCCGGTGGCGATCTTCTCGATGGCGCGCGAGGTGAATCCCGCCTTCTTCATCCGCTCCGTCGTGTGGTAATGGGGCTGCATGCCCATCGTGGAGAGTTGTACGTTCTGTGCGGGCTCGATCTCGGGGTGGGAGATCTGAAACCGTCCGCCATAGACCGTGGGACGGCCGAAGACAATGTATTCCTCGCCTATCTTGTAGTTTTTCGTGACATACTGCGTCTTGGAGAACCACACCAGGTCGAGGATGCCGTGCCCGTCGGTGAAATGGGCCACCAACCGTTTGCTGCGCCGTCCGGTCTCGAAGGACTCGAAACTGAGGATCCGTCCTTTGACTTGGATGAACGACATGCTCTCAAGCAGTTCGGAGATCCGGTAGATGTGCCGCCGGTCGATATATTTGTAGGGATAGTGCTCCAGCAACTGCCCGAAGGTCTGGATGCCGAGTTCCTTGCTCAGCATCTCCTTGCGCTTGGGGCCTACACCGGGCGCGTACATGATATCTTGGTGCAGCAGGTCTGTCATCGTCGGACAGGGTCAACAGCAGGGTTAGTCCTCCTCGCCCATCAGGTGCAGGAATTGCATCTTGCGCTGCAGGGTGCGCTTGGTGTCGGTGTCGGTAAGCATCTCCAGGATGCGGTAGGCGTAGGGGAGGGTGGCGGCTGGTCCCTCGCCGGTGATGATGGTGCCGTCAACGGTGAACAGCTCATGGGTGTATTCCGCACCGTCGAGATAGACCTCGAAACCGGGTGAACAGGTGGCGCGGCGGCCGCGGAGCAGACCCAGTCCGCCGAGGACCATCGGAGCGGCGCAGATGGCACCGATGCGGCGGCCGTCGTCGTGGTGGGCGAGCAGGACGCGCTTGACGCCGTCATGGGCGTTGAGGTTGGTGGAACCGGGCATGCCTCCCGGCAGGAGGAGCATGTCGGCGTCGCTGAAGTCTGTGTCCTCAAACAGTTGGTCGGCCTTCACGGTGATGCCATGGGAGGACTCCACCCAGGGTGAACCGGTCACGCTGACGGTGACCACTTCCTGTTTGCCTCTACGGAGGATATCAACGGGTGCCAGGGCCTCGATCTCTTCGAAGCCATTGGCCAGAAACTCATAAATCTTTGCCATATTCAGGTTTTCCTTTTTTGTTTTGAATTGCAAAAATAAGGAAAAAAACGCATTTTAACGAACTTCATTCTTAAATCTCACTGAAATGACGTATTTTTGCACCTTCACAGCGGATTGCATATCTATTTTATCATCTATTTATGTCAACAAAAAAACTCAGATTCGCCATATTCGGCAATATCTACCAGGCCAAGAAATCGGCTTCCATCCAGAAGGTGCTGTCCTTCCTCTCAGAGCGGAAGGCTGAGGTGCTCATCGACCGGGAATTCCATGATTTTCTCACTGATGACCTGCATCTGGAGGTGAAGGCCGACAAGGTGTTCGACGACGGGGAGTTCACCGCCGATTTCGTCATCTCCATGGGCGGCGACGGCACGTTCCTCAAAGCGGCTGCCAGGGTGGGCGACAAAGGCTATCCCATCATGGGTATCAACATGGGGCGCCTTGGTTTCCTGGCCGATGTGGGTCCGGCTGAGATCGAACAGTCGCTCAGGGCCATCTACCGCGGTGACTACAAATTGGAGGAGCACAACGTGATCATGGTCGAGACGGAGGGCAGCAGCCGCATCTTGGGCTGTCCCTGCGCGCTCAACGACATCGCCGTGCTCAAGCGCGACAATGCCTCGATGATCAGCATCCGCACCAGCATCGACGATGAGCACCTGGTCACCTACCAGGCCGACGGACTGATTGTGAGCACGCCGACGGGCAGTACGGCTTATTCCCTCTCCAACGGCGGACCGATCATCGCTCCGCAGTCCAACGTGCTGTGTCTCTCGCCTGTGGCACCCCACAGCCTGAACATCCGGCCCATCGTGGTGACCGACGACTCCGTGATCCGCATGACGATAGAGAGCCGCAGCCACAATTTCCTCGTGGCCATCGACGGACGTTCAGAGAAATGCAGCGAGGACACGTCGCTGACCATCCGCAAGGCACCCTACAAGGTGAGGATCATCAAGCGCCACAGCCAGAAGTATTTCCACACCCTGCGTGAGAAGATGATGTGGGGTGCTGACACAAGATAGACTATACTTATTGTTCAAGAAGATATAACTTATGTTCAAGAAGATAAAAGAATACCTGTCGCCTCCGGAGAGCCAGTATTCCGCCGCCCAGATCATGCGGTGGCTCTGGAATGCCTGGCGGGGCAACCGTTTCCAGGCCGTGCTCAATGCGACCATCGGCCTGCTCTCGGTGGTGGTGAGTCTGAGTTCTGTCTGGGCCATACAGAACGCCATCGACATCGCATCGCATGTGAAACCCGGTTCCATCTACTGGGCTGTGGGACTCATGGCACTGCTCGTGCTGTGCAACTTCGCATTGAGCATCTCCAGCACATGGATCCGCAACATCCTGGGCGTGCGTGCCCAGAACCGCATGCAGCAGAGCCTGCTCGACCGCATCCTCCGCTCGGAATGGCACAGCAAGGAGAAGCGCCATACGGGTGATATCATCAACCGGTTGGAGATGGATGTCAACAGCGTCATCAAGTTCCTCACCGAGGTGATGCCGAGTTCGGTGTCCACCCTGGCGATGTTTTTGGGCGCTTTCTTCTACCTCTACTCGCTCGACAAGATGCTCTCGCTCATCATCGTGGTCATGATTCCCGTCGTGGCCATCCTCAGCAGGGTCTATGTGCACAAGATGCGCCAGTTGTCTCGTGAGGTCAGGAAATCCGACTCCAAGGTGCAGAGCGTGCTCACGGAGACCATCCAGAACCGCATGCTCATCAAGATCATGGAGAGCGACGAAGCCATGGTGGATAAACTGGAGGATACGCAGAGTGAGCTCCGCCAGAACGTGGTGAAGCGCACCTGGTTCTCGGTGATCGCCAACTTCATCCTCAACATCGGCTTCTCGCTGGGCTATCTGATCGCCTTCCTGTGGAGTGCCATCCGCTTGTCCAACCACACGCTCACTTTCGGTGGCATGACGGCCTTCCTGCAGTTGGTCAACCGTGTGCAGGGACCCGCGAAAAACCTCACCATGCTCGTTCCGCAGTTTGTCTCCGTCTTCACAGCCGCTGAGCGACTGATGGAACTGGAGGAGAACCCGCTTGAGGAACAGGGCAAGCCGGTTTACATGAAAGCTCCCTGCGGCGTGCGTCTCAAAGACCTCACCTACGCTTATGAGGAGGGCGGCAATGTGATCGAGCATTTGTCGTTTGATTTCAAACCGGGCAGTTGCACAGCCATCCTGGGTGAGACGGGTGCCGGCAAGACCACGCTGGTGAGGATGATCCTCGCACTGATGCGCCCCCAGCAGGGAGAGGTGGAAATCTATGATGAGCATGAGGCGAAGACCCTCACGCCGCGCATGAGATGCAACTTCGTCTTCGTGCCTCAGGGCAACACGCTGCTCAGCGGCACCATCCGCGACAACCTGAGGCTTGGGAAGTTGGATGCCACGGATGAGGAGATGGAGGAGGCGCTGCACACCAGTTGCGCAGATTTCGTCCTCAACTTGCCCGAGGGTCTCGACACAGAATGTTCTGAGTCGGGTGGGGGACTCAGCGAGGGCCAGGCCCAGCGTATCTCCATCGCCCGGGCCTTGTTGCGCGACCGTTCCATCATGCTTTTCGACGAGGCCACCAGTGCCCTCGACCCCGACACCGAGCGCAACCTGCTTCAGAACATCCTCTCGAAGCACGACAAGACCATCATCTTCATCACCCATCGCCCGGCAGTCATCGACTACTGCGACCAGACCCTCCGCATCGAGAAAATCTGAGGTTGCAGGAAAAGCCGCTTCCATCATCGTCAGACCTCGTCCATGGGAAAGACAGAATCGACGGTCTCATCAAACTCACCCTCAACGACTAATCCCACATGATCACATAAAAGAAAAGCGAGCCGCAAGGCCCGCTTTTTTAGTGCGCGCCTCAAACTCTTTGGATTTTGTAAGGTCTTGATAGTTGCTTGGTCCTGCCTCGCCGCTCTGCCGGATATCGTAGCATCAAAAAAGAGACGCCACAATGTGACGTCTCTACACTGCAAGCCTGCAGTCTTCTTCATTTGCTAAATTAATTCTCTAAGGATTTTACTATTTTTCTCCGAGTTTTTACTCATTTTCTCCGAGGAAATTCCTCATGTTTTTGGTCTTTGTTTCCTTGAATTTGAAGGTCTCTCCGTTGGCACTCAGGGTAAGGCTTGTGATTGATGAGTGCTCTACCTTGAAGTTGAGGGTCCGTCCGGCGAGATCGCCATTTTTCACTTTCAGAACAATGACGCTGTACTTGCCTGTCGTCTTCCATGTGCCGGTGTTGACGATTTTCTGGTCGCCCAATACTTCCACGAGGGTGAATTCCCAGTTGCCGTCATCCTGGTTTAATTTGAGGTATCTGATTGTACGTACGTCAGAGGGGATGCGGTCTTTTCTGTCCCATGTGCCCTTGAGCCTGATATTGGCAGCGATACCGTCGAACGTATTCTCCACTGCTTCATCGAAATCCTTGGAAGTGCATGATTGCATACTCATTCCACAAACTAACACGGTGATGATGATCATCATTGAACTGAAAAACTTTTTCATGACTGTAATTTTTTTATTTTTTTGTTATTGTTTTGCTTTTTGTTTTTGACGATGCAAAGTTATCACCGTTTGGGGCGGGAATCAAGAAAACTGCCGGTTTTTGATGACACAGATTGCGACCGACTCCTTGATTTGCGACAAATATGCCAAAGGGTGTCGGAATCTGTCGCAATCGAGTTGACATCGATGGCTTTTTCTCATAATCAAGACGACATCGATGGAATTTTTGGCAGATTTCACCCCAGAAAACAGAAATCGGGCGAAATCTACTTATAAAGATGTAGATTTCGCCCGAATGACGGAGAATTATATGTTCTCTTATGCAGCTTTGTCCTCTGCCGGCTCTTCCTCAGCGGGGGCGAGGTAGGTCTTGATCTCGTCGTTGGTGATCTCAAGATAGGTCTCGCTGCCCGACTTGGTGGCGAAGCGCCACATGGCACCGTAGTTCAGTTCCTGCAGGATGGGGAGAAGCAGGGAAAGGTTCATCTTGGAGAGTTTCACCTTCTCCTCGATGTCGGCCTTGCTGGCACCGGCCTCACCGGCCTTCTCGATCTTGCGGGCCACGTTGACGATGTTGTCTCTCAGTTCGGTGAACTTCACCTTGTCCTCATCGATGTTGACGAAGAAGGTCTCGACGCCATCGACCACTTTCACCTTGTGGAGGGAGAGACCCTCGGCGATGTCCATCGGCATCTTGGCACCGATCTGCTGGTTGTAAAGGGGAAGGAGGATCGGGGCCACCTTGCCGCCGGCTGCGATGAACTCATTGCTGAACTTCCTCAGTTCGTCGGCTGCCACGAGGATGTCGCCTTCCTCACCGTCGATGTTGCATTTGATGCCAAACTCACAGTCCACCATCTGCTTCACCAGTTCGGGGTTCTTGCGCTGGAGTTCAAGGGCGAGGTAGCGGGCTACCAGAGACTTGTCGATCTTGTCGTTCTCCAACAGAGCGGCGATGGGCTTGACGGTGAAATTGACTTCGTTCTCACCCAGGGCGATGGCTGTGGCCTCACCCAGGTTGTCGAGTGTGAGCGGGCAAGCCTTGCTGGCCTCGTCGATGGCGGCTTTCAGGGCACTGGTGTCCTTGCAGCTTGTCATGAACAATGTGGTCATGCCGACCAGAACAAAACATACTAACTGTGCAAATTTTTTCATGTTTCTTCGTTTTTATGGGTAGTATTGTTAACGTTGTTGCAAAAATACGACTTTTTTCGAGGAGTACAAATATTTTTGTTTTTCTTAACGTTATCTGACAACCAGTTTCTGTTTTCCGACGATATAGATACCTGACGGGAGACCCTCGGTCTGTTGCTGGAGTGTCAGGCCGGGCGTGCCCTTGCGGATGAGCCTGCCGTCGATGCTGTAGATATCGGCGGTGGCGATGGCGGGCTGTGCCTGGGTCTGCGTGATGCCAGCGGGGATGATGTTGACCAGGTTCTTGCCGCCGTCGGTCTGGCTGCTGATCTCGAAGAAGGTGTCGCTGTTGATGTTGTTGACATCGACGGTCTGCGGTGACCCGCTTCCGGTGCTGAAGACGAAGTTGACGTAGTCGGTGGCACTGTTGATGCGGTAGGTCTTGGCATACCAGTTCTTGCCTTCTATGGCAGTGGTGGTCGTCACCTTGTCGCCGGGCCAGTTGGAGTTGGCGGGTGAATGGGTGCCGTCGCCGCCCCAGGTCCAGAAGTTGACGCTGCTCCATCCCACCTGGTCGGTGTTGACATAGATGTGGATGTCGTAGGGCTCGAAGTTGGTCAGCTTATACTGGCGGGTGATGGCCTGGCCCACGGCGCCGTTGACGAGGAGGGCTACTTTCAAGGTCGTCGTTCCTGCGGGGATGTCGATGCTTGAGCCGCTGGCCACCTGTGTGCTGGAGGATGTGGGGTCAGAGCCGTCGGTGGTATAGACCAGTCGGGCACCGTCAGTGGCGCTCACGGCTGTGAGGATGGCGGTCTGTGCGCCGTCATACTCTCCGGAGGGGAGATCCACCCAGGCGGTCTCCGCGGTCTTTGCCAGGTAATAGGCGTAGTGGTGACCGGAGAGGATCTTCTGCCAGCGGGCATCGGGGGTATAGCTGGAGGCATTGTTGCCCATCACGGCCAGCAAGTCGCTGTTGTCACCTGTCACGCGCACGGCGTAATAGCCGGTGTTGTTGGCTTGGTTGGCATAGGTGCTCATGCTGTGGATGCCGGCTGCCTCACGGGCGTTGATCATCGACTTGATGTCTTTTTTCCATGCCATCCAGTGGGTCATGAAGACACAGGGGGTACCGGGCATGGCCAGCAGGTAGGCATTGGCGGCGAGGGTGTCGCGCAGGATGGGGTCCTGGCTGGCGTTGGCGCGGCGCTCTGTGTCGTGGTTCTCGACGAAGGTCACGGCATAGCGGCGGTAGGCTCCGCTGTTGTAGTTGTTGCTCATCAGGGGCCAGCTGCCGTCGTTCTGTTTGCCGAGGTAGGTCCAGTCGCCCCGGTTGATGGCGTTGCGCACGGTATAGCGGAACTGGAAGTCGAAGGCGGCGCTCTGGATCTCGTTGTTGGTCTTGGTGGCATCAATCCAGTTGCGGATGGTGGAGGTGCCGTCCCAGCATTCGCCGACGGAGAATTGGACTCCGCAGTCGCTGTTGTACATGCCGGTGTAGCTTCCGCTGTAGCCTTTCACCATGTCATAACGGAAACCGGTATAGCCCAGGTAGTTGATGAGGTATTTCAGATAGGCTTTCACGTTGTCCTGCACGTTCTGGCTCTTGTGGTCGAGGTCGCGCATGCCGCCCCATCCCTCACCGGTGTCGTTGTTCGGGCTCAGCGAGTAGCCGTTCTGGTTGGCCCAGTTGAGGGTGGCACCGCCATCGTCGTCGCGGCAGATGTCGGTAGAGCCCATCTGGTAGGTCTTGCCGTCATAGGGATTGGTTTCCGTGGGGAAATCCACCCAGTTGGTCAGGTTGCCGCGGTGGTTGACCACCACGTCGGCGATGACGCCCGTGCCGCGGTTCTTGAAGGCCTGTATCATGGACTTCAGTTCGGCCTCATTGCCGAAACTGCTGTTCTGGTTGTACCAGTAGAGCGGGTCGTAGCCCATGGATGGGTTGTTGGCGGCTTTGCCGCTCTGGGGCACCCATACGAGCGAGAAATAGGTAGAGATGTCGTCGGCCTGTGACTCCAGGGTATGCCACTGCGTGGGGGTGAAGGAGTCCCAGTAGAAGGCCTGGAGCATCACACCGTGGTAGTTGGCCGGCCAGCCTTGCGCATAGGCGCTGGAGGCCATGACCGACAGAAGGATGATTAGGGTATGGATTTTCTTCATGGGAGTGGGGGATAAGGTGATGTAGTGCAAATCGGGGTGCGCCGAAGCGCACCCCTTTGATTCATATCTGTGTCAAGGGTTATTCGCCCACGACAATCACGCAGCGGTTGCGGTCGTTCTCAGCAAACGGTTGCACGGTGTCGCCGTAACTGCTCACGTCCATGCGGCTCTTGGCGATGCCTCTTTCCTCGAGGGCCTTGGCCACTTTCTCAGCACGGGCCTTGGCGTAGCCCACGTTGATCTTCGGAGTGCCGGTGCCCTTGTCGGCGTAGCCCTTGATGGAGATGCGCTTTGAGGGATACTTGTTGCACCAGCTGACAATCCTGTTGAGGATCACGTCGGGTGACGGGTCAGACTCGCGGATGATGTAGAAGAAGGTCTCCTTGAGCGGCTCTTCCTTCACCACGGGTTTGGGCTCTGGCTTGGGCTCTGGTTTGGGTTCCACCACGGGTGCCGGCTCAGGTTCCACGATGGGTTCTGGAGGCAGGACCACGGGTGCTGGCTTTTTCTTGTTGCCAAACTTGAAGGTGAGGCCCACGAGGCCCACGATCTGCCAGTCGGGATCGAAGTTGGCCTTCAGGTTGAAGCAGTCGTTCTTGAAGTTGGCGTCAAGTTCGAGGTTGATGCCGAAGTGGGGTGAGAAGCAGTATTCCAGCTGTGTGCCAAAGCGGCCGTTGTAGCTGCTGTGCTTCGAACCGCAGAGTTCGGGACCCACATAGAAGTTGTTGCCCTTTGTCATGGTGTTGACGATGCCTTTGTACTCGTCGAAGTCCCAGCCGTAGTTGACACCGAAACCGGTGAGCAGGATCCAGTTGAAGCGCTGTGATGAGCGGTTGGGGAACATGATGTTGGACATGTTCATGAGCAGGTCGAGGTCGCCGGTGATGGCCTTGAACTTATAGTCCACATCGCCGTTGGGCAGACCCGGGAACCGCTCCTGCAGGAAGCCGCCTTTGGCCTCATAGCCCTGTGCATGCAGGCGGACACCGACCTTCGGGTTGAAATAGCGGCCGAAGGAGAGACCGAACTGCGGTGTGACGAGGTCCATGAAGTCATAGTGGGTGAGGGTGACTTGGGCACCACCCTGCACAGAGATGAAGTTGTGGGGGTAGTACTCGTCGGTATCTTGTGCCTGGACAGCGGTGGACACTCCGAAGAGGAGTGCCACGGCTGCTGCGATATTCAAAAACTTTTTCATAGTTGCCAAAAGTTATGTTATTACTGTTTCACGATGGTAGCATACATCTTATCACTCTGGGCGCGGCTGGGATACAGCTTGATGTTGTATGTGCCGGCCTCGGTGATGCGCAGGTTGGGACCGCCTTCCGACAGGTCGTTAATGTCGCCTCCCAAGTTGATGTCCCAAGAGCCATTGGTGGTGAACTTGAACTCGTCGGCTTTGAGTTCTGTGGTGATCTCCCAGCAGTCCTCGGCCATGTTGTATCTCATCACGGTATATGATGGTGCATCCCATCCACCTGCAGTGGCAGGTCCTACCAGACCCCAGGTGAGCTTCGTGGCGGTCAGCGAACCTTTGGCCACATCGGCTACGAGCTTGTAATAACCGGGTTCGGTGCAGTTGATGTTGCTGCCATCACCAAGTGTGAATATTGAACTGTACGAACTGAAGTCGTTGTAGTTGTACTCAGCATTCCAGTTGCGCTCTTTGGTGAACTTGAAGTCGCCGTCCATGTAGGCAAAGCCTTCATAGATGCCGTTGAAGCTGGCGGAGCGAAGGGCCGGAGCCAGTTCGGGCGTCCATCCCCATTCAGGCATGCCGGATGCAGCGGTGTTGTACTTCTGGGCATTGCCAGGCACATAGATGAACTCGGCGAAGTTGAGCGGAGTGATCTCATAGGTCATGGTCATCATGTTGACGGAGAAGCGGTATAACTTGGCCGTGCCGTCGACGCAGAACGAGTGGTCGCCGTCGAGGTTGTAGCGGCGGTCGAACGAACCGCTGAGGTCTTTGCTGTCGCCCGTAGTGCCGAAGAGCTTGTTCCAAGTACCCTCGCCTACAGCGTCAATGGCTTCGTCGTCGCCGAAGGCGAACCACATCTCGCCACCTGTGCTCTCAAACGTGTAGGTGAATACGGGATCCTCAAACACGCTCTTGTCGCTGTGCGAGAACTTCTGGGCCTTGGAATTGTTCCACTCGCCCGGACCACCGATGAGGTAGTAGTTCTCAGCGATGTTGAGAGCCTCAATCTGATAGCTGTAGTCCATCATGTTGATGGTCACCTTGATGAGTCTCGGACCTGCAGGCACGCAGAACGAGCCATCGTCGCTCAGGTTGTAGCGGCGGTCGAGGTTTCCGGTGGGATCGGTATTGCCGTTGCCCTTTGTCGTACCCAAGAGTTTCGACCAGTCGTTGTCGTTGGCGATGGCCTCGCAGGCCTCGTCGTCGCCGATGGCAAACCAGGTGTCGCCCTCGGAAGCGTTGAAGGTGACGGTGAAGATAGGATCCTCATAGACATCCTTGCCGCTGTGGTTGAACTTCAGCATCTTGTTCTTGGCTGATTCACCCCAGTCGTTGGGACCGCCCACGATGTAGTAGTTCTGCGAGATTTGCGGAGCCTTTGGTATTGCGGTGATGTGGAAGACGCCGGAGGTGGCGGTCTTCACCGATGTCGTGCCGTTGCTGAGCCACATGCTCACCGTGGCCTCGACAGCACGCTCCACCGGGCGGCGGCCATACTGTGAGATCACATAGTTGGAGAGGTCGGCTGCGCTCATCATGCCGTCGGCGGTGATGTCATACGTCATGTCGCCGAGGGTAATGGTGTATGACGGCGTGAATGAGGGGTCGGACGATGTGGGGGCGGTGATGTTGCACACTTTCACCATCTCGTCGGTCACGGCGTTGAAGTCGATGGTGCCCACCGTGGAAACACTGCCGTCGCCGAAGGAAACAGTCTCAGGCTGGTTGACCACCTGCGGGGTGAGCCAGTCTTTGTAGTCGTCGGTACATGCGGCCAACGAGGCTACGAGTGCCATTCCTAATAATATTTTCTTAGTCATAATGTTGTTCTTTTATAATATTCGATGTTGCACACGGCATTATTGTTTGATAAAACGATAGTATCCCGTGATATCGTTGAAGAAAATCAGGTATTCACCGCCTTCGTCGATGACAAGGTCGGAGCCGCCCTGAGTACCATAGCCATACATACCGTCTTCGCGGTTGATGAACGTACCGCCACGGTTGTAGTCCCATGACGAGGTGTCGTCCTTGAACTTGATCTTGTCACCTGCAGCAAGGTTGTACTTGATGTACCAGTCGTGGTTCTCCCAGCCAGTGGAGCATGGTGTCATAGGTGTGTCACCCCATTCGTTGAAGGTTCCAGCGATATTGATGATGCTGAATACTGGATGTGTGCCCTCGGCTTTCTCCACCTTCAGTGTATTTGTGGCGGTGTTGAGGGTAACGGTGTAGATGCCTGGCTCTGCTACGGTGATGTTACCGGAGCCGCCGTCGTTCTTCACGTAGCCGTCGTCGCCCTGTCCCCATTGGTCATCCCATTTTCCGGGAGTGAGGACAAGTTTGAATCCGTTGCCGCCGAGGTATCCGGTCCATTGGATTTCGCCCTGTCCGGTCTTATTGTCGTATTCGGCTCCGTCGATGGTCTGCATCGGGATGACGCACTTGCCCCATTCGCCGCCCCATGAGCCGTCGGCGATATCGGCACCAATCAGCCACCATATCTCAGGATCGGCAGGTTTCAGCACCATGTAATATGGCACGGCCTTGAGGTTCACCACATTGGAGTAGATGGTCTTATGCTCGTTGAAACCTAAATCTACGATGGCCGATTTCACACGGATGGAAAGGTCGACCAACGCGGGTACCTTTGTGGGATCTTCCCATTTGCAAAGTTGCGTGAGATAACGGTTGATGGTTTCGGTGTTGAGCACCACGTTCTGCCCACTGGTATAAGTTTCGTCGAGAGTGAAGAAGTCGGCACCGGTGTTGTCCTCTGCATTGGGGTCGAAACGGGTGTTGAAGGCTCCAGTAGGTGAAATCTCCACGGTATAGGTGGGAATCACGGGAGCATCGAAGTTGGTGTAAGGTCTTGGCTGCGACCAGGTGAGGGTCACAGACTGTGATTTCTGCAAGTCTACGTTACCTGTGATGGCAGGATTGTTGAGCACAAACGAGGTGGGTTGTGTCAGGATGGGGTTTGAATCATTGTCATCGTCACAGGCCGTCAGGGCGAAGGCTCCGACAAGCAGCAACATCGTGAATTGATATATCTTTTTCATAAGTGAATTGTCTTTATGATAGATTTCTTGATCGCTAAGCATATTAATATCCGGGATTCTGCTTCAAGTTGGGGTTGGCATTCACGTCTTCGCTGGGTAGGGCAAAGAGATTGCGGAATTCTGGGAAGCTGGCTCCGTTCTCGGCACCGGCTTTCCACTCCCACAGGTATTGTCCGCTCTTGTCGCCTCCGAAATATCCGTAGCGGATGAGGTCGGTGCGGCGGAAGCCTTCGAAGTAGAGTTCGCGTGAACGTTCGTCAAGGATTTGTCCGAGGCTGTAGGTGGAGAGCGTGCTGGTGTGGGCGCGCTGGCGCAGTGCGTTGATGTAACCTGCACCGGTGGCGGTGGTGGTGCCGCCGTTGATACGGGCGTCAGCCTCAGCGGCGATGAGGTAGGCCTCAGCGGAGCGCATCAGGAAGAAATCAGCATCGGGGAACTGCGAGTTGTGTGGAGAGCCGCTGCCGGCGTAGGTGTTGCGGAATTTGCACACGGAATAACCCGAGGCGAACTCACCCGGCGTACTGACTTTCAGCTCGCGTTCGATACCGAAGAACAGGGCGCGGTCGTCGCCGGCAGCTATAGCCATGTCCATGGGAGAAGCCTGCGGTGCATCGTTATTGGGGAAGAACTTCTGAACGAGTTGGCTGCGGGCGCGGTTGCCGCCCCAGAATTCGCTGGAACCATAATTGTTGTCGAGATCCATTTCAGACCTCCATGTAGAAGCCATCAGGAAGAGAGACGTACACCATGCGGTGGTCTTCACACCGTCTTGAAGCAGGGGAAGGATAGCCTCCTGTGATGCGCCGCTGCTGCCGTTGTCGCCCATGAAGAGCATCTGGTAGGCGCTCCATCCGTTCATGCCGGTGGTCCACAACTTATGCGGGCCGTTGATCACCTTCTCTGCATACTCCTTGGCCTCTGCCCAGCGGGCTGCACCGGTATAGACCTCGGCATTGAGATACATACGGGCCAGCAACAGGTTGGCAGCGTCTTGGTCGGCACGGCCGTAACCGCTGTCGGTGTCCTTGCGTGCTGCGGGAGCCATCATCTTGTCCTTCACGTCAAGCAGTTCGCTCTCGATCCACTTGAAGAGGTCGGCGCGCTGGATCTGCTGCGGTGACTCTGACATCAGTCGGGTGGCGAAAGGCACATTGCCGAAGGCATCCATCAGGTGGAAGTAGTAGAGGGCGCGGAGGAAGCGTATCTCGGCCTCGCGGGTGGCATCCACACCGGCGCAAACCTCAAGGTAGTGGTTGCAGTAGGAGATGCCGGTATAGAGGCGGTAGTAGAATCCTTGGAGCATGGGATGCGAGGCATCGTATTGGTTGTAGTTGAAGGCAGGGATGCCGGGGTCGCCCCAGGCGCAGATGGCTTCGTCGGTGGTCAGCTCGTTGGAGTTGAACAACTGGCGCACGAAGCCGGCGGTACCGCCATCGAGACCGTCGATGTCGCAGTCGCCGTTAGCTCCTCCCTGACCTTGCAGGGCCATGTTGGAATAGCACTTGGCGTAGAGTGCCACCTCGTCGGGCACCATGGTCGAGTTGGGGTCGATTGGCGTAACATCCAAGTCACCAGTGCAAGAACTCATGCCGGCGACAACCAGTGCGGCTGCGGGAATGATGTGTTTGATATATCTTAAGTTCATAGTCGTATTATTTATAGTCGTTGTCTTTTCTATGCGTTGATGACATTTAGAAACTGAGGTTCAGACCCAGCAACAGGGTGAAGGGACGTGGGTATATGTCGCTGTCAACGCCTTTGAACACCTCAGGGTCCATGCCCTTGTATTTGGTGATGGTGAACACGTTGGTGGCCGAGGCATAGACACGTCCGTTGAGACCGCTGTAACTGCCGCCCTTGAAGAGGTTGGAGAACGTATAGCCGAGCGTGATGTTGTCGCACTTGAGGAACGAGGCGTTGCGCACGAAGTAGTCGGAGAAGGCGGCATTTTGGTCATAGGTCACCCATCCCGCCTGTATAGCCTCGGGCATGGTGTTTTGCAGGTAGCCGTATGAAGAGTCAAAACGCTTCTCGGTATTGCGGTAACTTTGGAGCTTGTTCCAATAGTTGTAGTTGTCGAAGCTGGCGCGGAGGCTGAAGCCGAAGTCCCAACCCTTGTACTGCAGGCGTGAGCTCAGGCCGGCGGTATAGGGTGCCCACGGACTCTTGTAGATATAACGGTCGGAATCATTGATAATGCCGTCGGCATTGCGGTCCACATATACACCCTCCAGCGGTTTGCCTGCCTCATCATAGACTTGCTGGAAAACATAGAAAGAGTTGGAGGGATAACCCACGGTGTGGATCTGGCAATTTCCACCTGTTCCGCCGCCGCCGCCGCCAGTGAGAATCTTCGAAGCCTCACCGGTAAGTTCGGTGATTTTGTTCTTATTGTAGGTGAAGTTGGCGGTCAATTCCCACTGCCAGTCCTCGGTCACCACGGGGCGCACGGTGAGCGATGCCTCTACACCTCGGTTCTCGAGCGAACCGATGTTGGAAGTCACCTGGTTGCGGAAGTTGGAGCCTGCCGACACCGATGCCAAGTTGATGAGGTCGGTGGTCTTGCGGTAGTAGTAATCGACACTACCGCTCACACGGTTGTGGAAGAACTGGAAGTCGAGACCGGCGTTGTAGGTAGTGGTGGTCTCCCACTTCAGGTCTCTGTTGTAGGCATCGGGACGGTAGAGCAGACCGTCGTCGTTGACACCGATAATGGGATAACGGCCGTCGATATTGGTATTGTTCACGTTGTAGCTGGCGAAGTAGTTGTAGTCGCCGATGCCGTCTTGCTGACCGGTCTTACCCCAGCCGAGGCGGAGCTTGATTTCGTCGATCCAGCTGACATTGCGCAGCGGTGCCTCCTCATTGATTTTCCAACCGAGGGCTACGGAGGGGAAGGTGGCCCAGTGGTCGCCGAAGCGTGACGAACCGTCGCGGCGTACGGTGGCGGTCACCATATAGCGGTCGAATGCGATGTAGTTGGCACGGCCGAAGAAACTCACAAGGTAGCTTTCTGATTTCCAGATACCGTTGTAGGCCTTGTAGGCCTTGCCGGCAGCCGGCTCAGTGGTGCCGTCGTCATGGGTGATGACTTGTCCGGTGCTGAGGGGATAGCGTCCGGCAGAGTAGGAATCGCCCCAGTATTTGGTGTGGCTCCACTCGTAACCCACCATGATGTCGAAGTGCTGGGTCTTGAGGAAGTCTTTATAATACTGTGCGTAGGTGGAGAAGGTAAGGCTGTATTTGTGATCGTTGTTATAGCCGCTGCTTCCATAATAAAAGTTTTCTGTAGCTCCCCAGGGGGCTGCGTCGTAAAGCTGCTTGCCGTTGACCCAGTTGCCGCTGGCATTGGCATGGAGACGCAGGTCTTCGAAACCGTGAATCTGGTAGTCAACCTCTACGTTGCCCATATAGTTGTAATTGTTGCCGCGGTCGTTGGTGGCATACAAGATTGAGAGGGGGTTGCCCACGGTGTTGCGGTCCCACATGGTGGGGTAGTTGGCATCGAGAAGTGTTGCGCCCGAGTTTGTCCACTGCCAGTAGCCGTGGTAGTTCTTGAACTCATCGCTGGTGGAATAGATTTGTTGTGTGGGATCCATTCGGAGAGCACTTGAAATAGCACCTTCATTTGCTTTTCTGTTGTGGGAATACATGAACTTGCCGTTGATGTTGAACTTCAAGTGGTCGTTCAGCAACGAGGGGTTCAGGGTGACGCTGGCCGTGGTGCGCTGGTAGTTGGAGGTCTTCAGGATACCGTTCTGATCGGTATAGCCCGCGCTGAAGCGATAAGGCATGTTCTTCAGACCACCTTGCACTGTCACATTGTGGTCGGTGCTCACTGCGGGGTGGAAGATTTCTTCCATCCAGTCGGTGTTGGCGGTACCCAACAGAGAGGCAGCTTCGGAGCCCTCGCCATAGTAGCTCTTAATGAACTTACGGTATTCGTCGGCATTGAGGATGTCGATGGAACTGTTCTTCACCGAATAGCTGACGTTGCCGTTGTAGCTCACCTTGGGAGCCATACCGGAACGACCTCTCTTTGTCGTGATGATGATAACACCGTTAGAACCACGGCTACCGTAGATGGCAGTGGCCGAGGCATCTTTCAGCACGGTGAAGCTCTCGATGTCATTGGGGTTGACCAGAGAGAGTAGGTTGTCCGAACCTGTTACACTCTTGTTGTCCATAGCCATACCGTCGATGACGATCAGCGGGTCGTTGGAGGCATTCAGTGATGAACCACCACGGATGCGGATAGCAGCACCATCACCAGGCTTACCACCACCGGTGGTGACATTCACACCGGCAATCTTGCCCTGCATCATGTCCTGGGCGCTGGTGATGAGACCGTGGTTCTTCTCATCGGGTTTGATAGCGGTCACCGAACCGGTGAGGTCGTTTTTCCTGGCTACACCGTAGCCGATCACCACCACCTCGTTGAGGGCATGGGAATCGTCCTGCAAAACAACCTCCACATGGGGAGCGGCTGCCACCTCTGCGGTCTCATAACCGATGTATGAGATCTGGAGCATGTCGCCTTGTTTTGCTTCAATTGAGAAAATACCGTCGAAATCGGTGATGACACCGCCCGGTTGGCCTACAACTCGGATGGTGGCGCCGATAATGTCTTCGCCGGTAGCATCTTTCACATGGCCATTGACAGTAATGGACTGTCCAAAGGCACTTACTGATAGGAACAGCCCCAATAAGAGGCTGAGAAACCTAACAGGAATTGCAAAATTTACCTGCTTCATCATTTTAATTGTTAAGTTATTAAGTTGAAAGTTGTAATTATATCTTTGGTCAGATGGTCTTTAGGCATTGCGGTTGTCGGCTGGCTTCGTCAGGGGCTTCTTCAGCTGGTGACTGCATGACAATGGTTTTTCAGTTTGCAAATTTAATTGTGATTTGATAAGATTGTACTTTTTTTTGTAATTTTTTTTTAGATTAAGGTGTGCAAACGTTTGCGCATTGTTTTTCAATTATATAAATAGGTGCGAGAACAACGTGTTGGATTTTTGCATATCTTTGCACGCAAATGAGTGATTCTATGCAAGAACGCGTACCCATCACGATGAAGGACATCGCTCAGGCACTCGGCGTGTCGGTGGCCACGGTGTCGAGGGCTCTCAAGGACAGTCCGCGCATCAGTGCGGAGCGCCGTGAGGCCATCAAGGCGTATGCGCGCGAACATAATTTCTCTCCCAATCTGCTGGCGGAGTCGCTGCGCCACAGTCGTGTCCATCCGCAGAGGGTCATCGGGGTCATCATGCCTCAGCTCAACCATTTTTATTTCTCTTCCATCCTCAGCGGCATCGAGGAGGAGGCCTCATCCCGGGGCTATCAGATCATGGTGGCGCAGAGCGACGAGCGATACGACCGCGAGGTGAGGATCTGCCAGTCGTTTTATGAGAACAAGGTGTGCGGCGTGATTGTCTCACAGGCCAAGGACACCGTGAGATATGACCATTTCCAACGGCTCATCGACAACGGCATGCCACTGGTGTTTTTCGACAGGATCTGCACGGGACTCAATTCCAACCGTGTGGTGGTCGATGACTACATGGGAGCTTTCAACGCCGTTTCGCATCTTGCTGAGTCGGGATGCCGGCGTGTGGCCTTCTATGGATCACCGATGTCGCTCGAGATCTCAAAAAACCGCTACAATGGCTATCACGATGCCTTGGTCAGACATGGACTCCCTGTCGATAAGCGGTTTGTGACAGTTTGCGACAACCGGTCGGACGCTGAGGTCATCACTCCCGATCTGATGAGGATGGACAATCCGCCCGACGCTTTCTTCGCTGTCAATGATGACACGGCCATCGGCATCCTCTATACCGTGAAGCGCTTGGGTTTCCGTGTGCCTCAAGACATCTCCATCTGCGGCTTCACCAATGGCGAGAGAGCCATTGCCTGCGACCCGATGCTCACCACGGTGGAACAGCGGGGCAAGGTGGTGGGAGAGGAAGCTGCCAATATCCTGATCAACAAGGTCGAGGGCATCATTCCCCTCGACAAGGTGGAGCGGCGCGTCGTGCGCACCCGCCTTATCGTCAGGGGTACCACGCGCTGAACAGCCGTGCCATCAGGACTGTTCCTGAAGGAAAGCCAATTGATTTACCAAGAAAAAACAATAAAACCTTATCATTATGAAGACAAAACCCGATTTAAGTTTTTGGAAATTATGGAATCTGAGTTTCGGATTCTTCGGGGTGCAAATCGCATACGCCCTGCAAAGTGCCAATATCAGCCGCATCTTCCGTACGCTCGGCGCTGACCCTCATTCACTCAGTTTCTTCTGGATACTGCCCCCGCTCATGGGTATCATCGTGCAACCCATCGTGGGAAGTCTCTCCGACAAGACATGGTGCCGCTTCGGACGGCGCATCCCTTATCTCTTCGTGGGAGCTGCGATGGCGGTTGCCGTGATGTGCCTCCTGCCCAATGCTGGTTCCTTCGGCATGTCGGTGAAGGCTGCCCTCATCTTCGGACTCTTCGCCCTGATGTTGCTCGACACCTCCATCAATATGGCCATGCAGCCCTTTAAAATGATGGTGGGCGACATGGTAAACGAGAAACAGAAGGCCAAGGCCTACAGCATCCAGTCTTTCCTCTGCAATGCCGGTAGCGTGGTGGGATTCCTCTTCCCGTTTATCTTCGCATGGATAGGACTGAAAAACGTGGCTCCCGAGGGCGTCGTGCCCGACACGGTCATCTGGTCGTTCTATATCGGTGCCCTCATCCTTATCCTCTGTGTGATCTACACCACTGCAAAGGTGCGTGAGATGCCTCCCCAGGAATATGCCATGTATCATGGCGTGGAGGAAGGAAAGGAAGACAGCGCCAACTGGTTTGTGCTGCTGAAAAACGCTCCCTCCACCTTCTGGAAGGTCGGACTGGTGCAGTTCTTCTGCTGGGCAGCCATGCTCTATATGTGGACCTACGTGGTGGACGCCGTGTCTGAGACGGTGTGGGGCACGACAGACCCCTCCTCGGAAGACTATCAGGTGGCTGGCAACTGGACGGGTGTGCTCTATGCCATCCAGGCCTTGGGCAGTGTCTGCTGGGCAGCCATCCTGCCGCGCTTCAGCAATACCAAACTGTCTTATGCCATCAGTCTGCTCATCGGTGGTATCGGTTTCATTCTCATTCCCTTCGTCCACGATAAATACCTGATGATCATCCCGTTCCTGATGGTCGGTTGTGCATGGGCCGCCATGCTTGCTATGCCGTTTACCTTCGTGACCAACGCCTTGAAGGGCTATGGACACATGGGAGCATACCTGGGTCTTTTCAATGGCACGATCTGTGTGCCACAGATCGTGGCTGCACTGCTCGGCGGAACCGTCCTTCATCTCGTAGGAGGTCACCAGAGCACGATGATGGTCGTGGCAGGTGTGCTGTTCATCATCGGAGCCCTCTGTGTGAACGTCATCAGAGAGCACCGCGAATAACAGCCTGGATGGAGGGTGCTGGGTGCGCAGCTGGTGCATGGCAGGGGGCAGCTGGTGCATGGCTGGTTTGAGATAGGCTTGCGACAGGCAGGTTTGCCGCTGGTGCATGGCAGGTGCGCAGCTGGTGCATGGCAGGTGCTTGCCGCTGGTGCATGATAGGCTTGCCTCTGGTGCATGGTTGGCTTGCGATGGGTTTGCGACAGGTCTGTTTCACTGCTGATGCATGACAGGTTTGCGATAGGCTCGCGACAGGCTGGCTCGCCGCTGATGCATGACTGGCTCGCGATGGGCTTTCGACAGGTCTGTTTGCCGCTGATGCATGACTGGCTCGCGATGGGCTCGCGATGGGCTTTTGGCAGGTTTTCGACAGGTCTGTTTCACTGCTGATGCATGACAGGTTTTGCTATAATCTTTTGGCAGGTTTGCGATTGATTAGCGACAGGTTTGCGACTGGCTCGCGACAGTTTTTTGCAACACTTATTTTCATAGATTCATTAATACATAGATACATTAATACATTAATATATTGATACATTGAGTTATGGAGCAAGGATTAGCTTTCGATGTTTTTGGCTGGCTCGCCAGTATCACGATGATATTGGGCTATTTGCCTCAAGCCATTAAGACCATCCGCACCCGAAATACGGACGGTATCGCTCTGCCCACCTTTCTCATGATGGGCATTGGTGGTGCATGTTTCATGATGCAAGGCATTTTGCACAAGCCAGGTGTCCTGTGGGCGCTTTTCGTGACGAATTGCATCACGACCATCTGCTGCATCATCATCTTCTGCATCAAAGTCTATAACGACTATTTCAAGAAATAGCGGCCCAGAGGCAGTTGCCCCGAGTAGGCCTGGTATCTAGTGGCGCTAGTGGTTCTAGTTTTTCTAGTGATCCTAGTGATTCTAGTCTCTCTAGTGACCCTAGTGGCCCTAGGCCCTCGCAATGATAGTGGCTCTAGAGGCTCTAGTGGTCCTAGGCCACTCAAGGGACCCGTGGTACTCTCCTCTGGCTCCTTTGGCTCCCTAGGCCTCACTCTGGTCGGGCCTCCATGTGGCTTAGGTCTCTCTATCTGGCTCCTCTGGCGCCCTAGACCTCACTCTGATCGGCCCTTCATGTGGCTCAGGTCTCTCTATCTGGCTCCTCTGGCGCTTCTGGCCTCACTCTGGTCGGGCCTTCATGTGCCCCTGGCCTCACTCTGGCCCTTCATGGCCCTAGGCCTTTTGGCTCTACAGGAAATCTTTTCTTTTGCTAATAGCTGATAGCTGATAGCTAATTATTGATTACTAATCACTTATAATTGCTTATCATTACTAATAATTTACCATTTTCAAAATACTCTGTACCATGGCTCACAACGATAGCGACACCCCTAAAATCCTGCGGCAAGAGGTAAACTGGGAAGATCTGTATTTCTATCAGAAAGCGAGGGCGCTCTATCACATCACTTTCGTGTTTGTGAAGAGGTTCCTCAAGCCGGGCGACCGTACTATTGATCAGATGGTGCAGGCGGCCCGCTCTGGCAAGCAGAACATCGCTGAGGGCCTGGCTGATGGTGTCACCTCCATGGAGATGGAAATCAAACTTCTCAATGTGGCGCGCTCCAGCATCAAAGAGCTTAGAGAGGATTATGAGGACTACATCACGTCGCGCCATCTGACCAAATGGGAAAATGACCATCAACGCTACGATGGGATGCTGAAATATTGCCGCACCCACAATGACTGGGAAGACTATGAGCCTTTTGTCAAGAAATGGGGCGATGAGGAAATCGCTAATATCGCATTGACATTGTGCCACATGGTGGATAAAATGATGACTTCCTATCAGAATGGCTTGGAGGAACAATTCGTCACTGAGGGAGGCATCCGAGAGCGAATGACAGCCGCCCGATTGGGATATCGCACCAATCAAAAGCAGGAGATAGAGCGGCTCCGGGCTGAGCTGAGTGCTGGGCGTGAGGAGATAGAGCGGCTGGAGGCTGAGCTTAGCGCTGGGCGAGAGGAGATAGAGCGGCTGGAGGCTGAGCTGAGTGCTGGGCGTGAGGAGATAGAGCGGCTGAAGAGATTTATTGAGGGGATGAGGTCTCAAGGGCAGCCTCCTGGGGGAGATTAGTCTTTCTCGGGGGGGGAGTGCTAGGGAGTCTGGGGGCTAGTGATCCTAGAGGCCCTAGCGATCCTAGAGGCCCTAGTGATCCTAGAAATCCTAGTGATCCTAGAAATCCTAGAGCCCCTAGAGACCCTAGGGAGTCTAGTCATCCTAGTGCTCCTGGCGCTCCTAGCCACCTTAGAGCTCCTGGCTGCTCTGCCCATCTCCTCCTTCGAGGGGTGGAGCCTTGAAAAGGGGGGCTCGTGGCCCGGGGCTCGGTATGAAAAATGCCATTGAGTGCAAACGTTTGCGCACAACAAATGCAAAAATGTTGGGCGTCATGATGACAACCCATCCGATTATCCATTAATTTTACGGCATAAAACCTTAACCTATATTTATATGAACCTATTTTTCAATATTGACTACCAGACCACCTTCGGCGAGGAACTTGTGCTCAATTTGGTTACCTCCGACCAAGATGGAGAAAAGGAAATCACCTCCTGCCGCATGGGCACCCGTGACGGCATGCGCTGGTCGTATGGACTCAGCATGATGATGAAAGCGGGTACGCACCTCGATTATTTCTATACCCTCAATCGTGGTGAAGAGGTCCTTCGCCGGGAATGGACCCAGGAAACCCATCGCCTGGAAATCCTGGCTCGAAAAGCCACCGAATACACCATCTATGACCATTGGATCGATATCCCGGAGAATGCCTATCTCTACAGTTCGGCATTCACCGACTGCATCAACCGCCACGAAAGACTCAACCCCTTGCAGCATTCCTATATGCAGACCGTGCGCCTCAAGGTGCGTGCTCCGCAGTTGCGCTGCAATGAGCGGCTTGCCGTACTGGGCGACGACCCCATGCTGGGCTGTTGGTCCGTGAAGGATGCCGTGACCATGGTGGAGCACAACTACAATGAGTGGATTGTCGATCTCGACGCCAGTCAGCTCAGCAAACAGCGCTTTGAGTTGAAATTCGTCGTCCTCGACGATGATGTCGATGTGACGCCGATCTGGGAACAGGGCAGCAACCGCGTGATTGACCTGCCACAGATGAAAGACGGCGATATCCTGGTCTATGAGTTGCCCGAAGCCCATTTCGAGCTTTATGACGTGAAATGCGCCGGCACGCTCGTCCCCGTGTTCTCCCTGCGCTCGGAAGACAGTTTCGGCGTGGGTGACTTCGGCGATCTGCGCAAACTCATCGACTGGGTGGCGCGTACCCGTCAGCGTGTGCTTCAGATCCTGCCGATCAACGACACCACGATCACCCACACCTGGAGCGACTCCTATCCATACAGTTGCATCAGCATCTTCGCCCTCCATCCCCAGTATGCCGATCTCACCGCTCTGCCCGCCATCAAGGATGAGGCCAAGCGCGAGGAGATGGAACGTCTCAGGAAAGAACTCAACGCCCTTCCGCAAATCGACTACGAACGGGTGAACTCAGCCAAGAACGAGTATCTGAGGCTGATTTTCGAGCAGGAAGGCAAAGCCGTGATGGCCTCCGCTGACTTCAAGGCCTTTTTCGGCCAGAACAAACTGTGGTTGGTGCCCTATGCCCAATATTCCATGTTGCGCGACAAATTCGGTACGGCCGACTTCTCCCAGTGGCCAGACCACAACACCTGGGATGAGGCTGACCGGAAGGCACTGGAGACTCCCCGCAACAAAGCCTACAAGGAAGTGGCACTCTATTATTTCGTGCAATATGTGCTCAACAACCAGATGGAGGCAGCACACCGATATGCCCGTGAGAAAGGCGTCATCCTCAAGGGAGACATCCCCATCGGCGTCAACCGCCATGGATGTGACGTGTGGCAGGAACCACGCTACTTCAACCTCAACGGACAAGCCGGCGCACCGCCAGACAGTTTCTCCGCCAACGGACAGAACTGGGGCTTCCCGACCTACAACTGGGAGGAGATGCTGGCAGATGACTGCGCATGGTGGGTGAGACGGTTCTCCAACATGTCGAAGTTCTTCGATGCCTACCGCATCGACCATGTCCTGGGCTTCTTCCGCATCTGGGAAATTCCCATCGACTCCGTGCACGGACTGCTGGGACAGTTCTCGCCGGCCCTCAGCATGACCGTGAGCGAGATCGAAGCCTACGGGCTTCCCTTCCGCGAGCAGTTCTTCACCGAACCCTACATCAGTGACGATGTGGTGGACCAGATCTTCAAGGAGCATGCGCAGCAGGTCCGCGAGACCTACCTTGAGGCAAAAGGCGACGGCCTCTACCGCATGAAGCCGGAGTTTGACACCCAGCGCAAGGTGGAGAAAACCTTCGCCGGCAAGACCGACGAGGTGAGCATCATGCTCCGCGACGGACTCTATGCTCTCATCAGCGATGTGCTCTTCGTGCGCGACCACCGCGACGCCACCAAGTTCCATCCGAGAATCGCCGTCCAGCTCGATTTCATCTACAAGACATTGTCCGAACATGAGAAATATGTCTTCAACAAGCTCTATGATGACTATTTCTACCGCCGCAACAACCAGTTCTGGTACCGTGAGGCCATGCGCAAACTGCCGCGCCTGGTGGACGCCACCCGCATGCTCGTCTGCGCCGAAGACCTCGGCATGGTGCCCGACTGCGTGTCGTGGGTGATGAACGAACTGAAAATCCTCAGTCTCGAACTGCAGTCGATGCCCAAGGACCCGTCCGTCACCTTCGGACACCTCTCGCGCAATCCCTATCGTTCGGTCTGCACCATCTCCAGCCATGACATGCCGACGCTCAGGCAATGGTGGGATGAGGATTACAAACGGACGCAGGAGTATTACAACACCATGCTCTACCGCGGCGGCGAGGCTCCGCATCCCCTGCCCGGATGGTTGGCACGCGACATCATCTCCCGCCACCTCACCAGTCCGTCGATGCTCTGCATCCTGGCCATCCAGGACTGGCTGGCCATCGACGAGCGCATCCGCCTGGCCGACCAGAACGCCGAGCGTATCAATATCCCCGCCAATCCCCGCCATTACTGGCGCTACCGCATGCATCTCAACATCGAACAACTGCTGGCCGACGACAAGTTCAATGACAACATCACTGAACTGGTCTCACAGAGTGGCCGCAGATAAGATCCACCGCCTCACACCCGTTCCATCACAACAATTACACTTATAACAATTACATGACATGAAGCGATTCTTCTATCTATTCACCGCGATGCTTTTGCCTTTGTTGTCACAAGCACAGACCGTGGCATCTCCCGACGGACAGCTTTCCCTGTCTTTCTCGCTCGAAAAAGGGATTCCCACCTATCAGCTCACCTACAAAGGTAAGACGGTAGTGAAACCCAGCCGCCTCGGACTCGAATTGGCGAAGGACAAGCATGCCAGCAAAGGCATGAACGAAACTGACCTGATGGACGGTTTCGTCATCAAGAACACCGAGACATCCACCTTCGACGAGACCTGGACACCTGTATGGGGAGAGACCGCAACCATCCGTAACCACTACAACGAACTGGCAGTGAACCTCTCACAGCCGGCCAGCAAGCGCGATATCATCATCCGCTTCCGGGTCTATGACGACGGTATCGGACTGCGCTATGAGTTTCCCCAGCAGAAAGAACTCAACTACTTCCTCATCAAGGAGGAACATACGGAGTTTGCCATGGCAGGTGACCATACGGCATGGTGGTTGCCCGGTGACTACGACACCCAGGAGCAGGAAACCCAGGAGACACGCCTCTCCGGAGTCCGCGACCGCATGAGACAGGCCGTCAACTGGGGCAACTCCTCCGTGGCACCCTTCTCCGAGACCGGCGTGCAGACCTCCCTGCAGATGAAGAGCGACGACGGACTCTACATCAACATCCATGAGGCCGCCTGTGTGGATTATGCCACCATGCACCTCGAACTGGTCGACGCCAAGACCCGCCACCTCACCGAGGAACTGGGCGGTGGCAGCAATGCCTATACGCCGGCTCCCAAACCGTCTCCCTATCCGCTGCCTGCCCCCTTCACCTTCGTCAGCCACCTCACCCCTGACGCCACCGGACTGAAAGGAGCCATGCAGACACCTTGCCACACACCCTGGCGCACCGTCATGGTGAGCGACGACGCACGCGACATGCTCTCCTCCAACCTCATCCTCAATCTCAACGAGCCCTGCAAGATCGAGGATACCTCATGGATCCACCCCGTGAAATACTGCGGCGTGTGGTGGGAAATGATCGTCGGCAAGAGTTCGTGGGCATACACTTGGGACTATCCCTCCGTCCACCTCGGCAAGACCGACTATGCCAAGTGCAAGCCCAACGGCACCCATGCTGCCAACAACGAGAAGGTGAAGCAGTATATCGACTTCGCCGCCAAGAACGGACTCGACCAGGTGCTTGTCGAGGGATGGAACATCGGATGGGAAGACTGGGCCAACATGTGGAAGCGCGATGTCTTCGACTTCGTCACCCCTTATCCCGACTTCGACATCAAGATGCTCAATGACTATGCCCACAGCAAAGGCGTCAAGCTCCTCATGCACCACGAGACCTCTTCCTCGACGCAGAACTATGAGCGCCACATGGAGAAGGCCTATAACCTCATGAACCATTATGGCTACGATGCCGTGAAGAGCGGCTATGTGGGCGACATCATCCCCCGCGGCGACCACCACTTCTCGCAGTCGATGAACAACCACTACCTCTATTGCATCCAGGAGGCCGCCAAGCACCATATCATGGTCAATGCCCATGAGGCCGTGCGCCCCACCGGACTCTGCCGCACCTGGCCCAACATGGTGGGCAACGAGAGTGCCCGCGGCACGGAATATGAGGCTTTCGGCGGCAGCCGTCCCGACCATACCGTGATTCTGCCCTTCACCCGTCTGCAGGGCGGTCCGATGGACTATACCCCGGGCATCCTGGAAACCCAGCTCGGCACCTGGAGCGACAACAAGAACTTCGTCCATACCACCCTCGTCGGACAGTTGGCCCTCTACGTGACGATGTACAGTCCGCTGCAGATGGCCGCCGACCTTCCCGAGAACTATGCGAAGTATGACGATGCCTTCCAGTTTATCCGCGACGTGGCTGTCGACTGGGATGACTCCCGCTACCTGGAGGCTGAGCCTGCCGACTACATCACCGTGGCACGCAAGGCCAAGGGCACCGACAACTGGTTCATCGGCGGCAAATGCGATGAGAACGGACACAACAGCGTCATCCGTCTCGATTTCCTCGAGAAGGGCCGCAAATACGAGTGCACCATCTACGCCGATGCCAAGGATGCCCACTATGAGACCAATCCCAAGGCCTACACCATCACCCACAAGAAAGTGAAGAAGGGTGATGTGCTCAAACTGAAAGAGGCTCCTGGAGGAGGCTTCGCCGTGTCGATCATGGCATTGTAGGAGGATGCCTCGCCATCGTCCTTTTTCTCAAATCCTTTAACACTTAGACAATGAAAAGAATCCTGACAATACTGACTGCCATGCTGCTTTCCCTGTCCACCGTCTCCGCACAGCCGTTTCAGTTCAATGAATGCGAGATGACCAGCACGCAGACCATCTTCCGCCTGGTGGCGCCACCCAATGCCAAACGGGTTTTGGTGAGGATCTATCAGGACGGTGAAGGGGGAAGACCCATCCGCACGGTCAAGATGAAGTATTCCGACGGCCTCTGTTCGCTTCCATCGATGAGGCAGACACCAGACCGCAGTACAACTGGGGCTATGACCCGCTCAACTACAACGTGCCGGAGGGTTCCTATTCCACCGACCCCTTTGGATGGGATCGTGACCAGCGGCCTCCGCTGAAGTCGCCGGCCGACCTCGTGATCTACGAGATGCACCACCGCGATTTCTCCGTGGCACGCAACGTCAACCTCAACCCCGGGGAGGTGATCATGCGGCGGACAACCACGCGCTATCCGGGCAAATTCCTCGCCTTGATGGAACAATGGGCTGTTGGCCACCTGAAGGCCCTCGGCGTCAACGCCGTCCATATCCTGCCCTCGTTTGACTTCGCTTCCATCGATGAGTTCGCTTCCATCGATGAGGCAGACACCAGACCGCAGTACAACTGGGGCTATGACCCGCTCAACTACAACGTGCCGGAGGGTTCCTATTCCACCGACCCCCGTGACCCCGCCACCCGCATCAGGGAATTCAAGACCATGGTGCAGGCGCTCCACAAGGCTGGCATCCGTGTCATCCTCGATGTGGTCTATAACCACACCTATGATATGAAGAGGAGCAATTTCCAACTCACCTGGCCCGACTACTATTACCGCAAGACCGCCGACGGCAACTACAGCAACGGTTCGGGATGCGGCAACGAGACGGCCTCCGAACAACCCCTCATGCGGGCTTACATGATCGAGAGCGTGAAATACTGGATCAACGAGTATCATATCGACGGATTCCGCTTCGACCTGATGGGTGTGCATGACATCGAGACGATGAACGCCATCCGCGAGGCCGTCGATCAGATCGACCCCTCGATATTCATCTATGGCGAGGGATGGTCGGCCGGTGATTGCGCCTATCCCTCCGACCGCTTGGGCATGAAGGCCAACATCCCGCAGATGCCCCGTATCGCCGCCTTCAGCGACGAGATCCGCGATGCCCTCCGCGGACCCTTCAGCGACGACACCAAAGGTGCCTTCCTCGCTGGAAAACCGGGCGAGGAGGAGAGCCTGAAATTCGGCATCGCCGGTTGCATCGCCCATCCGCAGGTCAATATGGACCGCGTGAATTACTCCAAGGTGCCCTGGGCCACCCAACCGACACAGATGATCTCCTACGTGAGCTGCCACGACGACATGTGCCTCGTCGACCGCCTCAAGACCTCCATCCCCGGCATCCCCATGGAACGGCTGATCCGCCTCGATCTGTTGGCACAGACGGCCGTGTTCACCTCACAGGGCATCCCGTTCATCTTGTCGGGAGAAGAACTGCTCCGCGACAAGAAAGGAGTGCACAACAGTTTCGAGTCTCCTGACTCCATCAACCAGCTCAACTGGAACAACCTCGAGCGCTATCCCGAAGTGTTCGACTACTACCAGCGGCTTATCCATCTGCGCAAGAACCATCCCGCCTTCCGGATCGGCGACGCCGAGAAGGTGAGACAGTCGCTTGACTTCCTGACCACCCAACCTTGTCTGGTGGCCTTCCGGCTGAAAGGCCATGCCGGTGGTGACCCCTGGGAGGATATCATCGTGGTGCTCAATGCCAATGCCGAGACAAAAACCGTCGAGGTGCCGGCCGGCAAGTACACCGTCGTCTGCCAGGACGGGAAAATCGATGAACAGGGACTTGGTTCCGTTGAGGGTACAACTCTGAAGGTGGCTCCACAGTCCGCAATGATTCTTTACCGATAAAAACCATTGATCATGAGAAAGTTATTCGTTTTTTTAAGTATCTTGTGTATGGCAACATCCTTGAAGGCCGCACCGAAAATCGACCGCATCGAACCCACCGACTGGTTTGTGGGCATGAAAAACCCCTCACTGCAACTCATGGTCTATGGGCAGGGCATCCGCGACGTCGCTGAGGTGACGACCGACTACCCCGGCGTGGTCATCGACAGCATCGTACGCCTCGACTCACCCAACTACCTCCTGGTCTATCTCAACCTGAGGAATGCCCGTCCGGGTACGATGACGCTGTCTTTCGGCAAGAAGAAAGTCAAATATCTCCTGAAAGAACGTGAGAAGAGCGGCGAGGAGCGCCTCGGCTTCTCCAATGCCGACGTGCTCTACATGCTCATGCCCGACCGCTTCGCTCAGGGCAAGGACCACAACCCGCAGGTGAAGGGCATGTGCGCCTATCAGGAAGACCGCACCAAACCCTCTCTGCGCCATGGTGGCGACCTCAACGGCATCCGCGAACACCTGGAATACTTCAAGCAACTCGGTGTGACCGCCCTCTGGTTCACCCCCGTACTCGAAAATGATTCTCCCGACCAGCCCAACGGGTATTCCACCTACCATGGCTATGCCACGACCAACTACTACCAGGTCGATCCGCGTTTCGGCACCAACGAGGACTACCGTCGGCTGTGCGACGAGGCCCATGCCCAGGGTTTGAAGGTCGTGATGGACATGATTTTCAACCACAGCGGTTTCGAACACCCCTGGACCAAGGACATGCCCACGAAGGACTGGCTCAACACCCCCGACTGGCTTAATGAGCAACAGAGCGGGCGTGACCCGATGACAGGATTCTCCGTGGATGGCAACGCCAAAAGTTCCTATCTCCAGACCTCCTACAAACTCACGCCCGTCCTCGACCCCTACGCTTCCAAGGTCGATCTGAAGGAGACCGTCGAGGGATGGTTCGTGCCGTCCATGCCCGACCTCAACCAGCGCAACCCCCACCTCATGCGCTACCTCATCCAAAACAGCATCTGGTGGATTGAGACGGTGGGAATCGACGGCATCCGCATGGACACCTATCCTTATGCCTACGCCGATGCGATGGCACAGTGGATGAAGGAACTCGATGAGGAATATCCCAACTTCAACACGGTGGGTGAGACGTGGGTCACCGAACCCGCCTATACCGCAGCCTGGCAGAAAGACGCCAAAATCGCCAGTCACAACTCCTACCTCAAGACGGTCATGGACTTCAGTTTCTATGACAAGATCAACCAGGCGAAAAACGAGGAGACCGACGGGTGGTGGAATGGTTTCAACCGCCTCTACAACTCTTTCTGCTATGACTACCTCTATCCCAATCCCAGTAGTGTGATGGCCTTCATCGAAAACCATGACACCGACCGCTTCCTCGGCAACGGGAAGGATACGCTGGCGCTGAAACAGGCCATGGCCTTGTTGCTCACGGTCAACCGCATCCCCCAGCTCTATTATGGAACCGAGGTGTTGATGAATGGCACGAAAGAGGTGACCGACGGCAATGTGCGCAAGGATTTCCCAGGCGGATTCCCGGGCGACAAGAAGAACTGTTTCACCCGCGAGGGCCGCACCCAGGCAGAGAACGCCATGTTTGACTGGTGCAGCCGCCTGCTCCACTGGCGGCAGGGCAATGAGGTGATCACCAAGGGCAAGCAGATACAGTTCATCCCCTGGAACGGTGTCTATGTCATCGCCCGTCAATACCACGGACAGAATGTGATGACCATCATCAACGGCACAAAGAAAAATGCTTCTCTGGAAGTGGCCCGGTATGCGGAGGTCATCGGCAACTGCGAAGTGGCGGTGGATGTCATTACCGGCCGTCATGTGAGGTTAGACAAGGATGTCAACCTGCGTCCGCGCCAGACCCTCATCATCGAGTTCTGACACGGCAACATAGACCACTACCGTTTTTTAGTAGAGACGCTGCATGGTGCGCAAAACAGCCCCTCTCCCTCGAGGGAGAGGATGGGTGAGGGGGATTTCCCAGCGTGAAAAAATAGTAGCCCTCACCTAGCCTCTCCCAGTGGGAGAGGGATAAGTTTGCTTTGTCTCCCTTTGGGAGAGGCTAGGTGAGGGGAAAAAATCAATAAAGCAGGAGCAGTCCGGCGAAGCCGGCGAAAGCCATCATCATGATGGGATTGATCTTCATCACCTTGGTGCCAATCCATGTGGCGATGAAGAGGGCCACGCTGATCCAGAAATGCCAGGGATTCTCGTTGATGGACGAGAAATTCTCCTTGTTCATCAACAGCAGGGCAGCAGCGGCAAGCAGACCGACGACGGCGGGCCGCAATCCGTGGAAGAAGCTCTGCACCACAGGGGTGTTCATGTATTTGAGAAACATCTTGGCGATGAGGATCATCAGGATGAAAGACGGCAGCACCAGGGCAAAAGTGGCCGTGGCACTGCCTAAGATGGCCATTGTCTGCCCCAGTCCGGCGTTCTTGACGGCAGTGAAACCGCAATAGGTGGCGGAGTTGATGCCGATAGGACCAGGTGTCATCTGGCTGATGGCCACGATGTTGGTGAACTCTGCCGAAGTCATCCAGGCATGATGGTGCACCACCTCCGCCTGGATGAGCGACAGCATGCCGTAGCCTCCACCGAAACCGAAAAGGCCTATCTCGAAGAATGTGATGAACAATGACAGGAATATCATCTTTCAGTGGGTTTTACGAGTTTGCCATACAGGTATCCGCCCAGTCCGGCGATCAGGATGATGACCACGGGGTTGACCTTCATGAGCCAGATGGCGAGTGCCCCGGCGATGGGTATCCAGCAGTTGGCCAGCGAGATCTTGGCGCTGCGCGCCAGGTTGAAGGTCGGGGCGGCGATGAGAGCCACCACGGCAGGCCGGATGCCCCGGAAGATGGACTCCACGACGGGGTTGTCCTGGAAATTGGCGAAAAACATGGCGATCAGCAGGATGATGACAAACGAAGGCAGGGCGGTGCCCAGCGATGCGCAGAGCGCACCTGGAAACCGCCGCAACTTATAGCCGATGAACACGCTCATGTTGATGGCGAAGACGCCGGGACAACTCTGTGCGATGGCGATGATGTCGAGAAACTCTTTCCGGTCGAGCCATTTGTGCTTGTCCACCACCTCGCTCTCTATCAGAGGTATCATGGCGTATCCACCACCGATGGTGAATGCGCCGATACGGAAGAACGTCTTGAAACTGTTCCAGTAGAAACTGTCCATAGGGGAGACGTGGGATATTAAGGATGCTGCTCGATCCAGCGGCGGGCATTGACAAATGCCTCGATCCAAGGTGTGACCTCGTCGTTGCGGTGATCGGCAGGATACCATCCGCACTGCCATGGGAAGATGGCGCGCTCCAGGTGGGGCATCATGGCCAGATGGCGGCCGTCGGCGCTGCAGATACCTGCGACGCTGTGGTCAGAACCGTTGGGGTTGCCGGGATAGGCGTCATAGGTGTATTTGGCCACGATGTTGTAGCTTTCCTCTGGTTCGGGCAGTGAGAACTTGCCTTCTCCGTGAGCCACCCAGATGCCCAGTCGGCTGCCGCTCAGCGAGCCGAGCATGACGCTCTCGTTGCGGGGAATGGTGAGGCCCACGTATCCGCTCTCAAATTTCCTGGAGTCGTTGTGCAGCATCCGGGTGCGCTTCTCGTGCTCAGGATTGATGAGGTTGAGTTCCACCATCAGCTGGCAACCGTTGCAGATGCCGAGCGAGAGGGTGTTGTCGCGGGCGTAGAAGCGGTCGAGGGCTTCCTTGGCCTTGGGGTTGTAGAGGAAGGCTCCGGCCCATCCCTTGGCGCTGCCCAGCACGTCGCTGTTGGAGAATCCGCCGCAGAACACGATCATGGAGATGTCTTCCAATGTCTCACGGCCTGAGATGAGGTCGGTCATCATCACGTCTTTCACGTCGAAACCGGCCAGGTAGAGGGAGTAAGCCATCTCGCGCTCTCCGTTGGTGCCTTTCTCACGGATGATGGCGGCCTTGATGCCGGTGGGTTTCCGGCGGTCGGCGCTGAGGTAATAGTTCACAAGCTTGCCCTTGAAACGCTTGGGCAGGTCGATGCGGATCGGTTGCTGCTTGTAGTTCTCAAAGCGCATCTTGGCACGGCCGTTGCGGCTCTGCTTGCGGTCGAGCAGATAGGATGTCTTGTACCAGACGTCGCGCAGGTGGTCGATGTCGAAGGTGTGGGTGAAGTCGTCTTTCTTGATGGTGAGCGTGCGCTCTCCCGGGGTGGGGTATCCGATCTTGGCGTAGCCCACGCCGAGGTCGTCGAGCAGTTCACGCAACTCAAACTTGTATTTGTCGCTGACCTGGATCACCACGCCGGGATTCTCTGAGAAGAGCGATTTGATCACGTCGTCCTTCATGTTGTAGAGGTTGATGCTCATGCCGCCTTCCTTGTTGGCGAAGCACATCTCGAGCAGTGTGGTGAGCAGTCCTCCGGCGCTGATGTCATGGCCTGCCATGATCCAGCCTTTCTTGATCATCTCCTGGATGGCTTCGAAGCAACCGGCAAAATATTCGGGATGCTTCACCGTCGGCACGTCGTCGCCCACCTTGCCGAGCGACTGGGCGAAAGCCGAACCGCCAAGGCGGAGGTTGTCGAAACTGAAGTCGATATGGTAGAGCGATGAGTTCTTGTCGTTGACGAGGACGGGGGACACCACCTTGCGGATGTCGGAAACCTCACCGCCGCTGGTCACGATGACCGTACCCGGAGAGATGATCTTCTCGCCGTTGGGATACTGCTGGCTGAGGGATAGGGAGTCCTTTCCCGTGGGCACGTTGATGCGCAGTGCGCGGCAGAAGTCGCTGAGTGCCTCCACGGCGGCATAGAGACGGGCGTCCTCGCCTTCCTGTGAGCGGCAGGGCCACATCCAGTTGGCGGAGAGAGAGAGGCTGCTCATGCCGTCGGCAAGGGGAGCCCACACGATGTTGGTGAGGGATTCTGCCACGGAGAGCACGCTGCCTGCCTCGGGCGAGGCAAGTCCGGCCTGCGGAGCATGTCCGAGTGCGGTGGCGATGCCTTTGCGTCCGCGGTAGTCGAGGGCCACCACGCCGCAGTCGGAGAGCGGCAGCTGGAGTTCACCCTGGCACTGTTGTCTGGCGATCTTGCCAGTCACCGAACGGTCCACTTTGTTGGTGAGCCAGTCTTTGCAGGCCACGGCTTCCAGCTGAAGCACGCGCTCGATGTATTCGTCGATTTTGTCGATGCTGTATTCAATGTCACTGTAGTGGCGCTCCACGGTGTTGTCGGTCATCACGGTTTTGGGCGAGTGGCCGAACATCTGTGCCACATCGAGGTCGAAAGGCTTCACGCCGTCGCCCTGCACGAAGGAGAAATGGGCGTCGCCGGTGGTCTCGCCGACAACATACAGCGGTGCGCGCTCGCGCTCGGCGATGCGGGCCACATGCTCGATGTGTTTCTCGTCGATGAGCAGTCCCATGCGCTCCTGGCTCTCGTTGGCGATGATCTCCTTGGCCGAAAGGGTTGTGTCGCCGATGGGCAGTTTGGTCATGTCGATCTTACCGCCGCACTCCTCCACGAGTTCTGACAGACAGTTGAGGTGTCCTGCCGAACCATGGTCGTGGATGCTCACCACGGGGTTGACGTCTTCCTCGCAGAGGGCGCGCACCAGGTTGTAGGCGCGTTTCTGCATCTCGGGGTTGGCGCGCTGCACGGCATTGAGTTCGATGCCGTTGGAATAGCGGCCGGTATCCACCGACGATACGGAACCGCCGCCGAGGCCGATGCGGTAGTTGTCGCCGCCCACGACCACGATCTTGTTGCCTTTCTGCGGAGTCTTCTTCAGACAGTCGCGCTTGGTGCCGTAGCCGACGCCGCCGGCCAGCATGATGACCTTGTCGTAGGCATATTTTTCCGTGCCTTCCTGATGCTCGAAGGTGAGCACCGACCCGCAGATGAGGGGCTGGCCGAACTTGTTGCCGAAGTCCGACGCTCCGTTGGAGGCCTTGATGAGGATCTGTTCGGGCGATTGGTACAGCCACTGGCGGACGGGCAGGATATCTTCCCAGTCGCGCTCTTCGTCCGCCTTGCCCTCATCGGTCTTCAGACGGGGATAGGCGGTCATGTAGACAGCCGTACCGGCGATGGGCCATGAACCGACACCGCCGCCCATGCGGTCGCGGATCTCACCTCCCGTTCCTGTGGCGGCACCGTTGAAAGGCTCCACCGTGGTGGGGAAGTTATGGGTCTCAGCCTTCAGGGAGATGACGCTCTCCACATCCTTCACTTCAAAATAGTCGGAGGTGGACTGGTCTTTGGGGGCGAACTGCTCCACGGTGGGTCCTTGTGCGAAGGCCACGTTGTCTTTGTAGGCGGAGAGTATCTTGTTGGGGTTTTCCTGAGTTGTCCTCTTGATCATGGCAAACAGGGAAGACTCTTTTTCCACGCCGTCGATGATGAACGTGCCGCCGAAGATCTTGTGCCGGCAGTGCTCGGAGTTGATCTGAGCGAAGCCGAAAACCTCGGAGTCGGTGAGTGGCCGGCCCAGTTGCTTTTCGATCTGGTGGAGGTATTCGATTTCCTCGGGTGAGAGGGCGAGTCCTTCTTGTTCGTTGTATTGTTCCAGGTCATCCACCTGTTTGATAGGCTCCGGCTGATGCTTCACGGTGAAGATCTCCTGGTCGAGACCTTTGTACATGCGTTGGAGCATCGGGTCATGGTCGGCGTCGGCGCTGTCTACGGGGAAGTACTCCTCGATGCGCTGTATGCCGCTCATGTTCATGTTCTGTGTGATTTCCACGGCATTGGTGCTCCAAGGGGTGACCATCTCGCGCCGCGGTCCTACGAAAAAGCCTTCAAGTGTTTCTGTACCGAGGTGTGTTGCCTCACCGTACAGCCATGTCAGTTTGCTGATCTCTTCATTGTCCAACTGGTGGTTTGCCGCTGTGGCAATGATGCTTTGTGACGGGGTTCTGAAAAAATAAATCATGATCTGTGACTTGTTGTTTCGCTTTGATGTTGCAAAGGTAGTGCAAGGCGAGCGAAAAGCAAAATAAATCGAAGAATTATTTTCTTTTCCGAGCCGCCGCCTACGTTCGACGAAGTTCAAAGGTAGTGCAAGGCGAGCGAAA
>CACYQD010000031.1 GCA_902776475.1 uncultured Prevotellaceae bacterium | reverse complement strand
ATCACGCATCGCCTGGGGATTGTCGATGAAATATTGATAACCATCTTTGAGGTCGCATTTGATTTTCACTCCAAACAATTCCTCAATAGCATCGCGATGTTGATGAAAGGTACGAAGCGGCAGGGGCTTGCCATCCCCGATACCGCTCTCTCTCCATAAGTCGCTGATTTCCTCAAAGGTCAGTTTCTTCTTCTTTTGTAAGGTATCCAGCAGCCAGATGTATCGATTGATTGTTTTGCTTATCATGTTTTTTCAATGTATTGTATGCAAAGGTATAAAAACATAGGAATAATGTATTCATACCATAAAGATAACCGGGATTTTTTAATTTATTTTATATTCTATGCAGTGATTTTGCATACCTATATGGCGATTTTACCCTCTAAAGGAAAATTCTATCGTATAATATATAAGGCAGACGTCAATATTTCATTTAATATGGCAAAGAAAAAGAATCAGAAAAAAAGAGAAGCTCTCTCAAAGAAGAGTGCCGTTGAGACCCTTCGTTTTCAAACTCATTGGGGGCTGAAACAGTTAGGTCACGCAGAAGGAAGCATGTCGCATCAGAGTGTGGACACGGAGATTGACCACATCGCAGAATTGGAACTTGCTCAGGACCTTTTGACTCTCAAGTCATTTGTTGATGATGTCAAGCAAAACCTTGCAGCAACTCCAACACCAGAGAAAGGTGATTTAATCAAAAGCCCAACAGCAATAGCTCTTGGAATAGCCTCTGTCAGTGACATAGAGGAAATGGGGATGCCTTTGTCTTGGAAGGATATGGTTGAACAAAAACTCCTATCTATATATTTCCCTGAGGAAAGTCGAAACAACATCATTGATTGGGCAAAGGTCAATGGATACAACACTTCAACCTACCTTGGCCGGCCAATATTGAAACTCAGCAAGTTGTTCGTTATGATAGAAAGAACACGAGCATGAAAAGACATCCGTCAGCATCGAGTATTAGGATTTGTAATCCGACTAAAAAAATGGAGCAAGGTGTCGGTGTCTTGCTCCAGTTGGGTGGGGTAGTGATGTTAAAAGGTGTTTGCGAGAAGCGTCTCCTGTGCCTCAAGTATCCGCTTGGTGTGATCTTCGATAATCTGCTGCATGTCACGCTCCATCATTCGCGGTGTGATGCCGTCACGTTCCATCAGAACACGCAGCTTACGTGTGTCCCCGCTCTTCATGGTCACGCGCACTGTGTAGACTTTTCGCCACAGCCATTCATATTGTGGCAACTTCATCAGCGAGTCGTTCACCACGTCGCTGAACTGCCACGAATAGGTAATGTCGGTGGCTGCATGCGAGATGCTGTCGATAATTGCCTCGTATTCGTCGGCTTTGATGATGCCTTGCATCAGTTCCAGACCCTTTTTTGAGAGTCGTATTTCCGCGAAACTGAAACCCATGTCGCTCAGCAGAGAATCTTCAGCGATGGTCTCTATACTGGCGATGTTGTCAGCTTGCTCTGGTACTTGCTCCTTCACATATTGGGCGGCGTTCCTTCCTCCTTGGCCAAAGCCGTTGCCTCCACCCTGGCAGCCAATCAGTATGGTGGTAATGAGGATAGACAATACTTTTTTCATTGTTTCTGTTTTTTTGTTGATAAAGTCAATTTTACAATTCAGTGCATCGGTGATGACGTTGAGCACGTTGATGGCTCAAAGAAAAAGCACCGTATGATACAAGCGTTAATACATCAAAAAATGATGGGGCGCTCAGTCCTACGGTGTAGATTCTGCTTACAAAGTTAAGAATTTTAATGATATTACCAAAGTATTTGATCGTAAACTTTTGGGTAGGAAATCTCCTTCTCCCAAAAGGGGCGGCTTATTCTTTATAAATCATCTTTATATTTCTTAGATAACAACTTGGAATTAATACCATCTTCGTAAGTTATAGATAATGAATAATAATCATCAGTTGCTGTTAACTTTAACAGAATCTCTCCTTTGCTAGTCTTAAAAGATGAGTTTATAACAGATCTTTCTTCATATAAATCTTGCATTCTTGATTCATTCGAAGCAAAAGAATTATTGAATATGGTTTCTTCTACAGAAGCAGGTTTTCCGTATTTTTCTATAAGATCAGATTGCAATTTCTTGTATCTCTTATATGAAGATTGCCAAAGATAAATAGGTGAAAATAGCACACCGATTTGATAAACACGCTTTGAATCTTTGTCTTCGATTATAAAAACCTTGCAATTGGGATCATCATAAAATGAACCTTTAAGGATGTTGATAGAATAATAGCCAGCAGAATCTCTGAATGCTTCAAGAGTCTCAAAAACGGGCCTAAATCCTTTCTCATGCAATTTCTTTGAAAAGCTTTCCAAAGATCCATCGATTGGAATTCCTTTGAACAGCAAATGCTCTGACTCCTCCTGCCCAAAACAAACAAGACTTATCACCATAAACGTAAGGAAAAACACGACTCTTTTCATAGGTATTCCATTTTTCTGTTAAACAGTACACCGCAAAGATACGCAAAAGCCGCTAATCGCCAAACACTCAACGTCTTTTCTTCGCATTTTTAACATAAATCACGGGAACGGAGATTATGATTCCTCACCCTCCATCTTGTTCAGACGCTCGGGGCTCGGGAGCCTGAAAAAGGATACGCAGTTCATCCGCACAGTCCTGCTGGATGTCAAGCGCGCCGCGGCGATGATCACCAAGGCAATCGAGGATTGTTCCAATGAGCCGTTAAGGCTCGTAGAATCCTCTCAAAAATGAGGGCACTTCATTTTGACACACCCTCCTGGGGGTGAAGCTTTTTATTCTTTCTGCCAATCCTGCTCTTCGAGTTTGAATACATCATCGAAAGAGCGTCCGAAGATGTGAGCGATTTTGAGAGCGAGAACTGTGGAAGGAACATATTTCCCCGCTTCGATGGCAACGATAGTCTGTCGGCTCACACCAACCTGCTCTGCTAATTGTTGCTGAGTCATACGTGCGATGGCACGCTCCACGCGAATGTTATTCTTCATCGCTTACCACCTCCTTTCTAAATTTCCATATTTCATAGTAGAACTTGCCAATGAATAGAGGGAAAATGATCCAATGGAAATAGAGTAATGGTATAAGATACCCAGTTCCGTAAACCGTTAGCTGCATCAAAATGAAGAGAATACCATATACTTTCACTGCCCAACTAAAAGTTTTCATGCGCAGATTGATGGTATATTCATCTTCTTCCTTCAATCGAGTGAACGACACAAGAATAAATCCCATCATGAGGGCAACATTCGCAATCTCATCCGTCCAATCATCGTTCTGCGTGACGAAAGTGATTGTCTTTTCAACATTTTCCCCTTCCTCATAAGACATCTTTTCAGATGGAATCAGTGTAATTGCTTTCGTCGGACCTAAAGTGGGAAGAATTTCTTCATTATACAAAATGGCAGCCACTAGTCCAAACAGAATGAGTATCCATCCGATTGTCTTGCATTTTTCGGGAAATAAATAATTTGTTTTCATACAATCGCAGTGTTTAAAAAGTTTGACATTTATTTGGAAATTTGTCATGACGCTGCAAAAGTATAGATTTCTTTTCAAAAAGTAAAGTAAACACGACAAAAAGTATCGTGAATTTAACATAATTTATCTATTTGGGGAACAACAGGTATATACTTCCCTTATAAAAAACATTCTATTTCTTTTTTAAACCATTTCCGTTTCTTTTCGTCTAAAAGACGTTATGAATCGATTCTATATTTTGATGCTGCTGATGGTTCAGGCAGCATGTGTTTTTGCGCAAGGACAGGTTAAGGGAAAAATACTCGATAAAGCCAATGATGAACCACTGGGATTTGTTAATATAGTGATCAACCGTGCCGGCGATGCCAAGATGGTAAAGGGAGCTATTACCGATGAGCAAGGCAACTTCAACATCGATGGTTTGGCGAACGGCAATTATGATCTCGTAGTCACTTTTGTGGGCTACAAGACACTGAAGCGGTCTTTCTCTCTCACGGCTGCTCGACCCTCGCATCATTTCAATGCCCTGTATATCTCTGAGGATACCCGTCAGCTCAAGGAGGTGACCATTACGGGACAGCGGGCTATCATGAAACTGGAGGTGGACCGCAAGTCGTTTGACGTGACGCAGGACATCGCCAACGCAGGCGGGTCGGCCAGCGACGTGCTGGAAAACATCCCCTCCGTGGAGGTCGACAACGACGGCAATGTGTCGCTCCGTGGCAACACCAGTGTGGAGGTGTGGATCAACGGCAAGGCCAGCGGCCTTACTGCCGACAACCGCGCTGAGATCCTGCAGCAATTGCCGGCGGAGAGCATCGAGCGCATCGAGGTCATCGACAATCCGTCGGCCAAATACTCCGCTGAGGGCAGTGCCGGCATCATCAACATCGTGCTCAAGAAAGACCGCAAGGCAGGCTATTACGGTTCGGTGCAGGCGGGTGCCAACACTCGTGGCGGAGCCAATACCAGCGTCAATTTCAACTACAACAGCCCGCTTCTGGATGCCTACGCCAATGTCGGTTTCCGTCATCGCCGCAACGAGGGCGGGTCGGAGAGCCATACCAACTATCTCACTACCAATACCTACCAGAATGCTTTTGGCGAGTCAGAGGGGCAGGGCAATAACCTTTTCATGCGCGCCGGCGTCACCCTTCATGCCTCGAAGAACGATGACATTACTCTGGCAGGTATGTTCATGAAAGGTGGCAACAAGAACTGGAACACCACTCCCTATCATTATGGCGTCATCGGGGCTCCCAACGACTCATACATGATGATGCGCCGCTCCTTCTCGCATGGTGACATGGGGATGCGCAACGTGGAGTTCAACTACCGCCACCTCTTCGGCAGCGACCGCCATTTCCTCGACTTCATCGTGGAGTACGGCCACTGGGGAGGCGACAACGACAACATCCACCAGGACTCGACGGTCTATTATGATCCCATCCGGCCTTCCGTGTATGATTACCTATCAAGGCCCCTCAATATGCGCAACCGCAACTGGGAAATCAGACTCGACTACGAGAACCCCATCACGGAGAACCTGAAACTGGAGGCGGGATACAACGCACGGCTCTCGCATGAGAACACTCCGCAGGAGAGCTATGCCGACAGCACCACCTGGGACGGGCGCTTCCTCGTGGAGGACAAGGCGTATTTCAACCGCTTCATCTACGACAATGACATCCACGCGCTCTATGCCACCCTCAACTGGAAACTGGGCCGATTGGGTGTGATGGCGGGTCTGCGCGGAGAATATTGGAAGGTGAACACCGAGAGCTACACTTGGGATCAGGAGCATGACCCGTCCAAGCGGGAAAAACCCTTTAAGAAAGACTATTTCCAGCTCTTCCCCAGCGTATTCCTGTCGTATCAGATTACCGACAACGACCAGCTGCAGCTCAACTACACCCGTCGTCTGCGCAGGCCATGGGGCGGACAGCTCAACTCGTTCCGCAACACCAGCGATGCGTCGATGATCTCCTTCGGCAACCCGCTGCTGACCCCGGAATACTCCAACCTCTTCTCTCTCAACTATCTCCGCACATGGACAGCGCACTCGCTGCTGGTGAGCGCCTACTATCGACCCACTTCGGATGTGATGCAGCGCATCGTGTGGCAGAACAAGGCCGACGGCAGGATGTACAGCACCTCGGAAAACGTGGCGAGCAGCAAGAGCAGTGGCCTGGAGATTACGGCGAAGAACAAGCTCTTCAAAATCCTCGACCTCTCGACAACCGCCAATTTCTATTACTACAAGTTGGATGGCTTCACCTATGTCATCGACGGACAGAAGGTGACGGGTGAGGAGAACCACAACTTCACATGGAACGCGCGCATGCAGGCGAGTCTCAGACTGCCCTACGACATCTCCGTGCAGACCACTTTCAACTACCGTTCCAAGCAGGTCATCTCACAGGGCTTCCGCAAACCCAACTACGGCATCAACCTGGGCATAAGAAAGAACTTCTTCAACAAGATGTTCACCCTCGCGATCAACTGCCGCGACGTGCTCAATTCACGCAAATGGGAGAACGAGACAAACAGCGACACTTTTACGCGTCATCAGAAGAACTGGCGCCAGAGCCGCACGGTCAATTTCACCCTCACTTGGAATTTCGGCAACATGAAGCGGAAACAGCAGCGTGACGGCGACCAGCGCGACGGAGATCAGCGTGATGACGACGAAATGCAGAACAATAACAGTTTCAATGGAATGGATGATTAATCCAAGGCCAATCTGATTCGAAGGATTGAAAATCTTCCAATTTTATGTCATGCGATTTGTTGTGGGATTCAAAAAATCATCGTAACTTTGCGCCTCCAATCAATCAACGATAACCATGCCAGAAAACCGCAATAACAATACCGCACGCAGGGGAAAAACAGCCCCGACTCCCATTGACACAGGACTTGGACACCTGCCGCCACAATCCATCGAGACCGAGCGATTGGTGCTCGGTGCCCTGATGGTTGACAAAGATGCATTCACCGTCGTCAGCGAGGTGCTCAGACCTGAGACTTTCTATGAGCCACGCAACCAGAAAGTGTTCGCCGCCATCCAGAAACTCAGCATGAACGAGAATCCCGTCGATTTCATCACTGTCATCGAACAGCTCAAGCGCGACGGGACACTCGAGGAGGTGGGAGGCGAGACCTATATCTATGACCTCACCTCGCATGTGGCCTCCTCCGCCCATGTGGAGTACCACTCCCGCATCATTGCGCAGAAATACATTGCCCGGCAACTGATCTCCTTTGCCAGCCAGATTGAGACCAAGGCTTTCGACGAGACCAACGATATCGAGGTGGTCATGCAGGAAGCCGAAGGTGGACTGTTTGAGATCTCGCAGAAAAACATGCGGCAGGATTACACGCAGATCGACCCTATCGTGAAGCGAGCCCTCGAGATCATGCAGTTGGCCGCAGCCAATACGGGCGGTCTTACAGGTGTGGCCAGCGGATTTACCAAACTGGATGAGATGACCTCCGGCTGGCAAAAGAGTGACCTCGTGATCCTGGCTGGGCGACCGGCCATGGGCAAGACTTCTTTCGCCCTCTCCATTGCCAAGAATATCGCTGTCGATAACAGGGTGCCTACTGCTTTCTTCTCTCTCGAGATGAGCAATGTGCAACTTGTCAACCGCCTGATCTCCAATACTTGTGAGATTGACAGCAAGAAGGTGATGAACGGCCAGTTGGATGACGCCGAATGGAAAAGGCTTGACCGCAATATCCGTAAACTCGATGGAGCACCCCTTTATCTGGACGACACGCCAGGCCTGTCCATTTTTGAACTGCGCACCAAAGCCCGCCGTCTGGTGAGAGAGAAAAACGTGCAGATCATCATGATTGACTACCTCCAGTTGATGAATGCCAACGGCATGAGATTCGGCAACCGACAGGAGGAGGTCTCGACCATCAGCCGTTCGCTGAAATCGCTGGCCAAAGAGCTGGATATCCCGATCATCGCTCTCTCGCAGCTCAACCGTTCGGTGGAGCAGCGTGACTCCAACGACGGGAAGCGGCCTCAGTTGAGCGACCTCCGTGAGTCGGGTGCCATCGAACAGGACGCCGATATGGTGCTCTTCGTCCACAGACCGGAATATTACCATATCTATCATGATGAGAACGGCAACGACCTGCATGGCATGGCGCAGATCATCATCGCCAAGCACCGTAAAGGAGCCGTGGGTGACGTGCTGCTCCACTTCCGCGGACAATACACCCGTTTCGCCAACCCTGAGGACACTTATGTGCCGCCTACCGAAGGAGGCGAGATCATGGGGTCGAAGATGAACAACTTCCCCGATGATCCGCTCGGACCACCGCCTCCAGAGGCACCATTTTAGGAGTTTGGGAGTTTAGGAGTATCATAATCAATGTATATCATCATGAAGAAAATCAGTTTATTTTGCCTTTTTGTGCTTTGCACACTGACAATCAGCGCGCAAAAGCTCTCTATTTCCGTGCTCGGTGACTCCTATTCCACTTTCGAGGGCTATGTCACACCGTCAACCAACGAGATGTGGTACTACGAAGAGAGCGGCAACCGCACTGATGTCAACGATGTGCAGCAGACCTGGTGGTGGCAAGTGGCCAGTCAGGGCGGTTACAAACTGTGTGTCAACAACTCTTATAGCGGAAGCACAATAGGATATCGGGGTTATGACGGCAACGACTATTCCGATCGCTCCTTCCTCACCAGGATGGACCAGCTCGGCGACCCCGACATCCTCCTCATCTTCGGTGCCACCAACGACAGTTGGGCTGGCGAACCTGTCGGAGAATATAAATATGATGGATGGACGAAGGCTGACTTTTATACGTTCAGACCGGCCATGGCGTATCTGCTTCATCATGTCAAGAACAGATACCCCAATGTGGCGGTCTATTTCATCCTGAACTCCGAACTGCGGGAAGAGATCAACGAGTCGTGCAAGACCATCTGCGCACACTACCAGGTGCCCTGCATCGAACTCCATGACATCGACAAGGTCAACGGACATCCCTCCATCAAGGGCATGAAGGCTATTTCGCAACAGGTGCTCAGCGCCATCAAATAAGGTGGTGAAATGATTGATTGTGACCAAAATGGCCGCAAAATCATTAGATTATAAGAATTTTTGGCAAAAATCTTTCAAATTGTTTGTTGGTTTCAAATAGTTTGCTTACTTTTGCACCCGAAATTGAAAATAGAGATGACAAGAAACAGCATGATTAACCTAATTATTTTGGCCATCCGACTGCAGCAAGCGGCTGGAAGTGACTGAGGTATGCGGTTGTCATCGCTGTATATGGATACGGACCTTTCTCACTTCCAGGAGTGCGGAAGGTTTTTTTATTGCCTTTAACCAACCCTATGTGAAGGGTTACAAATAATGAAATAATGAACGATAGGTTATTTATTTTCGACACTACTCTGCGTGACGGAGAACAGGTGCCGGGGTGCCAGCTTAACACGGTAGAGAAAATTCAGGTAGCACGCCAACTCGAAAGGTTGGGCGTCGATGTCATCGAGGCGGGTTTTCCCATCTCAAGTCCGGGGGATTTCAACTCCGTCATCGAAATTTCCAAGGCCGTCACATGGCCCACGATCTGTGCCCTGACCAGAGCCGTGGAAAAAGACATCAACGTGGCTGTGGAGTCGCTGCAGTATGCGAAGCGGAAGCGCATCCACACGGGCATCGGCACCAGCGACTCCCATATCCAATACAAGTTTCACTCCAACCGTGAGGAAATCATCCAGCGTGCCGTGGCTGCCGTCAAATACGCCCGGAAATTCGTTGAGGACGTGGAGTTTTATGCAGAGGATGCCGGGCGCACGGATAATGAGTATCTCGCCAGGGTCATCGAAGCAGTCGTCAAGGCGGGAGCCACAGTGGTCAATATCCCCGACACGACAGGATATTGCCTGCCCGAGGAGTATGGTGCGAAAATCAAATACCTCATGGAGCATGTCGATGGCATCGACAAGGTGACCATTTCCACACATTGCCACAACGACCTTGGCCTGGCCACGGCCAATACCTTCAGCGGGGTCATCAATGGCGCCCGTCAGGTGGAGGTGACCATGAACGGCATCGGTGAGCGGGCCGGCAACACCTCGCTCGAAGAGATAGTCATGATTCTCAAATGCCATAAAGGCCTGAATATCGACACCAATGTCAATACGACCATGATCTATCCCACCAGCCGTATGGTGTCGAGTCTGATGAACATGCCCGTACAGCCCAACAAGGCGGTTGTGGGGCGCAATGCCTTCGCTCATTCGAGCGGCATCCATCAGGACGGTGTGCTGAAGGATGTCTCCACCTATGAGATCATGGACCCCAAGGATGTGGGCCTCGACGACAACTCCATCGTGCTCACCGCCCGTTCGGGACGCGCGGCGCTCAAATACAGGCTCAGTGTGCTGGGCGTGAATGTGGATGACGATCACAGAATAGACAAGATCTACCAGAAATTCCTCCGCCTGGCCGACCAGAAGAAGGAAGTCAGTGATGCCGACGTCCTCATGCTTGCTGGTGCCGACACCGCGGAGACTCATGCCGTCAAACTCGATTTCCTGCAGGTGACCACGGGCATGGGGGTCAGGAGCGTGGCCAGCATCGGCATCGACATCAGTGGACAGAAGTTTGAGGCTGCCTCCACGGGCAATGGTCCTGTCGATGCCGCCATCAACGCACTCAAGAAAATCATCCTCAAGAAAATGACGCTCAAGGAGTTTACGATACAAGCCATTTCCAAAGGCTCCAACGATGTGGGAAAGGTGCACATGCAGGTGGAGTACAATGGGGGCGTCTATTATGGTTTCGGTGCCAATACGGATATCGTCACGGCTTCTGTCGAGGCATACATCGATTGTATCAATAAATTCAGGGATTGACGTGCCATGTCGTTTTTTTATATTATATTTGCAAACGACTTAAATCATATTGACAAGCAATGAATACACTCTTTGACAAGATATGGGACAGACATGTCGTCCGGCAAGTGGAGGACGGACCGACACAGTTGTATATCGACCGCCTCTATTGCCATGAGGTGACCTCTCCGCAGGCTTTTGACGGACTGAGAAACCGCGGACTGAGATGTTTCCGTCCGGAAAAGGTCTTCTGCATGCCCGACCACAACACACCGACGCATGACCAGGACAAGCCTATCGCCGACCCCGTATCGAAGGCGCAGGTGGATGCCTTGGAGCGCAACTGCCGGGAATTCGGACTGACCTATTTCGGCGTGATGTCGCCAGACAACGGCATCATCCATGTCGTCGGACCCGAGAAAGGACTGTCGCTGCCGGGCATGACCATCGTCTGCGGCGATTCCCATACTTCCACCCACGGGGCGATGGGTGCCGTGGCTTTCGGTATCGGCACCTCGGAGGTGGAGATGGTGCTCGCTTCGCAATGTATCCTTCAGCAGAAACCCAAGTCGATGCGGATCAGTATCAACGGGAAACTGCAGGAGGGTGTCACGGCAAAAGATGTGGCGCTCTTCCTCATGGCCCGCCTCACCACGTCGGGTGGTACGGGATATTTCATCGAATATGCGGGAGATGTGGTGCGCGACCTGTCGATGGAGGGAAGGCTCACCTTGTGCAACCTGAGCATAGAGATGGGGGCCCGGGGTGGATTCGTGGCTCCCGATGAAAAGACCTTCGCCTATATCCAGGGAAAGGAATATGCGCCCAAGGGCGAGGAGTGGCAGCGCGCGGTGGAACAATGGAAAACGCTGCGCAGCGGCGATGATGCCGTGTTTGACAAGGAACTGTCCTTTGATGCCGCAGAGATAGAGCCGCGCATCACCTACGGCACCAATCCCGGCATGGGCGTGGGAATCACGGAGCGTATCCCCATGATGGCCGATGTCCCCGCAGAAGGGAGGACTTCTTTCTCCAAGGCCCTGGAGTATATGGGACTGGAAGAGGGACAGCCGTTGCTCGGCCATCCTGTTGACTATGTCTTCCTCGGAGCCTGCACCAACGGCAGGATAGAGGATTTCCGTGCTTTCACGAATATGGTCAAGGGGCGCAGGAAGGCAGACAACGTCACGGCCTGGCTCGTACCGGGCAGTTGGGCGGTTGACCGCCAGATCCGTGAGGAGGGACTCGACACCATCCTTGCTGAAGCGGGCTTCGAGATCCGCCAACCGGGTTGTTCGGCTTGTCTGGCCATGAACGATGACAAAGTACCTTCCGGCAAATACTGCGTATCGACCAGTAACCGCAATTTCGAGGGACGGCAAGGACCGGGCGCCCGTACGCTGCTGGCCAGTCCGCTCGTGGCTGCAGCTGCTGCCGTGACAGGTGTGATCACCGATCCCAGAACACTTTTAGGATGAAACCTTCCAACCAATTTGCATAGTTTATGAAACAGAAATTCAATATTATCACAAGCACATGCGTGCCTCTGCCATTGGAGAATGTCGATACCGACCAGATCATCCCGGCAAGGTTTCTGAAAGCGACCGACAAGGAAGGCTTTGGCGACAATCTCTTCCGCGACTGGAGGTATCATAAGGACGGAAGTCCGCGGAAGGACTTCGTGCTCAATGACCCCACCTACGGCGGATGCATCCTCGTGGCAGGGAAAAACTTCGGTTCCGGTTCCTCACGCGAGCATGCGGCATGGGCCATCGCTGGATATGGTTTCAGGGTGGTCATCAGCTCTTTTTTCGCCGATATCCACAAAAACAATGAACTCAACAATTTCGTGCTGCCGGTCGTGGTGTCTGAGCCGTTCCTTGCGGAACTTTTCCAGAGCATCGCGCAAAATCCGAAGACGGAGGTGGAGGTCGATCTTCCCCGGCAGACCGTGACAAACCTTTCCACAGGCCATTCGGAACAGTTTGAGATCAATGGCTACAAGAAGCATTGCTTGCTCAATGGCTTCGACGACATCGATTTCCTGCTCCACGACACCGACATCATCACATCATGGGAACAGCAGAACAAGTCTTAGAAGGGCCATTCACCCATCCGCTCATAGAAATCATGGACAGTACGCTGCGCGACGGCGAACAGACCAGCGGCGTGTCGTTTCTGCCTCATGAGAAACTCATGATAGCCAGGGTGCTCATGACCGATATCAATGTCGATCGGCTCGAAGTGGCCTCGGCACGGGTGTCGGAGGGCGAGAAGGAGGCGGTGAAGATGATCTGCCGGTATGCAGAGCGTATCGGCATGCCCGAGAAAGTGGAGGTGCTGGGCTTCGTCGATGGCCATGAGTCGCTCGACTGGATTCACGACTGCGGTTGCCGCAACATCAACCTCCTGGCCAAAGGCTCGCTCCGCCATTGCCAACAGCAGTTGGGCAAGTCTCCTGACGAGCACATCGGCGATATCATGAGGTCGCTCGACTATGCCGGCAAGCTTGGCATCAGTGTCAACCTCTATCTGGAGGACTGGAGCAGCGGCATGTCTGAGTCGCCGGAATACATCTACCACCTCATGGATGTTCTGGTCAAAACACCCGTGAAAAGGTTCATGCTCCCCGACACGCTCGGCATCACCAATCCCCTTCAGGTGATCGAGTTCTTCCGCAAGATGAGGAGGCGCTACCCGGATGTGCACTTCGATTTTCATGCGCACAACGACTACGACCTGGCCGTCTCCAATTCCCTCGCAGCTGTCCTCTGCGGCGCCAAAGGACTCCACGTGACCGTCAATGGGCTGGGGGAGCGTTGCGGCAATGCTCCGTTGGCCAGTGTGCAGGTGATCCTGAAGGACCAGTTCAAGGCCCGCACCAATATCAAGGAAGACCGGCTCAACGAGATCAGCCGGCTCGTCGAGGAGTACAGCGGCATCGCCATCGCACCCAACCAGCCCATCGTGGGCGACAATGTCTTCACACAGGTGGCCGGGGTGCATGCCGACGGTGACAACAAGGACAATCTCTATTGCAATGCCCTCGTACCGGAGCGATTTGGACGCAGCCGGGAATACGCGCTCGGAAAAACCAGCGGTAAGGCGAACATCGCCCTCAACCTGCAGAAAATGGGCCTCGAACTGACTCCGGAACAGATGGCGAAGGTGACCAAGCGCATCACCGAACTGGGCGACCGCAAGGAAATCGTCACGCAGGATGACCTGCCCTATATCGTCAATGACGTGCTCAAGCATACTACGCCCGAGGAGAAAGTCAGGCTCATCAGTTATATGGTCTCCTCTGCCTATGGACTCAAGCCCTTGGCAAGCATCAAGGTCGAAATCAACGGCCGCCAGTATGAGGCTGACTCCACCGGCGACGGACAGTATGATGCCTTCGTCAAAGCCTTGAGGAAGATCTACAAGACTTACCTCGACCGCACTTTCCCCATCCTGGCCAATTATGCGGTCACCATCCCGCCGGGGGGCAGGACGGATGCCTTGGTGCAGACGGTCATCACCTGGCGCAATGGAAACAAACTGATCCGCACGCGGGGTCTTGATGCCGACCAGACAGAGGCGGCCATCAAGGCAACGTTAAGAATGCTCAACATTTTCGAAGAACAACAATAAAAAACAACTCACGACGTTGAAGAAGTGAGAAAACCATCAAACAACCTTAACATGAAACTGAAAATAGCTGTACTCGCCGGCGACGGTATCGGACCGGAAATCATGCGTCAGGGCGTGGCCGTCATGGATGCCATCGCTGATAAATTCCATCATGAGGTGACCTATCAGGAGGCCATCTGCGGTGCTCATGCCATCGATGTGGTGGGGGACCCTTTCCCAGAGGAGACTTTCCAGATCTGCAAGGAGGCCGATGCCGTCCTCTTCGCTGCTGTCGGTGACCCGAAATATGACAACGACCCCACGGCAAAGGTGCGCCCCGAACAAGGACTGCTGGCCATGAGGAAGAGACTGGGACTGTTTGCCAATATCCGTCCCGTACAGACCTTCAAATGCCTGCTGCACAAAAGTCCGCTCCGTGCAGAGTTGGTGGAGGGTGCGGATTTCGTCTGTATCCGTGAACTTACCGGCGGCATGTATTTCGGAGAGAAATACCAGGACAATGACAAGGCCTACGACACCAATATCTATACCCGTCCGGAGATAGAGCGCATCCTGAAAGTGGGCTTTGACTATGCCCGGCTTAGAAATCACCATCTCACCGTTGTCGATAAGGCCAATATATTGGCATCCAGTCGTTTGTGGAGACAGATAGCCAAAGAGATGGAACCCGCATATCCTGATGTCAAGGTGGATTACATGTTTGTCGATAATGCCTCGATGCGCATGATTGCCGAACCGACCTTCTTTGACGTGATGGTGACAGAAAACACCTTCGGCGACATCCTCACCGACGAGGGAAGTTGCATCTCTGGGTCCATGGGCTTGTTGCCGTCGGCTTCCACAGGTGAGAGCACACCCGTTTTCGAACCCGTCCATGGTTCCTGGCCGCAGGCAGCGGGAAAGAACTTGGCCAATCCGCTCGCCCAGATTTTGTCCGTGGCCATGATGCTGGAGCACTTCGGCCTCCAGGAGGAGGGCTCCCTCGTCCGGAAAGCGGTGGATGCCAGTCTGGATGCCTGCGTGCGCACTCCCGAAATCCAAGTGGAGGGTGGGGCAGTCTATGGCACCAAGGAAGTGGGTGAATGGATTGTCAACTGGATCAAAGAACAATGAGAAAAAGCTCTGCAAAACTGTCTGGACTACGGTGTTGCGGCAAGGCAATAGGATGCCTTGCCGCAGCATGGCTTATGGCCATCCCTTCCTTGGCCCAAAGCTATAATGATTTGCTCGACTCCTTGGAGAATGCGCAGGCTCAGTTGAGGAAATTTCCCGACAACATCGACCTCCGTCTGAAAAAGGCTTCCTGGAACATCTATCTTGAGCAGTGGAACTATGCCAAGGAGGAGTATGACAGGATATTGTCCAAAGACCCGAAAAATGTGGCCGCCCTCTACTACCGGGCGTTCGCCAATGAGAAACTCCACCGCTATAAATACGCCAAGAAGGATTACAAGACGATGCTCAGAATCGTGCCGGGCAACTTCAACGGGATGCTCGGTCTGGCTTTGATCGAGCAGAAAGACATGCACCATACCGACGCCATGAACCTCATCAACCAGGTCGTGCAACTCTATCCCGACAGTGCGGTGGCCTACGCCGCCAGGGCGGGCATCGAACTGGAGCGCGGCATGCTCGAACTGGCCGAGTATGACTTTACCGAGGCCATGCGCCTTGAACCATCTAATACTGATTTCATCCTCAGCCGCGCTGACGTGCGATTGAGGATGAAAAACAAGCGAAAAGCCCGCGAGGACCTTGATCTCGCAGTCAGCAAAGGAGTTCCCAGACCGTCTTTGGCCGAACTCTACGAGCGCTGCAAAGAGTAACTCTATGAGCACTGCAAAGAGTAACTCTACGAGCGCTGCAAAGAGTAACTCTATGAGCGCTGCTAGGAAATATAAACAGCAGCAGAAGATAGTCTGACTAGAGCCTCATCACCTGCGCCAATCAATAACGTCCCTAAAAGCATAAAAGAACTGAAGGTGAGATGGAATACGATACAAAAGGAAAAGTCCTGAAAAAGAACGTCATGTGGCAGAATCTTTATTTCTATCGCAAGAGTGATGTTTTGTATCAGTTGACGGTGGAGTTCTGTCATCGATTTCTTCCACCTCATGGAGACCGCACCGTTGACCAGATGATACAGGCCGCCCGTAGTGGCAAACAAAACATCGTGGAAGGAAGTGAGGACGGGCAGACCAGTTCGGAGATGGAAATCAAACTTATTAACGTCGCCCGAAGCAGTCTGAAGGAACTTCTCTTAGACTACCATGATTACTTAAACACACACCACATCCCTCATTGGACGAAAGACAATCCACGTCTGTTGCCTCTCCGCAAATTTTGCTCCACCCACTTTGACTTTAGTGATTATGCACCTCTGATAGACAAAATGACCGATGTGGAAATGGCAAATATGGCCATCACCCTATGCCATCAAACCGACAGGTTGATGTGTGCCTATCTTCAGCGGTTGGAGCGCCTCTTCGTAGAGCAGGGCGGCATCAAGGAGCGCATGTATGCCGCACGCACCGGCTATCGCAAAACGCAAGATGCTCATCTCCAAGCTCTGGAAGACGAGAATCGTCAGCTGAAAACACAAATAGCCACCCTCCAAAAGAGGATTGCGGAGCTGGAGGACGAAATTAAAAAGATTAAGGAGGCCTGAGAAAAACTGGGCAGGCCTGAGAAAACTGGGCAGGCTAGGGAAAATCTGGGCAGTCCTGGGAATAATCTGGGCAGTCCTGGGAATAATCTGAGATAATCTGGGAAAATCTGGGAAAATCTGGGAAAATCTGGGAAAATCTGAGATAATCTGGAAAAATCTGGGAAAAACAGAGATAATCTGAGAAGCCTGGGATCTTCCCAGGATCTCTCAAGATTTCCCATCTCCCCAGTCCTTCCCAGGATCTCCCATCCCCTCCCAGTCCCTTCCATCTCCTCCCATCTCACCCATCCCCTCCCAGGATTTAATAAGAAATAAGTGTTAATCCTCGTAAAAAATGATGAATATTTAAAAAATATGCTTAATTTTGCTCCCTAACAAGCTATTGCCTACTATTTGAGTCAAAAAAACCTGAATAACATCTTATAATATTATAACTACATGACAAACAAGTACTCATTACTGAAAAAGTCTTGTATCTTGCTTGCAGTCCTCTTTTTTGCGTCTTGTCATGACATCGCCGACGATGATCATTACAAGGCTCCCGATTGGTTGAAGGGAAATGCGTGGGAGGTCCTGGAGAGCGAAGGCAACCATGCCACGTTCCTCAAAGCAATCGAGTTGTCGGGCTATAAACCGATTGTCAACGGACAAAGCATCCTGACAGTGATGGCTCCCGATGACCAGGCCTGGCAGACTTTCCTGCAAGCAGAAGGATACAGTTCGGTGGAGGATATGTTCCAGAAAAATCCTCTGCAGCTGAGAAAGACCGTAGGCTATCACCTGATGTACTATGCCTATGACTGGTCTAAAATGGTCAACTTCAGGCCCAATGAAGGTGATGGGGCCACGGAGGAACAAAAGCAGAATGCTGCCGGTCTCTACTACAAGCACCGCACAAGAAGCGCAGATGACATGGAACAGATGAGAGGCAAACTCAATGGGGTGGATACCACCGTCACCATCTACCATTACGAGCGCTACCTGCCGGTCTTCAGTCACTTGATGTTCTCCTCCAAGGGCATTGATGCCAAGTCCAACTACGAGTATTTCTATCCCGGAAGTGCATGGACAGGTGGAAACTCGGGATTCAATGTCTCCAACGCCAGCGTCAAGGACGTGGAGGCCAATGTCACCGACAACGGATACCTTTATCATGTCAATCAGGTGATCAAACCCTTGGAAACCATCCACACGACTTTGAAAAACAACGCCAATTACAGCGACTTCATCCATCTTTATGACACCTATGCCCAACTGACCGAGGCAGACCAGGAGACGAGCACCTCTTTGGGTAAAGTGGTCTATGTGCAGTTGCACAGTCCGTTGCCCAACATCGCTCTCGAGTGGCCGGTCACCGACTACCGCAATGTGTCAACACTCGAGCGCAGCACTTACACCATCTTCGCTCCGTCCAACCAAGCCATTGGCGGATTCTTCCAGAATTTCTGGGGACCACAGAGCGGTTATCGCTCTTTGGACGACCTCGACCCGCTGATCTTGGAATATTTCATCTATCAGTCGTTTGCGGATAACAATGACCCTGTCTTCCCGGAGGAAATCCAGAAGGAACTTGTGCAGACGGCCTTCGGGACGCCTGTCAAGATCAATACCGACGCTGTCAATGACCGGATGTTCTGTGCCAACGGCATCGTCTATGGCATGAACGACATGAAAGCACCGGCCATCTTCTCCTCGGTAGTGGGCGCCGCCTTCCGCGACACCACATACCAGTGCTTCCTCTACGCACTCGACAAGAGCGAACTGGTGCTGTCGCTGGCTTCCGACAAGACCCATTTCGTGGCCCTGATGCCCAGCAACAAGCAGTTCAACCAAAACGAGCCGCAGATGAGGCTCAATGTCACCACTCAAGGGAAGAACCTCGAGGTCTATAGTGATGTCGATGGCAATTTCGCCAATGTGAGTTCTGGCCTGGCCAGAAGCATCGTCAATATGCACACGGCCTCCAATATTGAGGAACTGAAGCAGACGGGCACTCAGGTCGTGGAGACCAATACCGCCTTTAATTATTGGTTCGTGCGCGATGGCAAGATCACGACCAGCGCATTGTTCAACCAGCAACTCAGCCCGACCTATCAGGATAATCCTTTCGTCCCGTTCCATGAGGTCACCAACAACGGACAGGTCTGGGACAACGGACGGGCATACAGCTATGATTACGACAAACTGTTCTCTGAAGCCTCCGGCGATGGTCTGACCCACCGCCTGGCCGTCGGCAATGACAAAAACTATGAGTACTATCTCTTCGCACAGTTGCTGCAGAAAGCCGGACTGGTGCAGAACGGCACCATCCCGTCGATTGTCAGCGATGACACCCGCTATATCGTCTTTGTGCCCACCAACCAGGCCATCAAGGACAATATCAGCAAGATTCCCGGCTGTTCGGGACTGACCATCGGCGATGATTATACGATTTCGGGCAATGTGTCGTCTACCAACAAGACGTTGCTGGCCAATTATCTGAGAAACTATTTCATCTCCTCGTTGATGAACACCATCACCAGCTATCCCTATCCAGGGTCGGCCTGCAAGGGCTCGTTCTACACCATGGGTACAGAGACGATGACCATCGGTGAGGAAGGTGATGGCCTTTACGTGGGATTCCATCCCGACAACAGGGTGGGCGTGAGCCGAAAGTATTTCAGCTTGCCTTTCGCCTTCGCAGATGGATGTATGCATTTCATTGACGGTATCTTACAATAAACCAGAGCGCCATGAAGCAGAACAAATTCTTCTATATGATCGTTATGCTGTTGTGCTCGGTGAGCATGATGGCTCAGGAAAAAGTGATCACCGGTACGGTGACGGAGGTGCTCGACAACGGCACCAAAGACCCTATCATCGGTGCCAATGTGGTGCTCGTCAACAACCAGAACCGTTATATCAAGGGTGCCGTGACCGACATCGACGGCAACTACTACCTGCAGGTGCCGGCTGATGCCAAGAACCTCAAGGTGAGGGCCACCTATATCGGTATGAAACCCAAGACTGTGAACTACAACGGACAGACGGAGATCAATTTCGAACTGGAGAATGAGGCCGTGCTGCAAGAGGTGGTGGTCACAGGTGCCAGGGGTGGACGCGACGGTATGGGTATCTCCCGCATGGAACAGACCTCTTCGGTGCAGAAAGTCGATCTCTCGTCCATCGTGGAGACCTCGCCCGTCACCTCCGTTGAGGAAGCCCTGCAGGGACAGATCGCCGGTCTTGACATCAACCTCGGCGGTGACCCGGGTGCGCGCAGCAGCATCCGCATCCGTGGTACCAGTTCTCTCAGCGCCTCCAACGAACCGCTGATCGTCATCGACGGTGTGCCGCAGGACGTGGATATCACGGACGACTTCAATTTCTCCACCGCCAATGAGGAGGATTTCGGTGCCTTGCTCAACATAGCACCCGCCAACATCGAGAGCATCGAGGTGCTCAAGGATGCCTCGGCCACGGCCATCTATGGTACGAAGGGCGCCAACGGTGTGCTCTTGATCAATACCAAGCGCGGTGCGATGGGTAAGACGAAATTCTCTTTCTCGTCGAAATTCACAGCCAAGAAAGAGCCGAAGAGCATCCCCTTGCTCAACGGACCTCAGTATGTGTCGCTCATGCAGGACGCCATCTGGAACGCCGCCAATGCCAAGGGTATCAACAATGCCGGCAACGAGATGAATATGCTGTTCAACAACGCCGAACTCAATTACGACCCCAATTTCCGCTACTACGATGAGTATAACGTGGATACCGACTGGCTTGATGCCGTGAAACAGGATGCCATCATCACCGACAACAACTTCTCGATGACGGGTGGCGGCGAGAAGGCCGTCTATAAACTCAACTTAGGCTACTATGATGAGCAGGGTACGACCGTTGGTACGGGTGTTCAGCGCCTTTCGGCCGGTATGAAGATCACGTATAACTTCAGCGACCGCCTGCGTGTGAGGACCGATTTCTCGTTCTCCAACACCAATAAGGATGCCAATGCGCTCTCGACGGTGCGCAGTATCGCCATGCAGAAGATGCCCAACCTCAGTCCCTACTGGATTGATGACGTGACCAAAAAGCCTACCGATGTCTATTTCTCGCGTGACGAGGATTTCCAGGGCTCGTTCACCAGCACGGGTTCGAGCAGTGTCAGTTCGGCCAACTACAATCCCGTGGCCATGGTCAAGGAGGGATACAACAAGACCACGCAGCGTGATGAGAAAATGACCATCACCCTGCAATATGACTTCCCCTTCAACCTCCAGTATCAGGGATGGGTGTCGCTCAATATGCGCACGACCAAGAACAAGCAGTTCCTCCCGCAGGAGGCCACGGGTGTCCTCTGGACCAGCAACCTGGCCAACATGAGCGTTGACGCCACAACGGATGCCTTTGCATTGCAGTCGGAAAACAAACTGATCTATAACAACACATTCGCCGAGAAGCACAAACTGATCGCCACCGCCCTGGTCAAGACTGCCGACAACGAGAGTTTCAGTTACAGCAGCAGCACCTACGGCAATGCATCAGCCAACCTCAGCGACCCCGTCGTGGGCAGCGTGGTGCGTTCCTCGGGTTCGGGCAATTCCGAGCGCAGGTCCATCTCCATGATCGGACAGGCCGTCTATTCCTACGACAACCGTTACGTGATCCGCGGTACCATCAACCATGAGGGCAACTCCACCATGGGTAAGGAAAAGAGATGGGGCACCTTCCCCGCATTTGGTGCGGCATGGAACCTCGAGCAGGAGCATTTCTGGAGCGACAGCTTCAAGAAATGGTTCAACGAGGGCAAGGTGCGTGTGGGCTACGGATGGTCGGGCAGTTCTCCTTCTGGAGCTTCCATCTACCTCGGTGCCTACAAGAGTCTCGGACAGTATATGGACATGGCGGCCATCACGCCCGACCGCATGCAGCTCGACAACCTGAAGTGGGAGACCACACGTGAATTTGACCTCGGTATCGACCTGAGGCTGTTCAACAGGCTCAACGTCACCTTCGACTACTACGACAAGCAGACCAGCGACATGCTGCTCAAGGACACCAAACTGCCGGCCTCTACGGGTTATGACAAGGTGAAGTATATCAACTCGGGCAAGATGAGCAACAAGGGTGTCGAACTCCGTTTCGAATACCAGGTGTTCCGCAACAAGGAATGGACAATCTCTGTCAATGCCAATGTCAGCCGCAATATCAATAAGGTGAAAGAACTGCCCAGTACGTGGGTGATGGACAACTACTCCTTCGGAAACGGCAACTACGCGCTCCGAATCGTAGAGAATGCCCCCGTCGGCTCCTTCTACGGCTACCGCTATCTCGGGGTCTATCAGAACGTGGAGCAGACCTATGCCCGTGATGCAGAGGGCAACGTGATGTATGACTGGCAGGGCAATGTCATCACTATGAAAAACGGTACGGTGCAGACCTATCCGGGTGATGCCAGGTATGAGGACATCAATCACGACGGCGTCATCAATGAGAATGATATCGTGTATATCGGCAACTCCAACCCGAAATTCTTCGGCGGTGGAGGTTTCCAGGTCAGGTGGAAAGACCTTACCCTGACCACATTCTTCTATGGCAGATACGGACAGAAGGTCATCAACGGCGCACGTATCTCCTTGGAAAACATGTATGGCAAGAACAACCAGAGTACGGCTGTCCTCAACAGATGGAGAGCTGAAGGTGACAACACCGATGTGCCCCGCGCACTCTATGGCATGGGTTACAACTATCTCGGCAGCGACCGCTTCGTGGAGGATGCTTCGTTCCTGAGATTGAAGACCTTGTCACTGAGTTACAATGTTCCCAAGAAATGGTTGAAGAACTGGGGCATTTCCAAACTCAATGTTTTTGTCACAGGCTACGACCTGATCACATGGACCAAGTACAAAGGACAAGACCCCGAGGTGTCGATGCCCAACGCCACCAGTCTGGTGAGGGACAATGCCACCACTCCCGTGTCAAAGCGTTTCGCACTGGGTATTAATCTCGACTTTTAATCCGGAAAACCATGAAGAGAAATATCATATCCATATTCATACTCGGAGCCGTCACGCTCACGAGCACCACCTCGTGCAACGACTGGCTCGACGTCCTGCCCAATAATGAGCAGGTGACTGATGATTACTGGAAATCGAAAGAGGATGTGGAGGCTGTCATCGCTTCGGGCTACTATTACCTGAGACAGAGCGTGCCCACACTCATCAAATGGGGCGAGCTCCGCGGTGGGGCCATCTATACCAACTCGACAGGCGACGCCAAACTCCAGGACTTCAACATGACTCCGACCAACTCGCTGTGCGACTGGTCAAACATCTACAAGGTGATCGGCATGGCCAACTCGGTCATCCTCTATGCACCCGATGTCAAGGATGACACCTATTATCCCGCCATCCTCAACTCACACCTCGCCGAGGCTTATTTCCTGAGGGCTTACTGCTACCTCACGCTGGTAAAGAACTTCAGGGAGGTGCCCCTCGTCCTTCAGGCATACGTCAACGACAATGCCAGTTTCGACTTGGCGAAATCATCCGAGCAAGAGATCATCGCACAAATCAAGGATGATGTGAAGGCGGCTCTCGCCACGGGTGCTGCCAAGGGCACTTATGAGGAAGAGTGGGCCACCAAGGGCAGGGCAACGAAATGGGCACTCTACGCGCTCATGGCTGATGCCTGCCTCTGGAGTGAGGACTATGACCAGTGCATCGAATACTGCGACTTGATCCTCAATGCCAACGATGCCTTCCGGCCGGTGTTCATGACCAACACCAACGATTGGTACACCATGTTCTATCCCGGCAACAGCAACGAGTCTATCTTCGAGCTCAACTGGGACTATTCACAGAACCAGACCAATAATTTCAACTCCCTCTTCACGCTCACCGTCTCCACACCTCTCCGGCCCACGACAAGGGCTACGGAGATGATGAAACAGGAGACACAGTCTCTGAAGGACGCCGGATTGACGGAGGATGGCCGGATGGGGCGCATGCTCATGGCCACCTACGTGCCCGACAACGGACAGGTGCTGGGCTGGGCTCAGTCCAACCAATACTACATCTGGAAGTATTACGGCACTGACGTGCCTGACATCACGGGCGGTGCAAGAGCACATCAGGATGCCAACTTCATCATCTACCGCGTGGCGGAGATCCTGATGATGAAAGCCGCTGCCCTCACGATGAAGGGACAGGCTTCATGGATGGAGGCCGTCAACCTGATCAACAGGGTGCGGGCAAGGGCTGCCTTGGCTCCTTTCAAAGACATCGACACGGCCTCTGCAGACGCTCCCGCACAGATTGCGCAACTCGATGAGATTACGCTGCTGGAGGAAATCCTCAACCAGAAGGAGATGGAGTTCATGGCTGAAGGCAAACGGTGGTATGACCTGCTGTGGTTTGGCCGGATAGGCGGCAACAAATACAAGAACCAGTTCATCGACTTGGTGATCGAGGGCAACCAGACGACCAACCTGCAGTGGATCCAGTCGGTGCTCCAGGACCAGAACGCATGGTACATGCCCATACCGCAGGCCGACATCGAGCACAACAAGTTGCTGGAGCAGAATCCATATTATTCATCATCAAAGTAAGGAAAGGAACTGACGTATGAATATTTTCAGAAAATACCATCAAGGCATCGTCGGCATGGCCCTGGCTGCCATGCTTCTCGCAGCTTGCGACAAAGACGTGTTTGATATCAATACCGACCCGTTCAAGGACGAGATCTACAAGACGGCACTGGCATCACCGATTTCCACATTCCTTACCGAACAGGAAGGTTATGGCGAATATGTGAAAATGCTCAGATATGCAGATATGTTCAATGCGCTCAACCAATCCTCCTCAGGCACGAGTTTCACCGCATTTGTTCCCAACGACGAGGCGATGCATGAGTTCTACCACAGAAGAGGGGTTGACAGCCTGCAGCAACTCTCCAAGGAATATGCCCGGCAGTTCATCCTCTACCACACGGTGAGAGACTCCATCCTGCCAGAGTCGTTTGTGCAGAAAAAGTCTGTCCAAAACCTCAGCGGCGATGTCATCAGCATCAAGATCGACTCCGTCAACGCCGGACAGGCCATCCTCAACGAGGAAGGACATGTGGTGGAGATGGGACTCAGCGCTTACAACGGCAAGGTCTATGTCTTGTCCAAGGCGATGACTCCTCTGGTGGAGACTGTCTTCGACCGGGTGGCCGGAAGTGGACAAAGCCAGATCATGGCTGAGGCCCTGCGCGCCGCAGGATGGGAAAAACCCTTGAGCACGGTCATGGATACCACGCTCAACCAAGACCGGCAGAAGGTGGTCAATCATTATTATTTCACCCTCCTCAATGTCACTGACGCCACCTTCGCGAAAGCGGGCATTCAGTCGCTCGATCAGTTGAGAACCCAACTCAAGAACGCCGACAAGGAAGGCCTTTCGGAGGACTCTCTGCTTCGGAAATACGTGGGATACCACATCCTCACCAATCAGTACCGCACCGATGAACTGGGGGCTGCCCAAGGTTCGGATGTGACACGCATCTGGAGCTCCTCGGCACGCAATCAGGTGTTTACCGTCACCTACGACAGTCTGGCCACGCAGGAGGCCGAGCGCTATGTGCTCAATGCCTCTGGCGTCTCTGCCAAATTCGTTCCGGCTTCGTCCAACGTGCTTTCGAAAAACGGCTATGTGCATGAGATCGACGGATGGCTGCCGGTGTGGGAACCCGAACAGGCTCCCGTGCTTTGGGATTTCGCCGACTACTCCGAGATCAAGAATCTTGTCGATGCGGAATACTACCAGCCCGCTGAGCCTACGGCTTCCGAACAGCGCTTCCGTGTGGCCTCTGCCTCATGTTTCGACTTCGAGATGGGCGAGGCTGGTTCGAAAAACCGCAATTACAGCGACATCGACTATGTGACCTGCCGCAGCAACCTCAAAAACGCCAACAACTACGACCGTATCGTGTTCAACCTCGGCTATATGGGTAAGGTGACCATGCCGACACCGACCATCGTCAGGGGCAAATACAAGGTGGAACTTACCATCGTCTTCATGACCGGCAACAACTTCATGCGCCAGCAGAGCGACGGCAATGGTGGCATGCTCAAGATGAGCTTCGACGACAAGGATGAATACACGACGTTCTCCGCACCTTATACCAAGGTGCCCAGTGCGTTGCCAGGCGTATATACCAGTACCATCTACGAGGAAATCGAATTCCCCGAGACGGCTTCCCATCAGTTCAGCTTCATCATTCTCGACCCGGCGGCCAGCACCAACAGCAACTTCAGCCTCCAGTTCGATTATATGAGATTCATCCCCATTGAATAACCCTAAAGACCGAAACAGATATGAATAAGACCAGTTTTTTTCTCACCACGCTGCTTGCCTTAGGCTTGTTGGTTTCCTGCTCGGAACTGAAGGATGACGACCATTATGGCAACTATGACACTCAGATCGCCAATAATGAACTGAAAATCGTCAATGTGTCCTCCGAGGAATACATCAACAGCAGAAGCGACCTCTCTGGCATCAACGAACTGTTCAGAAGTCAGGGTATCTATGAGGAATTGAACAAGAAAGGACAGTTGAGCACGATGCTCGTCGTGACCAACGACCACTTCAAGGCCCCGGCGGAGAAGACCGACTTCATCACCCGCTCCCACATCAGCGACATCTCCATCTCTCCTGCCAACCTGGAGGATGGTACGCGCCTCATGATGTGGCACGGCAAATATGTCAATGTCAGCATCGACTCCGTCGGAATGAACGGCAATATCATCGACCATATCCTCTTCAACAATGGTGCCGTGAAAGAGGTCATCAAGACCACCTCGGGCTATATCTACGTGCTCTCAGCAATGATCGAGACACCGACTTCGCTCTACGACTTCATCAATGACCTCGATGATGACTATTCCATCTTCAGAGACATGGTGCTGGCATCAGGAGGAAAGGAGTTCGACCGCATCAACAGCAAGGCCATCGGAGTCAACGACCAGGGTAACACCGTCTACGACTCGGTGTTCATCTACCGCAACACGTTCTTCGATGCCGTCAACTTCGACATGAACTCAGAGTCGCTCACCGCCACGCTCCTCCTGCCTTCCAACAAGGTGATCAACGAGGCGCTCGGCAATGCGCACCAGAGACTGCAGGCCTGGGAGATGGAGCGCAGCGACAGCATCATGAAGAATTGGATTCTGAAGTCGGCTTTCTTCAACAAGCGATATGCGCCTGCGCAGATTCAGACCACTGAACTGCAGGACCTCAAGAGCATATACAACACGCAATGGCGCACCAATGTGCAAAAGGTGGATACCTCGGACCCCATCGAACTGTCGAATGGCATCGTCTATAAGGTCACCCAACTGCACCTGCCCAACAACGTGCTGATGTACCGCCTCAAAGATTACTTCTATTATTACGAGAACTGCACCGATGAGCAGAAGGCGGCTTATTTCAAGGCCACCAACCTCATCTTCAAGGAGTGTGCCACAGAGGTGGCGGCATGGTCGCCGCTGCCGGGTGTCTGGCCCTACCACGAGAACCGTATCATCCGCTTCGACAAACCGTCGGAGATTGCTGATGCTGATGGATTCCAACTCGACTTCACACCCATCAAACTCAATGATGACGGTACGGTAAGACCCTACCTCTTCCCACCGGGAGCATACCGCTTTGCCATGGGATCGGTGCAGAATCAAAACCTCGACATCACGGTGGTCATCCTCGCTGATGGACAGGAGATCGCACGGACACGCACCATCACATGGAGCACTTCCACCGAATTCCACTACGATCGTGGAACCACTTTGTCCAACACTCATCCCGAAGGCTATGACGCCTCCTACGTCAGAGAGGTGGGCGGCAACAGCAAGGCTGCCAACTATGACACCGATGGAGGACAGATGATGGAGGAACTGGTCATCCCCGACCTGAAGGGAGACGGCTCCCCCGTGCAAATCACCATGCGGATCAACTGTGGTTCCTGGGACGGCAAAACCAACGTGAAAATTCACCACTGGTGCCTGCGCCCGACGGTAAATAATTATTAATCCTTTTGAATATTGATACAATATGAGCAATACGATCAAAAAATGGATATTGTGCCTGGCCTTGCCTGTGGTCTTCACATTGGGAACTCATGCGCAGAAACTCAGCGGTTATGTGTTCTCTTCCTCCAATCAGCCCGTGGTCGATGCCATCATCACCAGTCCGGGGTGCTCAACGGTGCGCTCGGCCAGTGACGGCAGCTTCACCATCGAGGGTGTAGCCAAGGGTAACCCCGTCACAGTGATGCACGAAGGTTTCTTCCAGCAGCAGTTCTATGTGACTGAGAATGATGCTGCCGATGTCCGTATCTATCTGGTGGAGAACGACAAGACCAGGTATAATGAGACGGCCATCACCCCGTTTGCCACCACTGCCGGTCAACAGCCGGTCAGCAGTTTGGCCAACATCAACCGCAAGGACTTCGCCCTGGGTTCGCTCTCCATCGACAATGCGCTCAAAGGTGAGGTGGCTGGTTTGCAGATGGTCAACAAGAGTGGTATGACGGGTGAGGGTGCTTTCATGCAACTCCGTGGCGTGCGCTCGCTCGTGGCGGAAAATGCTCCGCTGATTGTGATCAACGGGGTGCCTTACCTGCCCGATGCCAACCTCAGCCAGATCATCGGCGGTTACTCACGTTCGCTGTTCCAGGGACTCAACAACCTCGACATCCGCAACATCACCGTACTGAAGGGTGCGGAGGCCGCAGCCTACGGTTCGATGGGCTCAAACGGCGTCATCATGATTGAGACCGATCAGGCCAGTTCCACAGACATGGACACGCGAATCTCCTTCTCTGCCATCGCCGGCATGAACTGGAACTCAAAGCGTATCCCGCTGATGAACTCCTCCGACTATAAGAACTACCTCTCGGATATCGGACTGACCTACTATCCCAACATGGAGGCTTTCTTCAATGATTTCACTTTCCTGCGCGACCCCAATGCCAACAAGTCGTATCTCTACCAATACGACACCGACTGGCAGGACGAGATCTACCGCAACTCCTCCACCATGGACTACCTCTTCCGTGTGGAAGGTGGTGACAACATCGCGAAATACAACATCTCGCTCGGTTACATGAGTGATCAGGGAACACTGAAAAACACCAACAGCGACCGTTACAATGCCCAGATCAATGCCTCGGTCCTCGTGAGCAAGCAATTCGAGATCCGGGCCAACATCAACACCGCATACCTGAAAGGACAATACCAGGAGCAAGGATACTCCATGGAAACCAATCCGCTGCTGGCTGCCTACAGACGGGCTCCGGTGCTCAACCCCTATCAGAATGATATGTACGGCAACCTGATCAACAAGTATGCCAGTTACTGGTTCGGTGCCATCCAGAACGAGGATTTCATCGTGAGTAACCCGGTATCTCTGGTCAATACGATGACGGGCAAGAACCGGCAGTATGACATGAACATGAAGATTCATCTCATCTACCATCCGCTGGCCAATCTCACACTCAACGGCATCGTGGGCATGTATTACAACTACAACCAGGAGGAAACTTTCATTCCGGGTATCACCAACGAGGATATCGTACCGCTGTTCGACCAGTACGGACAGGCTGATAATACCATCCGCGTGGGTACCAACCACACGTTCAACATGTACTACAACGCCAACGCTGCCTACAAACTCAATCTGGGTGAGACGAACAAGTTCAACTTCAACCTGGGATGGCAGGCTCTGACCACTTCCTATGAGTATGACGCAGGATTTGGCCGAAACTCCAACAACGACTTCTACCAGACATTGGGTGATGCTCAGTCACTGGGCAAGTATTTCTCTGGCTATAACAACAAATGGAACTGGATGAACGTCTATGCCCATGCCGACTGGACATTCTGCAACCTCGTGAAAGTAGGACTGACAGGATCGTTCGACGGCGCTTCCTCAGTAGGCAAGGATGCCACGAGGATGTCGTTCTATCCTGCCGCTGATGTGGTGCTGATGGCCAAGAACCTGCCTGCCCTCAACAGAATGGAATGGCTCGACCAGTTGAACGTCTTCGCCAACCTCACCTACACCGGCAACAGCCGTTTCTCGTCGAAGTACGGCAAGTATTACTACACTTCCAATCCCTACCAGACCATCTCGGGTATCGTGCGGGGCAATGTACCCAGTACAGCAATCAAGGCTGAGCGCGACCGTACTCTCAACGTGGGCTTCGATGTGGCTCTTCTGCACCATAGACTCAATGTGGGTGCTGCTTATTACAACACCCTGGCTACGGATGTGCTCATCTCCGGCAACCGTTCCCCGATCTTGGGATCAAGTGCCTACTACAGCAATGAGGCGGAGATGACCTCAAAAGGTTTTGAACTGACCTTGTCGGCCTCTCCGGTCTATACCAAGGATTTCAAATGGACCATCGGTGGAACGCTGACCACGCTCACCAACAAGGTGAAGTCATTGGGCACGCTCAGCGAAATCGTCAACGCACTTTCCGACGATGCGCAGATCATCACCAAGGTGAACGAAAATCCCTATTCCTTCTATGGACTGAAGGCGCTGGGTGTCTTTAAGACCACAGCGGAGGCTGAGGCCGCCAACCTGTCGGCCAACGGCCAGAAATTCCAGGCTGGCGACGTGCACTATTACGACAAGAACGGTGATGGGGTCATCGACAATGATGACCGCGTCAACATCGGGTCGGCTGCTCCCGATTTCTTCGGCTCTTTCTTCACACGCTTTGAATACCGCCATTTCGCCCTCGACATGACGTTTGCCTATTCCATGGGCAACGATGCCTACAATGCCGTAAGACGGATCACGGAGTCGGCAAGCGATTTCTCCAATCAGGCCACTTCCATCAACCGCCGCTGGTTGATGGAGGGACAGGACACGGACATCCCGCGTATCCGATATAATGACCGGGTGGGCAACAATGCCTTCAGCGACAGGTGGATTGAGGATGCCAGCTACATCAAACTGCGTGACATCACGCTGAGTTACACCTGGGACAAACCCATCTGGAATTTCATCCAGGGCGGTGTCGTGTTCATCACAGGTCAAAACCTCTTCTGCCTGACCGACTACCTCGGACTGGACCCGGAATTCGCTTATTCCTACAGTCCGCTCATGCAGGGCATTGACTATGCCAAGGCCACAGCTCCGCGTTCGGTGAGATTTGGCGTGAATCTGAAATTCTAACGAAGTAAATGCAATTTATGATGAAGATGATAGATATGAAACGGATATATCGATTCTTTGGGGCCTTGACATGGATGGCCGCTCTTGTGTCTCTTGCCGCATGCTCCGACTTCTGGGAACCGGAGACTGAGGATGAGTTCAACGGCGACCAGGGCTTCACCGCCAATACAGAGATGTACACGGGATTCCTGGGCATCATGACCAAGGTGCAGGATATCGGCGACAAGGAGATCTTGCTCACCGAGACCCGAGGAGAACTGATTGAGCCGACGGAGGAGTCAAACAATGAGTTGATCGCGCTCAACAATTACGACCAGAACCTCCAGACCAACTCTTATGCCAATCCGCAAGGCTATTATGAGGTCATCATCGCATGTAATGACTATCTGGAGAACATGCGCAGATACAAGTCGAGACCAAATGTTGATCTGCAGGCGTGGGAATGCCTCGTGGCTTCAGCCCTGCGCACCAAAGTGTGGACATACAAGACCCTGGCAGAGATCTACGGACGTGCCGTGTGGTTTGACGACCCCATCCACGAAGTGACGGAGATCAAGTCTGGTGACCGGTTTCAGTTGATGGATCTGGCCCAGCTGATCGACAAGTGTCTCACCACCCTTGACCAGGGTTTCGACGGTGTGTCGTCAGAAGCCGACATCGACTGGTATGAATGGCTCGACCCGACTCACAGCGTGAGCCTCTCTTCCAGCCAGTATCGGAAGTGGAACTACATGGTGCCGGCTTACGCCGGGTTGTATGCCGAACTGTGCCTTTGGAAGGGTGCTGTTCTGGATGCTGCCAATCAGGATGCCACGGCATACTATAAGAAAGCGGCTGACTTGATGCTGGCTGCCCTCGGCAAACAGATCAATGTCACCTCCGACCCTGGGTCCAACGTCTATTGGCTCCCCTCCGCTGCTACTCCCGGTCATTACAGTCCGATATGGAACAACAGCCAGCCTTATCCCTATGAGGCTGTGTCGGCCATCATCTATGACTACACCAACAACCAGACCAACACGTTGCTGAAGCATTTCTCCAACGAGTATCCCAACAAGTACTGGCTGCGGCCTTCAGTCAATGGTCAGGAGCGTTTCCTCAGCGCTACCTTCAATCCTGGGGCTACCACCAATGATACCCGCTACAAGTGTGTGTTCGGCCATTCCTCCGGTCAGGATTATATCGCCAAATACCGCCCCGTGGGGAGCTCGGCGCGTGTCAACGCTTTCCAGGACGACTGCCACATCTACATCTACCGTGCCACGCAGTACCACATGATGCTTTGTGAGGCACTCAATCACCTGAAGCGCTTCACCGCGATGAACGCGGTGTTCAATTCCGGTGTGAAAGCAGGAGAGGGTGATAACTGTTTCCATCCTGAACAAGCAGAGTGGGAGGGATTTGCCAGTACGGTGGATCCGACGAAATGCGACTGGACAGGAACGGCCAACTGGGGTACCCGGAAATACCCGTCACTGGGCATCCGGGGATGCTTCACCGGACTTGTTGCCCGCACGGTGATGGACAACACCCATGAATTGGGTGAGACTGGTACCATGAAGTTCAATGACCTGGCTCTGCTCGACGAGTCGATGCTGGAGTTCGCCGCTGAGGGTAAGGTCTATCCGATGATGAACCGCATGGCGGTGCGCTACAATGACTTGTCCATCGTGGCTGACCGTGTCTGTGGAAAATATGAAAATGAGGCTTTGGCTGCCAGCGTGCGCTCCAAGATCATGGCAGGCGACAACTGGGTGCCCTTCGACTTGCAGTTCAAGTAACTGCAAGTCGCCATCCTCTTGAAAGAAAACATTTTTTATTATCATTTAATCTCTATTTCTATGAAAAAAATCTTTACGCTGACAATGTTGCTGTGTCTGGCCTTCGGGGTCAATGCACAGGAGACGTACAGGAAGTCTTGGGACTTCACCAAGTGGAGTGCTAAGACTGTTGACAATCTGAAGACGGAGGCGGCCAAAGGTCCCACCACGGGTGCTTGGTCGGATGTGGAAAAGAAAGACGCCACAGAACCTACCGATCTCTCACGCGACAACTGCTTCTGGGAGGTGAAAGCCCAGGGTAATGCCGACGGCGCCACGCTGATGGCCAATGATGAGGTGATTCCCGAACTCGAGGGGTTGCTCTACACCAACACCACAGACCGCTCACTGGCTATCGCTGTCAATTACCAGGAACCAAACGCCGCCAGTAGCTTCGGCCCTTACAAGGGCGCATCCTACTTGTGGTTGGGCAGTTCGAAGAAAAACTATTTCATCATCCCTCATGTGGCTCCCGGCACTACCATCAAGATGGGTGTGGAGTCACATAAACTCACCGATGCCCGTGGTGTGCAGCTCTATCTGGGCCATGGCACTTCTGGAACCCAACTGCTCGGTCCTGACGGCAATGCCGTGGCTACTCCCACGGAATATCAGGACCAGGAGTGGGTGGTGCCCACCGATGCTGCTGATACGCCCAACGAGGACGGCACCTATGACATCCAGATCTACAACACCAATGGTTGCCATATCTATTACATCACCGTGGGTGATGGCGGCCAGCAGGTGGAGGATGCCAAGAAGATCGGTTACCTCTTCAATGGCAGCAATGCCGATGACCTGGTCTATGCCTTCATCTCCGGCGACAGCCGTTTCGATGTCACCGATATCGATGTGGCTACTGTTCAGCCTACGGTGGAGGAACTGCAGGCGTATGACGCTGTGGTCATCAGTCCGACCATCGGTGCCGACAATGCCTATCTGAGCACCATCAAGAAACTGATCGCCTATGAGCCTGTGCTCAACCTCAACCCCAACCTCTATGAGGCTCTGGGTTATGGCAAGGCCGTGAAGACGGCCACCAATGTGCTCACCGTCACCGATCCCGCCAATAGCATTTTCGAGGGCTTCGATACATCGGCTGCCATCGAACTGATCACCGAAGGTGGTTTCACGGGTGTCGAACTGGGCGACTATTTCGCTGAGGACGGCATTCAAGCCAAGGCCGGCGATGCTGTGGCCATCCATACCCACAACCGCACGCGCAACGCCTATATGCTCCTGCCTATCACGCTCGAAGACATGGCTGTCATTTCCGAGCAGGCTATCATCAGCCTTCCTTCACAGGCCCTCCTGGCTGTGGCTGCCACCAAGAACAAGGTGACGGCTGTCAGCAAGCCTATCATTTCTCAGGATTATCAGGATGGACAGACCATCGTGAAGATTGTGGCCGCCAACTCAACGGCTATCTATTACACTACCGACGGTTCTGATCCCACAACCGCCAGCCAGCTTTATAGCGAACCATTCTCACTCACCGCTGCCGCAACAGTGAAGGCTTTCGCCGTGGGCGACGGTTTTTATGACAGTGAGATCTCTGAGGCTTCGGTCATCATCAAGTCTCAGGCTGCTGCTCCTGCCATCGCCGTGGCACGCGAGGCTGGCAAGTCCGTGGTGACCATCACGGGTGGCAATGAAAGCACGACGGTGTATTACAACTTCCACAACAGCAACGTCATCACAGAGTCGAAGGCTTACACCGAACCCATCGAGGTGACCACACCCGCCACGGTCTATGCTTTCGTGGCCGGCGGCGACTTCCTTCCCTCTGAGGTGATCGGCAAGTTCGTGGGTGTCGATGGTCTCGACAATACCACCATCCGCTGGGATGTGATGGCTCACTTCGACGCCAATGCTGATGACTGGAAGGGCAAGGGCCAGCAGACTGATGATGCTGGCAACATTGTCAACGCCAACTACCTCTTCACCTGGGGCAAGAATGCCAGCTGGTACTATGACCAGGAGCAGCCCATCGGAACGGTGACGGGCAGCGAGGGCCAGGACTCCACCATTTACGCCGTGGGTGCTCCCGAGACACTGGAGGCTGGCGGTTGGGTGGCCAAGTCACGTGGTCAGGTGATGGTTTGGGAAAGCCTCAACCTGGGCTACAACATCGGCGACACAAGCATGCGCAACCCCGACAGCGCCGAGGACGTGGTGGGTGCCAACGACCAGATGGGCATCACTCCCAACGCACTGACCTTCGGCAAGCAGCCGACGGATGGTCCGTTCAACGCCACGCTTGAGACGGTGGACCGCTACCAGGCTCCGTTCGACGTGATTGTCTATGCCGGCAACGGCAATGAGGGTGAGATCCCGACGATGCAGGTCGAGGTGTCGGCCGACGGCGAGAACTGGACGGTGCTCGGCGACGTGGCCTACTCTCTGATCAAGCGCAACTGGAAGCGCACGCAACTGAGCTATGAGGGCAGCGACCAGGTGTATGTTCGCATTCACCACACAGCCGCCAAGTCGAGCGGCCAGATCTACGATGTCTATGTGATGAACCACGGTGAGTACTCCGCTCAGTATTCTGAGTCTGCTCTCGACGGCATCATGACATTGTCTCCCGAGAGCGGTGTTGTCCGCACGGAGATCTTCACGGTCAACGGCAGCCGCGTGGGTGCGTTGACGAAGGGTGTCAACATCATCCGCCGCACCTACGGCAACGGTGCTGTGACAACCCAGAAGGTGATTGTCAAGTAAGTACAAGACAGTCATTCATAAGACCAAAGAGAAAGGGCATCCTCGCGAGGATGCCCTTTCTGTTGGAA
>CACYQD010000030.1 GCA_902776475.1 uncultured Prevotellaceae bacterium | reverse complement strand
GGGTCCCACCTCTTCCCATCCCGAACAGAGAAGTTAAGCCCGCCTGCGCCGATGGTACTGCAATGCAATGCGGGAGAGTAGGTCGCCGCCTCCTTTCGATTCCTCCGGGTCATCCCATATCGGGAAGACCCGGATTTTTTTGTGCCCTGCCGCCGCCTCCCATATTGGACAACCGCATTGCAAATGCTTCCCTTTGGGATAGGATGGGTGAGGGGATGGAAAGGGATAGGGACTGATCTCAAAAAGGAAACAGCCCCTCTCCCTCGAGGGAGAGGATGGGAGAGGGGGATGATCACATGGGTGAAGGATAGCAGCCCTCACCTAACCTCTCCCAAAGGGAGAGGGATAAGTTTGCATTGTCTTCCCAAAGGGAGAGGGATAAAGATTGATTTCAAAAAGGAAACAGCCCCTCTCCCTTGAGGGAGAGGATGGGAGAGGGGGATGACAAGGATGAGGGGGATTTCCCAGCGTGCAAGAAACAACTGCCCTCACCTAGCCTCTCCCAGCGGGAGAGGGATAAGTTTGCAGTGCAAATGCTTATACTCAAGTCAGGGGGATAGCAAAGCCCCTTGTGCGATAATCCCCCTGAGCTAATGGTGTATCTCCGATAGACTGATGGAGAGAAATTGGTTTCACCAAAGTGAGCGAAGCGAACACAGACAATCGCAACTATGTTGCGTAGGCACGATGTCGACCCTTTGATGGGTCGAGCATACCATAGTGTACGAGCGACGAGTAGGAGCGGTTGAGCCCCCACCCTGGAGAGGGTGGGGGACGGAGGGAGGGTCGAAGCCCCTCCTTACGACAAGGAGGGGTGCGGGGTGGTTGGGAAAAACACTCACTCTAAGCAAATGGATTTCCCTTCAAGATGAATCTCCAACAAAATCCCTCCCCAACGGCAAAAAAAAGAGACGCCACATCAGGGCGTCTCCACATAGAATATGCTTATTCATTCTTCTCCTAGAGGAAGAGCAGATAAAAGAGACACCACATCATGGCGTCTCCACATAGAATATGCTTATTCATTGTATATGCTTATTCATTCTTCTCCCATAGGAAGAGCAGATCAAGGATGCTCTTTCTTGGCAAGGACTATGGTCTTGGGCACCTTGACATACTTGCTGTTGACCACAATCTTATAGGTGCTGCCATCAAGATGCTTCATGGTGATATGGCCATCGCGGTCTTCAGACAATAAAGCCTCGAAATCCTCACTGCCGTAATCATTGATGACCTCTATTTTGACCTGGTGCTTGTTTTTGCGCTCACAACCTGTGATCAGCCACAAGCGAGAATCTCGTTTAGATCCGAAATACCCTGGCAATTCTCCATAAATATCCTGTCCCGGCACTTTGATATCGCTGCTGTCGGCACTGAGATATAGATATATCTGATATTCCTCATTGTAGTAATATCCCTTCATCGACTGGGCATGCAGCAGCATGGGCAGCCAGATGAGCATCAAGGCCAAAAAGATTTTCCTCATGTTTTCGAAATTTTGACAAAGATATGACTTTTCCCTCATATATCCCTGACCCTTTTAAAAATATTTAGTAAACAGCAGTTTTTTTATTTTTTTTTAGTACCTTTGCACCTGTAATATTAGTTTTTATGACGGGTAAAGATTTGTTGTTTCCCAACTATATTTTTGAATCAAGTTGGGAAGTCTGCAATAAAGTAGGGGGTATATATACCGTTTTGTCCACAAGGGCAAAGACTTTGCAGAATAAAATGGCCGATCATATTATTTTTATCGGACCAGACTGTTGGCAAGAGAAAGAAAGCCCTTATTTCGCAGAAGATATATCATTGTTCTCAGATTGGAGGAAATATGCTCAGGAGAATGGCTTGAAGCTGAAAATTGGTCGCTGGAAAGTGCCAGGAGAGCCAATTGCTATTTTGGTGGATTTTCAGGATTATTTCACCATCAAAGATGAAATCTACGCAAAACTTTGGGAAAACTTCCAGGTTGATAGCCTGCACGCCTACGGTGATTATGATGAAGCCTCCATGTTCTCCTATGCTGCTGGACTCGTTGTGGAGAGTTTCTACAATTACTATCTTGACTCATCTGTCAAAGTGATCTATCATGCCAATGAATGGATGACAGGTCTGGGACTTCTGTATATCAGGCATCAATTGCCGCAAATTGCGACTGTCTTCACCACTCATGCAACCAGTATTGGAAGAAGTATCGCGGGCAACAATAAGCCCTTGTATGACTATCTTTTTGCTTATAATGGCGATCAGATGGCAGAAGAGCTGAATATGCAAAGCAAGCATTCCATTGAGAAACAAACTGCGAAATATGTTGACTGTTTTACCACGGTTAGTGATATCACAGCCAAGGAATGTCTCGAATTGCTTGACAAACCAGTGGATGTCGTCCTCCCCAATGGCTTTGAGGATAACTTTGTGCCCCAGGGAAGTGAATTCACCAAAAAACGCCGTCTTGCAAGGAAAAAACTTGTTGATGTCGCGAATGCCTTGATGGGAACCGATTTGGATGATGATGTGTTGATTGTCTCCACCAGCGGTCGATATGAATTCAGAAATAAAGGGGTTGATGTGTATATCGAAGCCATGAACCGCCTGTTGCGTGACAGAAACCTCAAGAAGAAGGTCCTTGCCTTCATCGAGGTACCTGGATGGGTGGGAGAACCTCGTAAGGATCTTGTGGAGCGACTGAACAGCGGACAGAAATTTGATACCCCCTTGGAGGTGCCATTGATTACTCACTGGCTCCATAACATGACCCATGACAATGTACTCGGAATGCTGAAATATCTTGACATGTGGAATCGTAACGAAGATCATGTCAAGTTGATTTTCCTTCCTTGCTACCTCATGGGTGATGACGGTGTGCTCAATTTGAGCTATTATGACCTCGTCTTGGGCAACGACCTCTGCATCTATCCCTCTTATTACGAGCCCTGGGGATATACTCCTCTTGAGGCAGTGGCTTTCAAGGTGCCTTGCATCACCACCGATCTTGCCGGGTTCGGACAATGGGCCAATCAGGTCAAAGGGGGTAATAGTGAGATCATCGACGGTGTCAAGGTGATTCACCGTACGGATTATAATTATTCTGAGGTGGCTGATACCATCAAGGACACCGTCTCGGAATTCTCTTCGTTTGACAAGGCATCTGTCACAAAAGCAAGGACGAATGCCGGAAAACTGTCTAAAAAAGCATTATGGACCCATTTTATCACCTATTATTATCAGGCTTATGATTTCGCACTGAGAAAAGCGGCTGATAGAATGAAAGAAATGAACTCAACAACGTAACGTTATAACAAAGTATGAAAATCAAAGCTGATTATGCAAATGCTCCCCAGTGGAAAGAAGTGTTGGTGAAGTCTAGGCTTCCCGAACAACTGAAATGCTTGGATGAGCTGGCCCACAACATGTGGTGGGCATGGAATTACGAGGCACGTGACCTCTGGAGAAGTCTTGACGAAGAACTCTATGAGGAAGTGGGACATAACCCTGTGCTCTTGCTTGAGAGACTGAGCTATGAGAGGAAACAGGAACTGGAGAAGGATAAGGAAATCATGAAGAATGTGAAGGATGTCTATGCCAAGTTCCGCAAATATATGGATGTCAAGCCTGATTCAAAAAGACCTTCCGTCGCTTATTTCAGCATGGAATACGGTATCAATCAGGTGCTCAAGATTTACTCTGGCGGACTTGGAATGCTCGCCGGTGATTACCTCAAAGAGGCATCCGACAGCAATGTCAATCTCTGTGCAATAGGCTTCCTCTATCGCTTCGGTTATTTCAAGCAGTCGCTTTCCATGGATGGACAGCAGATTGCCAACTACGAGGCCCAGAATTTCAATTCACTTCCCATCGAGCGTCAGTTGGATGCTGATGGCAATCACATGGTGGTGGATGTGCCTTACATGAACTATCAGGTTCATGCTTATGTCTGGCGTGTCAATGTGGGTCGTATTCCTCTTTATTTGCTTGATACAGACAATGAGATGAACTCCGACTTTGATAAGCCCATCACTCACTCGCTCTACGGCGGTGACTGGGAGAATCGTCTCAAACAGGAAATCCTGCTCGGTATCGGCGGTATGCTTACCCTCAAGAAACTGGGCATCAAAAAGCAGATCTATCATTGCAACGAGGGACATGCCGCCCTGTGCAACCTTCAAAGACTGTGTGACTACGTGGCTGAGGGCATGTCGTTCAACCAGGCTCTCGAACTTGTCCGTGCATCATCTCTCTATACCGTCCACACCCCAGTGCCTGCTGGTCATGACTATTTCGACGAGAGCATGTTCGGCAAATACATGGGTGGCTATCCTGCTATGCTGGGTATCACATGGGATGAGTTCATCGGTATGGGTCGCCAGAACCCCGATGACCACAGCGAGCGCTTCTGCATGTCCATCTTCGCCTGCAACACCTGTCAGGAGGTAAATGGTGTCAGTAAATTGCACGGTTGGGTGAGCCAGAAAATGTTCGCTCCCATCTGGGCTGGCTATTATCCTGAGGAAAACCATGTGGGCTATGTTACCAACGGCGTCCACTTCCCCAGCTGGGCTGCTACCGAGTGGAGACAGCTCTATGCCAAACATTTCGACAAGAAATTCATGGGCGACCAGAGCAATGAGCAGATCTGGCATGCCATCTACAACGTTGATGACCAGGAAATCTGGAACACCCGCATGGCGCTGAAGAAGAAACTGGTGGATTACATCCGCGATAAGTTCCGTGAGACATGGCTCAAGAACCAAGGTGATCCTTCACGCGTGGTCTCCCTCTTGCAGAAGATCAACCCCAATGCCCTGATCATCGGATTCTGCAGGCGCTTCGCCACTTACAAGCGTGCTCACCTGCTGTTCACCGACCTTGACAGACTGGCCAAGATTGTCAACGATCCAGAGCATCCCGTACAGTTTATCTTCTCGGGTAAGGCTCATCCCGCCGACGGTGCCGGACAGGGACTGATCAAGCGTATCTTCGAGATCAGCCAGCGGCCAGAGTTCCTTGGCAAGATCATCTTCCTTGAGGATTATGACTTCCGCCTCGCCCGCCGCCTCGTCTCTGGTGTGGATATCTGGATGAATACACCGACCCGTCCGCTGGAGGCTTCCGGTACATCTGGCGAAAAGGCAGAAATGAATGGTGTGGTCAACCTCTCCGTGCTTGATGGCTGGTGGCTGGAAGGCTACCGCGAGGGTGCAGGATGGGCTCTCACAGAGAAGCGCACCTATCAGAACCAGGGATACCAGGATCAGCTTGACGCTGCTACCATTTACGGACTCCTTGAGAATGAGATCATTCCGCTTTATTATAACAAGAATGAGAAAGGCTACAGTGAGGGATGGATCAAGGTCATCAAGAACTCCATCGCCACCATCGCTCCTCATTATACCATGAAGCGTCAGTTGGATGACTATTACTCCAAGTTCTACAACAAACTCGCTGAGCGTTCTGAGAAACTTCATGCAAACAACAACCAGTTGGCAAGGGATATCGCTATCTGGAAAGAGTCTGTTGCTGAGAGATGGGATGCCATCAAGGTGGTTTCGAAAGAAAGCAATCTGGTGGAGGCCGCTGAGACCGGCGTGGAGTTTGTTGTCAAATATGTCATCGACGAAGTTGGACTTGACGATGCTATCGGACTGGAGTTCGTCACCCTCAAGACTGACACCAATGGCGAAGACCGGATCAACCGCGTCTATCCTTTCAACATTGTTAAGAAAGAAGGCAATATCTATACCTTCGAGTGCAAACTCACCCCGGATAAGGCTGGTACTTACAAGACCGCTGTCCGTATGTACCCGAAGAGTGATAAACTGCCTCACCGTCAGGATTTCTGCTATGTGAGATGGATTTAATCTCCAGAGGAACCTAATATGAAAAAAGGCATTGCCAACGTTGGCAATGCCTTTTTTGTTGCTCGAAAGCAACAGCTATTTCTTGATGTTATTTCCCTAATCTGTCGCGGATGAAGTTCTCCAGGTCGGTTCCGATGAGTCCCCTGGTAAGAATGGAACCTTCTTGATCGACGAGGATGGTATGGGGAATAGCCTGTATGCCAAACATCTGCGCAATCTCACTGTTGCGAGTCAGTTCAGAAATCTGAGGCCAGGTGGCATGGCTTTTCTGGATGGCGTCTTTCCAAGCCTCGCGGTTATCGTCGAGCGACACGCCGAGAATTCCTAGTCCCTTGCTGTGATAGAGGTTATATAGTTCCACCATATGAGGCATCTCCCGCATACAGGGCTGACACCAACTGGCCCAGAAATCAATGATGGTGATCTCATTCTTGGCAATGACGCTCATGGCATTGATCTCTGCTCCTTCCGGCGATTTTGCCTTGAAGTCAGGGATCTGTTGTCCTTCCCCCTCATTAGGTGCCGCACCTTTCAGGTATTTCTCCAATTCCTTCACTTCCTTGCGGTTGTGCTGTTTGGCAGACATCTTGTTGATCAGTACCAGCACCTGTTCCTCACTGAGAACGGTCGGATTGGTCACAAGCATGAAACCCAGTTCATTGTTGATGTTCTTCTCCGCCGTGGCGTAGTATTTGTCGGTCATCTCCTGCATCACCGCCAATGCCTTCGACTGGAGTGCTTGTTTCTCATTGTCAGGCAGACTGTCAGCGAACTGGCTCATGATTTGCTGAAGCTTGTTCTGATTCTCAAATCCGAAATCATTCAGCGCCTGCCATTCATCATTGAGGTGCGTACCCTTGATCTTCGATTCTCCTTGACCTTTTCTCAACTGGATGGTGATGTCGCCGGGCTCCAGGAAAAAGGGCTGGATGGATTCCGTCGAACTCTTGATCCGCAGCAGGCAGATCGCGGCACTGTCTATTTCCCCCTCATACTCAAATTTCCCATTCTTGATCAATAAGGTGTCGAAAGGAATGCCGTTCTCCAAATCAGTGATCAGGAACAACGTGTCGGTCTCGGTAGCTCCTTCCATCTCTCCGTGTATCCTGTAGCTCTTTGAATGGCACCCAGCCAACAGCAAGAGGACGGCAATGGCAGGAAGTAAACCTAAGGCTTTCTTCATGTCAGATGAGGTATTGGGAACTGATACTCTGGTTGGAGATCACTCGGCGGATTGTCTCGGCAAACATGTCAGCAACGGAGATTTGCTTGAGTTTCGGACAAGATCTGTTGTAGGGGATGGAGTCGGTGAAGACAATCTCCTCCAGAGCGGAATTCATCACATTGTCGCTGGCGGCACCGCTCATCACACAATGGGATGCACAGGCGCGCACACTCTGAGCTCCGGCTTCCTTCATCAGGTCAGCGGCTTTCGTAATCGTGCCGGCAGTATCCACGATGTCATCCACGATGACGACGTTCTTACCTACCACATCACCGATGATCTGCATGGTGGCCACGACATTCGCACGCGCACGGGTCTTGTTGCAAAGCACCAGCGGACATCCCAGGTATTTGGCATAGGTGCTGGCACGCTTTGAACCGCCCACATCGGGGGAGGCGATGACCATATTGTCAAGGTGGAGGGATTGGAGATAAGGCAGGAGAACTCCCGAAGCATACAGATGATCGACAGGAACATCGAAGAATCCCTGGATCTGGTCGGCATGGAGGTCCATCGTGATGACACGGTCGACACCGGCCACGCTGAGCATGTCGGCCACCAGTTTTGCTCCAATGCTCACCCTGGGCTTGTCCTTCCGGTCCTGGCGTGCCCATCCGAAGTAGGGCATCACGGCGTTGATCGTACGGGCAGAGGCGCGCTTGGCGGCGTCAATCATCAGGAGAAGTTCCATGAAGTTGTCTGAGTTGGGGAAGGTGCTCTGTACGAGGAAGAGGTCGCGCCCCCTGATGGACTCTTCGTAGGAGACGGCAAACTCTCCGTCGGAGAAGTGGGTGATTTGCAGACTGCCTAACGGACAGCCAAGACTTTGACAGATTTTTTCCGCAAGGTATCGGGTCTTGGTGCCCGAGAATACCATGTAGGAATTTTGGTCATTCATTTTTTTGTAGTTGTTTTATGATTTTTTAACCTATTGCTGACTTTAATTTCTCAAAATGGCTGATGACACTCTTGAAGTCGGTTTCGCAGTGAATGTCGAAACGGTTCCAAAGGTCTCCACAAACCACAACGCCTCCGAATCCCAGATCGCGGAGGGCAGGGATATTGTCCAACGACACGCCACCGAGGGCATAGACATGCTTGTCAATTAGTCCTTGACGTGATGCCGCCTGTAGTTCGGCGCTGCTGAAAGTGGATTTCTGCCCGCTCACGGAAATGCTGTCGAAAATGTTGCGCAGGAATACGTATCTGGATTTCTTCTTGGCCTCTTTTAAAAGAGACAGGTCTTCGCATGAGCGGCTGAAGTTGCCCTTGTAACCAGCCGGCCTTGCCAGTGTGGGGTCATCGATATGGATACCGTAGAGGCCGAATTCCTCTTTCAGGTAGTAATGGTCGTGGACTGTAATGCGACGATGGGTGCTCTCAGGAAGAAGTGACAGCAAGCGCTCCACATAAATAGGAGAGGAACCAGGCTTGAAAATGTGCAAGTCTTCCAAGCCCTCCTCGAAGAGGGCTTCCAGAATTTTGTCTTCCTCCACGAAAAACGTGGGTTTGGTCATGATGGCAAGCTTCATCGTCTTTGTGCTTCTTGACATTGGAAATCCCCGCTATAGGCATTTCACTTGCAAAAGTATGAAAAATCCATCATACTGACAATGATAATCAAAGAAAAAATTCCTATTTTTGCATCGTGAAGACTTATCCGCTTTTGCAAAGTCAAGTGGGCATACTGATGGCATGCAGCAAACTGCCTGATTCCACTTCGTATCATCTGCCCTCAGCCATCCCTTTCTCTACAAGGATGAATGCCGACAAGTTGGAGAGGGCTGTCCGCTCTGTGATTGCTCGGCGTCCGGCTTTGCGTACCCGGATAGTTGACGAATGTGGCTGTTTCCGACAGTTTTCTGATCCTGACATGCAGATTGAAGTGCGGAGAGCCCGTATGCCTGAGAGCGAGGCTTTGGTATATATTGACCATGATTTTGTTCGACCGTTTTCCCTTTTTGACGCTTCACCTCTCTGTCGATTCGAGATTCTTGAGACCGAATGCCATGTCTGGTTGTTGATCGATTTTCATCATGTGATAGCCGATGGCATGACCATAGCCCAGTCTTTCATCGGGTATGATCTGCCGATGGCATTTGAGGGCCTTCCATTGGAGGAAGAGTCTGGCGGATTGTATCTATGGGCGGAGAAGGAAGAGGCGCGGTTGGGGAGTGCGGAATATGATCGTGCTAAAGCATCTTGTCTTCAGGCGTTTGAAGGCGTGGGCTTTTCTAATTTGCCTCTGGCCAATGTCGGATTGGTTGGTAAGAGCATTTTCGTCAGCGAGACGGTATCCCGTCAGGATGTCGATTTGTGGTGCGAGAATCACCACACGCAGAACAACCTCCTCTTCCTCGCAGCTTTCTCTGTCTTGCTTTCCAAGTGGTGTGGCTCCGACAGGGTAGCTTTCGCCACACTGAGCCATGGCAGACATCAGCGCAACCTGCGCCGTACATACGGCATGTTTGTCGAGACATTGCCTTTCACATGCGAGGTCAATCCTGCCATGACCATCGTGTCTTTTGTGAGAAGTCTGCGTTCATCCTTGATGGCAGCCACACGGCATTCTGCCTATCCATATACCCATTTTTGCAACGACATGCGGCAGACTGCCCCCGTGTGTTTCGCCTTTCAGGGCAAAGATATCATGGAACGGGTGTCTGTCGGCCAGGAGTGTGTGGAGGGAATACAGTTGCACAAGGGGGAGAGTGCCAATGGCTTGAATTGCATCATCTATAACCGGTCAGGGGCGTATGAGATAAGAATGGATGCCAGCGAGGCCTGTGTCGGGGAGAAGACACTGAGGTTGTTTGCCCGTGCCATGGTGACCTGTCTGAATGAAATGATGCGCCATCCGGATGGTCTTGTGGGAGATGTGGAAAGCGTGGATGTAAAGGAGCGAATGCAGATCATGAGGAGGTCTGTTGGTGAGAACTCGAGTGGTACTACAGATATGGTTGGCGAGACTTTTGTCGATTTGTTTCTGGCTCAGGCTCGTCTTACCCCCCAGTCCATTGCGGTCTCTGATGGTTCGACACGACTGACGTATGCCGATCTGGAAGAGCGTTCCCGGCTGTTAGCAGGATGGTTGCGCTGCCAAGGGGTGCTTCGTGGCTGCTTTGTAGGTATCCTGACCGTTCCATGTTGTGGATTTTTGACTGCAGCGTTGGCGGTCATGCGTGCTGCTGCGGCGTATGTTCCAATGGAAACCTCTCTTCCCCTGTCAGAGCGACAGCGCTTGATAACGGAGGCTGAAATTGACGTGCTGCTCAATCCGTCAGATCTTCCCCTTATCCCACATGGCCAGTGTTCGGACGACAGTCTTCCTCTTCTTGTTCAAGATGACGCTGCATATATGATTTATACATCGGGGACTACGGGAGTGCCCAAAGGTGTCGTCATCCCGCATCGTGCGGTGACCAACTTGGTACGCTTCTTGGTTCGCCGCTGGCATTTGAGCGGCAAGAGCCGCATCAGTTGCCATTCTTCCTTGGCCTTTGATGCCTCAGTGGAAGATCTGTTTCCTGTTCTCACCGTTGGTGGCCAGGTCCTAATGATGCCCGAAGAGGTCAGACATGACGTGGGAGAAATCCATCGCTTCATCGACGAGCATGAAGTGACTGGCGGTTGCTACACCACCCGGCTCGGTGTCATGATAGCTTCCCAACCCCATCCTTCCCTGGATTACATCTGCCTCGGAGGAGAACAACTGACTGTGGCACCAAAATCGTCATGTCATGTCTATAATACGTATGGTCCGACGGAGTTTTGTGTGGATGCCACCTATTATGAATTGGTGCAAGGTAGGTCGTATGAAACCATCCCGATCGGTCGGCCGCTTGACCATCTCGGAGCTTATGTCATGGATCTGCATGGCCGTCTGCTCTCATGGGGCGCAGTAGGCGAACTATGCCTCAGCGGCCCCCAGATGGCCTTGGGATATTGGAAGGATCCCGAACTCACTTCTCGTCAATTCAGAATGTCAGGCATTCCGGGTCTCAAGGTCTATCATACGGGCGACCTGGTTTATTGGAATGAGGAAGGACAACTGGAGTATGTAGGGCGCAAGGACCGACAGGCCAAGGTCAATGGCTATCGTGTGAGTCTCGATGATGTGGAGCGGCGTGTGTCATCACTTGCTTTGGTTTCCCAGGTCTATGTGGCATTGGTTTCTCCGCATGGTCATGCTCAGTTGTGCGCCTATTATACCTCGGATGCCGATGTTGGATCGAAAACGCTGTCTGAACAATTAAGAAAGACTTGTCCAGCATATCTGGTGCCATCCTATTGGGTGCGTATGCAGCATCTGCCGCTGCTTCCCAACGGGAAGGTGGACCGCAGTGCTCTTCCTTCACCTGATGTTCATGCCTGCCCCACGCACACAGTTCCCGTCAAGCCCCTTGAACGCCTTTTGTGTCAGGCTTTTGAGGAAGTCCTTCAAATCGAAAGGGTGGGGGTGGATGATGATTTCTTCGACCTCGGAGGGTCTTCGCTCACTGTGATGCAGTTGATGTCAGAGATGGAGAAGAGGGGCGTATCGTTGGCTTATGGAACGGTTTTCAAGTTCCCGACACCTCGAAAGCTGGCAGAATTCATGGAGGATCTTGTTCCCCAACCGTCTTTCACTATTGATGCTTATGACTATGGTCATATTCACCATGCACTCAGGGGTCGTATGCGAGAAGTGGCAGATCGAATGGCCTCTCCTCTTCCTGCGACAGTTCTTCTTACTGGTGCCACGGGCTTCCTTGGGGCCCATGTCCTTCGTGAATGTCTGGCTTTGGGTTGTGAGCGCATCTATTGTCTGGTGCGAGCAGGTTCTGAGCAGGAGGCGATTTCGCGGTTGGAGGAGTCACAGTCATTTTATTTCCCGGGGCTTTTCAACGATGGCGACAGAAACCGCGTGATGGTGGTGAGAGGTGACCTGACTGATGCCACCTGGCTTGATGGTTGTTGCGGCAAAGGCATCGAGGTCGTGATCAACTGTGCGGCTGATGTGCGCCATTACGCCTTGCAGCGCCAACTGGAGCGTGTCAATACGGAAGCCATTCATCCGCTCATCCGTTTTTGCGCTTCTTCTCATGCCAGGTTGGTTCAAGTCTCAACTTTGAGCATCGCGGGATTCCATTCCCCGTCAGAGGGTGAAACAGAGAGACTGACCGAACAGAATCTGTATATCGGCCAACAACTGCTTGACCCCTATTCTTATTCTAAGTTTTTGGCCGAAAGGGCGTTGCTTGAGCGGGTGTCTGATGGTTTTTTGGACGCATTGATTGTGAGGATCGGCAATCTTACTGGCCGTTCGTATGACGGCAGGTTTCAGCGCAACGAGGAGGGGAATGGCCTGTTGATGTCCCTGCGGCTTTGTGGCCTTGTCGGCATGCTTCCAAGCTCGCTTGCCCATTTGAAAGTGGATGTCTCGCCGGTGGATGTGGTGGCTAAAGGTTTGGTCGGATTGGCTCTCTCAGATGGCATGCCTTTTGTCTGTCATTTGTCAAATCCACACTTGCATACGTTGTATGATTTGCTCCGTGGAATGGGACTGCATGTGGAAATTGTCGAAGATGATATCTTCTCACGGCAACTGGAAAAAACAAAAGCCGACAAGAACCTGTCAAAAATGGCTCTTTCTGCCATCTCTTATCTTTCCATGTCCTCTTCGGGCTGTGTCCCCAACGCATTCGACTCAACGCTCACCGCTCCTTTGCTCCGTGGCCTGGGAGTAACTTGGTGAATCATTTCTCCCCATCTCAACAAATCTACTCCGCATTTGTCATTTCACATCTTCTTTAGGGCTACATACGCAAAAAATTCAGACTTTACACGATTCTTTTCTTTTTTTTTCGTAAATTTGTGCCAACAACTGAACAAGCCATTCAAATACCATGAAATCATCTCATTGTGAGTGGTTCTGACAATTGGGACGATGTCTTTGGGAAAAATGGAGAATACTTAATGATATAGACAATGAGGCGTGTTATATTATTCAGCTTTATTGCAGTTTTTTGGTGTGTGGGCATTTCAATATGCTCCGCACAAGGATTCCGACTGTTGATGTCTCGCTCCATGAGAAGGTCATACCTACTTACATCGATGGCGTGAGGGCAGACCTGAGAGCCGACAAGCAGATGAAAGGGAAACGCATCGCATTCACCTACAAGGAGAATGGCATCTTGGTGCGCGGACTCAACAAAGGGGAGATGGTAAGGCTTTATGACCTCAGCGGCAAGGAAATCTTCGTGAAAAGCGCGAAGGGAACCGAACTGTTCGTGCCCGTCGACCGACATGCGTTCTTCGTGCTGAGTGCAGATGATGAAAGCATTAAATTTTTGTTCTAATGTATTATAGTAATATTTAGCGTATGAATTGTATGATGAGAAAAACTTGGATACTGCTATTATTGTTCTCTTCGGTTGTGGCAATGGCCCAGATGCCTCCAGCCTGTGAGAATTTGTCTTCTATGGACATTTTCGGAGAGAGACAGAAGGATTCCCGCATTTCTTTCGGATTCTATCACACAGGTGATTTCTACAAACAAGCCGTGGGCTTGGGAGCTGGACTGATGTGCAACATCGGAGCGAAGAGCGATTTTCTGAATGTTACGTTCGGCGTGGAATACATTGAGTATCTGGGGGCAGATCCGCGCCCGGATGATTCCAAAAACGGACTGGGCATCGTAGATGCTGGCGCACAGGTGGTGATTCCTGCTTTCGCCAAACTGCAGCTTTTCTCCACCAGCAAATGGACTAAGTTTTATGTGGGATGTGGCGGAGAACTGGGTTTCAAAGCCAGGAATGGCGGTGTGCTGAAACACTATTACGAAGAAAACAGCGTCCTGCGGAAGAGCAGTTTGGCTATTGTTCCCATCATCGGATGGAGAAGCGGCGCTGTGGATTTCGGCGTGTATTACAAACATTATTTTGATAAACCATTCAACAACTCGCTCGACGGCAAGAAAAACTTCGGCGACGAGAAAGCCCGCTTCGGCTATTTCCTGACATGCTTCTTTTAAGGCAGCAGGATGTCTATTGTGAACAGTAAGATAATGATCGCATGAATGAGATGAGCCGTGATATGGTGATGCTGCCTCCGATGTATGTCATGGAGGAAAAACTCCTGCGTGATAACCTTTCCCTGATACGACGCGTGGCAGAAGAGGCCGACGTGGAGATTATTCTCGCCTTCAAGGCCTTTGCGCTGTGGAAGACGTTCCCTATTTTCCGTGAGTATATCCATGCCACTACGGCCAGTAGCCTCTCAGAGGCCCGTCTCGCCATGGAAGAGTTTGGTGTCCCTGCCCATACGTTCTCCCCGGCTTACACCGACTATGAGGTGGATGAGATCTCCCGCTGTTCCAGCCACCTGACTTTCAACTCGCTTTCCCAGTTCGGTCGATACGTCTGCCGAGCCAAAGCGGTGAATCCTGCTTTGAGTTTTGGGCTGAGGATTAATCCGGAATACAGCGAGGTGGGTACCGACCTTTATAATCCTTGTGCACCGGGGACGCGCTTCGGGGTGAGTGCGGATCAATTGCCCGATCAGTTGCCTTCAGGCATCGAAGGCTTGCATTGCCATTGTCATTGTGAAAGTGGTTCCGACGTGTTTGAGCGCACGCTTGTACACATCGAGGAGAAATTCTCGCGTTGGTTCCCACAGGTCAAGTGGATCAATTTCGGAGGGGGACATCTCATGACCCGGAAAGATTATGATGTGCCGAGGCTGATCAGGCTGCTCCAGGGATTTCATCAGCGGTATCCCTGGCTGAAAGTGATTCTTGAACCCGGAAGTGCTTTCGGCTGGCAGACGGGTTTCCTCCGGTCGAGTGTGGTAGACTTGGTTGAGGACCATGGTATCAAGACAGCGATCCTCAATGTCAGTTTCACTTGTCACATGCCGGATTGTCTGGAGATGCCATATCAGCCAGTAGTGCGAGGGGCCGAATCTCTGCCATTGGAAGCGGCTGAACAGGATACCGAAGGATGCATCTACCGCCTGGGGGGCAACAGTTGCCTGGCGGGTGATTTTATGGCGTCATGGCGTTTCCCCAAACCTCTGCAGGTGGGTGATGAGGTGATTTTTGAGGATATGCTGCATTACACAACAGTCAAGACCAATATGTTTAATGGCATCAGCCATCCTTCTATCGCTCTGCTTCATACAGACGGGAAATTGGAGATACTCAGGGAGTTCCGCTATGAGGACTACCGCGACAGGATGGATTGACCCCAACCTCCATCGGTGCGGATGCTAAAAACAATTCAATGTTTTTTGAAAAAAAACGGAAAAAAAGTTTGTGAGTTCGGAAAAAAGCGTTACCTTTGCAACCGCATTTAGAGAAATGCACCTTGCAACACAGGTTACGCGGTAATAGCTCAGTTGGTAGAGCACGACCTTGCCAAGGTCGGGGTCGCGAGTTCGAGTCTCGTTTACCGCTCAATGTCTTGAATAAATACCAAGAAGCGAAAGCTTATGCCCAGGTGGCGGAATTGGTAGACGCGCACGTTTCAGGTGCGTGTGTAGAGATACGTGCAGGTTCGAGTCCTGTTCTGGGCACAATTTTATTCAAGACTTTACATGATGGAGAGGTGGCGGAATTGGTAGACGCGCTACTTTGAGGGGGTAGTGTCAATTGTGACGTGGGAGTTCGAGTCTCCTCCTCTTCACCATAAATTTTTCCAATCTTTGTTGCGGTAATAGCTCAGTTGGTAGAGCACGACCTTGCCAAGGTCGGGGTCGCGAGTTCGAGTCTCGTTTACCGCTCTTTTTTTAGGATAAGAAAAACCAAATCAATGAATTTATATATTAGATATTTCGACAAGGAGACATTGGTTTACAATGCCGACGAGGCTGTCGATTTCCTTTGCTCTATCCCTGAAATCGGGATGACTCCGCAGCTTGAGGCTGATATCAGAGAATACGCTGAGAGTGACGTTTATTATCCTAAAAGATACAAGGTGAGACCGCGTGTCTATTTCATCGTCATCAAGACTGAGGCTGCCAATATGAGCGACTTTAAGCAGAAGAAAGCCCTCCGTCCCGTCAGCAACGGACAGCAGGGTGTGGAGAAGCGCGATGCAGTCATGCCTGTGGTCACCCGTCTCAATGAGGAGAGACAAGGATGGTATGAAGGTTCGCTTGATTTCAAGAGGGTCGTGATGGTTCCGGCAACAGGCAAGCATGAGTACCGCGATACCCATTTCGTGGCCAGATGCAAGGCGGAGTCAGGACTTGACTGCTACAACAGGATTGTGGAACATCTGCGCGACAGGGTTGACAGCCGCAGCCAGTTCCCCTCTGCAAAAGGAAAGAACTTCAAGTTCAAGTATCTTGGAATGTGGAAATAACATCTTAATCTGAATATCATGAACAAAGTCATGCTCATCGGTAATGTGGGCAAAGAACCAGAAATCCGGTATTACGAGGCCGACCAGGCCGTGGCGACATTTCCGCTCGCTACGACAGAGAAAGGCTATACACTGGCCAATGGTACTGTAGTGCCCGACCGCACGGAATGGCACAATATCGTGCTGTGGAGAGGCCTTGCCAAAATTGCAGAGCGATATATCCATAAGGGAGATAAATTGTTTATCGAGGGTAAAATCAGAAGCCGCTCTTACGATGATCCGAAAGGTGCCAGAAGGTATGTCACCGAAATCATCGGCGAGAATATGGAACTTCTGTCTCCCAAGCCCCAGAATATGGTGCAGGAACAACAGCCGTCCCAGCAGGATGATTCCCAAACTCCATTCTGATCCAATTTCCTGAGTTTTGGATACCATCGACTATTTTCAACATACCTTAAGCGATGTCCATCTGATACCGCCAACCATTGGTGTGATTGTCTCCATGGTGTTGGCGGCTTTGCTTTTGATGTTCTCTGCCTTCGCCAGTGGTTCGGAGATCGCTTTCTTCAGCCTTTCGCCTTCCGACCTCAATGACCTGGATCCAGACCGTAACCCCAATGACCGGAAGATCCAGCAACTCCGCGATGACAGTGAGCGTACCTTGGCTACGATCCTCATCACCAACAACCTGGTGAATGTCACGATCATCATGCTGTGCAACTATATTTTTGCCCGTCTTGTGGATTTCGGACATGCTTTGTGGTTGCAGTTCCTGTGCATTACGGTCATCCTTACCTTCCTGTTATTGCTCTTTGGCGAGATCATGCCCAAGGTCTATGCTCGGCAGAATTCCCTGCGGTTCTGCAGGCGGAGCGTGGGCGGCATCATGTTTCTCCGCACTCTCTTCTGGCCGGTGGAAAGCATCCTCATGAGCAGCGGGACTCTGACGGGGAAGATTGTTCCCAAGGAAGCACATGTGCTCAGCGTGGATGACTTGGAACAGGCCCTTGAACTGACTGACAAGGAGGAAATCAAGGATGAGCAGCGCATGCTGGAGGGTATTATCCGTTTCGGCGATGAGACAGCGAAGGAGATCATGACACCACGGCAGGATATCGTGGACCTTGACATCAAGGATGATTTCAACAAGGTGATCAGCTGCATCGTGGAAAACAACTACAGCCGAATTCCCGTTTATCAGGGCAATGCGGACAACATCAGGGGGGTGCTCTACATCAAAGACCTTCTGCCTTTCCTGGGCAAGACGGCTTCCTTCAGGTGGCAGAGTCTGATCCGGCCTCCTTATTTCGTGCCTGAGACAAAGAAAATTGATGACCTGCTCCGGGAGTTCCAGGAAAACAAGATCCATATCGCCATCGTCGTGGATGAGTTTGGTGGCACCAGTGGTCTGGTGACCCTGGAGGATGTGCTGGAAGAGATCGTGGGTGAGATTCATGACGAGCACGACGAAGAGGAGAGAAACTACACGCGCGTCAATCAGAACACCTATATATTCGAGGGAAAGACGCTCTTGTCTGACTTCTACAAGGTATTGGATGTGGAGGACGATTTCTCAGAGGTGGAGGGTGATGCTGACTCTCTGGCCGGACTGTTGCTTGAACTGAAGGGAGATTTCCCCAAGGTCAACGAGAAAATCATTTTTGGGAAGTATTCCTTTGAGATACTGGCTTTGGAAGACCGCAGAATCTCAAAGGTCAAGGTGGTGATCCATCCCAAGGAGGAGTCAGGAAAATAAGTTCCTGGAGTATAATAATCGGGATGAATCCTCGTTATTATGCATGATGAGATCAATAGAACTGATAATCGGATTTTTGCTCTGTTGCTGCATCCCTTCAGGGGCGCAGCGAGTGGTTGTTCACGAACAGAAGGCCTTTCCCGACAGTATTCCGGCCGGGGGCTACAGCGGTGTCGCCTGGTTGGGTGAGAACCGCTATGCGGTGGTTTCCGATATCACCAAAAACGATGGCTTCTTTGTCTTTCATATCAACATCGACTCCAAGGGCAGGGTGGTTTCCGCCTCCAATCAGGGCTTTCGCCGAAATGGTGGACAAGGCCGTGACAGTGAGGGCATCGCTTGGTTTCCTTCCAAAGGCACATTGCTGATCAGTGGCGAGAAAGACAACCAGGTGAGGGAATATGACCTTGACGGTAAGCTGACGGGACGAAAACTGCGCATGCCGCAGGTCTTTTCAAAAGCTACGAGGGCGTATGGACTTGAGGCCCTGACGTACCATGCGGGTACACACCGTTTTTGGACAACGACGGAGAGTACCCTCGAGGGCGACGGACCGAAGGCGAATGCCACCAATGGTGTCCGCAATCTGCTGAGGTTGCAGTCTTTTGATGACAATTTCCTTCCCCGTGAACAATATCTCTATGCGATGGATGTGGCTGAGGCGGAATTGCAGCCGCAGCATTATGCCTTTGGCGTGAGTGCGCTGACTGCACTGGATGATGGCCGGCTTTTGGTCCTGGAACGGGAATTCTCGGTTCCTGAGTCAAAAATAGGTGCTACAGTCTGTTGCAAGGTCTATCTGGTGGATACCCGAAAGGAGCATCCGGTCAATCGCGAGGGGAGTGTCAAAGGTAAAAAGCCGGTCGCCAAGAAATTGCTCACGGAATGGACCACGGCCATCGGACTTCTCGATTATTCCATTGCTAACTACGAGGGAATGTGCTTAGGACCGAAACTCGCTGATGGCGGACAGGTCATCGTCCTTGTGGCGGATTCCCAGAATCAGTATGGCGGAATCCTCAAAGACTGGATACGCACATTGGTTGTCTATTGATGCTTATCCGGCACGAAACCTGACGTAAGCCCGGTCGTCAAAGGAGAGATTGCCTTCCATGACTCCTTTGGTGGCCTTATAGGTGTTGATGCACAATGGGTCGGTGGCCAGTTGCCTCGACAGGGCAGCCTCACTTTCTTCCAAACTGTCATGCAGGAAAGGGTAGCCGTCGGTGGCAAGGATGATGTCGCCGGAGCAACTTGCCTTGATGGTCTTTACCTTGGAGCGGGCGATTTCAAACCCGTCAACCACGGCAAAGGCGGTGTTTTGTGTGTGGCAGGTGGCCACGATGTCTTTCACGACCGCATCACGGCCGACGTCGTGATGCCGGAGCTGGGCCACGGAAGTTTTTCCATTCGCAAGGAGGGCCTGGATGAGCAAGGCCCGTTTCCGGGCAATGCGATCTTCCTCGGGTTTGGGATTGTCGTGATATTGCCCTTCAACAATGCATTGGCAGTCACCGATGAGCCAAACCTCATGATGATGAAGGCTGTAGATGCCCACACTTGCGGTCACTCTCTCCTCAGGATGTTCTGATAACCGGCGGTCAGACAGTCCTTGTGCTGTATAAAGATCGTGGATACGTGAAGTGGCAGCCTGGCAGAAGTCTGCAAGTGTGGCCTGCGGGGGTAAATGGCGGATGACGTCGCTGATGGTGAGCATGGCAAGCCGGCCGTTGCGGATGCCTGGCTGTAATTGTTTGAGGGCCTTGCTCGTACTGCCGTCGATGACAGCCACATGGCTATCGGTCACGACGATTCCGTCCTCGCACGTTTCGGGGCTGTGCTTTCCTGTCAGCAGGCTTTCTATGATGACGATTTCCTTCTTCACGATAGCTTGGTTTGGGATTGTTGTAGGGGTTGGTGCCGAGCAGTGGCTTGATGAGGTCGGCCATACTGATCCGCCGCAGTTCTCGTTCGATTTTCTGTCTCTCCTCGGGTTTGTACCAGAAGAAAAACATGCGCTGGGCAAGTTTCTCCGAGGGACTTTTTGCGCTGAAGACGGGGGCGAGTGTATAGGGGTTGTAGCCGGTGTACCACATCTCCGTGCTGATGGTCATGGGGGTAGGGGTGAAGTCCTGGATCTGTTCCAACTGGAAATCCAGGCGCTTGGTGATCAAAGCGAGCCGGGCCATGTCTTCCTCATGGCAACCGGGATGGCTGCTGATGAAATAGGGTATGATCTGCTGGCGCAGGCCTTCACGCCTGTTGATGTCATCAAAAAGCCGCTTGAAGTTCTCAAACTGTGAGAAAGAGGGTTTGCGCATGAGGTGCAGCACATCGTCGCTGGTGTGCTCGGGTGCCACTTTCAGACGGCCGCTTACATGGCGGCAGATCAGTTCACGGGTGTAAGCCGCCACGGCACGGTCGGTGTCCTCGTCGCCGGTCTTGTGGAGCAACAGATCGTAGCGTACCCCACTGCCGATGAAACTTTTCTTGATGCCGGGAATTGCATCGACTGCATGGTAGATGTCAAGCAGTGCCTGGGGATTGGTGTCGAGGTTGCGGCAAATCTGGGGATGGATGCAGGACGGGCGCTTGCACTTCTCACAGATTTTCTTGTCTTTTCCTCCCATGCCATACATGTTGGCCGATGGGCCTCCGAGATCAGACAGGTATCCCTTGAAGTCGTCAAGGGCCATCACGGCACGCACCTCGCGCAGGATGCTCTCCTTGCTCCTTGAGGTGATGAACTTGCCCTGATGCGCACTGATGGTGCAGAAGGCGCATCCTCCAAAACAGCCCCGGTGGATGTTGACGGAGTGCTTGATCATCTCGTATGCGGGGATGCGTTTGTTCTTGTACTTCGGATGGGGTAGTCGGGTGTAGGGATAGTCAAAGGAGGCATCAAGTTCCTCTGTGGTCATGGGAGGGTAGGGGGGATTCACCACCGTAAACAGCGACCCCGTCTGCTGGATGATGCGCTGGGCATGCATCTTGTTTGACTCCTCCTCGATGTGCTTGTAATTCTCGGCTTCAGCCCGTTTGTCTTCCAGACATTCCTCATGACTATGGAGGATGATGTCATCTGAGGTGATACCTCCCGGGATGTGGTCCCTGTCCACGACAAAAACGGTCTGGGGATGACTGCGGGCATCTTCTATGCACCCTCCTTGGGAAAGCAGGGTGCAGAGATCCACGATGCCACGCTCTCCCATTCCATAGATGACCATGTCGGCTCCGGAGTCGTAGAGGATGCTCCGGCGAAGCTTGTCCTGCCAGTAGTCGTAATGGGTGAGCCGGCGCATCGATGCTTCGATGCCGCCCAGGACGACAGGGACGTCGGGATAGAGGCTCTTGAGGATTTGCGTATAGACGATGGTGGGATATTCAGGACGGCAGTCGTGCCGGCCGTCGGGGCTGTAGGCATCTTCAGATCTCAGACGACGGGCAGCGGTGTATTTGTTGACCATGGAGTCCATGCAACCAGGCGATATGCCGAAGAAGAGGCGCGGGCGTCCCAGTTTGCGGAAATCCCTGAAGTCACCATGCCAGTCGGGCTGAGGAACGATGGCGACACGCCAGCCAGCGGCTTCTATGGCCCGTCCGATGACGGCCGTGCCGAAGGAGGGGTGATCGATATAGGCGTCACCCGAGAACAGGATAACGTCCAGTTCGTCCCATCCTCGCAGTTCCACCTCCTTCTTGGTGGTCGGGAGCCAGTCGCTGAGTCTGTATTCTGCCATCTTGCCTCTAGTCAAACGTTTGTCACTGGGCTGGGGCAGCCTCACTGTCGGCGGTGGCCTCCTCCTGCCGTTGCTCCCATTCCTTGAAGAGAGAAATCAGGTTGCCAAGGCCAAATGCTTTCATGTTGCTGTGATAGATGACGTCCAGACAAAGGTCAAGGAGTGCTTTGTCTCTGCCGGCGTCGGTGGAGAGCATGGAGCGGACATTGAACTTCAATTTGTCGAGGACGGACTCATCGACGATGCCGTTGCTGTCCACCAAATGGTCGAGGAGATGGTATTTCAGGAGGGTCTCCAAGTGACTCTCCTCAATGGAGATGCTCCGTGTTCCGGAGGGATTGGCTTGAATCTTGTACATGTTGTTTGGGTATTATCGTTATGGTTTTATTCTGCATGGGGACTATTGGAGCAGGTAATTCAGGATACCTTTCATGATGGAGCGGCGGGTGTCGAGGTCTTTGATACATTCAAACGGGAAACCCATCGTCAGGCAGCGGTAGTCGCGGCCACTGTAGGCCACCGCGGCATCTCGCCCGTCGGCATAGCGCATCACACAATATGAGGTGGAGAGCGGACGGAGCACATCGGGCGATGTGGCAGCGTAGTGGGTCTCATTCAGCGTGCGATAGGTGTCGAACATCATGCCGAGTCCCTGCACCTTGCCGTCACTGCCGCGGTCGCTGCCTTCGTGACGCAGCTTGAGCACCTCGGCCAGGAACTGCTGTTCGACAGACTGTGACATGTCGCTGCCGACGTACGAACCGCTCACAAGCAGGCATCCGTGGTTGCGGGTGAATGAGGTGAGCCGTTGCCGCATGGCGGAGGAGAATGACTTGTACATCAGCAGCGAGTGGCCGTCGTCTTTCTCCAGTCCAAGCAGGAGGTCAACACAGTCAACGTTGCCCAATTTTGCCTTGCCTGACTCGAACGACTCGCTCGAACAACTCACGATGTTGTATTTGTGGGCACTGTGGATGGCATCGGCATGCAGACGCACATCATTGAAATCGTTGCCGGCAATGAACTGTCCCACCAGTTCCTCGCCGCAATAACCCAGGGCTCCCTCGCCCTCACGGCCGCGGCGGCTGTTGTCGAAAACTTTTTGTCTGCCACTCCAGCCAGCCATCCTGCCAAAGGTGACTCCGGGGTCGGTGTCGATGTCGAACCCTTTGCTGGTTCCGGTATCCACGACATGGGGAGAGGACAGGCGGTGGAAACCGTTGACTATCATCACCGTTTTCTTGGCCGTGGGCACATACTCGGCGGAAAGCACCTCGGTGGGGAAACTTTCGCCGCCGGCATTCACGGCTGTCACCTTGAAGTGGTAGAGGGTGTTGGGCTGGATGGCCACACTGCACGATGTGCCTTTCACCAGGGTGCCATTGTCGAAGTCAAGGTCACCGATGGCGGTATATACGATATACTCGTTGGGGTTGGCTGATGGTTCCTGCGGGTCTTTCACAGGGTTCCAGTGGAGTTTCAACTTGCCTTTCGATGACAATTCGGTATGGAAATTGCGGGGTGCAAGGGGCTGCACGACATATTTTGTTCCGTGCATCTCATTGACATAACGCAGCAGGGTCTTGTAAATCGAACGGGCCAGGGTGAAGCGGAAATTGGGGTCAAGCCCATAGCGCATGTCTCCGAAATTCTGGTGCGAGAGCACTTCAAGAATGGCAGAGGGTACTGCAGGCTCGCGGGTCTCGTTGTAGTTGCGGTCGTAGAGCACGCGCCGCCTCCAAGAGCCGAATTTGGCACTGATGTCGGTGCCCACATTGCGGAGGAGGGCATCGGCCAGGTCGAAGGAGGCCATTCGGGATATGCCTGCATTGAGTTTCCCATCGTAAAAGTCGGTGGTGCAGATGGAGAGTGTGCCCACCTGTTCGTTGCCGCCCGTCTTGTCGTAACCGGCGTCGCTGTGAACCGACAACATCAGTTCGATAGGCACTTTCTGCCCACGGCTGTTGGGGACGAAAACCGATCCTCCTGAGAGCCAGTTGCTGAAACGGCTGCGGGCATTGAGGTCCTCGTTGTAATCATGAGTGGCATTGAACTTGCTGTAGACGGAGTCGGGAGCACCTGCCCATTGGGCAAAATAGCGGGTGCCTTCCAGGCATCTTGGCACACCGCTGACACTGCCTCCGCGCACGATGTTGCCCATGCCGCCGCCAAACCTGACGGCATCGGCGGTCACCACGCCTTTGCTTTTGCTGTAGTTGCTCAGCACCACCATGTTGGAGGCGCTGATGCCCTTGTCGAAATCAAAAGTGCCGAGATAGACCCAGGTACTGCCTCCCATGCGCTGGTTCACCTTGAACGTGGTGCCACGCCCTTTGTGCCACACCGTATACTGTGCGTCATCGACGGAATTGGAGAGGGTCTGGTAACTGACATAGACCGCATATCGGCCGGATTCTGGGATGTTGGGAATGTAGTTGATCTTGCTGCTGCGGTTGCCGTTGGTGGCCTCGCACAGGCGCGCGGTACCGGCCTTGAAAGGATTCTCGCCTTGGGAATAAGTGCCTTCGTGGCGGGCGAATCCGCTCTGCGGAGCCGTTGCCCAAGAATGGCTCCCATTGATCTCCTGGTAGTTTTTGCTTCCCTCATCATTATCCACGATCACCTCGTTTTTCTGCCAGTCACGCTCGCGTGGCGACCATACGATGGCCCCGGCATTCTCAAGCATGGGCATCAGATAGGGGATGACAATGGTCTGGGTGAACAGGTCTTCCGTCGTGCAGAAGAGATTGGGGCGCTGCCATTTCCAGCGACCTACCTTCTGGTCATAATATTTTCCATGGCTGGCGGCGATGGTGAGATGCCGGCCTTCCAATCCGCGGGTGATGTTGTGGGGGCGTGAGGCATTGGTCACCCAGGGCTTCCCCTTGTAGTCGATGTTTCCCCATTGCCGGCTCCGGTCCGGGTGATCGCTCAGACGGTTGGGGATGAGTTGCTCGATGTTCCTGCCGTGCGTGATGATTCTCACATCGTAGTCATGGTAGACTTTGGGAAGGATATTGCTGACGTTGCGGTAAATGCCACGCACGACTTCCGGGGTGAATTCCTGTTCGCCAAAACGTTCTGAGGCGGTGATGGTGAGGACGCGGCCCGAACTGTTCACATCTACACTGCTTAGTGTGGCTGTGACGGGAAATCCCGACAGTCCGTTGCCATAGTTCTCGAAATAACGCTTCAGTGCCTGTTCCATTGCACTGCGGTCAGAGGCTGTCTGCGCACTCACACCGGTAATGGCACAACACAACAATCCTAAAGCGTAGATGATCTTATGCGGCATCATTTTCTGTTTACCAATATTTTAATTATACATTCCAATCGTCTCTAAACACATGTCAATCATTGCCGGCCATCCCATGGCAGGATCCGCTATCCTGCCGGAAGAAGATGGGGCTATACCGAAAATTTCTCCGGATGCTTGCCTTTGAAAGGCTTGAAATAGGCCTTGATGCGGGCCATGTCGCCCTCGACATCGTCGGAGGGGGTGAAGGTGTGTATGCACTCGATATATTTACGCTCATAATCCAGACCATAGAGCAAAATGGGTATGCCGGCTTTCTTGGAGATGAAAAGAAAACCCTTTTTCCAATCCGGGTTGGCCGAACGGGTTGCCTCGGGAGTGATGCACAGCTTGAAGGATTTTGAGCGCCTGGCTTCCTCAGCCAGGTTGTCGGTCATGCTGGTGCGCTTCGTACGCCAAACGGGTATTCCGCCCAGATGGCGGAATAAAATACCTAAGGGCCAGAAGAACCATTCCTTCTTCATCAGGAAATTGATCTTCCAGCCTTCTGCACCAGAGTAGAGCTGACCAAGGACGAAGTCCCAGTTGCTGGTATGAGGGGCAAGGCAGATGATGTATTTGTCGGGATGGGCGACGGTCACGTTTTTCGTCCATCCCAATTTCTTATACAAAATCCAAGAACATAATTGTTTCCACATGTTGCAGTGAGGATTATTCGCTGAGGTTGGCTATCTGGTCGATGATCTCAGATATGTGCTCTGTGAAAGATGCTGCCAGATGGTCGTAGTATTCTTTCTTCTTCATCCCTAGCTCCGGATGTGATATCCTGCTGATGAAGTCCTCGCGGGTGTGGATGATGCTTTTGAGCAGAGCTTCCACGTTGTCCTCATTAGCCTTGCCATGATAAAGGGAAACAGCCACGCATTCTGCAAACACATCGCTGCAGATCGTGTTGATACTGTGCTTTAAGTCTTTTCTGTTTGGCATATTGTGTGTGTTTAAAGGTTTTCAAAAGCAAAGATAATGAAAACTCGGCGCAGAACAAAATGAATTCATCCTTTTCTGACGCTTTAATTATTTTTAACCATTATGAGAGTGCCTCAAATCTTGTCATCGGGAATTATTTCGTAACTTTGCACTCCAAATAGAGATTATCGTATCAAGGGGCCCTGCCCCTGAGCATAGCGATCATTTTTGTTATCATTTTATATATATTATTAGTTAATTATGGAAAAAAGCGCATTGCAGATAGCAAGAGCTGCCTATCAGCCCAAACTGCCTACAGCCCTTCAAGGTGCTGTGAAGGTGAAAGAGGGAGAACCCACACAGAGTGTGGACAATCAGGAGGAAATCAAAAAATTGTTCCCCAACACGTATGGAATGCCGCTCGTGGAATTCGTTCCCGGTGAAGTGGCTAACGACAAGAAAATGAATGTCGGAATCATCCTCAGCGGTGGACAAGCTCCCGGCGGACACAATGTGATCTGCGGACTTTTCGATGCAGTGAAAAAACTCAATCCCGAGAACAAACTCTATGGCTTCCTTATGGGACCTGGTGGCCTCGTTGACCACAACTACATCGAAATCACGGCTGACTATGTGGATAACTACCGCAATACAGGCGGATTCGACATGATCGGCAGCGGAAGGACCAAGCTCGAGGAAGTGGACCAGTTTGAAAAAGGTCTCGAGATCATTCGTGAGCTCGACATCCAGGCCATCGTTATCATTGGTGGCGACGACTCCAACACCAATGCCTGCGTGCTGGCTGAGTACTATGCCGCCAAGAATTATGGCGTGCAGGTCATCGGATGCCCGAAGACTATCGATGGCGACCTCAAAAACGACCAGATAGAGACCAGCTTCGGCTTTGACACGGCAACGAAGACCTATGCCGAACTGATCGGCAATATCGAGCGCGACTGCAACTCCGCACGCAAATACTGGCATTTCATCAAACTGATGGGACGCTCAGCCAGCCATATCGCACTGGAGTGCGCTCTGCAGTGCCAGCCCAATATCTGCATCGTCTCTGAGGAGGTGGAAGCCAAGGACCAGACGCTCAACGACATCGTGGAGCAGATCTGCTGTGCTGTGGCCGCCCGCGCAGAGAAGGGCAACAACTATGGTGTTGTCCTCGTTCCCGAGGGACTCATCGAGTTCATCCCGGCTATCGGAAGACTCATCGACGAACTCAATGACCTGCTTGCTGCTCACGGTGCTGAATACCGTGACCTCGATGCTGAGGCTCAGCGTCAGTATATCCTCGCTCACCTGAGTAAGGAGAATGCCGCTACTTTTGAGACTCTGCCTGCAGATGTGGCACACCAGCTCTCTCTTGACCGTGACCCCCACGGAAATGTCCAGGTGTCGCTCATCGAGACCGAGAAACTGCTCTCCGACATGTGTGAGGCCAAACTGGCCAAATGGGCAAAGGAAGGCAAGTATAAGGGTAAGTTCGCCACACTGCATCATTTCTTCGGCTATGAGGGCCGTTGCGCCACACCATCCAACTTCGACGCTGACTACTGCTATGCCCTGGGAACCAGTGCCGCACAGCTGATCGCCAACGGCAAGACGGGCTATATGGCCATCGTGAAGAACACCACCGCTCCCAACAGCGAATGGAAGGCCGGCGGTGTACCCATCACCATGATGATGAACATGGAGCGCCGCAACGGAAAGATGAAGCCTGTGATCCGCAAGGCTCTCGTCGAACTTGATGGCAATCCTTTCAAGACCTTCGCCTCCATGAGGGACAAGTGGGCCATCGAGACCTGCTATGTCTATCCAGGCCCCATCCAGTATTGGGGACCGGGCGAGGTCTGCGACAAGACGACCATCACCCTCGCTCTTGAGCACGTGAAGTAATTTTTTTAGACTACTCTGATCAGGTTCCGCCGGATGATGCCCGGCGGAACCTGATGATATATTTTGGACGATGCCAAACAAAAAAGGGAAAAGAAAAAAGCACCCACATGGGCGACGGTCTCATCCTGACGGATTGTGGTCGTGGATGAAATACCGGATCAGGCGTTTGCCATCCATGGTGTGGTGGATGTTGGGCATCGTTGTAGCCATCTCTTATTCCTGGGTAATCTACGCCAATCTGGTCGAACCGTTTGGATTCAGATGGAGGGCTTTGTATGGCGACCCGAACTATCCTGAGGGATATGAGATTCACGGCATTGACATCAGCCACCATCAGGGCAAGATTGAGTGGACGAAACTGCGCAATGCCATGATCAACCGCACCAGTCTGAAATTCGTCATGGTCAAAGCCACCGAGGGCTCTGACTATATCGATGAGAATTTCTATGAGAATTTCAGCCACGTGCGTGAACTCGGTATCATCCGCGGTGCCTATCATTTCTGGAGCAATCTCTCCACGGCCCGCGAACAGGCCTATTTCTTTCTCGACAAAGTGAAACTCGAGGAGGGCGACCTGCCTCCGGTGCTGGATGTGGAGAATGTGCCCTCCAACATGTCGGTCGAGGAATTTCAGATGGAGATTCTTGCCTGGCTCCATATCGTGGAGGACAGATACCATGTCAAGCCCATCATCTATACTTATTATAAATTTAAGGAGACGTACCTCGGAGACTCCCGGTTTGATGACTATCCTTATTGGATTGCACATTATTATGTCAGCCAGGTGCAATACCAGGGGAAATGGAAGTTCTGGCAGCATACCGACGTGGGCAGATTGCCGGGTATCAGAGGGTATGTTGATCTGGACATCTACAATGGCAGCTATTATGACCTGGAGATGCTGACCATCAAGAAGGAGAACCTGGAGGAGACGGAGATTCCGGTGCCCGACAGTCTGGAGGTCTATGAGCAGAACGACAGCATCTTCCAGTTGCCTGACGAGGAAGAACTCTGAAGCGTCAACCCCAATTCCTTTGCTTTCTCAACCAGCAAAGCCGTGTCTTCCTCATAGAATCCGCTGATGATGAGACTGCCGCCCGGCACAAGCACTTCGCACATGGACGGGAGGTCTTCCAACAGAATGTTGCGGTTGATGTTGGCCAGGACATAGTCAAACATACCGCTCACATGCGACAGAACGTGAATGTCGCCCAACAGCACTTCTATGTTTTCCACTTGGTTGAGCTGTGCGTTGTGCTGCGTATTCTCCACGCTCCATTCGTCGATGTCGTAGGCCACCACACTGGAGGCTCCGCATTTCAAAGCCGCAATCGACAGGATGCCGGTGCCGCATCCGCAGTCAAGTACACGCTTGCCTTTAAGGTCGGATGCCAATAACGTTCCGACCATGAGCCGCGTGGTGTCATGTGTTCCGGTGCCGAAGGCCATCTTCGCATCAATCACGATGTCCATCAGTCCCGGATCATCCACGGCATGCTTGGTGTCATGGATGACGCATTGACCATCGATGACGATGGGATCGAAACCGGCTTCTTCCCACTCTGCGTTCCAGTCTTTGTTCTCTGCTTCCTCCAATGTGAAATCCACAGTGACTCCAGGGATAGGGAAATCCCCCAAAATGGCCGAAAGCGATTCCTGGTCGAGCAGATCCGCCCTGACATAGCCGATCAGTTCGTCTTCCGTCTGCTCAAAACTCTCGAATCCTGTCTCTGCCGCCAGCGCGGCGACTAAGTCCATGGCACTCTGGCGGATATCTGCCGTCAGAGAATCGCCTTTGAGGTGAAATATGGCTGAATAATATTGCATGATTTGTTAATTTGTAGTGCAAAATTATAAAAAATAGGGAAAAACCTATCTTCGTTTAGGGTTTTTCCCTAAATTTGCATGAAATCTTGACGTATTTTTGCATCGTAAGAATATAGATAAACAACACGAAATATGAAAAAGTATTTATTCCTTTCATTGATGGTGGCTTTCCTGCCGCTTTCGCTCATGGCGCAGGACGATATGTATTTCGTACCCAAGAAATCAGAAAAGACCACGCTGAGCACTGAGGCTGCGCAAAAGGCCTTGAAGCCGATCCGGCAGCTTGAAATGACTGTTGACGAGTACAACAAGCGCTATCTGGGCAGTTCCTATGTGGCCATCGACTCGTTGGGCAACGATGTCATCGATTTCACGGCAGGCGACGGCACATATCCCAGCAAGGATACTGTCTTTGTTTTCGTGAAAGATGACAGCCGCGATTATTACTATAGTGCGCGGATGGGATTGTTTGATGACTTCTATGGATGGTACAGCCCCTGGTTCTACGGATACAGAGGCTACTATTGGGGTCACTATTATCCCGGCTACTATCCCTACTGGTATAGTCCCTGGGCATATGGCTTCTATGATCCATGGATGTATTACGGATGGTATGATCCCTGGTACTATGGATGGTACGCTCCTTGGTACGGCTATTATCCTGGCTACTATTCCAGTTACTGGTATGGAGGATATTACGCCTATAATCCCCACCGTAATTATACGGTGTCACCAAGCAACCAGCTGAGCAGGGGCTCTCGCGGACATGGCTTTGTCACAGCATCCAATGGTACATTTGGTGGCAGTCGGATCAGCGGTGGCTCATTCAGCGGTGCACGTGGATCATCAACAGCCTCAGCCGGATCGAGAATATCCTCTACCTCAGCTACCAGAGGATCTGCCATCACAGGCAGGAGGTCGTACGGTGGCAACCGCTCCTATTCTACTAATAGTTACTCATCGCCGTCTTACTCCAGTTCCAGTTCGTCATACAGCAGTTCCAGTTCGGTATCTTCGGGCAGCTCTTACTCTAGTGGCAGTTCGAGTGGCGGTTCATTCGGCGGCGGCGGCAGTCGTTCGGGTGGCAGCTTCGGCGGCGGCGGTGGCGGACGCTCAGGTGGCGGCGGAAGCTTTGGTGGCCGAAGGTAATCCAGCAGGATGTACATATATCAAGAAAGATATCGTTTAACCACAAAATAATTAGCAAAATGAAAAAGAGATTCACATATATGGCTGCTGCACTCCTCATTGGTCTTCCCGCAGCAGCACAGGAGACTTATGAGAATGCGAAAATCGCCACAGAGGACCTCAACGGTACTGCAAGGTATGTTGGTATGGGTGGTGCAACCGACGCTCTCGGTGCAGAAATCTCCTCCATCGGTTCCAACCCAGCAGCCATTGGCCTGTTCCGCCACAGCAAGGTGGAGGGCTCCGCAGGCATGGTGACCCAGCAGGATGCCGCTGACTATTCCCGCGGCGATGCCACCAATCTCAGTTTCGACCAAATAGGTGTGGTCTGGAGCAAGCAGACCGGTGAGCGCTCTTTCCTCAATGTAGCTTTCAACTACCACAAGAGCCGCAATTTTGATTTCATCCTATCTGCTGATGATAAATTGAACGCAGCTTCCCAAAACAAGCTGACTTATATGAAGCATTGGAATTTCATGCTCTACAACAGCGATTTCGACGGCAACGTGATTTTTGACAGACCTTATATCACATGCAATCAGCTTGACGATATCTATATGCGCAACCTTCTCCCTGCTGCAGGTGACGGCAAATATTATTTCTACGAAGCTTCGCTGTATGATTTTGACAGGGCACATAGCGGATATATCGGCGAGTATGACTTCAATGTCAGCGGCAATATCGACGACCGTGTATATCTCGGTCTCACCTTGGGCATCCATGATGTCCACTACCACCACTCGGGCGATTACACGGAGGCATTCAATCCCAACCCGGAGAATATCGAAACGATGAACGTATGGGACAACCGTAAAATCACCGGTACGGGTGTGGATCTGAAACTGGGTATGATTGTTCGCCCCATTGAGTATTCCCCCTTGCTCATCGGTGCTTCTGTATCCACTCCGACATTCTATGACCTCACCACAAGCAACTACACGGAGGTGAGCGACGGCAATGCCACAGTGTGGGCAAAGGAACCGTATGACTTTAAGCTCTACACTCCCTGGAAATTCGGACTCAGCTTAGGCTATACCGTCGGTCAGTTCATGGCCATCGGCGCCGGCTTTGATTACGCTGACTATGGTCATATGGACACCAGAGTCAATGACGGCGGATCCTATGATTATTATGACTATTATGAGTCGAGCAGCAGTGACGATGATATGAATGACCATACCAAGGAATACCTGAAAGGTGTGAGCACCGTAAAACTGGGCGTTGAGGTGAAACCCATTCCTGAGATTGCCCTGAGGGCAGGCTACAACTATGTCTCTGCCATGTATGACGAAGACGGATACAAGGATGGAACCATCAATTCCTATGGCACCTCTTTTGCTTCCGCCACCGATTACACCAACTGGAAAAGTACCAACCGTTTCACGCTTGGTGTGGGCTACAAATTCGGAAGGGCCAACCTTGACTTGGCCTACCAGTTCAGTTCCACTTCCGGAAAATTCGCCCCGTTCATGAATTATGTCGATAACCAATATGTCGATTATGACAATGTGGTCAATCAGGTGACGGTGAACAACAAGCGCCATCAAATCCTGTGCACTATTGGCTATACGTTTTAATTGGGTGCAATAATACCGTCAACTTGTTCTAAAAGTTGCTAAATATCTTCAAAATGTCGGTTTTATGTGCACGATATTTGCAAATCATAATATAATTCAGTATATTTGCAGTGGAAAATAGAACAAAGATTAGTTTTTTTAGTGGTTAATTTAGTTTAGTAAGTAGGAAAGGGGATTTGCCGTGAGGCAAGTCCCCTTTTTAATGATTATCTACTAAAAAACCACTCCTTCAAGGGAGTGGCTTTTTCTTATTCCTCATAGTCGTCGCTGATACCTTCGGCTTCCAGATTGAGGTCTTCCGGATCTGACTCAAAGGTCGTGCGGTAACTCTCTTCGGTCAACTTGTCCTCGTCGAAAGCATCATCGTCCTCATCCGGATCATCGTAGTGGTCCTCATCCAGGAGTTCTTCGTCCTCGTCAGCCTCATCCAGGTCCTTGTCCAGATCATCGTCTTCCATTTTCAGACGTGGCTTCTCCATCATCGGCTTCTCCTTGGCGAAGATAGCTTCCACCCACATGCCCTTGGGAATCTCAAGCACGTCGAAACCATCCTCCACCTTCTTTTCATACATGCCGCCCGGCTTGCGGAGACGGTCCTTCGGCAGGGTGGTGGTGCTGATGTCGAAACCACTCTCGATAATGTCCTGAATGCTCTGTGAGAGACTGTCCCAACCACCTCCAAAGTTGCGGTCTATCACCTCAAGCAATTTCGTGGTTGAAATATGACGGATGTTCTCATAGGTCAGGTCAGTCACCCGTAGGATGGGGCGCTTCTTGATAGCCCATTTCGATTTGGAGGTGTCGTCAAACTTCAAGGCACCAACCTTGAAGCCACGGGCTTCGTATTTCTTGATGACTTCAGGCTTGTCTATCTTGATTTCCTCGACGTCAAATGCGCTCTTGACGATGTCGAGATAATGACGGGCGTATTCTTTCATGTCGGCATCTTTCTCGGCCGCTTCCCATAAACGGAAAATGTCGTTTTCCTGCAAATCCCAGATATTGCTCTTGTTGAGCGTTTTCAAGGTCAGTGCTTTGTTGTCTTTGTTCTTCATTATGATTATAAATGACAATTGGTTCTATAGCTTGTGCTGCAAAAGTAAATACTTTAATTCTTATTTGCAAGTATTTTTATGGAATTTTTTGTGCCTGTTTGAGCCTTCATTGATTATGGTCTTGAATGTCAGTATGTTATGCCTTATCAGCACTTCCTCTTTTGTTATTTTATGAGATGGATTTTGGATTGTCAGAAGAATTTGCTATATTTGCAGACGAGATGAGTGAACCTTTAGCCGAGAGAATGCGCCCCCGTACGCTCGATGAGTATATCGGGCAGAAACACATTGTGGGAGAAGGGGCTGTCCTGCGCAAAATGATTGATGCAGGGCGGATTTCCTCTTTTATTTTATGGGGACCTCCTGGAGTGGGGAAGACAACCCTTGCCCAGATCATCGCTCATCAACTGGAAACGCCTTTCTATACCCTGAGCGCGGTGACGAGCGGCGTGAAGGATGTGCGCGAAGTGATCGACAGAGCCAAGAAAGGACGTTTCTTCAATTCTGCATCTCCCATCCTGTTCATCGATGAGATCCACCGCTTCAGCAAGAGCCAGCAGGACTCGCTGTTAGGTGCTGTTGAGAAAGGTGTGGTCACCCTCATCGGCGCCACCACAGAGAATCCATCTTTTGAGGTCATAAGGCCACTGCTCTCCAGATGTCAGGTCTATGTGCTCAAATCATTGGAAAAAGAAGACCTGATGCTCCTCTTGCACAGAGCGTTGGAAAACGATCCCATACTCCGTGAGAGAAAGGTAGACCTCCAACAGACGGGAGCGATTTTGAGATACAGCGGTGGCGATGCGAGGAAATTGCTGAATATCCTCGAACTTGTAGTTGAGTCAGCCGATCCCGGACAAACTCTTGTTATCACCGACGCATTGGTGGAGGACCGTCTGCAGCAGAATCCATTGGCCTACGACAAGGACGGAGAGATGCACTATGACATCATCTCTGCGTTCATCAAGAGTATCCGAGGCAGCGACCCGGATGCGGCACTCTACTGGATGGCCCGTATGATAGAGGGTGGGGAAGACCCTCAGTTCATTGCTCGCCGACTCGTGATCAGCGCGGCAGAGGATATCGGGCTGGCTAACCCCAACGCTCTGCTGTTGGCCAACGCTGCCTTCGATGCTGTGATGAAAATCGGTTGGCCTGAAGGTAGAATACCTCTGGCTGAGGCAGCCGTCTATCTAGCCACCAGCCCAAAGAGCAACTCCGCCTACATGGGTATCGGCAACGCCCTTTCGGTGGTCAAGGAAACCGGAAATCTGCCGGTGCCGCTTCATCTTAGGAATGCTCCCACCCAACTGATGCAACAGTTGGGTTATAGCGACGGTTACAAGTATGCACACGACTATCCTGGTAATTTTGTCGTGCAGCAGTTCATGCCCGATCAATTGCAGTCCACCCGGCTCTGGCATGCTCAGCACTCTCCAGCTGAGGAGAAATTATACCAAAACATGCTCCGTTGCTGGGGCGACAGATTCAAGGAAGAATGATGAAAATTGTAGTGCTCGATGGTTATACTGTCAATCCTGGCGATATGTCATGGAAACAACTGCAGAAGTTGGGCGACCTGACAGTCTATGACCGAACGGCTCCTCACGATGTGACCCGTCGGGCTGAGGAAGCAGATGTCGTGCTGACCAACAAGGTAGTGCTGGATAAGTCGCAACTGGAAAGGCTTCCCCGATTGAGATACATCGGTGTGCTGGCCACGGGGTATAATGTGGTTGACCTTGATGAAGCCCGTCGGAGGGGAATCGTTGTGACCAACATCCCTGCCTACAGCACCGACAGCGTAGCGCAAATGACTTTCGCACATATCCTAAACATCACTAATAGGGTAGGGCATTACGCCCAAGCCAACATGGAAGGGCGATGGACCAGCAGCCCTGATTTCTGCTATTGGGACACGCCACTTCAAGAATTGGCAGGAAAAACCCTCGGCATCGTCGGACTGGGCCATATCGGTCTCAAGGTGGCTCGCATAGCAAGGGAGTTTGGAATGGATGTTTTTGCCCAGACCTCCAAGGATTCCGCTTCTCTGCCGGAGGGTGTTCAGAAAACAACTTTTCATGGATTACTTGAAGTCTCCGATATCCTCACCCTCCATTGTCCCCTGACGGAACAGACGCGGGGTATGGTTAACATGCAGACCATTCAGATGATGAAGAGGGGTGCCATTATCATCAATACAGGCCGTGGGCCGCTGGTCAATGAGCATGATGTGGCAGAAGCCCTCAGAAAAGGCTACCTTGCCGGGTATGGTGCAGATGTGTTGTCAGAAGAACCACCACGCTCCGACAATCCCCTGCTTACAACCCCCAATGCATTCATCACCCCTCATATCGCATGGGCAACAGCAGAAGCTAGAAAAAGATTAATGGACATTGCTGTCCATAATGTTGAGGCTTTTATCAAAGGCAATCCTGTCAATATCGTGAGTTGAATGGCACTTTTCCCGCCTCCTTTTCTGTGATTTTAGGCCAATTCCACAGTTTTTTTAAGGTTTTCTATCATCTAGATGAAATTTAACCCCAAAAAATTTGGCCATTTCAAAAAATCACCCTACCTTTGCACACGCATTTAGGAAATGGCTCCCTAGCTCAACTGAATAGAGCATCTGACTACGGATCAGAAGGTTGTGGGTTTGAATCCCGCGGGAGTCACTTGAAAATCAAGGAGTTACAGA
>CACYQD010000029.1 GCA_902776475.1 uncultured Prevotellaceae bacterium | reverse complement strand
CAGGAATAAGCAAAAGTTTGACAAGGAGTATTTTTTTACATTTGACACAAGTGTTAAAAACGTTAAAACCCTTGCTTCTTAATATAGATTACCTCTCCCAGAGGGAGAGGGATAAGTTTGCTTTATCTCCAAAGGGAAAAGGACTGAGTTCAAAAAGGAAACAGCCCCTCTCCCTCGAGGGATAAGTTTGCATTATCTCCAAAGGGAAAAGGGTTGAGTTCAAAAAGGAAACAGCCCCTCTCCTTGAGGGATAAGTTTGCTTTATCTCCAAAGGGAAAAGGACTGAGTTCAAAAAGGAAACAGCCCCTCTCCCTGAGGGATAAGTTTGCTTTGTCTCCAAAGGGAAAAGGGTTGATTTCAAAAAGGAAACAACCCCTCTCCCTGAGGGATAAGTTTGCTTTGTCTTCAAAGGGAAAAGGACTGAGTTCAAAAAGGAAACAGCCCCTCTCCCTGAGGGATAAGTTTGCTTTATCTCCAAAGGGAAAAGGGTTGAGCTCAAAAAGGAAACAGCCCCTCTCCCTCGAGGGAGAGGCGGGGGTGAGGGGGAATGGTTGAGGGAGAGGTTGGTCGAATTCATAGTCAATATAGGCTATGACTTGCAAGAGTAATGTCTACACTCCTATACTACCACACTCCTAAACTCCTTTCAACTTAAGAACGCTGAGTTCATTCCTTTGATGCTCCGCATCGAAGTTACTTCCGCTCGGAATAAAAAATGAACGGGTTCATTTTGTTCTTCCCTCGCTTATTCGTACCTTTGAAGCTCCGCTTCGAAGGTACTCTCGCTCGGAATTGCTCAAATATATTTGGCACTTCCCTCGCTTATTCGTACCTTTGCCACTTCGTGGCGAAGATACTTGGGCATTCGGGATAAGAAAAGAATGAATTCTTTTCGTTCTCCTCTCATTTATTCGTACCTTTGCACTATGATAGAGTTTATAAGCCTGGCCAAGCGGACGGCGATGTATCATGACGAGCTCCGCAATGCGGTGGACGACGTGCTCAATTCCGGGCAGTATATCCTGGGACGGCAGTTGTCGCTCTTTGAAGAGGAATATGCGCATTATCTCGGTATCAAGCACTGTGTCGGTGTGGGTAACGGGCTGGATGCGCTCACCTTAATATATAGAGCATACATCGAGATGGGGACCATGAGTCCCGGCGATGAGGTGATTGTGCCTGCAAACACCTATATCGCATCCATATTGGCTGTCATAGAGAACGGATTGGTGCCTGTGTTCGCTGAACCCGACCCTGACACCTTGCAGATCGATGACAACGTCATCGAGCGGTGCATCTCTGAGCGCACGAAGTCTATCATGATTGTTCATCTCTATGGGAGATGCGCCTATACGGACAAAATCGGACAGATTTGCCGGAAATATGGTCTGAAACTGGTGGAGGACAATGCACAGGCGCATGGGTGCCGCTTCCGGGATGTGATGACCGGAGCACTTGGCGATGCGGCTGGTCATAGTTTTTATCCGACCAAGAACCTTGCCGCACTGGGTGATGCCGGTGCCGTGACCACCAATGATGCCGATTTGGCGGAAATGGTCAGGATCCTGCGCCATTATGGTTCTGAGAAGAAATATGTTTTTGGGAAAATAGGCCGCAACTCGCGGTTGGATGAGATGCAGGCAGCCGTCCTGAGGGTGAAGCTCCGCCATCTCGATGACGACAACATGCGCAGGAGGGAAATTGCCGACTATTACAACCGGCGGATTGACAACCCCTCTGTGTCTATCCCGTCCCTGGCTCCTGCCGAGGGCAATGTGTGGCATGTCTATCCCGTATTTTGTTCCCGGAGGGATGAACTGCAGGATTTCCTGCTCAGCAAAGGGGTGGAGACACAGGTGCATTATCCCATCCCGCCGCATCAGCAAGAAAGCCTGAGCCAATGGAGGGATCTGTCCTTGCCCATCACGGAGCGCATCCATGCCGAGGAACTGAGCCTGCCCGTCGGACCGGAACTCACCGATGAGGAGATGAGAAGGGTGGTGGATGCCATCAATGAATTTGATTGATTTTTATGATTTCTGGCTATTGTAGAACAGCATTGATTTTTGAATTGAATGGATTTGTGGAAAAATAGAATTGGGAAGCGGATGTCATGCCGTGGGTGGTACCTCTGTGCCGTGATGGCTTTGTTGGTCGGGTCTGTTGACTCGGTCAAAGCCCAGCAATATGCGGGTTTCATGGAGGAGATCAGAAATGCAACGACCGATTCTCTCATGAATATCGGTGGGATAGAATATTATTTGCTCTACGAGAATTACGAGAACGTCCACTTCCTGTCGCTGTTGTCTGAAAACAGGGAAGTGGCACAGATCGGACCGGCCTCACCTGCGGATACGCTTTTTCAGAATGGGAATATTTGCGGGAAACTCGGCATCGAGACCGTGCGGCGGCCGCTCGTCGAGATGAGAAACGACAGTATGCTGGTAACCAATAAGTTCCCTTGGCTGTTTGCCCGCTGCGAGTCGGTCTCTCCCTGCAATTTCAAGGCCTGCGACACCAATAACTTCGGCTACAAGATCCTGGTCGATTTCCCGACGGGAGAGGGGGATCAATGGGATTTCCTCCGCTTCTGGATCATCAATTATGTGGATTCGTTCACCAATATGGACATGCTCTATTATGAGGATGTCTATCTGGAGAAAAACCTCGACAAGGGCACCTTGCCCACTGAGATGATCCGTAAAGCGCATCCCGAGGCATTTGAGATAGAGGACATCAACGACGGCCAGGCTGTCGTCGATCATTTCAGGGATATGTATATGCGGCAGGTGTATTACTTGAAAAACCAGGACTTCACCTTCCCGCTCAGCTATCTGCGCATCTTCATGACGCCCAGACATGTCGACAGCCGTTACGTCACCTATTTCGTGTCCACCAATTTCTATGCCTATGGCGCTCACGATTTCCCGTTGGAGCGCTATGTCACGTTCGACATGAAAAATAAGGAGGCCCTGACCAACGACCGCTTCTTCAAACCCGACAAACTGGATGAGGTGAAGCGGCTATTGACGGAACTGATGGAGGAGAAAGGTTATCACATCGGGGAAGCTGACCTCCCGCAGGTCGCTCTTTTCGGCGACCAGGTGGTTTTCAGTTTCCAACCATATCAGATTGGTGCCTTTGTCGATGGCATCACGCATTTCACGGTTGGCAAGGAGAAGTTGAAGAAATGGATTGTCTCCGACAGGTGGTGGTGATTCAACGGATGCGGTAAGTCACGCGTCCTTTGGTCGTCTGACTCGTGACGGTCATCACGATGCGGTACATCTCGTCGCCCCATATCTTCTTCAGCAGCGGATCCAGCAACCCGGAGATGGGCTCCACCTCGACGCGTAAGTCATTGGGGGAATAGTCGATGCGGTGCTTTCCCAAAATGATTTTTCCAAAGGCCTGTTCTGGCTGTATCGGGGTGATCAGCATCAGGCGGGAGGGGGAGTGATAGGCGTTGAGCACATAGTCCTCCGTGATTTCCACACCTTTTCCGCGAATCAGCCGGGCCGTGCGCTTCCACTGGGCGACACCGGCTTCCTTGGGGTAGGCATGTGCGATGTCGAGCGTGAGGCTTCCTTTGCGATACACCGCCCCTTCGGCTCTGTAGTCACTCCCGTCTTTTTGGTCGAAACCATTGATTTGGGGCAAGTTATGGTATCCCGACTGCATGGTCCAGATGCCGTACCGGTCATTGCTGAAAGTCTTCGAGGTGTATTCTCCCACACCGACATCAATGAGCAGGGGCTGGCCGTCGGCATAGACGATGAAACTGCCCACATCGTTGTGGTTGTGGCTCTCGCCATTGTGGCCGCCTTTCATGGCCAGGAACAGTCCTTTCTCATCACGGGTGGTCATGATCTGGAGGTTGGGCATCCAAACTTCCGTCAACAATGGTTCCCGTGCTTGTTCTTGCTCAAAGGCGTTGATGTCCTTGAGAAAGAGCAGTTCCCTGCCCAGGGTGGGGAAATTGCCGCTGAGGGAATAGGCCTCGCCAGCATGGTCGTCTCCTTGCCAGAGGTATTTGCCGAATCCGCGCATCTTGGCGTCGTTCAGATACAGGCCGAAGGGATAGACGATGTTGACCTGCTGCACGGCCTTGTTGTCATGGGCGTCGGCGAAGTTGGTGCAGTAGCCATTGCCGATATAGGTCTTGTAGATATAGCTCCCCATGGCTTGCAATTTGGCGTTGCCGCTCAGGTCGATGCGGCCGCCGGTGGCTATGCGGAGCAGATTCAGCCCCTCGAAGAGGGATGCGGCGGCACGGTCCCAGTATCCTGGTCCTTCGTCGCAGCCTCCGTCTTCTGGGTAAGCGTCCATGAAGGCATCCAGACATCCGAGGATCTGTTCCACGGCTTGCAGCTGTCGGGTGCGGTCTTGCTCATACAGCAGCACGCAGGCCAGCCAGTTGCTGCTGATCCATGGATTCCAGTTCATGCCGGCTGTCTTCCACCAGTATTTGCCGTTGAAGGCGGGCTTGAGTATGCGGCGGTCGATTTCCTGTGCCGCTCTCTTCCGGATCAGGGGGGATCGGGCGTCCAGTTGCTCGCTCATCACATAGACACTCCAGGCCACCAGACTGGCAGTCTCGGCATTGAAAAGATCCACGTTCTGATCCTCAGGGAGTGGCACGGGATGACCATAATGGGCGGGAAGACCCCACCAGGTCTCTTCGAAAAAGCTCCATAGGCCGTCGATGATGTCATTGGTGAAACGGCCCCGGCCTTCTGCCACCTCGGCCATGACAAGGGCTGCCAGATGGCGGCGCTTCTCAAAGCATACGCCCTCGTAGCGCACACGGTTGCCCTGGGTCTTGAATTCGGAAAACATCGTGGCGGGAAGGGCCGGCCAGTCTTTTCCGAGGTAGGTCTCACCGTATGCGATGTAGCTTTTTCTGATGGTTTCGGGGATGCTGTCCCGCCAAAAGCTGGATGCAGCGGTGGGGACGGGGCGAAACTCTCCGGGCATGACCAGACATTTCTCCAGCACGTCATGGGGATAGGTGCTGGAGAGATAGTTCTTGGCAAAGGATGGTGGGATAGCTAAGATGCAGAAAATCAGTGCACACAGCTGTCGGCCGACATTCATGGCTCCTAGGAGTTATTTGACGTTGTTCTCTTTCAGATAGTCCAACATATCTGCCTTCCAGTCCAGGTCGTTGTCCACATCCGTGAAGTTGTCGATAAACCAGTTGTCCTTCTCATAGACCATGTCGAGCCTCACCACGGAAGTGCTGCCGGCGTTGTGGAGCTTAAACTCCACTTTGGCTTTGTTGTTGTCCTTGGATCTCTCGGTCACCTGCACGTCGGAGATGGATACCTCATGGAAATCCTGGCCCATCACCCAGTAGTCGGCGTCGAAGAAACCGATTCCGTCGGGGTTGTTGACGGCGTCAAATTCGGTCACCTTGTCCAGCACCTTGTTCCAGTCGGCGGAGCAATACTTCTCGTCGGGGGAACTCTGTGGAATGGATTCTGACTCGAGGGCTTCATTGTATTCATTGAAAACATCTTCGTAGATGGCTTTCACACGGGCGATGATATCCTCGTCTCCCTTTTGGGCTTTTTTGCCGGAGGCATTGGCCGAAGATTCGGTGTTCTCTGCGTTGGTTTCTTGGGCGCTGCCCACATTGCTGTCATTTTTAGTGGCGTTGCCGCAACTGCATATCAAAATGATAAGCAAAAACGATAGTGATAAGTGTTTCATGACAATAGTTTTGAATCGTGCTGCGAAGATAGTGAAAAAAACTGAATTCTCAGCCTCCAGACCGGATATTTTTTGAGGGATTGATTTTGTTGGGCGATTTTGCATTATTTAACGTTTCTGCATGCAAGATTGGCCGCAATGCCTTATTTATTTATCGTACTATCAATTTCTACATAATACTTTTCGATAAAAGTGAGCGTGTCGCTTGGTGCGACGCGCTCATTGTCGTTTTCGGGGGGGCAGGTGTTTTATTCAAATGGATAAGTTGCTAGTTTCCGCTTGAAGTAGTCGCGGAAATCGCTCCATTTGTAGTATGGGCCTGCCACAGCCTGCAGCGGAAGCCGTGCCTCGTTCTCGTTGAGGAGCACTTTGATGAGGATGTCGCCCTCTCCGTTGGTTGGCTTGTAGAAAATGATCTGGATGTTGCAGCCCATCGGGAAGATGTCATAGCAGTTCCATCCTTCGTCGTCAAGTTTTTCCAGGTCGGCGATGGGTTTGCCGTAATGGTTGAGCTCCAACAGACAGACGAGGGGCATCACGCAGACTTCATGGCCAAAGCGCAAGGTGGCTCCTGGATGGGGCAGGCGGATGCAACTGTCGGCCTCCTCGATGATCACCTTCAGCAGATTGCGCTGTGTGAATGTGCCTATGCCTCCGTTGAGCGGACAGGGGCCGTAGTTGATATACCACCAGGCATTGGTCTGCAGGTAGTGGTCGTAGAGCTCGTCCTCGGTGAAAATGTCGTAGAGGGTCATCTCATGGCGCAGTTCGGTGCTCTGCAGGTTGGAGGCGAGCTTGAAGAGGTGGTAGGACAGTTCCTGGGCGTTGACTTCGTTTTTCCAGTATTTGTCGGAGTTGAACAGTTGATTCATCAGACGGTCGTTGTGCTGATGGCGCTTGCAGAATTGGTCATAGACCTCTTCGATGTCCTTGGGCATTTTTTTCTTGTCCAACTCGCGGTCGCTAAGGTTCATGTACCACATGTCATGCTCGCTGGCATCATGGCTGATGTCCAACTCGGGATTCTTCCTGATCAGGGAGTGGAGGGCGTTCTCCATGGAGAGAATGCAGCGGATCACCACGGTGCTCTTGGCATCCACATGGGTCTTGCCCTCAAACACCTCGGGAAACCGCTCCACCATGCGGGTACCGATGCCCTGATGCTGTTGGGCTCCCCGCAAGGTCAGCTCGCCATGGCGCTTGGCGGCATCGTCACGGATGATGACGACGCGGCGGAGCACGTCTTTGCCGAGGGGGGTCAGCTTGCCAAGGGTGTCGGCGCGCGAGAGGGCCTTGAAGGCTTTGTCGTAGTCGCCGTCATTGATGAGATGGCGCGACCCATGCCTGCCGTAATGGCTGATATAGAAAGGTTCGTAACCGTCGGGGGCAGCGGTCAGTTCTTGTTGTTGTGGACCGGGGTAGGCGTAGTAGTTGCATCCCGACTTCAAGATGTTGTCATGGATCTCCTGACGGGATTCCTGACCCATGGCCATCCCGCAGAGAAGGATGGCGGCGCAGAGGAAAATATTTCTTTTCATTCAGTTGTGTTGATGATTGATGTGCAAATTTAGACAAAATCAAGGGTTTCACAATATTGTTTATTGTTTTTTAACTGTGGTTTTCATGTCAATTGAAAGGGATTGTTGTAATTTTGCACAACCAATTGAAAAAGATATGCGTAGGATAATATTGTTTTTGGTGACGTTCGTCGCCTTTTCTCTCACATCATCTGCACAACTGCTCTATCGGATTTCCGGAAATGGGCTCAAAAACCCGTCTTTCCTCATGGGCACCTATCATCTGGCTCCCTCTTCTTTCACCGACTCCATTCCGGGCTTCAAGACTTCGTTTGATGCCACTGCTCAGGTGTGTGGCGAGATCTTGGAGGAAAACATGATGCAACCCGAGGTGGCGGCCAAATTGCAGGAGGCGATGATGCTGCCTGAGGGCATGACCATCCAGAAAATGCTCACCCAACAGGAGATGGATGCGCTCAACGTGTTCACCAAGGAATTGATGGGCGTGGATTTCACCAATCCCATGGTGGGCGGTCAGCTGGGGAAGATGACCCCCAATGCCTTGTCCACGCAGTTTACCTTGATGATGTATCTCAAGCACATGAAAGACTTCAACGTGCAAGATGCCATCGACTACTATGTCCAGGTATTGGGCAAAGAGTCCGGCAAAAAGGTGCTCGGACTGGAGTCCGTCGACGACCAGGTGGTGGCTCTCTTCAAGAGTCAGACCCTGGAACGGCAGAAGGAGTTGCTCATGTGCATGGTCAACAACAAGGATTATATGCTCCAGTTGAGTGATGACCTGACCAAGGCTTATTTCAGACAGGACTTGAATGCGCTGGAGGAGATCACTGACAGGAAGATGAATGACCAATGCGATAACACCGATGAGGAGAATGCGGTGCTGATCACCGACAGAAATGCCAACTGGCTGAAGAAGATGCCGGCCATCATGAGCGAGGCTCCCACTTTCTTCGCTGTGGGCGCGGCGCATCTGACTGGAGAGAAGGGCTTGCTGCAACTCCTGAAGGGGGCTGGCTATGAAGTGGCCCCCGTGAAATGATAAAGGATGAATTACACTTATATAAGGAAAAAAGATATGAAAAAGACGATTCTGACTTTGATGGCCGCTGCCCTGATGTGCAGTGCCATGCCTGGTGATGACACCTTGACCAAAAATGGCAAGCAATATGTCATCAATACCACCGCTATTGCCAAGGATATCAAAGGCTATAACGGTGCGACTCCTCTGAAGATTTATATCACTAACAACAAGATTGACAAGGTGGAGGCCCTGCCCAATGAGGAGACTCCCAAGTACTTCTTCAAGGTGAAGAAGCAGGTCCTGGGCCAGTGGGACGGAATGACTGTCAACAATGCTGCCAAAGCCAAGGTGGATGCCGTCACTGGTGCCACCATGTCCTCGGAGTGCGTGCAGAAGACACTGGTCAGGGGATTGGAATACTACAAGAAAAACAAGAAGTAAGACCTTGTGGTTTCATATACGAGAGAGAGGGGCAATCATTTGCCCCTCTCGTCGTAAAACCGGTAATCCATGTATTTGGATGCTGGAAACACGAAGGTCGCGTCGCTGATGTTACCGCTCTTGAAACGGCTGATCTTGACCGTGGTCCAAAACCAGAGCAACTTGATTTTCAAACTCAGCGGGGCGCGTGTTTTCTTGTCGATGATGGCCTTCACATGCTTGATGCCTTTCACACTCCGACGGGCGTCAAGATTGATCACATATCCTTCTTCGCTGTTTTCCCAGCTGTAATTGTAGTCGTCGGCGTTGAAGGCGAATTTGCTGGAGTATTTGTCTTTCTTGGGTGAGTCCGGGTCATACAGCGTCACGGTCTTTTTCTTCTTGTCCACCCAGAAGTCTTTCTCTCCGTCATTCCAACTGAGGTAGCGTGATTCTATGAAACGGCTCTTCTTGCCTTTATACCAGATTGTCCCCTCGACTTTCATGATGCCGATGATGTTGACATAGTAATGCAGCGTGGAACCTTGACTGCCGAACACCATGTTGTAGGTGTGGTCAAAGATTCTGCGGGCTTGTTGCGCATTGGTCTCCTTCGCCGGTGCGGGGATGGTCAACAGCATCGACACCACCAGCATGGCCAGATACTTCGTTCTCATACAAATGGTGTTTGATGTTTGGCTATCACGGCCTCCACTTCTTCTATCGTGGCATCGAAGGGACCGTTGTGCTCGAGCTTCAAGGTGCACATTGCAGCGGCGAAACGCCCGCAGTAGTCATAACTCATGCCTTGGGCACGGCAGTACAGGTAACCTGCGGCATAGGTGTCGCCGCAACCCGTGGCGTCCACAACACGTTTGGGCGGGTAGGCGGGAATTTCGAAAAACTGCCCGTTGGCATAAATCAACGACCCTTTGCTGCCCAGGGTGATGACCACTTCCTTCACTCCCCATGATGCCAGGCGGAGGGCCACCTCACGGGGGGATTCCAAACCGGTCACGGCGGTCATCTCCTGCTCGTTGAGCTTCAGGATGTCGGTATAGCGGAGCACTTCTTCCTTGCCGGCCCAGTCGGTGGGATAGACTTTCTCGTCACGCACCTCGCGGAGAAATCCCTGGGCATCGATGGATACCAGTCCCCTCTCCGACAAGGCTTTTATCAGTTCGGGTGAGAAATCGTCATCAAGGAGTGATCCCAGATGGTAGAAACGGGCTTCTATGCCTTCCATCTGCTGCAGGGTGAAGGGGTCGGCTTTGGCCATGACCCGTTGGGTACGGTGATTGGGGTCAGCTCCGTACTTGTTTTCGAAATAGACGGTTTCCTTGCTGGGAAAGAAACAGACATCAATCCCTTTGGCACACAGTTCATCGACAGCCTTGCGGTCTTTCTCTGCCATGGAGGTCACCAGCTTGAAACTCAGTTTGTGAGGCAGGCTGTTGATGCCATTGGCAAAATAAAAGGATGTGCCGCCGTTCATATAGACGGTGTTTTCACAGGTGATGATTTTGTCGAGGGTGATATGTCCGATACAGCAGATATCTGTCATGATGGCATGATGCTTATTCAACGGTTGGTTTATGATTTTCGGTTCCTTGACGAAAAAGTGATTGCAAAATTACAAAAAAGATTCCATGGCGAAAAGAAAAACGGAGGCTTTCATACGTTTTTTTACCAAATTGTGGTGATTTCAACCTCGAATCGATGGCTTTATGAACAATAATTGTTAACTTCGCACAAAAATCCGGATATGGAGGATACGACCATCAAATTGTTCAAGGATCATGGGGTGAAACCCACGGCCAACCGCCTGGTTGTGGCCAAGACCCTGGCGGCTTCTCTCTTTCCGATGTCGTTGGTGGAACTGGAGAGCAAAATCCAGACCATCGACCGCTCGAACATCTTCCGGGCCCTGACCCTTTTCAAAGAGCACCATCTCGTGCATGCCATTGAGGACGGCAGCGGAGGGGTCAGATATGAGATATGCAGGAGCCATAGCCATGACGTGGATGAGGATGAGCATGCACATTTCCATTGTGAACTGTGCGGCAAGACCTACTGCCTTGACTACAGTCCTGTTCCGCCTATAGAGTTGCCAGAAGGGTTTGCTGCGCTGTCTGTCAATTATTTGGTCAAAGGCATCTGTTCGGAGTGCAGGAGCAAGTCCTCTAACCCATAATCCCTCTCCCTCTGGGAAGAGAATAGGAAAGACAAAAATCCCTCTCCCTCTGGGAGAGGTTAGGTGAGGGAGTAAGACCCAAGGCCCCAACAAGAAGAGCAAACTAATCCCTCTCCCTCCGGGAGAGGTTAGGTGAGGGGGTGAGACTCAAGGCCCCAACAAGAAGAGCAAACTTATCCCTCTCCCTCTGGGAGAGGTTAGGTGAGGGTAGGCGACTCAAGGCCCCAGCAAGAAAAGCATACTTATCCCTCTCCCTCCGGGAGAGGTTAGGTGAGGGAGTAAGACCCAAGGCCCCCAACTAGAAGAGCATACTTATCCCTCTCCCTTTGGGAGAGGTTAGGTGAGGGAGTAAGACTCAAGGACCTCAAAAAGAAGAGCAAACTTATCCCTCTCCCTCCGGGAGAGGTTAGGTGAGGGTAGGCGACTCAAGGCCCCCAACAAGAAGAGCAAACTTATCCCTCTCCCTCCGGGAGAGGTTAGGTGAGGGAGTAAGACTCAAGGCCCCCAACAAGAAGAGCAAACTTATCCCTCTCCCTCCGGGAGAGGTTAGGTGAGGGAGTAAGACCCAAGGCCCCCAATAAGAAGAGCAAACTTATCCCTCTCCCTCTGGGAGAGGTTAGGTGAGGGCGGGCGACTCAAGGTCCTCAACAAGAAGAGCAAACTTATCCCTCTCCCTTTGGGAGAGGATAGGTGAGGGCAAAAATCCCTCTCTCTGAATGAAGAAACGATGGTTAAGCTGAAACCGTCAAGCTGAACAACTCAATCTGAAAACAGTCAATCTGAAATAATCAAACTGAAATAATCAAAAAAGCATGAAACAATTAATCTGTGTCTTGTTGACTTCCCTGACCTCGCTGATGGCGGCGGCTCAGATCCAGACCAATTCTGGCATTCAGTATCTGCAGAACAATGCCAAGGACATGTCCACCGATTTCTATGATTTGTCGAATACTTATTTCCTGGCTGACAGCCTGTCAGACTTCGATGTGCAGAATGCAGTGGGCACCGTCAACTGGAAACGCTATCGGCTGGCTCCCCGCCAGGCATTCAACCTGAATGGATATTGGCCGGTGAGGATGCAGATGCTCGATTTCCCCGATACCCAATACGACAATGATCCTGATCTGCAGATCAAACTGCTCTTCATCGACGACCGCACCGTGAGGATACAGATGCTCACCACGCCCATCATCCCTGAGTCTACAGACCAGGATGACCCGATGCTGTCGGATGGGTTCAAAAACCTGGTCTCCTCTGCCGACATGAGGCCTGCGGCCAAAGGATGGCGGGTGACTGCGGATGCCAACACCATATCCTACCAAAGCCAGCATGGGGCCGTGGTGATTCAGAAATATCCGTGGCGCCTCATCCTGAAGGACAAGAACGGCAAGATCATGACGCAGACCAGGGCCATCATCGATAATGATTCCACACAGGTGAAACTCTTGCCCTTCAATTTCATCAAGCGGGGGGCCGACAATTCCAGAAGTGTCAACCCGGTCTTCCTCCTGTCGCCGGGTGAGCGGATCTATGGCTGTGGGGAATCTTTCACCTCGCTCAACAAAGTGGGACAAAAAGTGCATCTCTATGTCACCGACCCGCAAGGTCCGGAGACGGATGGCATGTACAAACCGGTTCCTTTCTATTTCAGCAACAGGGGATACGGCATCTTCATGCACACCAGCGCACCGGTCACATGCGACTTCGGCGCATCTTATATCGGCGCCCAGAGGTTGTTCCTTGGCGACGAGATGATGGATTTCTTCGCTTTCTTCGGACAACCGAAGGAGATTCTCGATGCCTACACCAATGTGACGGGCAAAAGTCCGATGCTCCCGCTGTGGACCTTTGGCACTTGGATGAGCCGCATCACTTATTTCTCGCAGAAAGAGGGACTGGATATCGCGGCTCAGTTGAGGAAACACCGCATTCCGTCGGATGTGATCCACTTCGACACGGGATGGTTCGGCGTGGACTGGCAGTGTGATTATGAATTTGCGAAAGACCGTTTCCCGGATCCGGAGAAAATGCTGCGCCAACTGAAAAAGGATGGTTTCCATACCTGCCTGTGGCAGTTGCCGTATTTCACACCCAAAAACCGCTATTTCCATGAACTCGTCGATGGTGGCATGCATGTGAAGAATGCCTCCGGCGGCATGCCCTACGAGGATGCTGTGCTCGACCTGTCGAATCCCGTCACCGTGAAATGGTATCAGGACAAGATCGGCCGGCTGATAGACCAGGGCGTCGGGGCCATCAAGTGCGACTTTGGCGAGGCTGCGCCTTTCAACGGCTTGTATGCAAGCGGCAAGACGGGCTTTTATGAGCACAACCTCTATCCGCTGCGCTACAATATGGCCCTGTGGAATGCTGTCCGGCAGCATTCCGGCGAGGGTGTCATCTGGGCGCGCAGCGCATGGGCGGGCTCCCAGCGTTATCCCCTCCACTGGGGCGGTGATGCCGCGACCAACAACATCGGACTGCTGGGCGACCTGAGGGGTGGCTTGAGCTTCGGACTGAGCGGCTTCTCCTTCTGGAGCCATGACATGGGTGGTTTTGTCACTGCGTCGCCGGAGGATATCTACAGGCGGTGGCTGCCTTTCGGCTTTCTGTCCTCTCATACCCGCGCGCATGGTGCTCCTCCCACCGAACCTTGGCTGATCAGTGAGTCGTTTACCGATGCCTTCAGACAAAGTGCGGAGATGAAATACCAACTGATGCCTTATGTCTACGCTCAGGCCAAGGATTGTTCCAACAGGGGACTGCCCATGGTGAGGGCTTTGTTCGTGGAGTATCCCGAAGATCCGGGCGCATGGCTCGTGGAGGATGAGTATCTCTTTGGCTCCCAGATTCTTGTGGCTCCTTTGATGGAGAGCGGCACGGGCCGCATGTGCTATCTGCCCAAGGGCAAATGGATTGACTATCAGAGTGGCCAGGTCTATTCCGATGGTTTCCAGTATATCGAGGCTGGCAGTATTCCTTGTGTCATCCTGGTGCGCGACGGGTCGCTGATACCGCATGTTCCGGTCGCCCAGTCAACCGACAAGATCGAATGGGACAAACTGGAGTGGAAGGCTTACCGTGCTGACAAGACGGAGTGTCAGGGTCTGTTGTTCAAACCCGGCGACCAGGATGTGACCACGGTCAGAAAATGATGGAGGACGTACCCATGCCCTGACTGCAGACGGATCATGCCCTGGCGGATATGATGTATTCTGGCAAAATGACTAAAAAAATGCTAATTATTTCATCATTTCCACTTTTTTTACTACTTTTGGGGAGAAAATCCGAAGAAGAATGAAATTGAGATATTTGATATTGATCTTAGCCTCTTTTCTGGGCTCAGCAGCGGCTGACGCTCAGAAGGTTATACTTGGTTCTTGCACCTTCAAGGATGGATCCATCTATCAAGGTGAGATGATTGGAAACAAACCGAATGGGAAGGGAAAGACACAGTTCCTCAACGGAGACATCTACGAAGGGGAGTATGTGAAAGGCAAGCGCCAGGGCTATGGCGTCTATACGTTCTCTGATGGCGAGAAATACGAAGGTGAGTGGTACCAGAACCAGCAGCATGGGAAAGGGACGTTCTACTTCATGAACAACAACAAATACGTAGGCCTCTGGTATAAGGACTATCAGAACGGAAAGGGAAAGATGTTCTATTACAACGGCGACGTCTATGATGGTGAATGGGTCCAGGACAAACGCGAGGGGTATGGCAAATACGTCTTCTGCACCGGTCAGTATTACGAGGGCCAATGGAAAAATGACATGAAAAACGGGCACGGCGTCTTCAACTGGGGAAAAGGGGTGTATTACACCGGCAACTGGTTGGATAACGAGAGGTCCGGAAAAGGCACCAACCACTACGAGGGCGGCGACGTCTATGTAGGACTGTGGCAGAATGACCTGCCCCACGGCAGGGGTGTCTATACCTTTGCCAATGGCGATGTCTATGAAGGTGAATATATCAGGGGAGAGCGCACGGTCGGCACGGTGAGATATGCCAGCGGTGACGTCTATCAGGGGCGCTTCCTCAATGGCGACCGCTCCGGCGGCGGCACTTACACCTGGAAAAACGGCGATGTCTATACCGGCAACTGGTACAAGGACAAGCAAAACGGCACCGGGAAACTGCAGAAGCGCAACGGCGACCGTTTCGAGGGTGAGTTCCGGGACGGCCAGTTCGAGGGGACGGTCATCATCCACTACCATGACGGTTCCAGGTTCAAAGGTTCTTTCCACCGCGGCATCCGCCACGGACAGGCCGTCGAGGAAACTCCCGACGGAAAGCGGTTCGAGGGCAGCTATAAGAATGGCGAAAGGGACGGTAACTTCGTCGAGAAAAACAAAAACGGGCAGATCATCGCCCGCGGCCACTATTCCTCGGGAATGCGGTATTCAGACTGATCTACTTTAAATATTTATACTTATGATTATCGACACATTAGACAATTTGGTGAAGTACGCATCGTTGAACCCATTGTTCGCCGATGTGCTGACTTTTTTGAAAGAAAACGACCTCGAGGCCATGGAGCCGGGCAAGCACCTGATCAAGGGTGACGACCTGTTTGTCAATATCCAGGTGGCCAAGGGGAAAACTCCAGAGGAAGCTGTGGTGGAAACCCACAAAATCATGATTGATATACAGATACCTCTTTCGGGTGAGGAGACCTACGGCTATGTTCCTGCCTGTGCACTGCCCGACGAGGGCTACGACGAGACCAAGGATATGGCCAAATTCCCCGGCATCCCCTCACAAAGCCTTGTGACCTGCAAGAAAGGGATGTTTGCCATCTTCTTCCCGCAGGACGGCCATGCTCCCTGCATCACTGACCAGCCTGAACTCAAAAAGGCTATTTTCAAAGTAAAAGTTGTTTGCTGAACAATTTAATCAGATCATACTATGGCAGAGAAAAAACCAACGAAACCAGCGACAAAAACCAAGACGGTAAGAAAACCCAGAGTCCCCAAGCATATCGGCTTGGTGGCCAATGATATGTATCTGGAGCCCTACGAGGAGGCGATCAAAGGGCGCCATGACCATGCGCTTTGGAAAATCAACCAACTGACCCGCAACGGGAAGTCCACACTTCGCGACTTCGCTTCGGGATATGACTATTTCGGACTCCACAAGACTGCTCGCGGATGGGTCTTCCGGGAGTGGGCTCCCACAGCCACCGACATCTATCTGGTCGGCGACTTCAACGATTGGCAGGAGACGGAGAAATACCGGGCCAAAAAGGTTCAGGGCACAGGAAACTGGGAACTGAAACTGCCTTCCAAGGCCATGAAGCATGGCGACCTCTATAAGATGCACGTCCACTGGAATGGCGGCGAGGGAGAGCGCATCCCCGCATGGGCCACAAGGGTGGTGCAGGACGACGACACCAAGATCTTCTCGGCACAGGTGTGGAATCCCGAGCCCTATACTTGGAAGAAAAAGACCTTCAAGCCCAATGTCAACCCTCTGCTCATCTACGAGTGCCATATCGGTATGGCTCAGGATGCGGAGAAAGTGGGCACTTACACCGAGTTCAAGGACAACGTGCTGCCGCGCATCATCGCCGATGGCTACAACTGCATCCAGATCATGGCCATCCAGGAGCATCCCTATTACGGCTCCTTCGGCTACCATGTCAGCTCCTTCTTCGCCGCATCGAGCCGCTTCGGCACGCCCGAGGAACTCAAGGCGCTCATCGACACGGCGCATCAGAACGGCGTGGCTGTCATCATGGATATCGTCCATTCACATGCCGTGAAAAATGAGGTCGAGGGACTTGGCAATCTTGCCGGTGACCCCAACCAGTATTTCTATCCCGGCGACAAGCACGAGCATCCGGCATGGGACTCGCTCTGCTTCGATTATGGCAAGGATGAGGTCATCCATTTCCTGCTCTCCAACTGCAAATATTGGCTCGAGGAGTTCCATTTCGACGGCTTCCGCTTCGACGGCGTCACCTCCATGCTCTACTACAGCCACGGACTGGGTGAGGCCTTCTGCAACTATGGCGACTATTTCAACGGGCATGAGGACGACAACGCCATCTGCTACCTGACATTGGCCAACCAACTCATCCATGAGGTGAATCCTCATGCCATCACCATCGCCGAGGAGGTCAGCGGCATGCCCGGACTGGCCGCCAAATTCGAGGACGGTGGCTACGGCTTCAACTACCGCATGGCCATGAACATCCCCGATTATTGGATCAAGACCATCAAGGAACTCAGCGACGAGAACTGGAAGCCCAGCTCCATCTTCTGGGAGGTGAAAAACCGCCGTCCCGATGAGAAGACCATCAGCTACTGCGAAAGCCACGACCAGGCTCTTGTGGGCGACAAGACCATCGTCTTCCGGCTCATCGATGCCGACATGTACTGGCACTTCAAGAAGGGCGACGAGAATGACATGGCTCACCGTGGCATCGCCCTGCACAAGATGATCCGTCTGGTGACGGCTGCTGCCATCAATGGCGGATACCTCAATTTCATGGGCAATGAGTTCGGCCATCCCGAGTGGATCGACTTCCCGCGTGAGGGCAACGGCTGGAGCTACAAATATGCCCGCCGTCAGTGGAATCTTGTCGACAATAAGGAACTGTGCTACCATTGGCTGGGTGACTTCGACCGGCAGATGATCCACATCATCAAGGGCCAGAAAAACTTCCAGAAAACTCCTGTCGTGGAAATCTGGCACAACGACGGCGACCAGGTTCTCGCCTTCATGAGGGGCGACCTGGTGTTCGTGTTCAACTTCAGTCCCACAAGGTCGTTCACCGATTATGGCTTCCTGGTGCCCACCGGTTCTTACGACGTGGTGCTCAACACCGATTCCAAGGACTTCGGTGGCAACGGCCTGGCCGATGACTCGATGACACATTTCACCAATTATGATCCCTTGTATGTGCAGGATCACAAGGAGTGGCTGAAATTGTATATCCCGGCACGCTCGGCTGTCGTGTTGAAGAAGAATTAAACTGTGGACAGCCCGCCTGGCTTTGCCGGGATGATGGCTGCCACACCAATGACTACAAATAGGGGAGGGGCGGAGATTGGAAAGACTCCGCCTTTCTCTTGAATTGTTCAAGCATATAGCAAGATCATGCCCTATTTCGCTCCTGTTGATAAGAAACCTTCCACCGCATGCTATACGAAAGTGGCTTGCGCTGTCACTTTCTGTGTCTTCTCGTTGGTGTATCTGCTTTTTTATCAATGCGATGTGCTCACCGCCGGACAGCATGTGCTGTCTGGGGGACAGACCCACTACAACCGCTTCGTCGGGGCCTTCCTCATCACACTGGTGCTCTATCTCCTCCAGATGGCTGTGGTCAATTATGCCAAACTGACCAAACGGGCGTATGCGCTGACTTATTTCCCGTCGCTCCTGGTCCTGACCATCATCACTGACGTGAGTTCTACGATCGACCAGGGCTTCTCTTTTGGAGGATGGCTCGTGGCGGTGCCCCTGCTGCTCATCGCTTTCTGCGCCCTGGTCTGGGCCTTGAGGCAGATGGAGTCCTTCGAACCGGAACCTGCCAGCCAGGGCATGTTCTCACGCACCGTCTGGATCAACCTGCTGACGATGGCTGTCATGTTCATCCTGGTGGGATTGTTCAGCAATGGCGACGAGGTCTTTCATTATCGGATGAGAATGGAGCGCCTCCTGATGAACGGCCGGACGGAGGATGCCCTGAAAGTGGGGAAGAAAGACCTGGCCACGGATCCCTCGCTGCTGATGCTGAGGGCTTATGCCCTGGCCAGAAACCATGCGCTGGGCGATCACCTCTTCGATTATCCTGTTGGAGAGGGTAACGTCGGACTGCTTCCCGACGGTCACCACCGCAAGACCATTGTCATGCCCGACAGTGCCATCACCATTTTTGCCAAGTCTGGCAAGGCGCGGGCCGATTATCACCTCATGGAATTGCTGATCCAGCGTCGTCTTGACGCTTTCGCCAATGTGGTGTATGACATCTATCCCGATTCCGTGATGCCCAAGCATTTCGAGGAGGCTCTGATCCTCTATCATTATTATTCCGGAAAACCGCTCCCGCAAGACCAGAACAAGGTGATTGAGGCCGATTTCTATGACTTCCTCAACATGGAGCGGACTTTCAAGGATGACCATGTGGCCAACCGCTTGAGAAAGGTTTACCAAAACACCTATTGGTATTATTATAAATATGGTGGAAACAAGACTCCACGGCAGTAGCCTTTGTTCCATTCCATGTTCCCGCATGACATCATAGTGCCAAATATGGCAATTTCTTCCTATAAATATTCCCTTGACGACAGTTTGGCACGATTTTAGCTATTATCTACGCGGAATATTTATAACCATTAAACATTATAAGACATGAACATCAAACCATTAGCAGACAGAGTGCTGGTTCTCCCCGCACCTGCTGAGGAGAAAGTCGGTGGAATCATCATTCCCGACACAGCAAAGGAAAAACCTCTTCAAGGCAAAGTCATCGCTGCCGGTAAAGGTACCAAGGACGAGGAAATGGTCCTTAAGGAAGGCGATGTGGTGTTGTATGGCAAATATGCCGGAACAGAAGTGGAATTTGAAGGCGAGAAATACCTCATCATGCGTCAGAGTGATGTGCTCGCTGTTATCGGATAATTAAAATCAAAAAAATCATGGCAAAAGAGATTAAATTCAATATTGAGGCTCGTGACCTCCTCCGCCAGGGTGTTGACCAGCTGGCAAACGCTGTTAAGGTAACACTTGGACCTAAAGGTCGCAACGTGGTGATTGAGAAGAAGTTCGGTGCTCCGCAGATTACAAAGGACGGTGTCACTGTGGCTAAGGAGATTGAACTGGAAGACCCGTTTGAGAACACGGGCGCACAGTTGGTGAAGAGCGTGGCTTCCAAGACCGGCGATGATGCCGGTGACGGTACGACCACTGCCACACTGCTGGCTCAGGCCATCATCACCGAGGGCCTCAAGAATGTGACTGCCGGTGCCAACCCGATGGACCTCAAGCGCGGTATCGACAAGGCAGTGAAGGCTGTTGTAGACTTCATCGCCAGCAGCGCAGAGAAAGTGGACGACAACTATGACAAGATTGAGCAGGTGGCTACCGTTTCTGCCAACAATGACAAGGAGATCGGCAAACTGCTCGCTGATGCCATGCGCAAGGTGTCGAAAGACGGCGTGATCTCCATCGAGGAGAGCAAGAGCCGCGACACACATATCGACGTGGTCGAGGGTATGCAGTTCGACCGTGGCTACCTCAGCAGCTATTTCGTGACTGATACCGACAAACTGGAGTGTGTCTTCGACAATCCTTACATCCTGATCTACGACAAGAAGATCAGCAATATCAAGGAGTTCCTGCCTATCCTCCAGCCTGCTGCCGAGAGCGGACGTCCGTTGCTCGTCATCGCTGAGGATGTGGACTCCGAGGCTCTCACGACACTCGTCGTCAACCGCCTCCGCTCAGGTCTGAAGATCTGTGCCGTCAAGGCTCCTGGCTTTGGCGACCGCCGCAAGGCCATGCTCGAGGACATCGCCGTCCTGACTGGCGGTGTGGTCATCAGCGAGGAGAAGGGTCTCAAACTGGAGCAGGCTACCATCGATATGCTGGGCACCTGTGAGAAAGTGACGATTTCCAAGGACAACACCACCATCGTCGATGGCGCTGGTTCAAAAGAGGCTATCGCCGACCGTATCGCTGCCATCAAGAACGAGATGGCCAACACCACCAGCTCTTATGACAAGGAGAAACTCCAGGAGCGTCTCGCCAAACTCTCCGGTGGCGTCGCCGTGCTCTATGTCGGTGCCAACAGCGAGGTTGAGATGAAGGAGAAGAAAGACCGTGTCGACGACGCACTTTGCGCTACACGTGCTGCCATCGAGGAAGGCGTGATCGCAGGTGGTGGTACGACCTACATCCGTGCGCTCGAGGCTTTGGTCAGCCTCAAGGGCGACAATGCCGATGAGCAGACCGGTATCAACATCGTGGCCCGCGCCATCGAGGAACCGCTGCGCCAGATTGTCACCAATGCCGGTGGCGAAGGTGCCGTCGTCGTGCAGAAAGTGCGCGAGGGCAAAGGCGACTTCGGCTACAACGCTCATACCGATGTCTATGAGGACCTGCGCAAGTGTGGCGTGATCGACCCGGCCAAGGTGGCACGCGTCGCTCTGGAGAATGCTGCTTCCATCGCCGGCATGTTCCTCACCACCGAATGCCTGGTGGTTGACAAACCCGAGGAGAAGCCTGCCATGCCGATGGGTGGCGCTCCGGGAATGGGCGGAATGATGTAAAATGCAATATTGACTTGACAAAAACGGGGCGGAAATTTTATTTCGTCCCGTTTTTTTAAACATTTATGCATTTTTTAGTAGAATTTTTGGATTTTTATTTTGCGGAGATATAAATAGTGTGTAATTTTGCAACGTCGAAATATGAATTGTAAACATAAAGATATTTTTTTGATTTGTTTTAGTAGATTAGTTTTTAAGTAGTTTGTTTTTTGAAAATCGGTTGTCGTGAGACATCCGATTTTTTTTGTTCCCAAATCTTTGAGATGTTAAATCAAAAAACCATGCTGCGGAACTCCTTTGTTGCCTAAATTTGCAGAAAATAAACTCTAATCATGGAAAATCAGCAATATTTCTTCGCAGTTGACCTTGGTGCCACCAGTGGTCGGACGATTGTTGGCGTGCTTGAGAACGGCAAAATCTCTCTTGAGGAACTCACCCGTTTCGACAATAACCTCATTCAGACCGGAGGCCATTTCTATTGGGATATCTATGCCCTCTACCATGAGGTCATCAAAGGTTTGAAACTCGTGGCTCAGCGGCAAATCCCCATCCAGTCTATCGGCATCGATACCTGGGGCGTCGATTTCGTCATGATCGCTCCCGACGGCGCTCTCCTGCGCAATCCCCTGGCTTACCGTGACCCCCACACCTTCGGCATGATGGAAGCCTATTTCTCTGAGTGCATGGACAAGGAGAAGGTTTATGGCATCACGGGCATCCAGTTCATGAACTTCAACTCGCTTTTCCAGTTGTTTGCGATGAGGAAAAACCATGACTCTGCACTCGAGCAGGCGCAGTCCATCCTCTTCGTGCCGGATTGCCTGAGTTATATGCTCACCGGAAAGAAAGTGTGCGAATATACCATCGCCTCCACCTCCCAGCTTCTCGATCCCCGCACGAAGGACCTCGATGCGGATTTGCTGGCCAGTGTAGGGGTGAAGAGGGAGATGTTCGGCCAGATGGTCTCCCCGGCCACGGTCATCGGCCACCTGACTGAAGAGGTGCAGGGCATGACCGGACTCGGAGCAGTGCCTGTCATCGCCGTCGCAGGTCACGATACGGCCAGCGCGGTCGCTGCGGTGCCTGCCAGCGATGAGCATTTCGCCTATCTCAGCAGCGGCACCTGGAGCCTGATGGGTATTGAGACCCGTGAGGCTGTCATCAACGAGCGCAGCTATGCGTACAACTTCACCAACGAGGGCGGCATTGAGGACACCACGAGATTCCTGAAAAACATCTGCGGCATGTGGCTCTATGAGCGCTGCCGGAAGGAATGGACCGACGCCCCCAAATCCCATACCGAGTTGCAGGCGGAGGCCATGAAGGTCAAGCCTTTCCAGAGCATCATCAACCCCGATGATCCCATGTTCGCCAATCCTCCATCGATGGTCAAGGCCATCCAGCAATATTGCGAGGCGTCCGGCCAGCATGTTCCGGAGGGCTACGCGGAGATCTGCCGGTGCATTTTCGACAGCCTCGCCCTGCGCTATCGCCAGGTCTTCCTCTGGCTGACGGAATTTGCCGACTTCGAAATCAACAAGCTCCATGTCATCGGCGGAGGTTCGCTCAATGAATACCTCGACCAGTTCACCGCCAACGCCACGGGCGTGGAGGTGCTTGCCGGTCCTCAGGAGTGCACCGCCATCGGCAACATCATGCTTCAGGCGAAAGCCTGTGGTGCTGTGGCTGACATCTGGGAGATGCGCCGGATCATCGCCGACAGCGTGTCGATGAAGCGCTTCGCCCCCAAGGATACGGAGCAGTGGACAGAGGCTTATCAGCGCTACCTCGACATCACGTCCAGATAAACCGCTGAACGGTTCTTGTCAGAGCCCATATATACGCCGGATAATTCCGTACTATTGTCTAAACTCCCAAACTCCCAAACTCCCAAACTCCTAAACTCCCAAACTCCTAAACTCCCAAACTAAGACCATAACTACAATATCAAATTTATAAAACCAAATCAAAATGAAAGCAGATTTAATTGAAAAAGCTTATGCCGTAGCCAAAGACCGCTATGCTGCTATTGGTGTTGACACCGACAAAGCCATTGCCGCACTCGAGAAACAACAGATTTCCCTGCATTGCTGGCAGACCGACGATGTGGTGGGCTTCGAGCGCAACGACGCCCTCTCTGGTGGCATTCAGACGACTGGCAACTACCCCGGACGTGCCAGGAATATTGACGAGGTCCGCAGCGACATCGAGTTCGTTAAGACCTTGCTCGCAGGAAACCACCGCCTGAACCTCCATGAGATCTACGGCGATTTCGGCGGGAAGTTCGTCGACCGCAACGAGGTTGAGGTGAAGCATTTCGAGAGTTGGATTCAGTGGGCCAAGGAAAACAATATGAAGCTCGACTTCAACTCCACTTCTTTCTCCCATCCCCTCAGTGGTGAACTTACCCTTTCCAACCCCGACAAGAGCATCCGCGAGTTCTGGATTGAGCACACCAAGCGCTGCCGCCGCATCGCCGACGCGATGGGCAAGGCCCAGGACGACCCCTGCATCATGAATATCTGGGTACACGACGGTTCGAAAGACCTGACCATGTACCGCAAGAAATACCGTGAGATCCTGACGGCTTCCCTCGATGAGATCATGGAGGAGAAACTCGACCATGTGAAAAACTGCTTCGAGGCCAAACTGTTCGGCATCGGACTGGAGAGCTACACCGTGGGCTCACACGACTTCTACACAGCTTTCTGCGCCACACGCAAACTGATGTACACGCTCGATACCGGTCATTACGAGCAGACGGAGAACGTGTCTGACTTCATCTCCACATTGCTGATGTATGTGCCCGAACTGATGCTGCATGTCAGCCGTCCGGTGCGTTGGGACTCTGACCACGTGACCATCATGAACGACCAGACCCTCGACCTCTTCAAGGAACTGGTGCGCTGCGACGCCCTCGACCGCGCTCACGTCGGACTCGACTACTTCGACGCTTCCATCAACCGCATCGGTGCTTACATCATCGGTACACGTGCCACACAGAAGTGCATCCTCCAGGCTCTGCTCGAACCCAAAGCCAAACTGCGTGAGTATGAGGACAACGGACAGTTCTTCGAGCGCCTGGCTCTGATGGAGGAAGCCAAGAGCATGCCTTTCGGCGCTGTGTATGACTATTTCAACCTCAAGAACAATGTTCCCGTGGGCGAGGAGTATATCGCTGCCATCCAGCAGTATGAGCGCGATGTCACTTCCAAACGGTAAAGACCTCGACTTATGGCAAACAATAGCGGTAGTCTGAAGAGCACGATAGCCGTGTCTCTCACCAATTACTTGGATGCCGGTGCCATCGTGGCCGGCGCCAGCGGACTGACATTGTGGCAGAACTACCTCGGCCTGTCCGAGGTGCACTTGGGATGGCTCAATTTCATCAGTGCCAACTGCCTCGGTGCGGCCATCGGCGCCATCATCGGTGGCTTCCTCGCCGACAAGTATGGACGTAAGTTCATCTACACCTACAACCTGCTGGTCTATATGCTGGGCGTGGCGCTCGTCATCTGCAGCGTCAATTTCCCCATGCTGCTGTGTGGATTCCTCATCACAGGCATCTCCGTGGGTATCGGCGTGCCTGCCTCCTGGACGTATATCTCTGAAAGTTCGGAGATCAACAACCGTGGCCGCAACATCTGCATCTCGCAGATGTCGTGGGGCTTCGGACCGATGATGATCCTTCTCCTGGGCATGTTGTTCGCTCCTGGAGGCTATCTGTTTGGTTGGGTAGAGGGTGTCGCCCACGCTGTGGGCGGTTCAGCGCTCTCCACCGAATCGGTCAACGTCTTCAGTTCGCGCATCGTCTTCTTCTCGCTCTTCATCGTGGCGTTCATCGCCTGGAACCTGCAGCGCAGACTGGATGAGAGCAGCGAGTGGAAAGCCGCCAAGGCCGCTGCCAAGGCCAAGGGCGAGGATACGGGCTTGCTGCATGCTTTCGGCGTCTTGTTCTCCAACAAGGTGGCCGTCCGCACGGTGTGCTTCCTGGCTACCATCTACCTCACCTGGAACCTGGTGGCATCGGTGATGGGCTTCTTCCAGCCGCATATCTATGAGACGGCCGGCGGTGTGAGCAATGAGCAGGCCAACTGGATGAACTGCATCCAATGGGCCATCATCGTGGGTGTGACCTTCATCGTGTCGAAACTCATCGACAAGACCGCCCACAAACTCATCTATGTCTTCGGCTTGCTGGTGGCCATCAGCGCTTGGGTCATCATCATCACCATTGGTGCCAACGGCATGGCCGGACTGTGGCTCTTTGCCATTCTCTGGGGTGTCCAGGGCGGTACGTCTCCTCAGATCTTCTATGCCCTGTGGGGCTCAGAACTCTTCCCCGCCAAGTTCCGTGCCGGTGCTCAGGGTCTGATGTTCTTCATCGTCCGTGGACTGTCTGCCGTGTGGGGCCTGATCTTCACCTACATCTATGGCGAAAACGGCGAGGGCTTCACCATCGCGGCCTATTGCATGATAGCCCTGTTGCTCATCTCTCTCGTGGTGGGCTTCATCGGCTGCCCCAACACCCGTGGCCGCTCGCTCGACAGCATCGCCAAGGAGCGCTATGGTGAGAATTATTAAACGATTCCCATAAGTTGTATCCGCATAAAAAATCATCCCGGTGCCTGAGCATCGGGATGATTTTTTTTTATGTGGTTGTAGGAGTCGACTTATGTGATTGCAGAGTCGTCTTATTTCGGCAGGTTGAAGGCCACCGACATCTCTTTCATCTGCTCCTGGGTCATGCCTTCGGGCATGAAGCCCATTGCACGGGCGTTGACATAGATCTTGGCGCTCTTGCTCAGCACGTCGATCTGGTCAAATGCGTCCATCACGTCGAGGCCTTGTGCGAAGACGCCGTGCTTCTCCCAGAGCACCACGTCATAGTCGTCGAGCTCTCTCAGGGTGGCGTCAGCCAGTTCCACGCTGCCGGGCAGGGTGTAGGGGATGATGCCCAGGCCGAGTGGACAGAAGGCCTTGGTCTCAGGAATCATGCTCCAGAGGATATTGGTCAGCACGTCCTTCTCCAGAAATGCCCTGTTGTGGCTCATGGCAACCAGTTCGATGGGATGGGTGTGCACGGTGGCGTTATAGGCCGATCCTTTCTCGATGAGGTGGTTGTGCACGCTCAGGTGCGACGGCAGTTCACTTGTGGGCAACACGGGGTTGTCGGCGATGATCTCATAGCTGGCGCAGTCGTCGAGGATGCGGATGACGCTGCCGTTGCACATTGGCCAGCGGGCCAGGTCACGCATGCGCTTGCCCGTGCCTTTGCAGTAGAAATAGTTGCCTTTCAGATAGGGCAGGGTAGTGCCGATCTGCTTCACCTCGCTGATGGCAGGCATCTTACGCACCTCATCGTCGATAAACTTGGTGATGTTGACGGTGATGTTGCCGCCGTTGCGCTCAGCCCAGCCGTTCTGCCAGAGATATCCGGCCACTTCTGCGATTTTCTCTACTTCTTTTCTTAATTCAGGACGTCCTTCAAGAATACTTTTCATGATTATTGTTTTTTTCGTTTGTTTGCTGCAAAATTAAGGAATAATGGACATGTCCCACATCGTTATTTGACATTACTACCAAAGATTTTGGTCGGTCATGAGTTTTGATCCCTGAATTCACTGGGTTTGATGCCTGTCTTCATGCGGAATTTGGAGGAGAAATAGTCTGGCGACTCGAAATTCAGGCGGTATGCGATTTCCTTGATGCTCAGTTTGGTGGTCGAGAGCAGTTCCTTAGCCCGCTGCAGTCTCAGGTCTTGCTGATACAGGGCAGGGGAGAGGCCGGTGTATTGCTTGAAGAGTTTCCTGAAGTTGGAGTAGCTGACGCCCAGGTCCTCAGCCAGGTGCTGGATGGTCAGTTCGCTTTCCAGTTCCTCGCGGATGCGCAGGCGGGCTTTGCTGATCATCTCCACATGCGACTGGTTCTTGTTGAGCTCGATGCTGCGCTCCTGGGCATACATCATGCCGATGAGGTGATTGACGATGCCGGCCAGGATCTGCTGGGCATAGGGCGGCTCCTCGAATGCGGTGCGCAGCGCGGCCTCATAAAGTTCGATGATGCCGGCGGAATAGCCCAGATGGTAGATGGGCTTCTCCGGTGAGAGGAAATTGGCCTTCACGCGGTCGTCTATGTTCTTTCCCTTGAAACCGATCCAGTAACTCTTCCATTTGGAGCGCTCCGTCGGACCATAGCTGTGCCATTCATCGGGGAAGAGGAGGAAGAGGTCGCCGGCCTTGATTCGCTTCCCTTCCACATGGCTGCTTTGGAAACGGCCTTCGCCATCCACCAGATACAGCATCTGGTATTCATTCAGCCTTCTGCCTCGCTCCATGTCGAAATAGTAACCGTCGGCATGTCCTTTCGTCGGATAGTGCTCACCAATCGCCACGTCATCCATACCCACGGTGCTCACGGTCAGTCCCCACTGGGCATCGCGGTCGTTGGCTACAAGATATTTGCTCTTTTGCATGTTAGATTCTTAAGTTTCGCATTTGTCTACACTCCTATACTACCACACTCCTAAACTCCTTTCAACTTGAGAAAGTATAGTCAGATTCATTTCATAGTTTGACGGATGGCATCCTGAAATCATACAGGATGATAGGGAACAAAGGGGTTTACTCCTATGCACATATCATGTGCAAAAATAGCAAAACCAAGGTAAAAATCAAAATTATCGGCTATTTTTTTGCGAATACTCAAAAAATGAAGGATATCTTTGAGTTATCGCTCACTTTTTCGTAACTTTACACCCGAATTCAAATACATGGGTTTTTGTCATGAATAAAAAGACCGTTCTTCATATCTTATTCCTCCTCCTTTTGTCAGCGTCCTTGCTCTACCTGACGCGTTCCTGGTTGATGTCACTGGGCATCCTGATGCTGCTCCTGCTCATCGATTCCCTCCTGCTCCAGTATGACAACAAGCGTCGTCGTGAATGGGAGGAGAGGCGCCGGCAGCAGCAGGAGGCTGAGGCGGAAAAGGAAAACGGCGACAAATAACCCCACACGGTCATTCATCATGCAGCAACTGCTTCTTCTCTATCGTCAGTATTCTGGGCAGGCTCCTTCGTCAGTGGTTCCGCTGGCGGGCGCCGGCAGCAACAGGCGTTATTACCGCATCACCTCTCCCGACGGCACCACGCTCATCGGCGTTGTCGGCACGAGCCGTGATGAGAACAATGCGTTCATATACCTCTCCCGTCATTTCAGGAAAAGGCAGCTCCCCGTGCCTGAGATCTATGCGGTCAGCGACGACCTGATGCGCTATCTTCAGGAAGACCTGGGCACCGTATCCCTCTTCGATGAACTGAAGGGCGGTAGGGAGGCGGGAGGCCGCTACAACCTTCGTGAACAGCATCTGCTCATCAACACCATCCGCCAGCTGCCCAATTTCCAGATCCGCGGAGCGCGGGGCCTCGACTGGTCAAACTGCTATCCGCAGCCTGAGTTCAACGAGGAGAATGTGCTCTTCGACCTCAACTATTTCAAATACTGTTTCCTGAAACCCACCGATCTTGACTTCCACGAACTCAAACTGGAAGCCAATTTCCGCCTGATGGCCAAAGACCTGGTGGCAGAGACGACGGATTGCTTCATGTACCGCGACTTCCAGGCCCGCAACGTGATGCTCGACCCGGAGGGCAACCCTTCGTTCATCGATTTCCAGGGAGGCCGCAAGGGTCCGTTCTATTATGACCTGGCTTCCTTCCTCTGGCAGGCGTCCGCCCGATACCCCGACAAACTCCGCCGCCGGCTCATCTATGAGTATTACTACTCCTTGAAAAACTACATCGAGGTGCCCGCCAAACGGCATTTCGTCAACCGGCTGGCGCTCTTCGTCCTCTTCCGCACGCTGCAGGTGCTTGGGGCATACGGTTTCAGGGGCTATTTCGAGCGCAAGCAGCATTTCATCGATTCCATACCTCCCGCCATCGCCAATCTCCGGCAACTCCTGGCTACGGAAGACTTCCATTACCCCTATCTCATCGATGTGCTGCAGCGGCTCACCGAACTCCCCCGGTTTGCCGTGGCGGAGTCGGAACCCAAAAAGCGGGCCGATGGCTACCGCATCGCCGACACCAATGTCTATCAGGCCCACCACAACGACGGACCGGCCACTTTTTCAAAATACGACGGCAAGGGACCCCTCGTGGTCCGCATCTTCAGCTTCTCCTACAAGAAGGGCATCCCCGAAGATGAGTCGGGCAATGGTGGCGGATATGTCTTCGACTGCAGAAGTACGCACAACCCCGGCCGTTACGAGCCTTATAAGAAACTGACGGGCCTCGATGAACCCGTCATCCGCTTCCTCGAGGACGACGGCGAGATTCTCACCTTCCTCGACCATGTCTATGCCCTGGCCGATGCCCATGTGGCACGCTATATCCAACGGGGCTTCACTAGCCTGATGTTTTCTTTCGGGTGCACCGGCGGACAGCACCGCAGCGTCTATTCCGCCCAGCATCTCGCAGAGCATCTGAACAAGAAATTCCATATCGAGGTGCGTGTGGTGCACCGCGAGCAACAGATCTCGCAGACCCTGCCCGCCCTTTCCGATAACGATCAATAAGTGAATGATGAGACAAGCCATGATATTCGCCGCAGGACTCGGCACCCGCTTGAGACCACTCACCGACACCATGCCCAAGGCCCTGGTGGAGGTCGGGGGAAAACCGCTTCTGGCCCATGTGCTCCAGCGCATCCGGCAAGCCGGCTTTGAGCGTGCCGTCGTCAACGTGCATCATTTCCCGCAGCAGATCATCGATTACCTCGACAGCCATCCGCTCGACCACCTCCAGGTGAGCGTCTCCGACGAGAGCGACCAACTGCTCGAGACAGGGGGAGGCATCCGCAAGGCCTTCCCGCTCTTCTCACCTGACAGCAACATCCTCATCCACAATGTGGATATCCTCAGCAATGTGGACCTGGCCGGCTTCTATGAGCAAGCCCAGGCCGATGAGGCGACCCTGCTGGTCAGTGAGCGCTCCACCAGCCGCTATCTGCTCTTCGACGAGGAGATGAGGCTCGTCGGCTGGACCAACATCCAGACGGGTGAGGTCCGCAGTCCATACCCAGATCTCAATCCCAGGGATTACAGGGCTTATGCCTTCTCCGGCATCCATGTCATATCCCCCAGGCTCGTGGCTACGATGGACACCTGGCCCAGCCGTTTCGGCATCATCGACTTCTACCTGGCTGTCTGCGGCAAATGCCGCATCCGTGGCATCGTGAAACCCGACCTGCGCCTCCTCGACGTCGGAAAGATCGACTCCCTCCACGAGGCCGGCGAGTTCCTCAAAACCCTACAACTACCCCAAGTAGAGCAAATCAGTCCCTCCACCCCAATCCCTCTCCCTCTGGGAGAGGCTAGGTGAGGGCCCAACGCCAAAAGGCCCGCGCCAAAAGGCTCAACGCCAAAAGGCCCACGCCCCAAGGCATCACCCCCAACCCCCAATCCCTCTCCCTCTGGGAGAGGCTAGGTGAGGGCCCAACGCCAAAAGGCCACGCCCCAAGGCCCACACCCAAGGCCCAACGCCCAAAGGTCCCACCCGCAAAACCCCCAGTCCCTCTCCCTCCGGGAGAGGCTAGGTGAGGGAAAAGTAGAGACGTCACATTGTGGTGTCTCCCGCCCCCCCCAAAAAAAACTCATAACACAAAATCCAATATAGAATGCAACAGAAAATCATTATTCTTGACTTTGGCTCACAAACGACCCAGCTCATCGGCCGCCGTGTCCGTGAACTCGACACTTTCTGCGAGATTCTGCCTTACAACAAGTTTCCCAAAGACGACCCGTCAGTGATCGGCGTGATCCTCAGCGGTTCGCCTTACTCGGTCCACGACCCACAGGCTTTCAAGGTTGACCTCAGCCAGTTCGTCGGCCGCATCCCCGTGCTGGGCATCTGCTATGGTGCACAGTTCATCTCTCACACCAAGGGAGGAAAGGTGGAGAAAACCAATACCCGAGAGTACGGACGCGCCAACCTCATGCGCTTCGATGCCGCCAACCCGCTCTTCCAGGGTTTCCAACCCAATTCCCAAGTGTGGATGAGCCATGGCGACACCATCACGGCCATCCCGTCCGATTGCCATGTCATCGCCTCTACCGCCGACGTGGAGTTTGCGGCCTATGCCAGCGACACCGATCCCCTTTGGGCCGTGCAGTTCCATCCGGAGGTCTTCCATACCACCCAGGGCAAGCAACTGCTCCACAATTTCGTGGTCGATATCTGCGGAAGCCGTCAGGAGTGGAGCCCCGCCTCCTTCGTGGAGACCACGGTGGCCGAACTGAAAGCTCAGTTGGGCAATGACCGCGTCATCCTCGGACTCAGCGGCGGTGTCGATTCCTCGGTCTGCGCCACCTTGCTCAACCGTGCCATCGGCGACAACCTCACCTGTATCTTCGTTGATCATGGCATGCTGCGTAAAAACGAGTTCCAGAAAGTCATGGACGCCTACCAGGGACTGGGTCTCCATGTCATAGGTGTCGATGCCAGCGAGAAGTTCTTTGCCGACCTCAAGGGTGTCACCGACCCCGAACAGAAGCGCAAGATCATCGGCCGCGACTTCGTGGAAGTTTTCAATGCCAAGGCCAAGAAGATCACCGATGCCAAATGGCTTGCCCAGGGCACCATCTATCCCGACCGCATCGAGAGCCTGAGCATCACCGGCATGGTCATCAAGAGCCATCACAATGTGGGCGGACTGCCCAAGGAAATGCACCTGCAGCTCTGTGAGCCCCTGAAGTGGCTGTTCAAGGACGAGGTGCGCCGTGTGGGTTATCAGCTGGGCATGCCCGAGCGTCTGATCAAGCGTCATCCCTTCCCCGGTCCCGGCCTGGCTGTCCGTATCCTCGGTGACATCACTCCCGAGAAAGTCCGTATCCTTCAGGATGCCGACGACATCTACATCGAGTCGATGCTCCAGTATGTCTGTGAGGATGGCGAGGTCTTGTACGACAAGATCTGGCAGGCAGGAGCCGTGTTGCTCTCCACCGTCCGCAGTGTCGGTGTCATGGGCGACGAACGCACCTACGAACACCCTGTGGCCCTCCGTGCCGTCACCAGCACCGACGCCATGACCGCCGATTGGGCACACCTGCCCTACGATTTCATGGCCAAGGTCTCCAACGAGATCATTAACAAGGTCAAGGGAGTCAACCGCGTCTGCTACGACATCTCCTCCAAACCACCATCAACCATTGAGTGGGAGTAATAAATAACCCTTAGTTTGTCGAGAGAACGACGTAACAATAAGGAAAGATAAAAGGCGAAGACCCTGAACAGATCGAGGTTTTCGCCTTTTATAGCATAATAGTCTTCTGATTATGTTATTTATTCTTAAATAGCGTTAAATCAGCATTTTAACGCTCAAAGATTCATGTTTGGTTCACTATTTTCCCACCGAACTTGCAAAGTGAAACAAAATGAAGCAAAATAAAACTTTACAAAATTCAAAATGTTTCAATCGGCCAAAAACGGCATTAAAAAGCATTGAAGGGGTTTTATTATCTTTCACACCGGGCATTCTGAAAGACAAAAGGGGAAAGGAGGATTTTAACATTTGAGGATGGGGGCGCATTGTTTATTTGTTGAAGATAATAAAAAGATTAATAGGATATGCATTTTCAAAGATAAATAATATCTTTGTACATCAATTATACATCTTGCAAAAACCTCAAATAGTATTATTATGTTAACAAAAATATCACCGAATGCCATTGAAATGCTCAAAGCCATAGAAAAGCATTTTAATGAAGCCTTTAGAGCAGGCAAATATTCGCCTTTATTTCGTCGTCAATATACTAGCATTTTCAATCTTAACTTAGCTATGGATTTTTCTATATTAGGATCTAACGATGTCTATATTCATGGATTGGGCATAATAGATTGTTGGGAGTTTGATAAAAACATTAGGCTAATAGAGGAAAAAGTCAACAAAGAAATAAGCGAAACAGAAAAGCGTATTCGATACCTTGAAAATATGGAGTCCTTTTTTGAGGAAGAAAAATCAGAAGGGAAAATTGAAAAAGAATATATCGATATATTTTATGATACATTAGAAGAAGTTAAAAAGAAGTGGGAAGATACTGATGAAAAGCATTTTGCCCTACTCCCAATATTTTTAAAACAGTTAAAAGGAAATTTGCCATTAGACTATCAGATTGTTAAGGATGAACTTTCTAGAAGAATTAAATGGCGAAAGGAAACAGAATCTTCAAGCAAGCTCTATCAACAACTATGTGATTGGATTGATTCACCATCAACAAAACAACAATACGGGAAGCGTCGTTGGAAATCAATGAAAGAGAAACTTGCATTGAAAGAGGAAATGTGGTTTGGTGTTGGTGGCTTAAAAGATCTTGAAACTGCCAAGAGAATCATATCAGAAGTGTTTTACCCAGATCAGGAGGAATACTATAAACAATTAGAAGAATGGGCGAATAATGAAATTGAAGATAAAGAATGTTCAAGTTGGATAAGTAGTTTTTTATGGACAGGACGAACTATACCTGTACGGCAAGTACATGTTCTTAGATATAAAGGTAATATTGAAAAAGCAAAAGCATACCTTTTATCAAAATATGAGGAGAAATTAGGATGGGACAAGAAAAAGCAATATCGCTATAAATCTTTGTTCGATTCATTTGACGAGAATTACAACTCATTTCAAGAAATTTGTAGAAGTTTTGAAAATAGATTTTCTGTATTTCCAATATGTATTTGTTCAAACGTTGAGACAAAAGATTATCCGAAATTTTCAATGTATGGAGACTGGATTGATGGTATAAAAATACAACATGACTCTATTCATTATGGCTTGTGGGTAACAAACATGACGCTTTCTTCGACAAATCGATATTTTTACACTTATCGAAGCAAATACAAAAATAGTGTCAAAAAGATTATTATCTATAGTGATGAAGCATTCAAGTTGATAAAAGAGTACTTAACGGTAGTCTTACCTGAAATATCATTTCATGATAATATTTCTGGCTGCATTACCATGATTTATTATACAACTAATTTAGAAACAATAGCCATAACCAGTTTGCTTAGTTATTCAAAGGATGATTATAATACTTCACCAAAGACCTTGGCACAATTTGAAAAAAATAAGAATTGTATTGCAACCCGCGGCTTTCAAAATACGTTGGGTTACCGGGTTTTTACAAATGCTGCGATATTCCATATAGCCAAAAAGATAGGACATTCTATTCAATTGCCTTTGGATAAAACTATATCAAATGCCGAATATGAATCTTTATTGGAAGTGATAGAAAATAAACTAGTTGAACTTTCATTTGAAGACAGATATTTATGCCATTTTATTGATGAAAAAAAATATGGATTTCCTACTGATAAAAAGGACATATTTAGTAAATATCGTTTAAGTAGAAGGATTAATTTATTTCATAATGTACAACATCATTATTCAACACCTGTTTTTCAAGAATGGCTATTTCCTTATGGGAAAATTGTGTATCAATACAAAAACGATGAATTTAATAATAATACTCAATCTGTAGGTGGTGATTTCTACCATTATAAAGATGGCAAAAATGTGTGGATAGAAAAAGATAACAAGTTCTTCTTATTTAACTTACGCACACTATGTTATCTTAATTGGGCTTTTGTTTGTAATGAGACAGGTAACTTAAAGAAGCTTTCAGCACTTTGGTTGTATCGTGTTCTATATACATGTTATTCGGATGCTTTTCGGAAGGACAAAGCTTTCTTTTCCTCATTATTATATTACACCCTTATTCAAAATGAACGGATTTTTGTAATTATCATTGATCAATTATTAAAAGAAGGTAAAGATATGGAAAGCATATGCAAATATGATTCTTCTTCTATCTTTTATAATATAGTCCGTTATTACAGCAATAATTTTAAAGGATGGGGAAGAGAGATGTCGTATTACCAAGTGGATTTCCTCAGTGGGGGCAAGAAAAAACATGAATTGCTAAATCTTTTTAACAAAAGTAGGAATAACAGTGTAGTTAACGACGCCCTTGTTCTTAGTTTTTCATCCAAGGTCTTTGATTACATAACAAACTTATTAACTAATGATGAGCATCCACATTCTGAAATATTGAGTATTTTTAAAGATATGAAGCCATTTGAAATACCATCTAATTTTAGATATGAAAGAAGAAAATCAAATAATTACATTGAATACAATGGTGATTATTCAGGTACATATGCTCATGATGTTATGGGATATTCTAACGATGATATTGACACCATTTTTGACGGTGATCCAGATGCATATTGGAATATTGATTAATCGCCAATAAAATAATATTTTTGATACATAAATGCCTTTATTGGAATAGATTTCGGGAAAATGGCGGGACAATAGGGAAAAAGAAAAGGCGGAGACCCTGAATTTATCGGAGTTTTCGCCTTTCATAGCATAATCGGGCATCTATTATAACAACATTTATGCATTGAGTGATTAAATCTTATCTTTTGTGGGGGCAAATTATTACAACAAGGAGATATTTTGAGATTAGATTGATAATCTCAAAAAAATTATTTAATTTTGCGGTCGTAACCATAAGAAAGAAAGAAATGAAAGGATTTGTACCACATATTGTGCAATATCAAGGATCAAAGAGAATTCTCGCTCCTCAAATTCTTAGATATATGCCTCGCAAATTTGAGAGGTTAATAGAGCCGTTTGCGGGAATGGCGGCTATAACAATTGCAGTAGCTAAGCAAGGCCGTGCTAATAGATATGTAATCAATGATTTGAACATGCCATTAGTAAATATTTTACAATCAGCAATTGAAACCCCAAATGAATTGGTTGCAGATTATGCTACTGTATGGAATGAACAATTTTCTTTTGAACAAGGAAGTGTTAATCATTTTTACAAAGTTCGGGAAGATTTCAATAACGGTAATCAAACAGCAGCCAATATGCTTTACTTGTTGGCACGTTGTGTCAAAGGTTCAGTGAGGTATGGATCAAATGGCCAGTTTAATCAGTCACCTGACAAAAGAAGGAATGGAACTTCACCCAAAACATTAAAGCCGAATGTTGATGCTATTTCTTATTATTTGAAGGGGCGCACCGAGTTCATGTCAAAAGATTACAAAGAAGTTCTTAATGAAGCACGTACTGGAGACATCGTGTATATGGATCCTCCATATCAAGGAGTATCTAATGTACGTGATTGCCGTTATTTTTCAGGCATAGATTTTCACGACTTTGTAGAAGCTATTGAAAGACTGAACCATCGTGGAATTGATTTCCTTATTAGTTATGATGGTAAATGTGGCGACAAACAATACGGGGAAGACTTGCCAGCAGAATTAGGACTACAAAAAGTATTATTAAATGCCGGCCTTTCAAGCCAAAGTGTTTTATTAGGTAAAAAAGAAGTGACTTATGAAGCACTTTATATAAGCCCAGGCCTTCAGCAATATGCCCCCAAACCATCTAATACAGTTGAGTACTCACTTTTCGACCAAGTTGTAATATGAATAAATATCCGAAAGCGTTTCTCGATAAATTGAATTCGGTAACAGCAAAACGTCCTAAAACTGTAATACAATTTATATTGAAGCATGGACATGTTACTACAGAGGATTTGAAACAACTTGGCTATGAACATGCTCCACGAGCAGCACGTGATGTCCGTGAACAAGGCATTCCTTTAGAGACTTTTCGTGTTAAAGATTCTTCTGGTCGTAGTATCGCCGCATATCGATTTGGCGATCCTTCAAAAGCAGAAGACAATTTGTCAAAAACTGCAGGTCGGACAGTCCTTTCTTCTGCACTAAAAAAGGCACTTATCGACAAATATGGTTCTAAGTGTTTTATTTATCACCAGCCAATGGAAGAGCGATTATTACAAATAGATCATCGTGTTCCATATGAAATTGGAGGTGATCAAGATTTGAAAAATATTGATTGTTATATGCTTTTAAGCCCTTCTGCCAATCGTGCCAAATCATGGACATGTGAACATTGTCCTAATTGGGAAAAGAAAGATGCTGATTTCTGTGTAAAATGCTTTTGGGCATATCCTGAAAATTATGAGCATATAGCAGGGAAAGAACAGCGCCAAATAATAATAACTTTTACAGGCGATGAAATAGAAGATTACAACAGGCTTATCGAACTTGTGGGACATGATGAAGCAGAAAAGACAATCAAGGATATGATAGACAAGTTTATTAAATAAATGTATAAAGCCCAGCAACAGCCATTCTTGGCCGTTGCCGGGTGAGAAAAGTGGCGTTTTACAAATGGGAAAGGTCACTTTTTCTCTTTGTCGCTCCTTGGGGCTTCAAAGTAAGCATCCGATAAAATACACATTGTTCCAGTTGTAGTTTGGTTGTACCTTTGCCCTGCAATATTGCACCCAACTACAACTGTTTTGATTATGACACATGACGAGTTTGTCGATTTGCAGCTGGCCCACCAGTCGAGTGGGTTGACGCTGAAGTCG
>CACYQD010000028.1 GCA_902776475.1 uncultured Prevotellaceae bacterium | reverse complement strand
GCGACACAAGCATGCGCAACCCCGACAGCGCCGAGGACGTGGTGGGAGCCAACGACCAGATGGGCATCACTCCCAACGCACTGACCTTCGGCAAGCAGCCGACGGACGGTCCGTTCAACGCCTCGCTTGAGACGGTGGACCGCTACCAGGCTCCGTTCGACGTGATTGTCTATGCCGGCAACGGCAACGAGGGTGAGATTCCGACGATGCAGGTCGAGGTGTCGGCCGACGGCGAGAACTGGACGGTGCTCGGCGACGTGGCCTATTCTCTGATCAAGCGCAACTGGAAGCGCACGCAACTGAGCTATGAGGGCAACGACCAGGTGTATGTCCGCATCCATCACACAGCCGCCAAGTCGAGCGGCCAGATTTACGATGTCTATGTGATGAACCACGGCGAGTACTCCGCTCAGTATTCTGAGTCTGCTCTCGACGGCATCATGACCGTGTCTCCCGAGGGCGGTGTTGTCCGCACGGAGATCTTCACGGTCAACGGCAGCCGCGTGGGTGCTTTGACGAAGGGTGTCAACATCATCCGCCGCACCTACGGCAATGGTGCTGTGACAACCCAGAAGATGATCGTCAGATAATCTGTAAGAATTCATAAAACATAAAAGGGCATCCCCGTTTGGAGATGCCCTTTATAAACAACGACAATATGAGATATGACTTTTTCGCAAACACCCGGCGGGTCTTGTGCCTGTGCTTGCTGGCCTTCGCTTGTTTGATGGCAGAAGCCCAGCAACTGGCCTTCCCAGGAGCACAAGGGTGGGGAAGGTATGCCTCCGGCGGACGATCGGGCAGCGTCTATCATGTGACCAACCTCAATGACGCTGGTGCTGGGTCGTTGCGCGATGCGGTCAGCCAACCCAACCGGATCGTGGTCTTCGATGTCGCTGGCGTGATCAAGATCACAAGCCGCATCGTTTTCTCCCACAACCTCTATGTGGCTGGACAGACGGCACCGGGTGAGGGCATCACGGTCTATGGCGATGGGGTGTCGTTCTCTGGATCTTCCAACTCCATCATCCGCTACATGCGGTTCCGTATGGGAAAGGGCGGCTCCTCCGGCAAGGACTGTGCCGGCATCTCCAACGGCACGAACATGATTTTCGACCACTGTTCCTTCGCATGGGGATTGGATGAGGTCTTCTCCATCAATCCCGACGGCAAGGGTGATCTTCATAGCATCACCTTGATGAACTGTGTGTTTGGACAGGGCTTGCTCACTCACTCCGCTGGCGGACTGATGCAGGCCGACAGCATTACGCTCTACCGCAATTTCTATTGCGACAACGGTACCCGAAACAACAAGGTGAAGGGCGCTCACCAGTATGTGAACAATATCGTCTATAACTGGAAAAACGGTTGCTATCTGATGGGTGGTGACTCTCAGGGCAAGAGCTTTGCCAATACCGTAGGCAATCTCTTTATCAATGGTCCTGCGGGGGGCGGCAATGCCTGCACCTCTGGCAACAGCGACTTCCATCTCTATGCGGATGACAACTGGCAGGATAAAGACAGGAATGGTCAACTCAATCCCTACGAAATACCCAAGTCGGAGTATGGCGGCGGACCCACTTTTGAGACTTCGCCATACCCGTATCCCGAACTGGTGCTGACCGGAGCGCAATCTCTGGCCGATGAGCTGCTCCCCGACGTGGGTGCCTCGTTGCCCTACCGTGACTACGTGGATTGCTACATGGTGGATGAATGTCTGTCATTCGGCCGTGATGGCGTGTTGATCTCCACCGAGGATGCTCTGCCATTCGGTAAACCCTCAAACTGGACGGTATGGGCTGGCAACGGCAGAATGGACAGCGATGGAGATGGCATGCCCGACGAATGGGAGACGGCCAACGGGACGGACCCGCAGCGCAACGATGCCATGACCAAAGCTGCCAATGGCTATGCGCAGATCGAAAACTATATCAACAGCATCTCTTCTTCCACCGTGGAACAATTCCTGCGTGCACCGCAGATTCTCCAACAGACGGACGCCTCGCCGAAGAGCATCTCAGTCGGTTGGCGCGACTGGACTTCGGGAGAGGATGGCTTCATCGTCGAAATAGAGAAAAACGGCTCTTTTGCAGAGGTGAACCGGACAGGCCAGAATGTGACATCGGCAACCTTGAATAACTTGGAGGCCGGAACCGTCTATCAGTTGCGCATCTGTGCCTACAAAGGTGATGAAAAGTCGGAGTATGCTCGTCTGGAGGTCAAAACCAAACCCGAAGAGGTGGAGATGGTCGACATCGACAACTACGAGGCTGACTACACCTGGATGGGCGGCGACGGCGCATGGGATTTCACCAGTGGCAAGTGGGAACAAGGTACTTATGACGATGGTGGTTGTGTGTTGTTCCCCATAAATGCTGATGCTACAGTGTCTCTCGACGAGACGGTTTCCCCAGTGGCTGTCGTGGTCAATGGTGAGGCCGATCTGACTATCGCCGGATCGGGCAAAATCAGTGGGCAGGGTTCGCTCAACAAGGCCGGCTCTGGAAGTCTGAATTTGTCCACGGTCAATGACTATTCGGGCGCGACCGTGCTCAGGGGAGGAGAAATCGTCTTCTCCTCGTTGAAGAACGGTGGCGAACCGAGTTCCATCGGCGCCAGCCTCGACTATGCGCAGAACTGGGTGTGGTATGGCGGTACATGGCGTTACACGGGAGGCAATACTTCCACCAACCGCAATGCCATGCTTTATAAAGACACCGAACTGAATATAGAGAATAGTTCGGCTACCGTGACGATGCGCGGCGCCTTCGAAGGAGAAGGCGGTCTGACGCTCAATGGGGCTGGCATACTTTCGCCAAGTTCAAAGGTATTCTTCAGCTATCATGGCCCCACGGTCGTGCGGGGTGGACAACTCAAACTCAATGGAGTATCGACACTCTGGCCTGACAAGATCTGCAACCTCGGTTCCTCTTCAAAACTGGTGCTTGCAGGCGGTGAGTTCCGCACGCATGACGCCAATGACACCTACGCCACCTACGATTTCCCCATCGAGGTGGTCGATGACACGTATTCCAAGGTCTATTTCTGCCGGAACTGCTCCATCAAGAGCAACGTGACTGGAAACGGCACGGTGGAATGGGAAATCAACTGGGTGCGTGAGTATATCAATGGTGACTGGAGAGGTTTCTATGGTACGCTGGTGGCCAACGGATTGGGGACGTCGAACAATGGCGCCCAACTGATGCTCAACAACAATGCCTATGGAGGCATGCCAAACAATGTCGTCCTCCTCAAGGGCAATACGCGGATCATCTACTGGGGTACCAATGGAGAACTCTACCTGGGTGGTCTCGGCGGCAATGCCGGCACGTTCCTCAGCGGGTCGAGCAAGAACACTGCTGGACATGTCATGACATGGCATGTCGGGGGTGCCAACACTGATGAGACCTTTGCCGGTGTCATCGACAACTGCGCCAGCAGCACAGCTTCCAAATACGATGGTACGACGAATATCATCAAGGAAGGTACGGGCATCTGGCGACTCACAGGCAACAACATCTACAAGGGCTACACGCAGGTCAATGGCGGTTCGCTGGTGGTCAACGGTAAGAACAGCGGCACGGGCAGCGTCACCGTAGCGGAGGATGCCGTACTGGCCGGAAAGGGCAGCATAGCTGGTGCCGTGACCATCAAGACGGGCGGTATGATTCGTCCGGGAGATGAGGCCATTGAGGGAAAAAACCTGACGCTGAACAGTTCCCTGAAGGTGGAAACCGGCGGAATTGTTGATATCCCTGCCAATGCCACTACATGCAACACCCTGGCGGTGAAGGGGAATGTCAACCTGGAATCTGGTGCCGTTCTCCGGATTGCCAATGGCAAGTTTGATGAGGCGCCGGTCAGCAATACTGAATTCCGCGTACTCAATGTCACAGGCACGCTTTCCGGCACATTTGCTGAAATCCTTCCCGCCAAGCCCGGTGATGGTTTGGCTTGGGATACCACCCAGCTCTATGACAATGGTATCATCAAGGTCGTGAATGATGATGACCTGGGTATCCGTATCCTCGAAGAGGGCATGTCTCCCTTGCGCATCGACTACTACAACCTCTCGGGTGAGAAAGTGCTGGCGCCAGCTGATGGCATCTATATCATGCGGATGGTCTTTGCAGACGAGAAGACGGTCACTCGTAAAATCGTGCGATGACGTAAAACCGCTTGCTCATGAAAATCCCCTGCAGGGTCAAACTTGCAGGGGATTATCATATTGTGGCAGGCTATAGAAGCCTGTGTCATTCGAAGGAGAACGGCGAACTCTTGCCGTTGACATTCTTGAACTTCCCGGTATAAACTCCGTTTTTCAACTTGCCGATTAGTTGGCCTGTCGGGGTTCCTCTGTTCTCGACACGGAGTACTAATTGATTCGTGTTAGCATCATAATTGACGAGCACAACGTCACGTTGTTGGTTGAGCTCATAATCCTTTCCGCCAGAGTTGTATAGCATATGCCCTTGCTTGCCGTCTATACAAAGACGGGTGGCGCAGCCGCCCATCAGACCTTCCACGCAGATGGACAATGGCTCTTTGCCAACCACCTGCTTGGGTAGTGTCTTGGCGATAGACTCGGCTTCTGCCTTGGAAAGATGAAACAATCTCTTGAAGTCATCGTAAGACAATTCCTTGATTTTCAGCAACTGACTGGTCTCACTTTCCACAGAGGAAGCCAATTCCTTGGTCTTCAAGGTAATGGTCTCCCCACGTTTGATGTCTGCTCCAGGGATGATTTCCGTCCCCATCTTCCCTCCGCCCCAGTAGCCTTCCTTGTACAGGATGAAATAGGCCTCGCCTGGAATGTCGTATGGCGTGTTGTTCTTCACCGTGAAGGATATTCCTTGGCAGGACTTCCAATCTCCCTCATAGTAATCGTCGCCGAAAGTTTCTGAATTGATGATGACCAGGCCGTTTCTTAATACGGGATACAGTCTTTCATAGAGGGTGAACAGCACATCATCCTCCAGTTTGTTGTCACCGGCACGGTCCATTTGCCGATCCTGAGATACGTGCGTTGCTTCCGATGTCTCTTTTTCTGTTGTATTCTCTTTTTCTTTTGCCGTACAGGAAGTCAGCATGAAGAGTCCGATGCTCACCAGAAAGATAAAGGCTTTTCTTTGATTCATGGTAATTGGTATTGGATTGGGTTATGCGATTATTCTCCAAGCATCTTGATGTCTTTGCCGAGTATGCGCAGTGGGGCGTTGGGTATTTTTTTCCAGACTTTTTTCTCAACGCTGTCTTCCTCAAAGGCATTGGAATGACTGACCCATTTCTTGTGGGTCAGGTAGTTGATGCTGGTATGAGTTACCTTGCCGGTGTTTCTGGCCAACTCATCGTGCTCCTCACCAATCAGGCAGAATTCTCCCTGTTGGTAGCGGAAAACATAGGAGTCATTGTAATTGCCCCATGAACCCGCACTGAAGGAAATGCTGGTGCCAATCGTCAATGCTCCTTTATCAGAGATGCTGACTTCATAGTCGATGTACATGTTGTTGGAGTCGGAGAAGGGTATGGATTCCTTATAGATCTTCCAAAGTTGGAACTGACCGTCAGGACCGCCTTTGTAGAGATACAGGGATGTGGGATTCTGGTTGTATTTTTCTCCATCGTCATCGGTGACATACAGTTCTTGGAGATCAGACCGGACGACGATGGCCAGGTCTGCGATACCATCTTTGTTGAGATCCCCGGTGGCCTCGGCGTATGTCCACCCTTCGGGGACAATTGTTTCTGCGGACGTTCCCGACGATTTCATTTCTTGTCCCAGACAAAGAAGGGGAAAAAGGAGTGTCAGGAAAAGGATTTGAATTCGATTAATGGTGCTCATGTGTAAATGTATTAGGGTTCGTGATGATTTTTCATGTCTATCCAGTGGTCTATCAACCGGCGGGCGATGGACAACTTCTCAGGAATGGGAGGCAGGGCGTCATAGCGGTACCAACCTCCCTTCGACAGCTCTGAACGCTGCAGGTGGATGTCGCCGCTCTCGTAGTCGGCGAAGAAACCGACCATCAGTCCGCAGGGGTAGGGCCATGGCTGGCTGGCGAAATAGCGGATGTTGCGGATGCGGATGCCGGTCTCCTCCATCACCTCGCGCTCCACCGCTTCCTCTAGTGTCTCACCGGTTTCCACGAAACCGGCTACCAGTCCGAAGAAGTCGCGCTTGAAATTGCGGGCATGCACCAGAAGCACCTCATCGCCTCGGCTGACCAGGCAGATGACGGCGGTGGCCAGTTGAGGCCAGACTTCTTTTCCGCAGCAGGTGCATCGCTTGGAGATGTCGGTGTGGAGCCGCATCGGTCCGCCGCATACCCCGCAGAATTTGGTGGTACTGTCCCAATAGAGGATTTCCGCACATTTGCCTGCTGCGATATACAACTCTTCCTGGAGATCGTTGTAGGATGCCCGCAGACCGCACATCCGATGGGTCTCGTCCTCGGTGGGAGGAAGATCTACGGAATAGGTCTCCACCACCTCTCCCGAAAGAGTGGTGACGTGGTGGATGGTGGTCCAGGGCTTCATGGCCACAGGAGGCGTCTCCTGATAAGGCACACTCCAGCTGCCGTCGGGTTGCCGTTCCAACAACAGATCCGTCTTGCAGAAGACAAACCAGTATTTCTTGTTGTCGTTCATTTCTCTCGTCTCATGCTTAAAGGGTTTGCCTTACGGCCTATTTGCCGAACAACAGTTTCCTGTCGCGCTCCAGGGCGGGCTTGGCCCATTCATCGGGAACAAACCGCCAGTTGTTGTGGGCCTGTGGATTCATGCGGCCGGCCTTCTCGATTTCCTTCATCAGATAGTAGCGCTGGTCCTTGTCGCTTTGATAGATGATCCGGTGCTTGAGTTCCTCGTGAGAAATGCCGGCACCCTTGGTGAGCAGTTCTCCGCCGCCGTTGCCTCTATAACTGTTCATGGCCACGTTATACCATTTGTGCTCATCGAAGGGTTCTCCGTTGCTCATGCGCAGGATTCTGACTTTCTCTCCGTCGGGTTTGGTGACATCCACCTCGTAGTCGATGCCGGCGGCGCTGTCGAAGTTGAAGGCGAGGTTCTTGAACATATACCGCTGTTTGTCATCGCGGTCCTCGTCGCTGAGCAGCATAATGTGGTCGTCGGGCGAAGTCATGGTGTTCACCCATTGGTCGTAACTCATCTCCAGGTGCTTGCGGACTTCCTCTCCAGTCATCCGGACTACATAGAGGAGGTTCTCGAAACGGTAGAGGTTGAACATGTCGCTCATATAGACGGGGCCGGCCTTGATGCTCGTGTTGAATGACAACGGGGCGTTGAAAGAGATGTCGGCGCCTGTGATGCTTAGCTGAAGGTCGTGGATGAAATCGGTGAAGGCCGCGCTGCCGAAATAGCAGTCACGGGTGTAGATGGCACTCTCAAACTCCCCGATGCGGCGGTCTACAAAACTCTTGACGCTGTCGATGGATGCCTGGAAATGTTCCACATAGGGCTGATGGATGGGCAGGTCTTCGACACTGACGATCTCACCGGAGACTCGCTTGGAGAGAATCTTGCCCTTGCGGCCTTTTTCAATCTCTATGGTGGCGGAAGCCACATTCAGGGCATTGCAGGAGGGGTCAAGGCATACGACTTTCTGGCCTGCCACATTGGTGACCACGTCATTGTGGACAGTGTGGTCATGACCGTACAGGATTAGGTCGAAACCGGGCACTTCGCGGGCCACCCTGTCGGAGGCGTCTTCCTCATAGCTCTCGGTTACGATACCGCCATCTTTGCCGGAGTGAAACAAACCGATGACCACGTCGGGGTGCTCGTTCTCCTGCAGGTACTTGACCCAGTATCGGGCGCAGCTCACCATCTCTTTAAAACGGAGTCCGCTCCAGACCTCCTCGTTGAGCCAGTTGGGGATGGCGGGAGTGAGCATGCCGAGTATGGCGATGCGTACGCCGTCGCGCTCCAGGATGGTGTAGGGACGGACATAGGGCTTGCCGGTCTTGGTGTCGATGATGTTGGCACCGAGCATCGGACATTTCACCTCACGGATCCATTTGTCATAGACGGCATGACCGGTTTCCACATCATGATTGCCGAAGGTCTCGGCGTCATATCCCATGTAGTTGATCACTTCTGCAGCCACATTGGGGAGGTCGGTCTTGATATAGTTGTAATAGTAACAGGTGGGTTGCCCCTGCAGGATGTCACCGTTGTCAACGAGGATGACGTTCTTGCCGTGTGTCTTCCGGAGTTCTTCCACATAGGTCATGACTCGCGCAAGCGTTCCCTTGAGGGGCTTGCGGTTGATGAAGTCATCCGGGAAGAAACATCCATGTACATCACTGGTCTCAATCACTTTGATGGTGACTGTCTTTTTCTTTGCACTTGCTGTCATAGGAATCAGTAGGGTTGCACACAGGAGTGCGGCGATTATGTTTCTCATCATCATATTATTTAGAGTTTTTCTTTTTCTTTCGGTGTATGCCAAACAGTTCACGCCAACCATTGAAGTCTTTCTTCATGATCAGGCCCACACCTTGGGTGTTGAGGCTGTTCTTGACGAAATAGCGGTCATTGGTCTGGTTATAGACTTTCACGGCGAGGTTGCCGTTGGGATAGAGCAGGTAGCGGATGTCGAAATCTCCGATGAAACTGGTGGTGGCATTGGGGTTGTCGCGGTAGCCGAACTGTCCGTTGATCAGCAGCCTGTTGTTGAGCAGACGCCCGCTGAGGAGACCTTCGTACTCCGCATTGTTGAACCCCTCGTCACCGGTGGAGATGTTGGCTCCGAAATTCCAGTTGTTGTTCTTGATCACATTGCTCAGCACACTGTTGATCTGCTGGCTGATGGTGCCGCTGAGCAGGCTCTGCATGGCAAGGCTGGTCTGGCTTTGTCCCTCTTCGTTCATGGCACTGGCATTCTGGTTGTAGAAACGGCCGATGGCCAGGAGGTAGATGACTTGCTGGTTGAGCTCTTCCTCGCTGTTGATGAGGCTGCGCACCATCTGCTGGGCATCGCTGTTGACAGTGGGCATCTCCATATCGAAATCTACGGTGGGCTGATTGGGCGTGCCGTTGATGTTCATGATGCAGTTGACACGGATGTTGTTGGTGCTGAAGCTTCGGCCGATGTTGAGGTCGGAGAGGGGTACTCCGTTGACCACATACTGGGCCTTGAGGTCAAGGGCGGCGTCATAGGGGTTGCCTCCGAAGGAGATGGTGCCGCCTTGCTGGAACTGGAAGTCTTTTTTGATGACGTTCTGTATCGTCAGCTTGTAGATGCCATGATCGACAACGTAGTTTCCGAAGAGCTGGAAAGCGCCTTTGTTGAAGTAGGAGGCACGCAATGTGCCGCTGCCGTTCAAGGCAATGTAGTCGCCGCTCTCCGCATCCATGAGCAGGCGCAGTGTGGCATCGGGATTGGCGTTGATGCGGAAATTCATGCGCAGGTCAGAGGCGATGTCGTCGGTGTCGTCCTCACTTTCTTCCTGGTCAAGGAAAAGATGGGTGGGGGCGTCTTTGCTGGCCGAGGGCAGGTCGGAGTAGTCGATGGCCTCAGGGGTGATGTCTTTCCATACAATGAAGTCCTGCGAGTTGAGCGCATCGGGACTGGCGGCGTTGTAGTAGAACACGGTATTGCGCTCGGGGGTGGCTTCCACGTCGATGGTGACCTCCCCGCTGATGCCTTTGATATGGCAGTCGCCGGTGGCATAGACGGTGCCGCAGAAGGTGTCGTCGCCGAACTCCTTGAAGTCATACGACAGGAGATTGTTGGCATGCACCCCGATGTCGAAGGTGAAGTTGCTGAGGTGTTCATGATCCACGCTGCCGTTGACCAGGGCGTAATGGCCGTCGCGGTCGAAGACGGAGTCGGTATCGAAGATGATATGGTCGGGCACAAGGGTCACCGTGTCATTGCGCAGCGTATAGGTGGTGTTGAGGGCAGAGAGGCTGATGTCGCCGTTGGCCACCACGCGGCCTTCCAGGTTGATGTCGCTCAAAGGACCGAATAGCCTTAACTGGCCGGTGGCGCGGGCTTGGATGTCGCGCATGAAACTGCTGCAGAAGCGGTGCAGGAAGCGGAGGGGCGTCCTGTCGGTCTGGATGTCGAGGTTGATCTCTCCCGGAGAGAGTGAGACATAGCCATTGACATCCGTGAAGCCTTGTCCGTCATCATCAGCATGGCCATCGATGTTGATGCGGTTCTCTTTGGCGTTCCAATTGGCTTGGATGGCCATGTCACCCAACAAACCATCGACAAATTTGAATCCTTCGATCTGAAGGTCGGCGCTGGCTTCAGGGGTGTCGGTGACGGACGTGAGATAGGCTTTTCCGGTGATATAACCACCGAAATCGATGCCCCTCACATGGAGGATGTTGGACAGGAATTCTGCATCGAGCTGGTTGAGGTCCACGTGGATGGTGTCGTTGGGGGAGTCGGTGAGCGAGCCGACAACCCTGACATGCTGGTCGCCGTTTCGGATCATGAACTTGTCGATGACGATGTTGCCTTTGGACAGTTGGAGTTCGGAGGGCATGACTTCCCAGGGCGTCCCGTTGAGGAAAATCTGCGAGGAATTCATCTTGACATGGGCTGTCTCGCGGTGATGGCTGTCGGAATAGAAATCGGCGGTGGCGGAGAGCATGCCCCTGAGTTTTTGCTTGCCGCCATGGTTGTCGAAGTGGAGGTCGGCGTCCAGTTCATTGCCTGCTGCGCGTGACTCCAGTGCAAGGTCGAGGCGCCTGCCTTCATCCTGCATTTTGATGACACTGGCATTGGTATAGAGGGTGTCCTGACGGGTGTCCATCGTGATTTCCACATCACGGTAGTCGCTGCCTTTGTAGGTGATGCTGGGTGCTTGGCAGATGAGGTTGATGGCCTCTGCCGACTCATCGACATGCCCATCGATGTGCAGGGGGGCATTGATGTCGAGGTCAATGCCGGTCAGTTGTCTGAGCCAGTCGCTCCTGTCGATATCGGCGGTGAGATAGTAGTCATTGGTTGTCCGCTTTTCTGATGGAGGGAGCAGGGGCAGGGTGGGGAGCTTGCTTTTCACGATGCGGACAATGCCTGCGGTGATGTCCTCCAATTGGTATCGGCCTTGAAGGTTGATGTGACCGAAGTCACTGTCGACATCGATGTGTTTCAGACTGCTCCGCTGGTCTGCATCGATATGGAGCCTTGCCAACTGGTAGTTTTTCTCAGGTGACTGCATGTGGAAGTCCTCGAGGTCGATGATGCCTTGAAGGTCTTTCAGGTTCTCTCCCGACATGTTGGCTTTGAGATTGAAATCAAACTCGTGGTTCTTGAAGTCGGAGGTCAGTCCCAGCGCCTCTGGGTTGAAATGACGGGCATTGGCGGAGATGTCGGCGGAGAGGGCTCCGGGAGTGAGGTTGAGCAGACCTTCAATGCCGATTTGACCGTTGGGGTCATCGATACCGATAGTCCCGTTGAAAGTCTCTTTATCGTAAAAACCGTCAATGTCGATGTTTTGATAGGTGTGGCCGTTCAGGTCCAACCGGGAGATCTTGCCTTTCGCTAACAGCGACATCTCACGGCCCAGGGGCAGATGCCCGTCCACATCAAGGGTTGTGGCAATGATGCCCAGACGGTCGTCTTGGAGAATGGCACCGATGTCGAGACCATCGGTGTCGGCATGGCCGCTGAAATGCTGTCCTTGCAGGCCAAGGGAAAGATCGGTGTTGCCCAGGTCGGTCTGGAGGGTGCCTTTGAGGGCGTATTCCTGTCGGGTGCCTCCCAGCTCGCCTCGGTATTCGATGTCTCCAAGCTGGAGCACCTGCGGGGGAATGGAGAGGTTGAGCCCTGTATTCTGCGAGAGACGTTGCAGGGCGGTCGATTTGACATGCAACTCGCCGACACGGCAGAACCATTCCGGTGCACTGTCGAGGTTTCTGACCGAACCGTTGGCGGCCAGCGTGACATTGTTGGCGGATGTCAGGTTCAGGTTGCTGATGGTGATGCTGTTGTGGGTGCCGGTGAACTGGCTGGTCATTTCTACCCGTTCTTGTATCTCTGACAGGGAGGGCTGGAGGAAAGAGAGGTCTGCGGGCAGCACGCTCATCTGGTTGATGCGTCCTCTGAATTGCAGACTTTCCTTTTGCAGCTTGCCCTCTGCCATCTGATAGGTGGCTTCAAGGGTGTCAGCCTCGAGAAGACTGTTGGGCAGTTCGATGTGCAGGTCCGACAGTCTTGTGGATTGCGTTGTGCCCTTGAGGTTAAGGGAAAGTTTGCGGAGGTCTAATCCTGAGGATTCCTTGAAGGCGAGTTTCTTCACCTTCAGGTCGATGAGCTTGTCCGTGAGTTGGTAGAGCATCAGGTGCCCGGTAAGTCCGGTCAGATGAAGGTGCTGGGGTGACAGACGTCCCGGACTGACAGGGGCGTCAAGCTGGTCATAGTTGACGGCTCCGTTGCGGATGATCAGCGAGTTGATGTTGAGGTCAAGGGGCTTCTTCTCTTTCTGTTCCTTGGAGGAAAGGGAGTCGATGACAAACTGGAAGTTGAAGGGCGCTTCGGCGGTCTCGCGGTACAGGTTGGCCTTCATGCCAAACAACTGGGCTGATGAGACAGAGACTTTTCCTTTCAACAGCGACGGGATGTCGACCTTGGCTGACAGCCTCGTCGCACTGAGCATCTTCTTGTCCTGCTGGTCATAAAGTTCGAAATCATCGATGATCACACGGTTGAGCAGTCCGATGTCCACCTTGCCCAACTCCACTTGGGTCCCCAGTTTCTTGCTGAGGGCAGAGGCGGTCTGATGTCCCATATACTGTTGTACGGCAGGGACATGCAACAGGATGAGCAGCAAGACTATGATTCCGATGAGAAACCATACCAGTGTGCTGATGATATGTCGAATGGCTTTTATGGCGTCTGGTCTTAGGTTGTGATGTGGGATAATCCCCCTTATTTAGCCTACAAATTTACACATTATTGTCCAACCTCACAATATTTTTATCTTTTTTAAGATGATGTCAGACGTTGCCCAGATACACATGCTCTATCCCTTCCTCTTCTGCGACCTGTTTGGCCTTGCGCAAGGTGGTGAGCGGTGTGGCAGGGATATCCATCATCTTGTAGCGGGGGAAGAAGCGGCTGAAATGCAGGGGCGCGGCGGAGAGACCGTTGTCCACAAGCCATTGGCACATCCTGCGAATCATGTCCATGTCATCGTTGATGCCGGGAATGAGGAGGTTGGTCACTTCTATCCACACTCCTGCGTCTCTCATGGCGAGAATGGTGTCGAGCACGACAGAGAGGCGGCCGCCGCTGACACGATGGTAGATGTCGTCGCTGAATGATTTCAGGTCGATATTGGCGGCGTCGAGAAACGGCAACAGGTCGTTGAGCGGGTCGGGACAGACGTATCCGGCAGTGACAAGGATGTTCCACAGCCCCTGTTCGTGTGCTTTTCGGGCGATGTCGGTGACATATTCCAGATAGGTGAGTGGTTCGGTATAGGTGTAGGCAATGCCCGGACAACCGTGTCTCAGGCAGAGTTCGACCACATCTTCTGGTGGGAGTACGTAATGGTCGACAGCTTGAGGTGAAACCTGTGAGATGTCATGGTTCTGACAGTTCAGACAACGGAAGTTGCACCCCGTACAGGCGATGGAGAGACATGTCGTACCGGGGTGGAAGTGATAAAGCGGCTTCTTCTCCACGGGGTCGATGGCCAGAGCGCAGGGCCGGGCATAGACCTCGCTGACTAGGATGCCGTGTCGGTTGCTACGGCTGCGGCAGATGCCGCTTTTGCCGTCTGCGAGGCGGCAATGGTGCGGACAGAGCTGGCATACGACGGCTCCGTCTTCCAACCGTTGGTAATATCTGCATTCGTAGGTTTCCATCATTTTCTCCTCATTTTCTCTCAATCCGTTTCGGCTTCTATCTCAATCCGTTCCGGCTTCTATTTCATTCTCTTAGGCTTCTATGTCAGCCCGTTTCGGCTTCTATTTCATTCCCGTTTCGCTTCTATTTCATTCCATTTCGGCGGGGTAACACCCAATAAATGCCTCACGAAGAAATCAAACCGCTTGTGCTCACCATAGCGCTCGCCCATGGTGTGGCGTACGCCGGGCAGGGTGACGAGTTCGAAGTCTTTGTTGGCGGCTATGAGGGCGTTGACAAGCTGGTAGGTGCTCGATGGATCCACGTTGTCGTCCATCTCACCGACAACCAGCATCAGCGGACGGGTGAGCTTCGAGGCATGATACACATTGCTGCATTCCACATACGACGAATCGACGGGATAACCCATCCACTGTTCATTCCACCAGATCTTGTCCATGCGGTTGTCATGGCATCCGCAGGAACTGTAGGCGGCTTTGTAGAAGTCGCCATGGAGCAATACGGCGGTGGTGCTCTCCTGGCCTCCTGCGGAGGCGCCGAAGATACCCACATTGTCAGCATCCATGTAGGGATATTTCCGGGCGGCAGCCTGAATCCACAGCTTGCGGTCGGGGAAACCAGCGTCTTTTAGGTTTTTGTAACAGATTTCCTCGAAGGACTTGCCCCGCCAACTGGTGCCCATGGCATCGAGCTGGACGACGATGAAACCCAGTTCGGCAAGTGGGGTCATGTTCCAGTTGTAGGTATTGAAACTCTTTGGGACATAGGCACTTCCTGGTCCGGCATAGATATATTCAATGATGGGGTATTTCCGTGTGGGGTCGAAGTTCGTGGGCCGCTGGATGATGCCCCACATGTCGGTCTTCCCGTCTCTGCCCTTGGCCACAAACACTTCGGGCGCCCGCCATCCTTTCGACAGGATAGAGGAAATATCTGCTTTCTCGATGGTGTCCAGCAGACGCCCGTCATCGGCACTCCGCAGTTCGGTGACGGGAGCTTTGTCCACCAGCGAATAGGTATCGACCAGGTATTTGTAATCAGAGGAAAACTCGGCGTGGTGTTCTCCCAAGGCGGGGGTCAGGCAGGTCATGTCTTTTCCATCGATGCCGATGCGGTAATAACGAAGCAGATAGGGGTCTTCTTTGGGGTTGACGCCGCTGGCGGAGAAATAGATGACCTGGCTTTTCTCATCGACATGCAGCACCTCCCGCACACACCACGCTCCCTTGGTGATTTGTCGTACGACCTTGCCTGTGGCGGTATCGTAAAGATAGAGATGATTCCAGTTATCTCGTTCACTCATCCAGATGATTTGACGGCTTTCGCTGAGGTCAAACCGGAAGTGACGAGTGTAGTTGACGAAAGTTTGCGCTTTCTCCTCTATGACGGTGCGAATGGTCCCTGTCAGCGCATTCATGGCCAGTATTCGGTACGTCTTATGGCCGCGCTCATTGTACTCCATGGTGACCTCCTTGCTGTCGGGAGTCCAGGCGAAGGTGCCCAACTCGTACTGATGACTGCACAAGGCGGTACTGCCCACTTTCTGTTCACCAGTTTGGGTGTCAAAGATGACAGGAGTCTTGAAGGGCAGGGCATCGCCTGGCTTGGCGTATTCCTGACGATGGAGGATGGGCTGCAACTGGTCGGAGGGCGAGGATTCCACGTAATGCACATAGCGCTTGTCGACGGGGCGGCGCTTGCAGACAAAGAGGTAACGGCTGTCGGGCGACCAGAGGATGCGGTTGGAATAGTATTCGCCTATCGTGCCGTCCTGGCTGAGCACTTTTTTCTCCGAATAGGGCTTCCCCGCAGGATGCAGCACCACATTGTGGCCTTCGATATACGCCTCGGTCCTGCCGTCGGGCGACAACACTGGCATGGGGTACTTCTCCTCATCCACTTCCATCCAGTGCCTCTCCTGATGCCTCCCGAAACGGGGCTTGGGCATCTGTGCCGGAGGGGGCGGGACCGCTTTCTTGAGCAGGGAATCAGCATTGTAGTTGTAGTACTGCGGTCCGTCGGGTGTGTCAATCCGGTAACTGAACACATGGGTGCTGTCTTTCCATCTCACATCGTGCGCCCAGTGATAGACATTGGAAGATTTCAACTGGTCATATAAAGCATAGGCTCTGCGGTAATCCTCTGCTGTCCCCTGAGCGGCGACTTGAAGTGAAATGGTGGTCAAAAGGACCAGGATGTGTGGTCTCATAGGCGGTGTTTTTAGCTTTTCTTTGCAAAATTACGCTTTTCTGTCATCCGACACAAATAAAACTATCGGGAAATAGCCTCCATTTTCAGAAATTTTTATTAATTTTGCCCAATAATTGTATCTTTGAGACTATATCATCAACTATTTATCAAATATGGCAAATGTAATCAAGTTGCGTAAAGGCTTGGACATCAAACTGAAGGGAAAAGCCGCCTTGACGAGGATTGCTGTGAAAAATGCTGCCGAGTATGCACTCGTGCCAGAGGATTTCATAGGCCTCACACCAAAGGTGGTGGTCCGTGAGGGGGATAAGGTCAAAGCCGGGGATGCTTTGTTTGTCAACAAAAAATTCCCAGAAGTGAAATTCGCTTCTCCTGTCAGCGGTACGGTGACGGCTGTCGTGAGGGGCGACCGAAGGAAATTGCTTTGCGTGAAGGTGGCACCGGATGCAAAGCAGGAATTCCGTGATTTCGGGGTCAAGGACCCTGCCAAACTGGATGGCAACACCGTGGTTCAGGCATTGCTGGAGGCGGGGTTGTTCGGCTACATCAACCAATTGCCTTATGCTGTTTCCACCACTCCGGACGTGATGCCGAAGGCCGTTTTTGTCAGTGCTTTCAGAGACATGCCGCTGGCTGCTGATTTCAGCGTGGAACTGGAGGGCAACGATAAGGCCTTCCAGGCTGGATTGACAGCCCTTTCAAAGGTGGCACGTACCTATCTCGGCATCTGTCCCGCACAGGCCGGTGGCCCCTTGGGAAGTATGAAGGACGTGGAGATCAACATCTTCGACGGTCCCTGTCCTGCCGGCAACGTGGGCGTGCAGGTCAACCATATCGACCCGGTCAACAAGGGCGAGGTGGTCTGGACCGTGGATCCCACGACCGTGATTTTCATCGGACGGTTGTTCGTCGAGGGCAAGGTCAGGCTCGACCGTGTCATCGCCCTGGCCGGAAGTGAGGTCAACGATCCCTGCTATGCTGAGGTCGTCGTGGGACAGCAGCTGCGCCCGTTGCTGGAAGACCGTCTGAAAGGGAAGGAGCATGTCCGCCTGATCAGCGGCAACCCGCTCACAGGCCGCCGTTGCAGCCTGGAGGATTACGTGGGGGCTCATGCCTCAGAGATCACCGCCATTCCAGAAGGCGACAACTGTGACGAGATGCTCGGATGGATCATGCCCCGCTTCAAGGAGTTCTCTGCCAACCGCAGCTACTTCTCCTGGCTTTCAGGCAAGAACAAGGAGTATGTGCTCGATGCCCGTGTGAAGGGTGGCGAGCGGCATATGATCATGAGCGGTGAGTATGACAGCGTGCTGCCCATGGACATCTATGCCGAATACCTCATCAAGGCCATCATCGTGGGCGATATCGACAAGATGGAGCAACTGGGCATCTATGAGGTCGCTCCGGAAGACTTCGCCCTGGCTGAGTTTGTCGATTCTTCCAAACTTGAACTGCAGCGCATCGTGCGCGAGGGTCTCGACCTGCTGAGGAAGGAGAATGCGTAAATCACTAAAGTTCGAATGATTATGTCATTAAGAAATTATCTCAATAAAGTGAAGCCCTCTTTTGAGGAGGGTGGAAAGCTGCACGCTTTCAAAAGCGTGTTCGACGGATTCGAGACATTCCTGTATGTGCCCAACACCACGGCCAAGTCGGGTGCGCACATCCATGATGCCATCGACTCCAAGCGTATCATGAGTATGGTGGTCATCGCCCTGATGCCGGCCATGCTCTTCGGCATGTACAACGTGGGATACCAGAACTATGCGGCAGCAGGGAAACTGGCTGAGGCTGGCTTCTTCAGCATTTTCTTCTATGGCTTCTTCGCCGTACTGCCCAAGATCCTGGTCAGCTACATCGTGGGTCTGGCCATCGAGTTCATCTGGGCTCAGTGGAAGGGTGAGGAAATCCAGGAGGGATACCTCGTTTCCGGTATCCTCATCCCGCTCATCGTTCCGGTCAACTGTCCGTTGTGGATTCTGGCCATCGCTTGTGCCTTCGCCGTGATCTTCGCCAAGGAAATCTTCGGAGGAACAGGTATGAACATCTTCAACGTGGCCCTGGTCACCCGTGCCTTCCTGTTCTTCTCCTATCCGCAGAAAATGAGCGGCGACACAGCATGGATCGCCACCGACAAGATTTTCGGTCTCGGCAATACGCTGCCCGACGGATTCACAGCGGCTACTCCGCTGGCTCAGATCGGCCAGGGGGATGAGGTGACTGCAAGCCTCTGCGACATGATCACGGGATTTATCCCTGGTTCCATCGGAGAGACAAGCGTCATCGCCATCGCACTGGGTGCCATCCTGCTCCTCTGGACAGGCATCGCCTCATGGAAAATCATGCTCAGCGTGTTTGTGGGCGGTGGTGTCACGGCAGCTATCTTCAGTGCCGCAGGCATGACCACCATTCCTTTCTATGAGCATCTCATCCTGGGCGGTTTCGCCTTCGGTGCGGTGTTCATGGCCACCGATCCTGTGACCAGTTCGCGCACGGAATGTGGAAAATGGATTTATGGACTGCTCATCGGTATCATGGCGGTCATCATCCGTGTGATGAACCCGGGTTATCCTGAGGGCATGATGCTTGCCATCCTCCTGATGAACATGTTTGCGCCGCTGATCGATCACTGCGTCGTGCAGCGCAATGTCAGTAAGCGTATGAAACGTCTAACCAATAAATCTTAGGGCTATGGCAAATGAGACAAAGAAAGGGTTGAACACCAATTCAAACACCTATACGATCATCTACTCGGCCATTATGGTCATCATCGTGGCCTTCCTGCTGGCGTTTGTCTATCAGACGCTGAAGGACAGGCAGGATGCCAACGTGGCCCTCGACAAGAAAAAGCAAATCCTCTATGCGCTCAATATCCGGGGACTCAACGACGATGAGGCAACTCAGAAATACAAAGAGGTTGTCCTGAGCGACGACATCCTGGATGACAAGATGGAGATTGTGCCTTCCGAGGCCAAAGACAATGAGAGCAATGGCTTCAAACTGGGAAGCGCAGAGTATAAGGAGGGAAAACTCGCCCTCTATACCTGCAAAGTCGATGGACAGACAAAATATGTGGTGCCTGTCTATGGCATGGGACTCTGGGGACCCATCAGCGGCTATGTCGCACTCGATGAGGACTGCCAGACCGTTTTCGGTGCTTATTTCAACCATGAAGGCGAAACGGCCGGACTTGGTGCTGAAATCAAGGACAGCCAGGCTTGGCAGGAGAAATTCATCGGCAAACATCTCTTCGCCGAAGGGGAGGAGGGCATCGCCCTCTCCGTGGAGAAGAATGTGACAAACGCCGATACACAGGTGGATGCCGTTACCGGTGCCACACTGACATCCAATGGAGTCAGGGATATGCTCAAGGAAGGCTTGGGAAAATATTCCGTATTTTTCAATGCGCATAAAAAGTAAAGGAGAAATAAGATATGAGTAAACTCTTTTCCAAGGAGAACAAGGAGGCTTTCGTCAAACCTCTCAACCTCGACCATCCGATCCTGGTGCAGGTCCTGGGAATCTGCTCGGCGCTTGCCGTCACCTCCCAACTCAAGCCGGCCATCGTCATGGGTCTTGCCGTCACCATCATCACGGCGTTCTCAAACGTGATCATCTCAATCATCAGAAACACCATACCCAACCGCATCCGAATCATCGTGCAACTGGTTGTGGTGGCCACTCTGGTCACCATCGTCAGCCAGGTGCTCAAGGCATTCGCCTACGATGTCAGCGTGCAACTCTCGGTGTATGTCGGACTGATCATCACCAACTGTATCCTCATGGGGCGCCTTGAGGCCTTCGCCATGATGAACAAACCATGGCCGAGTTTCCTCGATGGTGTAGCCAACGGACTGGGCTATGCGCTCATCCTCGTCATCGTGGGTGCCGTTCGTGAGTTCTTCGGACGTGGTTCTCTGCTCGGGTTCCAGCTCATCCCCCAAGGGGCTTACGATGCTGGTTATATCAACAATGGCATGATGACCATGCCGGCCATGGCTCTCATCCTGCTGGGATGCGTGATATGGGTTCACAGGGCTTATTTTTATAAGGAGGAGAAATAACTATGGAACATCTGATTAGCTTGTTTTTCAGGTCGATTTTTGTCGACAACATGATATTCGCGTTCTTCCTCGGCATGTGCTCGTTCCTTGCCGTCTCCAAGAACGTCAAGACTTCTCTCGGACTGGGCCTGGCTGTCACTTTCGTGCTGCTCGTCACTGTCCCCGTGGATTACCTGCTTCAGACCAAAGTGCTCGGCCCCGACTGCCTCATCGAGGGAGTTGACCTGTCTTACCTGAGCTTCATCCTCTTCATCGCAGTCATCGCCGGCATGGTGCAACTGGTCGAGATGACGGTCGAGAAATACTCTCCGTCGCTCTATGCGGCATTGGGCATCTTCCTGCCTCTGATCGCCGTCAACTGCGCCATCATGGGTGCCTCGCTCTTCATGCAGCAGCGCATCAACCTCGACCCCTCCAACTCGCAGTATATCGGCAGCGTGGTCGACGCGATTGTCTATGCTTTCGGTAGTGGCATAGGATGGACGATGGCCATCGTCGCAATGGGTGCCATCCGTGAGAAAATGGAGTACAGCGATGTGCCTGAGCCTCTCAAGGGATTGGGTATCACTTTCATCACCGTGGGCCTCATGGCCATGGCCATGATGTGCTTCTCAGGTCTTAACATCTAAAAAAGGAGGTTTTGTTATGCAACAGTTTATTTTAGCAAGTATAGGAGTTTTCCTCGTAACGATTCTCCTTTTGGTGATTATCCTGCTGGTGGCGAAGAAATACCTCTCGCCCAGCGGCAATGTCAATATCCTGATCAACGGCGACAAGACCATCTCCGTGGGACAGGGCAGCAGTCTGATGACCACGCTCAACGAGAATGGCATCTTCCTGCCTTCTGCCTGCGGTGGAAAGGCTTCCTGCGGACAGTGCAAGGTTCAGGTGCTGGAGGGTGGAGGCGAGATCCTCGACTCGGAGCGCCCGCATTTCACACGCAAGGAAATCAAGGATCATTGGCGGCTCGGATGCCAGTGCAAGGTGAAGGGTGACCTGAAGATCAAGGTACCCGAGAGCGTGCTCGGCGTCAAGGAGTGGGAGTGCACCGTCATCTCCAACAAGAACGTGTCCTCGTTTATCAAGGAGTTCATCGTGGCCCTTCCCCCGGGAGAGCACATGGACTTCATCCCGGGATCCTATGCCCAGATCAAAATCCCTGCCTACGACTGCATCGACTATGACAAGGATTTCGACAAAGAGGATATCGGTCCGGACTATCTGCCTTCATGGGAGAAATTCAATATCTTCTCGCTCAAGGCTCACAACCCGGAGGATACCATCCGCGCATACTCCATGGCCAACTATCCGGCTGAGGGCGACCGCATCACTCTGACCGTCCGTATCGCAACGACACCGTTCAAACCGCGTCCAGAGGTGGGATTCATGGATGTGCCTACGGGTATCGCCTCTTCCTACATCTTCTCCCGTAAACCGGGCGACAAGGTGATTATGAGTGGTCCTTACGGTGATTTCCATCCCATCTTCGACTCCAAGAAGGAGATGATATGGGTGGGCGGTGGTGCCGGTATGGCTCCTCTCCGCGCACAGATCATGCACATGACCAAGACTCTGAAGACGCGTGACCGTGAGATGCATTTCTTCTATGGCGCACGTGCATTGGTCGAGGCCTTCTTCGTGGAGGATTTCCTGGAACTGGAGAAGGAGTTCCCCAACTTCCATTTCCATCTCGCTCTCGATCGTCCCGATCCCGCTGCTGATGCCGCAGGAGTGAAATACACACCGGGATTCGTCCATCAGGTGATGTATGAGACCTACCTCAAGGATCATGAGGCGCCAGAGGATATCGAATACTACATGTGTGGTCCCGGCCCGATGTCGAAGGCTGTTCAGGGCATGCTCGACTCCCTTGGCGTAGAGCCGGAGAGCATCATGTTCGACAACTTCGGATAATCCGAACTCCACATCATCAAAAAGCCTATAGAGCGACCGCTCTATAGGCTTTTTTCTTGGGGTAGGCCGAAAAACGGTCTGATACACTGTTTTTTTAGAAATAGATACCAAAGGATACGGACTTGAACTTCGGACCATACGCCGTATCAAGCACATTGCAGGGACTGTATTTGGCATAGAAGCCGAAATGATTCATTTGCAACTTCACCATGAAATCCACCGTGACGGGATTCTTATGCAGTCCCTTCGTGAAATCCTTCTGATTCTCTCCGTTGACGCTATAGCGGGTCTTGATGCTGCTATAGACATTGTGATTCAGCACTAATCCCAATTCAAAGCCTCTAAACAGTCCATGATTGTAAGGATAATAACTGTAAGTGAAAGGAACAGTCAAGCTAAGCACCTTGATGCGCGAGAATTTAGGGTTGCTGCCCTCTGGATAAGGGGCTACGACAATCTGCCCGTCGGCCTGTTCCACAAAACGGTTCTGGTCGGTCATGCGGTAATTACGCCAGTCGAGTCCAATGCCCGTATTGAAATAATGGTTGCGTTCCTTCCACGGACGTATTTTGATCTGGGCAATGTCCCACATGAATTCCCATGAGGGGCCTACAGGAATGCTCACACCGTCGGCTGTTCCCACGGCAGTAGTGAAGCCTACGCCGAGACTTGCGATGAGGTCAAATTCCATGTTGCCGCGCTTCTCACTGTCCTTTTTCTTCATGAAAGGCATAAGGTCCCACAACGTATTGTTATAAGTCTCGGTACTGATATAGTTGCTATCTAATAGTTGAATGGTGTTTTGGTAGTCAAACTGGTTGTCGCCCTCTTTGCCTTTCACACGAATAGACTGTAGGGAGTCGCCTGTAATGATGATTACACGCTGTGGTTTCTCAATAATCAGGGTGTCGTTTTCTGCGGCAAAAGCGGAAGTTGCCATCATCATCATTGTTGCAATTAAAATTCTCATCATAAACAGTTCTTATTTATTATTAAACATTTTCCTTAGTTCAGACAGTGTTTTCACCGTACTCTCTATATAGATGAGGGTGACCACCCATTCTTTGCCCTCGGTTTCTACCTTCTGGCAAATATAGCAGTAAGTCTTTCCCTTTTTGGCTAACTGTACCATGAGGGTGGTGGAACGTTTGTGACGTTCATCTGCCAGGTATTCTGTTGTCTTATACGAAGCTATGTCCTGATGCACGAGGGCATTGATTTTGTCTAATTCCTCCTTGCTCACCTTGCATTTCAAACTTCGGAACAGACTCATCTTATAGTCTGTCAGCATCCGTCCCCTTATACGCGTCTCCACCATTCGTTCCTTGGGAATAATGTTCCCGCTGAACAATTCGTTGATGGCCAGTCCTTGTTGGGCTGCTGCATATCCTGTTGTCAGGAGGAAGAGGAGTGTCGTCAGTAGTTGTTTCATATCTTTGTCTCCTTTATGTTATTCAGAAAAAAAGTCTCGCATCTGTTCATCTACGGTAGAGACATTGTCCATTTCATCGAGGGCTGACTGCATGTGCTGCATCACGATGGTCTGGTCTGTGCATTTCTCTCCGTAAATATAAGCTACGCACTCATCCTTGCTATTTCTCGTAAGAAGTGTGGTGCCGACGGCAAACAATATCGTTATGGATGCAGCAATGCCAATAATCCATCTCCATTGATGACTTGACGCCTTCTGTTGGGGCAGGCGGATGTCCTCGAAACCGCTGAACAGTTCCTTATATTGCAACAGATCTTCGGGCACATCGCCTTCATGATACAGCCTGTAGAGTTCCTGTTCTTCAGCGAGCGATGTCTCACCGTCGAAAAACCGCTCTGTCAGTGTTCTTATTTTCAGGTCATTTCTCATATCCGTTGAATTTATCTCTTACTGCCTGCCTGGCTCGGCTCAGGGCTTTCCTTACGGCAGCCTCCGTTGAACCCGTCAGGTCGGCAATCTCTTTTGAATCCATCCCTTCCATATGACGCAGACGAAGAATGGTCTGCTGTAGGTCCGGTAGGGTTTCTATCACCTTCATCATCCGCTCAATGCGTTCATGTAGTGCCTCGTTGCCCTCTTGGAAGTCTGCAATGTTGATTTCCGCGATGGGCTTCTTTCGTCTGACGAGGTCAATGCAACGGTTTCGTGTGAGCACTTTCGCCAACGGTTCGATAGGCATCTTGAGCTGGTCCCTCATTTGCCAAAGCCGTAGCAGAACGTCTTGCACCACGTCCTCAGCCTCTTCGGAATCGCGTAGTATTCCGAATGCTTGTCTGACGAGCGCCGTTCGTATGCGTTGTGCTTCTTTTTTGAACGTTTCCGTTGTCATTTTTTCTCTTTCTCTGTTATTAGTACGTTGACCAATTGTTTTTGTGACACAAAAATAGGAAAAAAAGTGTTGCTACCTTTGTCTACATTCCAATACTACCGCACACCTGCACTCCTTTCAACTTGAGAAAGTTGAGAACAATCATACAATGACAACTAAACATAGAAAATCAGTACAGGTCCTGCTTCGAAACCTCTAAGCGGTCCTTGCCTGAAAAGATAAAAAACACCATCAATAAAAGAAAAGATCATTTCGAGACTCTTTTTTGAACCAAGAAATGATCTTTCCTTCGCTATGTCGTAGAAATGGTTTTGCTCATCGTAACATGAGTTCGATGATTTTATTCAAAGACCAACTCTTCCAGGGTGCAGAGAGATTTCTCTTTCGTCTCAGAGGAGAAGACAAAGAAGATGGCGTGCTTGCCGGTCATCTCGGCAAGGGCGGGGAGGTCGGCTGTCAACTCTGTGGAGGACTTGGGCATGTCGGCTTTCAATGAGATGGTGCCGAGCGACTTGCCGCCTTGAGAGGTCCAGGGCCGGTCTGCCATCACCTCGATTGTGCCGTCGATGCCTTCAGGTATCAGTCGGAGACGCAGCTTGACGTCCTTCTTCCCTTGGGTGGCGGTGAAATTGAAATACTTGTATCCCACAATCGATCCATCGGTGTTGTTCACCACTGGGTTGGTATTGTTGCGCAGGTCGTAGGGGGCATCAAATTTGTCGTCAGTGCCGTAGGAGGAGGCCACATAAGAACCATAAAACACGTTGTTGGGCCATTCGTGCTCAGCTACTTTCGGTCCGGTGTACCAGCAGGCGAGGCCGGCAGAGTGGCGCTCCAGCGGATCGAGTCCGTCGGTGGCGAAACCTTCGGAGTTGTATTCTCCCTCGGAGATGGTCACCTTACCTCCTGCGCCTTCCTCCACTTCTACATCGATAGGAGCTACCATGGCCTGACGGGCAAACTCATTCAGACCGCTCTGGCGGTGGTAGAACACATACCACTTGCCGTTGATCTCGCAGATGCTGCCGTGGGTGTTGCCCGACACCGTTGCTGATGCGATGACATTACCTTGCTCGTCTTTCTCCCGTGCGCGACCGTCGATGATGGTGCCTCCGTAGGTCCAGGGGCCCAATGGCTTGTCGCTGTAGGCATACGCCAGGGTGTAGTTGGTGTCGGGAAGTCCGAACTCGCCGTTTTCCGTCCACCGGCTGTAGATAAACACATACTTGTCTTTGATCTTCCGGATGGAGGATGCTTCGAAGAAACGGAATTTGCCGGGCTGGTTCTTACCCGATATCATGTCCTTGACGATCTCCGTCCCGGGCTTCACCGTGGCCATCGTGGCTGGGTCGAGTTCTGCGCCGTTCGACTGCTCAAATCCCCAGTAGCCATAGACGCGTCCATCATCGTCAACGAATACGGCGGGGTCGAATGCGAGCACGCCGTCACAGATGTTGGGGTCTTCCTTGCTCCAGTTGCACACCTCGAAGGGACCGTTGGGGCGGTCACTCTTGGCGATGAGGCCGTTTCGTCCGCCATTCTGGTCATTGGGATACAGGTAATAGGTTTTCTTGCCATCGGCTCCCGTCGCCATCGCCACGTCAGGGGCGAAGAGCACATCGGCGGTCTGTGCCGTGTCAAACGGTTCTCCCTTGGCGTTCTTATCCACTTTCAGGATCTCGCCGTCGTAGCGCCATTGGCTAAGGTCTTCCACGGGTGCTGACCACACCACGAGTTCTCTGCCGCAATAGTCAGTGATGCGGCTGTCATGGGAACCATAAATATAGACGCGTTGCTTCCCGGGTTGGTCAGGATCATCAAATACATAAGGTTCTCCGTCGGGGATGTGCTCCCATAGCGGGAGGTAGGGGTTGCCGACGGTGTTGAGCTTGGGCTTTGCGATTTCTGCCGGTTGGGAACAGGAAACTGCCATCATGGTGCAGCAGACAGCTGCCGTGGCGATTTTTAAGGCTTTGTGTTTCATTTTGATGGATTGAATGGTTTTCTGTGATTCTACATGCAAAACTACAAAAAAATCAGGAATATGGATGGGAAAAAGAAAAATAATCAAATTTTTTCCATTACCTTTGCCTTGCGATGAAGGCAAAAGAAATCATAGAATACATGGAGTCGTTGCATGATGAGAAGCAACGGCAGATACTGATGCGTTTTTTCAAGACAGGTCCAGGTGAATATGGAGAAGGCGACGAGTTTCTTGGTGTCAAGGTGCCGCAGACCCGTGAGGTGGTGAAGGCCGTGCCGAGAGACTTCCCGTTTAGTGAGGTGCCGGAACTGCTGACATCCCGCTGGCATGAGGTGCGGCTTTGCGGACTGCTGATACTCGTTGACAAGTTCAGCCGTCTGTCCACCAAACGGCTGCGTGATGATGCTGAAGCCATACGGGGACGGGATTCCATCGTGAGGATGTATGTGGAGTACGCTGACTATGCCAACAATTGGGATTTGGTCGATCTCTCTGCTCCGAAGATTTTAGGCTACTGGTTGTTGCTGCCTTCAGAAATGGGTGATAAACGGCTGCTGCTCGATGAATTAGCTCACAGCGACAGCCTATGGCGACAGCGTATGAGCATCGTCTGCACATGGAAGACCACCCAACAAGGAGACCCGTCATGGTGTCTGCGGTATGCGGAGATACACTTGCATCATCCCCATGACCTGATGCACAAGGCCGTGGGATGGATGCTGCGCGAGGTCGGCAAACGTGTCGATATCGAACTTCTCCGTGATTTCCTCCGCCAACATGCCCATGAGATGCCTCGAACGGCCCTTCGCTATGCCATTGAACTCATGAGTGAAGAGGAACGGGCCTCATGGCTGGCGTTCAAAAAAGAGATGGCTCACCCGCAATAAGCGAATGAGCCACTTTTTATGATTCTCAACCCCCGGTTGGGTTATTGTTTCCGGTTTGATTCTCAACCTCTGTTTTTATTCCAGGACAATCACTTCCAGGTCATCGGGAACGATGACACGGCCATCGAAGGCGGATTGTGCCTCGGCGGCATAGCGCTGCCGTCGGGTGTCGAGGGTTTTGTCCTCCGTATGATAGAGGATGAGGTTGCGCACGTTGAGCTGCTGGGCAAGACGGGCTGCGTCGATGGCAGTGCTGTGATGCTTCTCGTAGGGCTTGAAGCGCTCACGGTCATCATAGACGCAGAAGGCCTCGCTCATCAACCAGTCCACGCCACGGGCGTAGCGCTCGTTCTCCTCACTGTAGGGCTCGTCGCCCAGACAGGTGAGCCGCACGCCACCGGGCAGTGTCATGGCAAAACCAAACTGCTTCTCCTTGGTGGAGTGGATATCGAAAGCTTGCATCTGCATGTCGCCAATGGTCAGATGGTCACCATCATGCACCTCTATCATCTCCACGATGGTGCCCATCCGGTCAGACTGTTTACGGGGAAGAAGCTGCTGGCTGAGATATACCAGTATGTCAAGCACCTTGCGATGGCTGTAGATGCGGAGGTGATTCTGCTTCTGAAGTGCCATGCGCATCATCCAAACCACTCCAAGGATGTGGTCGGTATGGGCATGGGTGACATACAGGTCGTGGATGTCTCTCCAGTCAATGCCGGCCTTCTCCAGTTGCAGAAGGATGCCGTTTCCTCCACCGGCATCAACGAGCAATAGGTGTCCGCCACTGCTTCTGACCACAAAACAGGTGTTGTAGCAATGCGTGGCTTGCGCATTGCCCGTTCCTAATATCGTGATTTGATTGTCCATGTCGGTGCAGGGGTCGGGTCAAATATAACTTCTCTTGATCTTATCGACATAAGCATCGATGACGGCGACGGCAGTGATGCTCACCACGTCGCGCACCGAACTGCCATAGTCGGCGAAATGGATGGCTTTGTTCAGACCCATTTGGATCGGACCGATAATCTCGATGTCGGGCTCCAGGGCCTGCAGCATCTTATACGACGAGCGGGCACTGGTCAGGTTGGGGAAAATCAGCGTGTTCACATCCATGCCGCGCAGACGGTTGAAAGGATAAAGCGTGTCGCGCAGCTCCCGGTCGAGTGCCGTGCTGATCTGCATCTCGCCGTCAATCGGCAGGTCGGGCATCTGCTCGTGGATCTTGGCGACAGCTTCCCTCACTTTCCGGCTTCCCTCCGACTGGTCGGAACCGAAATTGGAGTGGCTGATGAGGGCTATCTTGGGATTCACGTTGAAGAAATGCACGGCTGTCGAGGCCAGTTTGGCGATATCAACCAGTTTGTCGGTGTCGGGATCGTTGTTGATCAACGTGTCGGCCACGAAGAAGGTGCCTCGCTTGGAATTGAGGATGTGCATCGTGCCGAACGTATTGAACTCGGGGCGAACGCCGATGATTTCCTTCACCACCTTCAGCGTGTTGGAGTATTTCGTGTAGAGACCGGTGATGAAGGCGTCGGCATCTCCGGTTTCCACCATCATCATGCCGAAATAGTTGCGTTCAAACATCTTGTCGTTGGCTTCCTCGAAGGTGTAGCCGTCGCGCTGGCGCTTCTCAGTCAGGATGCGTGCATATCGCTCGCGGCGCTCTGCCTCGCGGTCATGGCGGAGGTTGACGATCTCTATTCCCTCCAGGTTGAGGTCGAGCTGCGCTGCCAGTTTCTCGATGCGCTCGTCGTTGCCCAGCAGGATGGGCTCACAGATGCCTTCAGCCTTGGCTTGCACGGCGGCACGGAGCATGGTGGGATGGATGCCTTCGGCGAACACCACGCGCTGCGGATGGGCACGGGCGGTGTCGTAGAGCTTGCGTGTCACCTTGGTCTGAAGACCGAGCATCTGGCGAAGGTTGTTTTTGTACTCTTCCCAGTCGGTGATGATGTGCCGTGCCACACCGCTGTCGATGGCAGCTTTGGCCACGGCGGCCGATACTTCGGTGATGAGCCGCGGATCGACGGGCTTCGGAATGAAATAGGACGGACCGAACGTGAGGTTGTTCACCTTATATATATCGTTTACCACATCGGGGACAGGTTGCTTGGCCAGTTCGGCGATGGCCAGCACGGCGGCCATCTTCATCTCCTCGTTGATGGCTCGTGCATGCACATCAAGAGCTCCTCGGAAAATATAGGGGAAGCCGATGACGTTGTTGATCTGGTTGGGATAGTCTGAACGTCCAGTGGACATCAGCACGTCGGGACGGGATTCCATGGCATCTTCGTAGGAAATCTCCGGAACAGGGTTGGCCAGTGCAAAGACGATGGGGTCCTTGGCCATCGAGCGCACCATGTCTTTTGTCAGCACGTTGCCTTTCGACAGGCCGACGAAGACATCGGCATCGCGCACGGCTTCCTCCAAGGTGTGCACGTCGGTGCGGTCCGTGGCGAAGAAACGCTTCTGCTCATTCAGGTCTGTTCGCTCGCTGGTGATCACACCTTTGGAGTCGAGCATCAGGATGTTTTCCTTCTTCGCTCCAAGGGCGATGTAGAGTTTGGTACACGAGATGGCGGCAGCACCGGCGCCATTGACGACGATCCTGACCTTGCTGATATCCTTGCCGTTCACCTCAAGCGCGTTTTTCAGACCTGCTGCGGAGATGATGGCCGTTCCGTGCTGGTCGTCGTGCATGACGGGAATGTCGAGCGTGCGCTTCAGGCGCTCCTCGATATAGAAGCACTCCGGAGCCTTGATGTCTTCCAGGTTGATGCCACCGAAGGTGGGAGCGATCTTCTCCACAGCCTCACAGAATTTCTCGGGGTCTTTTTCGGCCACCTCGATATCGAAGACGTCGATACCGCCGTAGATCTTAAACAGCAGGCCCTTGCCTTCCATCACCGGCTTTCCGCTGAGGGCACCGATGTCGCCCAGGCCAAGCACGGCAGTGCCATTGCTGATGACAGCCACAAGGTTGCCTTTGTCGGTGTACTTGTAGGCGTCGTCGGGATTGGCCTGGATCTCCTGGCACGGATAAGCCACTCCTGGAGAATAGGCCAGACTCAAGTCTGTCTGAGTACGGTAAGGTTTGGTCGGATTGACCTCAATTTTTCCCGGGCGGCCGCTCTTGTGGTATGCCAAAGCCGCTTCTTTCGTGATTTTTACCATAAAAAACGTATTACCTTATTGATTGTTGATGAGTTCCGAAATGTATTTCCTGCCGCCAAGCGTGCAGGTTTCATCCTGTGCAGGTGCAAAATTACTCAAAAAAACACATTTTTATTACGTTTAATGAAGTTTTTCGACTATTTTTGCAAAAATATGACATATTGAAATGAAAAAGAGATACGTGAAAATAGCAATGGCATTTGCTGCCGTGATGCTCTCATGGACTGCCGCCAGCGCACAGACCCAAGGAGACATCGTGGACCAGGCTGACGGATATGTATGGCCGTCTGAACCGGAGGTGCTCGACAAACTCCATCAGTGGCAGGACCTCAAATTCGGCGTCCTTTTGCATTGGGGCATCTACTCTGTGCCGGGCATCGTGGAGTCGTGGAGCATCTGCGACGAGAACTGGATCAAGCGCGACACCACCATGACCTACCAGCAATATACCGACTGGTATTATGGTTTCGCTGACCAGTTTTGTCCCAGGCAGTTTGATGCTTCACAGTGGGCGAGGGCATGCCGCGATGCAGGCATGCGCTACATGGTGTTCACCACCAAGCATCACGATGGTTTCTGCATGTGGGACAGCCAGGAGACGGATTTCTCCATCGCCCGTCATGCCTTCCGCGACGACAGCCGTCGCGATGTCCTCCGCTTCGTGTTTGATGCCTTTCGCACGGAGCAGTTCATGATAGGTGCCTATTTCTCAAAACCCGACTGGCATTCGCAGTACTACTGGTGGGATGTCTATGCCAAGAAAGGGCGCAATGTGAATTATCCCGTCGAACAGCATCCGTGGCGCTGGGACCAGTTTCGGCAGTTCACCCACCGCCAGTTGCGGGAGATACTGTCTGGGTATGGACCGGTTGATATCCTATGGTTGGATGGGGGATGGGTATATCCCGAAAACCGCGGACAGGACATCGGAATGCCGGAGATCGCTGCCATGGGGCGCAGGTTTCACCCCGGACTGCTTGTCGTCGACCGAACCATCCAAGGACCCTACGAGAATTATCAGACACCAGAACAGGCCATCCCCGACCATCAGTTGAACCATCCCTGGGAGAGTTGCATCACGCTGAGCGACGATTGGGGCTATGTGCCTCATCCACGGTGGAAATCGCCCCGCCAGGTCATCTCACGGTTGGTGGAGATCGTGGCCAAGGGTGGTAACCTGCTCCTCGGGGTGGGGCCGACTCCGGAAGGTCTTGTTCAGCAGGAGGCAGTCGAACGGTTGCAGGAGATCGGACAATGGCTTCGGCAGAATGGACGGGCTATCTATGGCACGGTCACAACACCGGAATACCATGACGGACCAGTCTGGTTTACCCGGTCCAAGGACAGCCGTTCTCTCTTCGCTATTTACGTACCAGAAGAGGATGCGGCGCCGACCTCAAAGATATCCTGGCATGGAAACCTGCCACGGAAAGGGCAGTCGATACGTCTGATCTCCACGGGCAAGAAACTGCGCTTTACGGTCAAGGAGGGCCGTGTGGAGGTGCAGCTGCCTACAGCCACAACCCAGCCCTTGGCACTGGAAATTTGTTAAAATTCTAAAATTTTGCGGTCGAAGTGACTGCACATCCTTTTTTTTTCTTACCTTTGCAGCCGCAAAACGGGTAAGTCTTGCACGACCAGCTCCCTGCAAATCCTCCAGGACGGGAACGTAGCAAAGGTAGTAGGTTGAGCGGTGCGATGTAAGTAGCTTACCCACCCGCCTCTTTAGCTCAGTTGGCCAGAGCACGTGATTTGTAATCTCGGGGTCGTTGGTTCGAATCCGACAAGAGGCTCACCAAAACCCTTCCTGCGTTTTCTTTCGCATGGAAGGGTTTTCTCGTTTTTGATAAAAAAAGCCGAACAAAACCGCTGTTTTCATGGGATAAAGAGAGGAAAGAACATATTTTAACATTTAGTTGCTCTGCATTTATGCCAAAAACCCTTAATTTTGCACAAAATATAATCATCACATTTTTCAATCTATGAAAATGAATCGAACTGGAAGAGCCGCTTTCCTATTTGCGGCATCGGTGATGGTCGTTTCGCTGGTGGGTTGTATTGAGAAAGATTACGACCTCGACGACGTGGACATAACCGTAGGATTGGGCGAGAGCATGACGCTGCCCAGCAACAACAGCACTCAGGACATTTGCCTCGACGATGTCCTGGATCTTGGAGAAAACAACTTTCTCGCCATCGGTGCGGATGGAAAATACAACATCGACGTGATGGATGACGACGTGTTCACCGCTCACATGTGGGTGGATGAGTTCGCCGTGCCCTCGAAAACCTATAAGGGTTCCTACACCATCAATCTCGGTGATTTCGCGCCGAAGTCACCCAAGAGGCGTGTGAAAATGGCTGATGACGACATCAACTTCAATGCGCCCATGGTCGATATGGATTTCACTTACTCCTACAAGACCTCCCAGATCACAAGACTGGAATATGTCGGAGTGAAAAATGCCAAACTCACCGTCACCTTTACCTTCTCTGATGAACTGAAAGGGTGCTTGTCCAATATCTCGCAGTTGCGCTTTACCATGCCCCAGTGCATCCACTGCGGCAAGGCTGCCTATAAGGGCGATTCCATCGAACTGAATTCAGGCAATCAGCTCGTGATCAGCAATGTGAAACCCTCTGATGGCGTCACTTTCGCCATCACTGTCAAAGGCATCGACCTCTCTTCCACCAAAGCCGACGGAAGCTACATGACCTATACCAAGGGTGAGGGCTTGAAATTCCACGGCTCTCTCAATATCGGTGTGACCGTCAAGGAGTCGGCTGTCGATTTCGACAAGGTGGCCGAATCCAAGGATCTGTCGGTCAACGGTACTGCCGTGCTGAGCCGCATGCTGGTGGCTACCGCCCGTGGCGGTTTCACTCCGAAGCGTGAGTTTGGCCGCGTGGGTGGTGTCTCGTTGAAAAACGTTCCTTCCTTCCTCCGCGACGATGAAGTCAACCTCGACCTCTATGATCCGCAGCTCAACATCAATATTGTCAGCAATGTGCCCTTCGCCAACAAGATGACAGGTGCCATCGTGTCGAAAGACATCAAGGGAAATATCATCCATCGGATTGATGTGCCGCAGTTCAGCTACAAGGCCAATGGCGAGAGCGTGATCAGCGTCAGAAGGCGGCCTGCCAGCAACGTGAGCGACACCACGGTGATCGTGATTCCCGATATCTGTGATGTCATCCGCAACCTGCCCGACAGCATTGCCCTCATCGACCTTGTCGGAGTGGGTGACGACAGCCAGACGGCCGACATCGAACTCGACAAGAACTACCGTGGAACCATCCGTCTCTCCGTCGCTTCAGGCATTGCTCTGGCCGAAAACGCTGTTGTCGTCTATAAGGATGACTATTCGGGCTGGAACGACCAGATCAAGGACATCAGTTTCGTAGAGACCGTGAAGGATGGCGTGAAATCGATTGAGGGCTACCTCAAGGTGACCGCTCACGTCGACAACAAGATTCCGGCCTTCCTGACACTCACCGCCAATGGCATCGACATCAATGGCAACGTCATCGGCAGTGACCGCCTGGAGGTAACCGTCGAGAATCCCATCAAACCCTCTCTCAATGGAACGACACCCACGGAGACAGAGGTGGTCATCTACGTGAGACCCAAGGACAACGAGGTCTTCAAGACACTCGATGGACTGGCTTTCCGTGTCATGATGTCGGCCAAGGATCAAAAAAGCGGCGACAAGGTGACCGGTGTGATGCTCAACGCCTATCATCAGACTCTCAAGGTGAAAGATCTCAAGATACAGAAATACGGCAAGGTGGCCGTTGACCTCAATTAATCATTCATCATTCCATCGATTATGCGATCATCAATCAAATATATTGCGGCTGCCATCATCGCCTGCTCAGTAGGCAATATCGCCGCACAGGAGTTGCGAACAGGATATTTCACCGATAGCTACCTCTACCGGCATGACCTCAACCCTGCCTTCGGCAATGAGCATGGATATATCTCCATCCCTATTGTGGGCAATGTCAACCTCGACATGATGGGTAATTTCGGCTACGAGGAACTCGTCCGCAAAAATCCGCTCTATCCCAACCGGAGCGACAAGAAAATGACTTCCTTCATGAATCCCTACCTGACCAATCCGCTGAAGGGTTTCAGTTCGGGTGACAACAAAATCAACGGGCAACTGAAATTGTCTGTCTTCTCCATGGGATTTGCCAAATGGGGCGGATACAATACCTTAGAACTCAACACCAAGGCCTCATTCAATGTGAGGGCTCCCTACAAATTGTTCCAGTTTGCCGCACAAGCCTCCAACAGCACCTATGATATCGGTGATGTCAATGCCAGCGCCCAGTCTTATGTGGAAGTCGCTGCCGGCCATTCCCGACAGATCGATGACAAGTTGCGCGTGGGTGCGAAAATCAAACTGCTTGTGGGTGTCATCGATGCCAATGTGTCCATGAAAGATGTGGTGGCCGACCTGAAGGGCACCGACCAGTGGACCATCTCAGGCGATGCACAGTCGCATGTGAGCATGAAAGGCTTCAAATATCTGAGCAAGACAAAGGACTACAACAGCAAGGAGGGTACCTGCGACCATGTCAATGACATCGATACGGACTCCCCGGGTATCAGCGGTTTCGGAGCGGCCATCGACTTCGGCGCCGTCTATCAAGTGAATGATGAACTGACGCTGAGCGCCGCCGTTCAAGACCTGGGTGCCATCGCATGGTCAAATGATTTCTATGCCACCAACGACGCCAAGTCCTTCACTTTCGACGGTTTCCATGATGTCTCTGTCGATTCCAGCTCTCCTGACAAACTCGACAACAAGGCCGACAAATATACCGACCAGATGCTTGACTTCGCCAATCTGCGCGACAAGGGTGATGACGGTTCGCGGATCACTGGCGTGGGGGCAACTTTGTCAGCAGGATGCGAGTATGTGATTCCCACCTACAGGTCGCTGAAACTCGGACTGTTGGGCACGGCTCGCATCAATGGCCCATATTCCTGGGCAGAGGCCAGGCTGAGTGGCAATATCAAACCCACAAACTGGTTAGATGGGGCAGTGAGCTTTGCTGTCAACAATTATACGGCCAATTTCGGTTTCCTTGCCAATTTCCATTCTCCCAACAAGGGATTCAATTTCTTCATCGGAATGGACAGATTGGTCGGGAAGGTCAGCTCCGAGATGATACCGCTCTCATCCAACGGAAGCATCTCCTTCGGATTCAACATCATCCTGTAGGTCTGCTCCGTTACTCCAAATCGACTACCGTGATGCCGGCACCGCCAAATTGGACGTGCTCATCACGGTAGTTTGCTACTCCGGGAATGGTGGCCAGATATTGCCTGATCAGTTGGCGCAGAATGCCAGATCCCGTTCCATGGAGGATGCGCACGCGGCTCATGCCCACCAGTATGGCATCATCGATGAAATAGGTGACAGCATTGATGGCCTCATCCCCGCGCATGCCGCGCACATCAATATCTTGCTTGAAGTGGAGTTTCCTGTCATCAATGGTCTCCCGGGTCTGTCTTCCCACTGTGGCGTATGCTGCAGTCTGTTCTTTGGGAGGCATGGCGGCGCGCTCTAATCGTTCGCAGCGCATCTTGGTGCGCATGTCGCCGAAAATGACGGTGGCCATCTTGCCCTGCAACTGTTCGATCTGTCCTACGGTGGTGAGACCTTTGATTCTCACGGTGTCACCAACAGCCAATACGTCGGGTGGGGTAGGCGACTTCGTCTCGGGCGTGGCATGTTCGGCTTTCTTCGACTTTTCTTTCCGCCGTTTTTCCTTGCGCTCTTTCCGTTCCTGGATTTGCTTGATCTTCTTGGATATCAGCTCGTCAGTCTCCTCTGTGTTGAGGTCTTGGACCTCCTGCTTGAACGATGTCAACTGCTCTCTGATCCGGCGGGTCTCCTCCTTTTCAGCCTGGCTCTCACGTATCTCGCGGATGGTGTTCTCTATCCGGCGGTTGCTCTCGTTGAGCAGGTCTTCGGCCTGCTGCTTCGCACGGGCAATGATGGCCTTACGGCTCTCCTGGAGCTGGCGTATCTCCTCCTCATACCGTGCGATGGTCTGTTCCATCACTTTCTCCCGCTGATGGATGGTCTGCCGTTTGCCTTCCCAGTAACGCTTGTCCCTGACGATGTCCTGCAGGTATTTGTCGCTTTGGATGTAGTCGCTACCCACGATGTCTGACGCATCTTGTATCACTTCTTCCGGAATACCGGTCTTGCGGGCTATCTCGATGGCAAACGAACTGCCCGGCCGGCCGGTTTGGAGCTGGAAGAGTGCTCTCATCTCATGCCGGTCGTAGAGCATGGCACCATTGATTACACCTTCGTGATCCTCGGCAAAATGCTTCAGGTTCTGGTAATGGGTGGTGATGACGCCCCAGGCATGGCGTTTCCAGAACTGCCGCAGCACCGATTCCGCGATGGCACCGCCAATCTGTGGCTCGGTTCCAGTGCCGAATTCATCGATCAGAAGTAGTGTCCGCGCATTGGAGTGCCGCATCATCATCTTCATGTTGAGCAGGTGGCTGCTGTAGGTACTGAGGTCATTCTCGATGCTTTGCTCGTCGCCGATGTCAATCATGACATGCTCGAAAATCCCGGTTTTCGACCGGTCACCGATGGGGATGGAAAGACCGCACTGGAGCATATACTGCAACAACCCCACCGTCTTCAGACAAACCGATTTGCCTCCTGCGTTCGGACCGGAGATGATGAGGATGTGTTTCTCTTCTGTCAGCATGATGTCGAGAGGCACCACTTGCTTGCCCTGTTTGGATAGCGACATCTGCAAGAGGGGATGAATGGCTCTGATCCAGTCGATGTAGGGCTTGTCGAGCACTTCCGGCTCAATGCCCCCGATGGTCTGTGCCAGTTCTGCCTTAGCCCTGATCAGGTCGATGGCTGCCATCAGAAGGTAGGAGCGCAGCATGTCGGGAACGTGTGGGCGAAGTTCTTTGGCCAGGTCTGTCAGAATACGGATGATTTCCCTCCGCTCCTCAGATTCCAGTTCACGTATCCTGTTGTTGGCTTCCACCACTTCCGCAGGTTCGATGAAGACGGTCTTTCCTGTGGCACTCTCGTCATGCACGATGCCCCTCAGTTTCCGTTTCATGGCTGGCGCAACAGGCAGCACGAGCCTTCCGTCGCGTAAGGTGGGAGAGGCGTCTTTCTCCACCAGTCCCTCACTTTGAGCAGATTTGAGGATGGCATACAACGTGCGAGAGACGGAACCCTCGGTGCGGGTAAGTTCTCTGCGGATTTCCAAAAGCTTTGCAGACGCATTGTCTCGGATCTTTCCGTATTTGTCGAGCAGTTGGTCAATCCGCTGCACGATAGCGGGGAAAGTTCTCACATCCTTGGTCAATTCCTGCAGGGTGGGGTAGGCGTACTCCACATCTTCCCCATCTTCTGCGGTGCCACCGCCAGTGGTGCGGTTCAGGAATCTCACGATATTGCTGATGGTCTCCAGGGATCGGCGAAGGTCGAATAGCTCGTTCTCATCCAGATGAGTCCCTTCCAACCTCAATCTCGAGATACTTGGCCTCACATCGAAGAAGAACTGAAGGGGGAAGTCGTCCGCCATCTCCTGTATGCGCCGGAATTCCTGCACTTCTCTCAACCATCTTCTTACCTCGCCGGTGTCGGTGGAGAAATGAAGGGCATCCACCCGTTCTTTGCCAAGTGTTGATAGACAACGCTCATGCAACATCTTTCGGATTTCTGTGAAACCTATCTTTTGTTCAAAATTGTTGGGATATATCATGACCTAATTTCATTCAATTTTGTGCTGTGGCAAAACATCTTAGCCATGGCAAAGATACAAAGAAGCGCCGAAATAAACGAAAAACTTCGCACAAATCAAAAAAAACGAATCAAAATTTGGTAAAAACAAATTAAAGCATTAATTTTGCACTCGCTTTCGACAAATAGGCACACTTTATCAAATTAGGAGAGATGGCAGAGTGGTCGATTGCAACGGTCTTGAAAACCGTCGTACGGAGACGTACCGGGGGTTCGAATCCCTCTCTCTCCGCAATATCACCTGATTATCAGTGATTTACGAGATTTACACCCAATTTTACACCCAAAAATGTAAGATTGGGTGTTTTCTTTTTAATAG
>CACYQD010000027.1 GCA_902776475.1 uncultured Prevotellaceae bacterium | reverse complement strand
ATCAGACACTTGACTCTTGCATTTGTCGGGATTACTGGACTCGAACCAGCGACCTCGCGCCCCCCAGACGTGTGCGCTACCAACTGCGCTAAATCCCGATTTTGCGGTTGCAAAGGTAAACAGAATTCTTGGAAAGACCAAATTTTTGGGTTACTTTTTTTAATCTATTTGCATTTTCGGGGTGGGGAAGGGGGTATAATCTGTATTTATGTGCCCATTCATTTGATGAGGATCTTCTTTCCACATGTGATATAGATGCCTTTCGACGCCGGTTTGCCTATGATGGGACGGCCGTAGAGGTCATACCATTTTTGTGTGGTGGTATTCGGCATGGTTGTGGAAATGATGCCGTCGTCATGGTTGTCTGCTGATGCAAGGAGCCGAAGGCATTCTGTTCGCTGGGTGCCGATGACCACGGGCATCGACATTTCCTTTCCATGACGGTCCTGCTCCACGTAAAAGAGGACGGTGGCTATGGGTGAATAGTGGCCATCGCTGCAGAGAGACCCTGCCAGATGCAGCTCACCGCTCAGTCCTTGCTCCTCGATAAAGCGCTGCGTGGCCATGGCTACGGCACCGCCCTGTGAGTAGCCCGTACAGATGGTGCGCCAGTCCTGACGGAAGGGAAGCCTGAAGTTTTCTGCTTTCGGATCATTCTGGTAGAGTTGGATGCCATGGCGCAAAGCATCGGTCACTTGCCTTGCTGTGATTTCTCCGCACAGATAAGGATGAGCCCGGTCTTTGGTGATGCCATAGCCCTCATAGTCAGGCAGAATGACGAGGTTGTGGTAGGCAAGATCTTCTGCTGGATAGCTATTGCTGCCGGCGAGAGTCATGGTCAGGAAAATATCGTTGAACCTGCTTCCCGATGTGTTGAATTCCGTAGGACAGTCTTTGTTAGCGGTAATGGTGACGTGGCATCCGGCGATGACGTTGTTGATTTTTATCTCTTCCCCGGTGCCGTCGGGCATGCAGGCCAATGCGGAGAGGGTGACAGGCTGTCCGTCACCACTTGTCGAGGGGTAGTTATACGTGAACCAGCAAATGTTGAAAACCCTGTCAGCGCCTTGGTCATAAAAACCGGGGTCTTCTTCGGAGACAATAGGCACTTTCAGTGTAGTCCGGCCGTTTTTCGTAATTTCCTGCGCGATGAGGCTCGTTGTGGTTATCAATGTGGCAATGGCCACCAAAAATAACTTTTTCATTGTCGGTGTGTCTGGGTTCTCGTTTCCAGATAATGATGCAAAAATAACCAATTTTCAATTGTTTATCAAATATTTCTTTGTATATTTGCAAATCCGCTTCTAAGTATCCGAAAATGGGAGAATGATAGTGGTAAGTCAAAGCAAATAACCTTGAATTATGACATACAAAAACATTCTACTGACGGCTGGTTGCGCTGTCTTTGCAGCAGCCGTTCATGCACAAGTGACAATCAACATCGATGCACAGCAGCGCGGACCGAAGGTGAGTCCCATGCTCTATGGCATTTTCTATGAAGACATCAACCACGCTGCCGACGGCGGCCTCTATGCCGAACTGATACGCAACCGCTCGTTTGAGGACGGGCCGCGCTTTGGCGCTCCTGCCGACATGCAGGGTTGGTCAACGTATGCTGCCGCCCCTTCGCAGATCACTGCAAGACTCATCCAGCCATCGAAAAAGACACCGCTGCTCAATGCCGTGCAGCACAATGCCTTGGCGCTCGACATCAAGGCTTCTCCTTCTACACCTGTCTGTTTGGTGAACGAGGGCTATTGGGGCATCAACGCTGTGCAGGGCCGCAACTACCGCCTGTCATTCTGGGCCAAGACCTTGAAGTATCAGGGCACCGTGAGGGCTACGCTCTGTTCAAAGGACGGTGCACAGATATATGCTGACTGTGCGGTGAGCGGATTCCCTGCCGCCAAGGCTAAGGGATGGACGAAGTATGAGGCCGACTTCACGGTCAATGACAACGACCCCCAGGCTCAGTTTGCCTTGGTCTTCGATGGGGTGGGGCAGGTGCAGCTCGACATGGTGAGCCTTTTCCCGCCTACGTTCAAGAACCGCGAGAATGGCATGCGTCCCGACCTGGCCAACATGCTCTGGCAGATGCACCCGAAGTTCATGCGCTTTCCGGGCGGCTGTTTTGTGGAGGGGCAGGAGAGTCCGGACAACGCCTTCCGCTGGGAGCGTACCATAGGTCCGATCGAGGAGCGCGAAGGTCACTGGAATGTGAACTGGGGTTACCGCACCACTGACGGACTGGGCTATCACGAGTATCTGCAGTTGGCTGAGGACCTCGGTGCCAAACCGCTCTTCGTGGTGAACGTGGGCTTGTGGCATGGTGGCATGACACCCTACGACAGCATCCAGCCTTGGATCGACGAGTGCTTGAACGCCATTGAGTATGCCAATGGTCCCGTCACATCGAAATATGGCGCCATGCGTGCCAAGAACGGACACCCGGAGCCTTTCGGCTTGGAGTACCTGGAGGTGGGCAACGAAAACAACCAGCCTGACCCGCGCCAGCAGAGTGATCATTATTACGAGCGTTATGAGCAGTTCTACAAGGCCATCCGCGCCAAGTATCCTGAGATGAAAATCATCGGCAATGTGGTGGCTTGGGGCGACGACAACCCGAAGTGGAACTCCACGCTTCCCGTGGACCTGCTTGACGAGCATTACTACCGCTCTCCCGACTGGTTTGCCGGCGCTTTCCACAAATATGACAGCTACGATCGCCGTGGTCCGAAAATCTATGTGGGTGAATATGCCGTGACCAATGGCTTTGGCAATCTGGGCAACATGAATGCCGCCTTGGGCGAGGCCGTCTATATGATGGGCATGGAGAACAATTCCGATGTCGTGGAACTGGCATCGTATGCGCCCATCTTCGTCAATGAGAACGATGCCCGTTGGCGCCCTGACATGATTCGTTTCAGCAGCAGCCGCGTCATGGGGACGCCGTCCTACTACGTGCAGCAACTCATGCCTCAGCACATCGGTACTCAAGTGTTGAAGGTCAGCCAGACGAATCCTTACGAAGGCGCGGTCCGCAAACCTCTGACACCCAAGCAGAGCCGTGTCGGATTCGGCACATGGGGCACACGTGCCTCCTTTGAGACGGACAAAGATGTGGACTACGTCTTTGGCGACTGGAAGAAGGATGGCAACACCGTGCAGCAGACAGGCCTTAAGGAAGCCACCATCTGCCTGGAGAAGGGCATCGTCAACAGCGACCACTACACCTATAAGTTGCGCGCCCGCAGGGACGGAGGAGCCGAGGGATTCCTCGTCATTTTCAACTATGTTGATGAAAAGAACTACTGCTGGCTGAACTTCGGCGGATGGGGCAACTCCCAGCATGCCATCGAGCAGATCAGCAACGGTGGCAAACTGCAGACCGATATCAAGCGTGGACGTGTGGAGGAGGGCCGCTGGTATGACATCATCTTGCAGGTGGCTGGCGACAGCGTGAAAGCTTGGCTCGGCGACAGACTGGTCTTCGACACCGTGCTCAAACGCGATGACACAAAGGGCGTCTTCTCTTCCGCTACCATCGATGAACGGACCGGCGAGGTCATCGTAAAGGTGGCCAATACGAGCGAGATAGCGACCACCGCCAGCTTGAACCTGAAGAATTTCACGCCAAAATGCGCCCATGTGGTGCGGCTGGCAGCCAACGACGGGATGGAAGAGAACACGCTCAGCGCTCCCACCAACATCCATCCTGTGGAGCAACTGCTCTCTCCAGAGGGAAACCGCGTATTGCTCGATGTGCCTCCATACTCTCTTAATATCGTCAGAATCAAGTGAGCAGAGGGGTAAGATGCTGATAACAGGCACTTCACAGCGCATACCTTCTGGCTCTTGACTTTTATATATAATGTGTAATTTTGCATCCTTAATTATATCTTTGTAAATTGACTATGAGAAAACAGATTCTATTGGCTGCCCTCTGCCTCATGGGGATGGCAGCACAGGCTCAGCAGAACCTGAGCTGGGGACAGGGTCCCCAAGTGGCATCTCCTGATGTGCATGCCGACAACAGTGTGACCTTCAATCTGATTGCCCCCGAGGCGAATAAAGTGCAGATAACCGGCGATTTCCTGCCTACAGAGAAGGTTGAATACGGTGGCAACACCTACGACGTTCCAGGGACGGCAGACCTTGTGAAGGGCGATAAGGGCGTGTGGAGTTTCACTTCATCCCCGCTGAAGCCAGAACTCTATACTTATAATATGATTGTTGACGGCGTGAAGATCATCGATCCGCTCAATGTCTATAACATCCGTGATATCAACAATTTGTTTAGCGTGCTGCTCATCGGCGGCGATGCACGCACCGATCTCTATAAAGTCAACAAGGTGGCCCACGGCACCGTCAGCAAGGTGTGGTACGAGAGTCCGACGGCAGGGCTTACGCGCCGTCTGACGGTTTACACACCTGCAGGCTATGAGACAAGCGGCAAGGAGTATCCAGTGCTTTACTTGCTCCATGGTATTGGTGGCGATGAGAATGCCTGGAGCGAATTGGGACGTGCTGCCCAGATTCTCGACAACCTGATTGCTCAGGGCAAGGCTGAGCCCATGCTTGTGGTGATGACCAACGGAAACATCTCGCAGGAGGCTTGTCCCGGTGAGACTTCCGAGGGCTTCCGTGTTCCTACGATGATGCTTCCCAAGACGATGGAGGGCAGTTTCGAGACAGCCTTCCCCGATGTGGTGAAGTTTATCGAAAAAACTTACCGCGTGAAGAAAGACAAGGCGCACCGGGCAATCGCCGGCCTGTCGATGGGTGGCTTCCACAGCCTCTTCATCAGCATCAACAATCCAGACTTGTTTGGTTATATCGGACTCTTCTCCGCTGCTGTTGACCAGCAGCAGGCTGATCCCAATGGTTTCCCCAATATCTATGCTGACCGCAACAAGAAGATCGACGGCCTCTTTGCCAAGAAGCCCAATCTCTTCTGGATAGGCATCGGCAAAACTGATTTCCTCATCAAGAACAACAACGATCTGCGTGCCTATCTCGACTCAAAAGGTCATAAGTACACTTACCTCGAGACCGATGGCGGACACATCTGGCGCAACTGGCGAATCTATCTTTCAGAGTTTACACCACTATTGTTTAAGTGATTGATTATTAACCTTTTGAAAAATGGATATTATGATTGCCAAAATTTATCGTCTTTCAGCTATCGCAGCCACCGCTGCTCTTGTTTTCGGCTGCAGCACAACCGACATAACGCCTGCCAAAGTGATCAATAAGGAAGAAGTGATGGCCCAGATGTCGCTCGAAGACAAGGCTCACTTTGTCATCGGTATGGGCATGCCCGGCTTCTCCGGCGAAGATGCCGTCATCGGTTCCACCACCAGCCTTGTTCCTGGTTCTGCTGGCACTACCTATGCTTTCGACTCCCTCGGAATCCCTGCTGTCGTCCTGGCCGACGGTCCTGCAGGCCTGCGCATCGATGCCACCCGCGAGGGTGACTCGCTCACTTATTACTGCACCCATTTTCCCATTGGAACGCTGTTGGCTTCTACATGGAACACCAAACTCGTCGAGGAGGTGGGACAGGCCATCGGCGAGGAGGTGAAGGAATATGGGGCCGACGTGCTGCTGGCTCCTGCACTGAACATCATGCGCAACCCTCTCTGCGGACGCAACTTCGAATACTATTCGGAGGACCCCGTTGTGGCCGGAAAGACGGCTTCCGCCTATATCATTGGAGTTCAGAAAAACAATGTCGGAACCAGCATCAAGCACTTTGCGGCCAACAACCAGGAGACCAACCGCATGAACACGGATGCACGTATCTCACAGCGTGCCCTGCGCGAGATCTATCTGAAGGGCTTCGAGATTGCCATCAAGGAGAGCAAGCCTTGGACGGTGATGACCTCCTATAATTATATCAATGGGGTATATACTTCTGAGAGCAAGGACCTCGTCACCACTATTCTCCGCGATGAATGGGGCTACGAGGGAACGGTCATGACCGACTGGTTTGGCGGCAAAGACGGTGCCAGGCAGATGTGGGCCGGCAACGACATGCTGCAGCCCGGCAAGCCCGAACAGTTCGACAGCATCGTGGCTGGTGTGAAGAGCGGCAAACTGGCCGAGGCCGACCTGGACCGCTGTGTCCAGCGCGTCCTGAATCTCGTGGAGAAGAGTCCCCGCTATCAGGGCTATCAGTACTCCAACAAGCCCGACCTCAAAGCTCATGCCGCCGTCACTCGTCAGTCGGCTGCAGAGGGTATGGTACTCATGAAAAACGACAAGGCACTGCCCTTTGGCAAATCGATTAAGAATATAGCCCTTTATGGCAACACTTCTTACGATTTCATCGCCGGTGGCACGGGTTCCGGCAATGTGAACCATGCCTATGTCGTATCGCTGCTCGATGGTTTGAAAAACGGTGGCTATAACGTTTCTGAAAACCTGAAGAACGCCTATGAGACCTATATCTCCAATGCCAAGAAGAAGGCTGCCGCCGAACTCGAGGCAAAGGCCAAGAAAGACCCCAACGCTGCCATGCTCGCCCAGTTCCTGCCCCAGCCGCTGCCCGCAGAACTGTCTTTCTCAACTGCTGAGATCACCGCGCAGGCAGAGCAGGCCGACGTGGCTGTCATCACCTTGGGACGCCTCTCCGGAGAGTTCCTTGACCGCAGTATGGCCAACTTCAACCTCAGCAGCGCTGAGCGCCAGCTCGTCGAGCAGGTGTGCGATGTTTACCATAAGGCCGGCAAGCAGGTAGTGGTGCTCCTCAACATCGGCGGGGTCATCGAGACGGCTTCCTGGAAAGAGCTGCCCGATGCCATCCTCTGCGCCTGGCAGGCAGGACAGGAGGGCGGCAACAGTGTCGTCGATGTGCTGAGTGGCAAACAGTCTCCTTCTGGCAAGTTCACCATGACATGGCCCATCAGCTTCACCGATGCATACTCCTCAAAGAATTTCCCCATCGACCAGGATCCACGCATCGACCTGATGAATCAGGGTAAGAAGGGCAATGTGAAAAATGTGGACTATACCAACTACGAGGAGGACATCTATGTCGGCTATCGTTACTTTGATTCTTTCGAGGTTCCTGTTAGCTATCCCTTCGGTTTCGGTCTCAGCTACACCACCTTTGAGTACAGCAATCCCAAGATTGCCGAGAAGGGCGATGCCTTCGAGATCAGCGTAAACGTGAAAAACACGGGCAGTGTTGAGGGCAAGGAAGTTGTGGAACTCTATATTTCCGCTCCGGACAATAAGGCTGCCAATAAGCCCGTGAAGGAACTGAAGGCATTCGCCAAGACCAAGGCGTTGAAGGCTGGCGAGAGCGAGACATTGAAGCTCACCGTCAAAGCCGCCGATCTTGCCTCGTTCGACGAAGCTGCATCTGCATGGGTGGTCGCCGAGGGTGAGTATCAGTTCCTTATTGGTGCCTCGTCGCAGGACATCAAGGCCACGCTCAACGCTCATGTCAAGGCCCAGCAGACGAAGGTCAACAACGTCATGAAGCCGGAGATGGAACTGAATCTGCTCAAGAGGCAGGTGGAAGAATAACGTTCGTTCTCCTGTCCGATAGAATCGGGGCCAGCGGTTATCGTTGTTCCCGGCTGAAAAGGACAGAAGTACTGTCGCCGAGCATGCGGAAAAACTCTTGTGCGGCTCTTTTCACATAGGCATTTTTCAGTTGATGGATGCAGCCGTGCATTTGTTTTTCCGGGGTGTCGGTGTCTGCGATGGGGATGGCTTTCAGGCCATCCTCAGCCACTACTGTACTCTCGCTGAGCAAGGTGACATAGTTGGACTCCCGTATCAGTCTGAACAGCAGATAGACGGTGTTCATTTCCACCTTGATGCGGAAACTGTAATTGCTTTGTGCGATGGCACGCTCAAAGGCACTGCGGGCCTGGGTTCCCTTTTTGGTCAGGGCCAGGTCATAGTTTTGTAGTTCCTCAAAAGTGATGGAAGAACGGCTGGCCAGTGCGTGGCGGTCATTCACAATGGCTGCCAGACGGTGATGGAACAGCACCTGGCTTTCAATCCTCGGATTGGGGGTGGTGGGCTTGAAGGCAAGAACGAAGTCCAATTCATGGTTCTCAAGACGGGCAATCAGGTCCGCCATCGTCGATTGTGTGACGTTCATCTTGACATGGGGGTGCTTTCTCAGAAAGGCGGTGACGGTCTCTGCCATGATGCTGGCGAAGGAGAAGGTGACTCCGATGTTGAGTTCTCCACCTGTCAGGTTTTTCAGTTCCTCGAGCCTCTGCATGCAGTTGTCGGCGGAATGGAGCGTTTCCTTGGCAAGTGGCAGCAGTTCCTGCCCCGCCTCGGTGAGTGTCACCTCGTGGCTGTTTCTCTGAAACAGGGGTTGCTGCATTTCATTCTCCAACTGCAGGATCTGGTGGGACAGGGTGCTCTGGCTGATGAACAGTTCCTTGGAAGCTGTCGAGAAATTGAGCGTCTCCGCAAGCTTGACGAAATATTTCAGTTGTCTTAGTTCCATATCGGGTGCAAAGTAACGGTTTTTCTTTGTAAAAACCAAATGTCTATCCGTGTTTTTGTTTGCAATGCCATGTGGCTATCGAAATTTTCGATAGCTGCATTTCGTTTTTCTTGGGGTGAAGGATGCTGCACAATTCATAACCATTGGTTGCAGATACCCCAAAACAGGCGTAACTTTGCATCGACAAAACGAACAATAGAAACTTTTAAAAGATAAGAATTATGAATGCAACTGCAATAATCACAATCGTGACCATGACTTTGGTAAGTTACCTTTTCTGTGTTTGGATGGCCCGCCACGACAATCTGGAGGTCAGATAAACAATATCCTTTTACATAGCGGTCCCATAAGGCCGTAGTCATCCGGAGAGCGCATCGCTCCAAGCGGGCATGCCTCTCCTTCGCCACACTCTCATTCAATGGGAATGTGGTTTTTTTATTTAGCCTACCAAAGCAGATACGAAAAGCTTTTCTTTTCATTTATCGACATATTTGTGTTGCTTACAACATCTGGTCCACCCGATGGGAAGAGGGTTGGTTTGGCATGGAACTCACCTATGACCAGCAGCTCGCCTCACTGACCGACAACGACACTTTTAATGTCGTGGGCAGCACAGTGGAAGGTGAACAGCACTGGACATACTGGGTGGTGGAACCGGAGTCGGCAGCCGGCACAGGTGACAACTCCGTCACAGGTCTCGTGATGGGCGCTCCTTATCAGTTGCCGGTCACAGAGGGCTTTGCCGACAATGCCTTGCACTACTTCTGGGATTCTGATGCCGAACTCCTCGTGTCGTCGGATTCCAGCGATGGCGACGGTTCCGCATTGGCGCTCTTGAGTCGATATGAGGGTGAGAGCTACTTCATCTCGGGCAAACTCGATGTCAAGGATGCTGACTATCCCGTGCTGCTTTTCGACGTGAAGGGGCTGGGCATTACCCAACTCAATATCACCGGCAGCATCGACGGGCCTGTTGACGAGACAATCCTTCAGAGCGGTGTTCCCGTTACCAAGGAGTACACCACCGTTTGCATCCCCCTGACTGCACTGAAGAATGGTCGCTACGCTCATGTGGGCTTCACGGCTGAATTTGTCAATCCTACAGAGTTTGACTGGTTTGGCGAGGTGGAGACCTTGGGCGATGTCTTGCTTGTGGACAACGTACGTATCGTTGATGACCAGGAATTGGCCATCGGTGGTGTAGAGGCTGCCTCACAGTCACTGCTCGATGTCTATACGACTGACGGCAAGCTCGTCCGCCGACAGGCCAAGAGCCTTGCTGGCTTGAGGGGCACCTTCGTCGTGCGTCAGGAAGGCAAGGGCAAGACCATCGTGGTGAGATAAAGACGGATATGACGAGGACAATCCTGCAAAGACAGACCCGCGCCTGTCTTTGAAGGATTGCTTAGTTTTTCTTCTCTAAATAGTCAGAGAGATTAATGGTCCCGGTTTCTTCTTCGACATCAAGAGATGGAACGGACTCAACCATCCGTGTGGTGCCGCTTGCCTTATCGACATAAAAATAGACGAATGCGCCGGTGTAACTGCGGAATATCACTTGATATTCAGTTTCCGTCTCTTCGCCCATCGTGACATACATGATGGAAGGGTTCTCTTCCGCTACACTCCAGTCATACGTGCTATGGCAATAGTTGTTTACTCCCTCATAGGCCATCTCCGCGGTGATGCGGTCGGTGCTCTCCACGGTCTTGCTCTTTTGGCATGAGCATAACAACAAGGCGAAAAACACGAAGGATATGACGATGCTCTTTTTCATATTTTTGATTTTTAGGAATTGGTATTCAGTCTATTTTCTCGATAATCAACTCGGAGGAACCTTCTTCCAGTGAATTGTACTCATTATAATGGATATGGCTTCCTGTGCCTTCATTCGCCAAGGCCTTCAGCTGATTGGCTAAAGAGATCAGACCATCCTTGTTGGCTGAGATCAGCACAGTGTGTTGATCATCTACGCTCACTTTGATGCTAAAATCGTCTTCCCAGTTCATATCCATAAATATGCGTATCGGTCAATTTGTTCCAGTCAAAAAGTGGCTGGAATTGTTCGGGCAAATTTAGACAAAAAAATTGAATTAGTCGAACGATGGCATGAATATTTGTTTTCATCTGTGCCATCCTATGCTCCGGCATAGGTTTAGAAGGCCTTTTCGATGTTTTTGGCGATGCGCTTTGCCATGGCCATGATGGTGAGCATGGGCGGCAAACCCAAAGACTGGGGGAGGATGGTGGCGTCACTCCCGTAAAGGTTGTCGGGCAACAGGGGGGAGTGGAGTGTCTCTGCTTCGGCTGAAGTCAGTGGCAGCATGCCGCCTGGATGGCCGGCATTGAGCGTGCCGAGGAAGATGTCCTGCGGGTTCGCACCCAACTGCATCAGGATTTCCCGGCAGTCGATGACGCCTTGCTCACCTGTTCAGGGTGGGAGAGGGCCTGGTTCATGTTCTCGATGCTGGCGGCAAGTGTGTCGGCGGGACCGTTGGTCCACAGCAGCGCAGTGCAGTAAGGCCGTTGTTCTCCCACCAGTACGGCGTGCTCCATGATATGATAAAAGTCTGTCCAAAAGCTACTATTTCTTTTTGAGTGTTTCGATGATGGAATCCAATTCTTTGGCCAGGTTTTGATAGTCTTCGAGTTGAAGCGGACAGGCTTTCAACTCTTCTCCCATACCTTGGGGGATGGTCTGGTAGGCTTCTGTCTCCATTTGTTTGCCTTTTTCTGTCAGCGACACGATTTGTTGCCGCTTGTCACGGTCGCCCTTTTTCCGGACGACAATACCCTGTTTCTCCATGCGCTGGAGCAAAGGTGTGACCGTGTTGGTTTCCAGCTGGAGACGTCGGGCGATGTCGTTCACGGGCTGGCAATCTTTCTCCCAAAGCACCATCAGCACGAGATACTGGGGATAGGTGATACCCAATGCATGGAGCAATGGGGTATATGCCTGGATGACAAGTCTTGAAGCCGTATAGAGACGGAAGCAAATCTGGTTGTCAAGTTGCAATTCTGAATACATAATGCGATCTATGGTCAGTTATCAAAATTTGAATCAATAATCATTCTTGTTATATCGCTTGCGATATTTTCAGAAGGCAAAGGTAAGACAAATCACTTATATCGCAAGCGATTTATTCAAATATTTAAGAATGATTAACGTTGTGTCGCGGGCGATACAATTCGGCGAAACTCAGCCTGCCGCTTTCCCTCTTGACCTCATTGCTCAAAAGGATGCCGTACTAGGTCGGATATGCAATAATTGCAATCCGACGGCATTGGGATTGCAATGGGCTTTCCCTTCGGCCAGCGACCAATGGTTCTTCAGGTTTTCAAGTGCTGCGCTATTCTCTTTCTATGATTTCAAGGCACATGCGTGAGTTATGGTAGGGGCATTTCCAGAAACCGGCCTTGTCATCACGCTGGTTGATGTTCCCATCGGGGTCGCAGCTCCACCACCACTCGCCACCATCCCAGTCGATGAGGTGGTCTTTGATGTACTGCCAGCAGTGAAGGGCTTTCTGCAAAGCATCCTCGTCACCGAAATATTGATAGATATTGTAGAAACCCACCACGGCCTCTGCCTGCACCCACCAGTGGCGGTCGGTGTCGACATGACCGGTGTCGAGGTTGGCCTCATGCACCATCGAACCGTCGGCGTTGAGACCTTTCTCCGAGGCTTTGGCCACCATTCTGACCACCTCTTCCACCTGCTGCAGCACGACCTTGTCGCCCAAAACCAGGGCGGCTTCGTGCATCAGCCATGAACATTCGATGTCGTGACCGTAACTCTCGAGCCGTCCGGCCTCGCGTGTCCAGTCCATACCGAAGAAGAGGTCAAGATGATGGGTCTCGGGATTGAGGATGCGGTCGGTGAAGATTCCGATGAGGTTGCGCAGCGCTTGTGCCACACGGTCGAAGGTCTCCTGCGGCACGGTGATGCCCACGGGCAGCACGGCTCCGATGGAGGGCACGTAGTTGCATAAACTTGTCTCGCGCATCTCCTTCAGACAGCGGAAAAGGTTGGTATAGGGTTCGATGATATGCAGATGCGTGTTCTGCGACTTGGGGTAGTTGGCGTCTAATTCCGACAGCCGCATGTCGGCGATCTCTCCCCATTCGCGGGTGCATGCCTCTATATATCCATTATGCTCGTGGTCGAACGCATGTTCCTCGATGCACTCAAAGAGATCCAAGGCATAGTCGAGGGCCTCGGGGTCGGCGGTGGCACGGGCATATTCTGACAGTCCGTAGATGGCGAAGCCGATGGCATAGAATTGTTTCTTGGTGTCTTTGGGCTGGCCTTTGCTGTCAAGGCTCCAATAGATGCCGCCAAACTCGGGGTCGTAGAAATGGTCGATGATATAGCGCTTGGCCCTCGTGGCTGCTTCCAGGTATTCTGGCTTTTTCAGCACACGGTAAGCGGCGGAGAAAGCCCACAGGATGCGGGCATTGAGGATGGCACCCTTCTCTGCGTCGGGATGAAGCACACCATGGCCGTCCATACGGCCTAAAAAACCGCCGTTAGTCTCGTCCATCATTTTGTCGAGCCAAAATTGCAGGATATTTTTTTCGAGAACTTCCTGCATTTCTTTTTTCAGTGAAGAGATATCCATAATTTCCTCAGTTGCGCACCATTCTGATTTGACATGATTCATAATTCGCTGAACAACAGTCTGTTGTTTCGCTTTTCGCCGTATGGGGACCTGCTCTTACCTTGTTGGTGCAATTCAAAGTCAGATATAATCCATTCAAAGGCATGGCAAAATTAGCAATAAAATATCAAATTATGCTCTTTTTGATGAAATTTTGACCGAAATAATCGCTTCCGCAAATTTATCCCTCACCCTCATCCCCCTCTCCCATCCTCTCCCTCAGGGAGAGGGGTAGTTTCCTTAAGGTCCTTAAAGTCCTTAAAGTCCTTAAGGTCCTTAAAGACCTTAAAGACCTTAAAAGACCTTACCCCCCTAAAAACTCCAGATCTCCTCCCTCCTGCTTATAGTCATTATGGAGACAGGTGAAATGGTTTTTCTGATGAATTCAGTTTGGCTTACAAAAAGATTTCGTATCTTTGCGGATGTTTTTGATCCACATTGATTGTCAGAATGAAAAAACTGAAACCTCTTGCACTGTGGCTTGGCGCCTTGATATTGGCGGCTTTTGCCCTTTTGTATTACGAAGCTGACTTTCTCTGGAAGGTTCAGCAGCACAACGTTTTCCTGAACTCTTCCTTGTTCTTTCACCAGCAGATGGTGGCGCCTGGCGGTATGCTTTCATATCTCGGCGCATTCCTGACCCAGCATTTCTATTATCCTTGGGTTGGTGTCATCCTGCTCTGCGGTTGCTGGCTGCTGCTGATGTGGCTGACAAAGCGGGCGTTCAACATCCCTAAGAAATGGCTTGTGCTGACGTTGATTCCCGTGGCCGTCCTGTTGCTGGCTAATATGGAACTGGGCTACTGGGTGTATGTCATCAAACTGCGTGGCTTCTTCTATGTGGCAACGTTGGGCACTATCGCTGGGACAGCTTTGCTTTGGGCATTCCGCAAATTGCCGGGAAAACTGTGGCTGCGTGCTGCATTCATCCTGCTGGTGGTCCTGGTTGGCTATCCGCTGATGGGAGCCTATGCCTTGTTTGCGGCGGTGTTGATGGGACTCATGGTCTGGAGACAGAAAGCTCAGCTCGGCACTCGGGTCATCCTGAGTGTGACAGCCCTGCTGAGTGTCATCTTCATACCTCTGCTTTATTACCGTTTCGTCTATTACGAGACCAACCTCAGCGACATCTACACGACGGCCCTGCCAGTCTTTACCATCAGTGAGGATTACCCCGCTTTCTATATGCCTTACTATGTGTTGGCCGCTTGTTTCGTGTTGTTGACTCTTCTCTGTGGTAGAGAGTGGAAAGCGCCGAAGCGTTCCGCCTTGCAGTGGATTCTGCAGGGATGTGTGCTGATCGCTGTCATCGGGTTTGTTTACCATTTTTGGTATAAGGACGCCAACTTCCACCATGAGCTGCGTATGCAGCGGTGTGTGGAGCATGCTGACTGGGACGGTGTCATAGAAGAGGGCAAGAAGCAGGACATCGAGCCTACAAGGGCCATCGTGATCATGCATAACCTGGCTCTGAGCCGGTTGGGCCGTCAGTGCAGTGAGATGTACCAATTCCCTAAAGGTTCCAAGAAATACAATACTCCGCTGCCCATCTATATGTATCATATTGCAGGCCGCATGATGCTCTATCAATACGGCATGATGAATGAGTGTCATCGCATCTGCATGGAGGACGGCGTGGAATACGGTTGGAGTGTGGAACTGCTGAAATACATGGCCCGCTGTGCCATCTTCAGCAACGAGAAACAGGCCGCCAGGAAGTTCCTTGACCTCCTCAGGCAAACCTTCTACAACGGTTCATGGGCCGACCACATGGAGAAATTGATGAACGACAAACAGCTGTTGGCCAAAGACGATGAGACGGGCCCCATCACCCACATGACGCACTATGTGGACCAGCTGGATGCGGTGGAAGGATGGGTGGAGAAATGCGTGATGACCAATTTGGCACAGCATGATGCCGATGACCTCTATTTCCAGGAGCAGGCCGTGCTTGGAGCGATGTGGACCAGGAATCCCGACCTTTTCTGGCCGCGTTTCGAGCATTTCATGGACCTCAACGGCGATCGGGCTGTTCCCCGCATCTTTCAGGAAGCGGCTTGGATGTTTGCCAATCTGAGTGGCATGGAAGGACTGGATGAATGGGAACTGGAGCCCGGCGTGCGGGAGAGCTTCGCTTCGTTTATGCAACTGATGGAACAAAGCCGCAAGACGCCCAACGGTCCGCAAAAGCAGATGCTGCTGGAAAGATTCGGCAATACCTATTATTTCGATTTCTTCTTCTTGAGAAACCTTACTTATTATTGATATGAAAAAACTCTTTATATTCGCCGCTGCAGCAACAATGCTGATGGCCTGCGGCAACCAGATACCCCAGAATTTCTGGGAGTCGGACGAACTGCCCGATATCTATCCTGACTACACCAATGTCACGGTGCCTGTCAACATCGCACCGCTGACCTTCGAGATCGACGGCAAGGCCGATAATGTGGTGGCCAGGTTGACTGCTGGCAGCGAGGAATTCGTCTGCGGTGGCAGCAAGGTGCAGCCCGATGCGGATGAGTGGAAAAGGATGGTCGATAACGCCAAGGGCGATGCGATCAAAGTGGAGGTCTTTGTAGAGAATGACGGACAGTGGAGGCGTTTCAAACCCTTCAACATCTATGTCTCACCCGATTCCATCGATCCTTATATCAGCTATCGGCTCATCTCTCCTTCTTATGTCACCTACGAAGAGCTGACCATCAACCAGCGCTGTTTGGAAAACTATGACGAAAGTGTCATCTATGACAATATGCTCTGCTCGGAAGGCGCGGACGGACAGTGCATCAACTGCCACAACTACCAGCAGTACAACCCTGACAGGATGCAGTTTCATGCCCGCCAGAATCTGGGTGGTACCGTCATCGCCTATGACGGAAACATCCAGAAAATCAATATGGGCAATGACTCCATCTTGTCGGCTGGCGTCTATCCCACTTGGCATCCATGGCTCCAGCTGATTGTCTATTCCACCAATATGACAGGCCAGCTTTTCCACTCTGTCGATCCCAACAAGATTGAGGTGTTTGATGTGGAGAGCGACTTGATCGCGTATGATTTGGCGAAAAACGAGGTGACAAACATCGAGAACGACCCCGCCGAACTGGAGTGCTTCCCCTTCTGGGCACCCGATGGCAAGACGCTTTACTATTGCAGCGCCCATTTCGAGTATAAGGACACCATCGACAAAGGCAAGGAGTTTATCAAAAGGACGGATGAGGTGAAATACAACCTTTATAAGAAGAGCTTCAACCCCGAGACTTTGCAATTCGGACCTCGTGAACTGGTTTTCGCCGCTGACTCACTTGACAAGAGCGCCACTTTGCCGCGTATCTCGCCCGACGGGCGCTACCTGATGTTCACTCTCGCCAAGTCGGGGGTCTTCCACATCTGGCACCACGATGCCGACCTCTGGATGCTGGACCTTCAGACGGGGAAGGTGCGCAACATGGAGGAACTCAATTCGCCCGATACCGAGAGCTATCACTCATGGTCGAGCAACGGACGGTGGGTGGTGTTCAGCAGCCGCCGCTACGACGGCAACTACACACGGCCGTTTATGGCACATATCGACGGCAATGGAAAAGCCGGCAAGCCTTTCGAACTGCCTTGTGCCGATCCTGACCGTCATCGCCAGTTCTTGAAATGCTATAATGTGCCAGAGTTCATGCGTGGACCCGTCACCATCAAACCACAGCAGTTTGCTGATGCCATCAAGCAGGATGCCAAACCGGTAAAATACGTCGGACGGCTCCAAAAATGACAGCCATCCGTTTGTAAGTAAGAAAAACGGTCTGAAGGGCCAGTACATATAAGCCCAGGGCAATCGCCCTGGGCTTAGTGTTCGTTGGCCTTTCAGACCGCCATAATCAATGCAAATGACTTGGTCTTTGCTGCGTTATGACAGTCGGAAACTCTCTTTCCCCAGTACGTGGTGCGGCCGTTGTTTCCATAGCCGGCGTAAACGATTGTGGCTTTGCGGGGATTGGCCTCCCAGTCGCACTCTCGTTTCAGGAGCAATTCCACTCCGTTGACCGTGAGGGTATTGGTGGATGAGTTGAACGACCATGTCTTACCGTTCCAGATACCACCCGTCACCGTATGGTCTGCATTCAGAGTGATGGTAACGGAAGTTTTCTGCTCACCATATTTATAAGAAAGGTCAATATGCTCCCATTTGCCTGCGAGGTCATTCTCGCTGATGGCTGTCTGTGGAACTGCGGCATAGCGCTCAGGCATCACGACAGGCCAGCCGTCTTTTGTCCAGAGGATGGAGCGTACATGGCCGAGCATGATGGCATTGGGTGCCCAGTTGGGTTGTGATGTGGAACCAACGGGGAATCTGCCCTGTGAGGCGTAATACCAGTTTCCGTTTCCGTCTTCAAACACGGCGCAGTGGGAGATGCCCACCCAACCGTCGTTGTTGGCAAACTTATAGGGGTGGGTGAGGATGGGGAAGGCATCGCCTCCATTGGTCACATCGGCACCCGTCATGCTATAATAAGGACCGTCAACACTGGTGCTCCTTACCACGCGTGTGTTGTAGGGCACGTCGAGTGCGTCGTAGGCCAGGAAGAGGTAATAATATCCATCGCGGTAGATGATCTCTGGAGCCTCTGAACCTTGCCACCTGGAGGTGGCGCTCCGGGTATAGATGCGCTTGCCGTATGCTTTCTCGTTGGCGCTTCCCCAGGGATTGGGCAGGGGGTCGGTGATGGGTTTTCCTGTGTCAGGATTGAGCTTCACGATGGGGAATCCGCTGTGCCATGAGCCATAGACGAGCCAGTGCTCTCCGTTGGGGGTGATGATGTAGCTGGGATCGATGGCGTTGTATTTGAAATAGCACTGCTCCCAGGCCGTGGGGCTCACTTTGTAGTTGAGCTCTCGGTCGGAATAGTTGGTGATGACGTAACCCTTGTCCACCCAACTCTTCACGTCGGCAGGAGTGGAGGTCTCCATCAGTCCGATGAAGGCGCGTTCTCCCCAACTGTTGGGACCGTCGATGGTACCGTCAATCGTGATGACGTAATACATGCGGTAGAGGCCTTCCTTGACTTTCCTCACGCAGGGTGCCCAGTAACCGCAGTTGTTGTAGTTGGTCGTGCTGGATCCAAGGCCCATCTGGGCACGGATCTCATTGAGTTTGACACTTACCCAAGAAGGCAAGTTGGGCATGGTGGCGCCAAGATACTCCCAATCGACGAGGTTGGTGGAACGGCGGCAATGGAAATGACCATGTCCGGACTGCGGATTGCCGAATCCGGCATCCGTGCAGTACATATAATAATAACCGTCGTCGGCCTTCATCACGGAGGGGTCGTGCACGTTGGCAAGGTTCCAACGTAAGCGGTTTTCCCAACCAGCGATATTGCGGTAGTCGTCAACATAGGTCGGTGCTGACCAGGTGGCTTTCTCTTCCTCCTTGGTGGTGAAGGTCACATCGCTGGAATAGATATAGGTGGAAGAGGTCTGCGCATAGGCACGCACATGATAGGTCGTGGCCGGATTGAGCGACGAGAGGGCGACACTGATGTTCTCGCCGGAGGCAGTGAGCTTGGTGTCGTTGATGGTGGGGTTGGCTGTCGTTCCATAACATACGCCACGGCTCTTGATGTCAGGACCTGTGGCCGTGGCGGTTACCAAGGCCGAGGTCGTGGTGATGGAGGATACCTCGGGTGTCGATACCTTGACGCTGGCGGGTGTTCCTCCGCCTCCGCTTCCGCCATCATCATCGCCGCCATCGCTGCCACATGCTGTCAGCAGCAAACCTAAACCGAACAGGCAGAACAGTCTAGTTATTCTTTTTGTCATCATATTTTATCATTATGTTATAAGATGTCAATTGCCTGCGGACAATGAAGTCCGCAGGCAATCCGATCCGCTGTGGGAATTAATTAAACTTGAGATAGCTGCCGTCAACAGTGAGACGGAAGTAGAAGTTGTCGGGATCAATCATGTTGATGCCGATGTAGTCCTGGACATAGTTCACACCGTCGGTGCCGTGCATCACAGCCTTCACGTCGGCCGTGCCATCGCCGTTGTTGACGACCTGGAGGGTCACTTTGGCGCCATTCATGGCACGGAGCCAAGCACCCCAGTCTGTCTGTCCGCCGCTTGGTGTGCAGGCTGCATAGCCGTCACCCCATCCGTAGTTGTCGGCACGTACCACGGCATACTCACCCAGGTCTGCCTTGTTGAGGATCACCACGAAGTTGTTCCAGTTGTTGGCTCCTGAGGTGTAGTTGGTGAAGTTGATGGTGTAGATCTGATGGGGGATGACCTTCACATTGGGCGTGAAGACGGACCACCAGCCAGCAGAGCAGTCGGGTGTGCCAAGTTCGGTGTCGAATACCAGATGGCAGCCGTCAACCGTGAAGCGGAAATAGAAGTTGTCCGGGTCAACCGTGTTGATGCCCTTGTAGGACTGCTCATAGTCCACGCCGTCGGTACCATGCATCACAGCCTTCACGTCAGCTGTGCCATCGCCGTTGTTGGTGATATAAGCGGTGACCTTGGCGCCATTCATGGCTGCACGCCAGGCATCCCAGTCGGCAGGTCCGCCGCTTGCTGTGCAGGCTGCGTAGCCGTCACCCCATCCGTAGTTGTCGGCGCGTACGACGGCATACTCTGACAGGTCGGCTCTGTTGAGCACGATGACGAAGTTGTTCCAGTTGTTATCTCCTGTGGTGTAGTTGGTGAAGTTGACAACCTTGGTCTCCTTGGGTGCCACCTTGATGTTGTCGGTGTGGGCGCTCCACCATCCAGACGAGTTGTCGGTGGCTCCCAATACGGTGGGATTCGGCACCACCACGGTCTGCGTGAATGCGGAGAGTTCCTTCACCACGCTGAAGGTCTTGCTGGCCACGATGGGTTCATCACAGTTGGCTCCCTTGAATGTCTTGTTGTAGAGGACGACGAGCGTCTTCTGACCCAGTTCCTCATAGTTGGGGATAGCTCTGAAGATGAGGTCTTTGGCTGTGACATTCTTGGTGACTCCTTGCTCGAAGTTCACAACGGCGGTCACATTGGCCATGGCATCGGCGAGTTCGGTGCCGATCAGCACCTCACTGGGTACGCCGGAGAGTGTCATCGACAAAGGCTGCTTGTCCTCAGCAGAGGTGCATCCGCCAATAGGCTCGATGTTGGTGGAGAGGAAATTGATGTAGGATCCCTCCGGCACGAGGAAGGCGCGGATGGTGGTATTGGCAGGATCGGCGTTGAGGTTGGGAAGAGCCGATTTCTGGGTATAGGTCTTCGTCACCGTTCCATTGGTGATTCTCACCAGCAGACCGCCCGTCGAACGGTCAATGGTCAGCGTCACCTTGCCGCCAAGCTTGTCCACACCGGTATCGGTGTCGGTGGAGAAGGTGAGGGTGCTCTCAACAAGGCTGCGGTCGATGTAACCTCCCCACTCAGAGTTTCCGCTGGGTTGGTTGTCGTAGCGGATGGCACCATACTCGGTGTAGCCGTCACCGCCACGGTCCACGTCATTGGTGATGATCAGAGCGAAATTCTTGTAGGTGTTGGATGCATTGGGATTGATGTTCAGGTTGAACTGGGCATTCCATACCGCACCTTCGGGGATCTGGTAATACTTGCTGAACTGTGACCACCATCCAGAGGAGAAATCGACAGCTCCAATGGTATACACATCCTCCATCATGCCTTCCAGCTCCTCTTCGGTGCCAGAGCCTTTAGCATTGGCGATGGAGTCGGCCCTGGAGGAAAGCCAGTCGGGTGACAATATATTGTACAGGTCGCCTCCCTCGCAGCTGGTCATGACCGACATGCCCATGACGGCTGCGCAGAAAATGGAAGCAAATGAATTAAGATATTTCATAATTTGAGTTTTTTATCGTTAATGGTGATTACAAGTTGACAACGGGGTGCACAGTCCATCCTTTTCCAAGGAAGTAGGTGGAGTTGTCGGTACCCTCATTGGCGGAGTTGCCCTTCAGGTTGGGATTGTCATTCAGCGTGCCTTGGAAGATGGGGAGGAACTCATGTCCCTTCTCATAGGAGTCGTATGAGGACTTCAGTTCGGGATCAATACCTACGTTGGTGTAGCTGACAGCCTCTTTCACCCTACTGCGGTCGGTGGTGCGGCGGAAGGTGCCATGCTCCTTGAGCTGGGTGAGGCGCTCGTTGCTGTAGAAGAATCCCCAGCGGATGAGGTCGAGACCACGTCCGTGCTCGCAGCCGAATTCCTTCGGGCGCTCCACGTTGGCGATCTGCTCAAACAGTTTGTCCTTGGAGTTGAAGTCGGAGAGCTTCAGTTCTGCCAGCTGTGCACGGGTGCGCACCTGGTTGATCCAGTCGATGGCCTGCTGTGTGGGACCGTTGACCTCGTTCTCGCACTCGGCAGCCCTGAGCAGCACGTCGGAGTAGCGCATCATGCGGAGGTTGATGCCGTCATGAAGACCGGTGACGACTTTCTCGTAGAGACCTGTGCGGAGGTTGGTGAACTTGGCGATGGGAAGACCGCCGTAGTTGTTGTTGGTCACGACATTCTCCGTCGGAGACATGGGGGTGGCGTAGCACATGTTGCCGTATTCGAAGCCTTCCCAGTCATCCTCATAGGTTCCAATGGTCCAGTAGAGGCGCGGGTCAAGTTTGCCGCTTGTGGTACGCTCTGCCTTGAAGAGGTTGTAGAGCCATGGTGAGGCCGAGATGTCTGCCCATCCGCCGAAGTCGCCAGGACCGAAGTTGCTCTCGATGGCAGAGCCTTGAGTGGCGTTGGAACTGGTGTTGACGGGTGTCCACTCGTCGTCGGTGCCCTGTGAGCCATAGTCCAGGAACTGGATTTCGAAGAGGCTCTCGGCATTGTTCTCATACTGTGCACCCTCGCGGAAGTTGTCGCCGTAGTTGGCCATGAGCTGATAGGTGCCGTACTTCTTGTTGATGATGTCCTTGAGCACGGTGAGGGCGTCGCTGTACTTGTGACGGAGCATGAGTGTGCGTGCGAGGTATCCGGCGGCAGCACCGCTTGTGGCACGGCCCTTGGCCCACTCGCCGCCCATGTCGCGTGAGGGAAGGAGTGTCATGGCCTGCTGGAAGTCGCTCTCCACCTGGTCGAGCACGAGGTCGTACTGATAGACGCCGTCTTCAGTCTTGTTGGTGGCATAAAGTCCGTCGAGCGTGGAATAGCTGTTGTAGTCGGTGATCAGGGCCGGATTCTGGTAGTAGCCTGCGAGGTTGTAGTAGGCCAGACCACGGATGAAGAGGGCCTGTCCCTTGATGCGTTTCATCTGGTCGGAGAGGGCTGCATTGTCCTCGCCGCAGCGCATGAGGACGAAGTTGCACACATTGATGGTGTAGTACCAGTCGCGCCATGACCACTGGCCGATTTCATCGGTGATCGGCTCGTTGAGGTCATCGAAGGGCATATACCACACTTGTGAGGAGTTCCATGCCTCGTCGCCGCGGCACACGTCGATGGTGTAGCCCACGCGGGCGTAGGTGCCTTCCATGCGGATGTGGTTGTAGGCAGCGATGACGCACTCCTCCAGGTCTTCAGCAGTATAGCCGAAGGTGCCGGTGGTCTGCTGGTTGGGGTTGGTGAGTTCCAGCTTGTCGTCGCACGATGAGAGCGTGCTGAGGCCCAGCAAAATAGCCAGGGATATCTTGAATAGTTTCATATCTTGTGATTCTATATAATGGTTCTCTTATATCTTATACTTCAGGCTGTTAGAAGGTGAAGAGTATGCCGCACATGAAACTTCTTGCACTGGGGAAGGAGCAGAAGTTGTAGCCCGGTGTGAAGGTGCCTCCGGCATAGTCCACGTTGTAGCCGTGATAGCCTGTGAAGGTGTAGAGGTTCTGTGCTGAGACGTAGGCGCGCACACCAGTGACATAACCGCCAAACCACTTGTCGGGGAAGTTGTATCCCAACTCCACGTTGGCGATCTTCCAGTAAGCGGCGTTCTGGATCTTGCGGTCACTGAAGAGGTCGTTCCAGGCCAGTGTGGCGCTGTTGGCGAAGTAGGTGCGTGGCACGCTGGAGAGATAGGTCAAGCCGTCTTCCGACCAGCGGTTGGCGTCGAGCATGCCCACTTCCTTGTTTCCAGGACCATAGCAGGAGTTCAAACTGTTGTAGATATCGTCTGACACATGGTAGTTGAGGGCTCCGAAAGTAGAGATGCTCAGGTCGAAGTTCTTGTACTCGAAATGAGCGCTGATACCGAAGTTGATCTTGGGAAGACCGCTTCCAAGCACCACTTGGTCATAGGCATCGATGACACCGTCGGGAGCGCCGTCGGGTCCGCTGACATCCTTATAGAGGCAGTCGCCGACATTGGCGCCCTGCTGGGTGGCGTGGTTGTTGAGATCTTCCTGGGTGCGGGCGATGCCTTCGTATTCCCATCCATAGAACTGTCCTACCTCCTGTCCCACGTAGGTGGCATAGGCACCGGTGATATATGACTCCGTGCCGAAACCGAGCGAGGTCACCTTGTTCTTCAGGGTGCTCAGGTTGGCGCCGAGCTCATATTTGAAAGCGTGGTCGCGGTTGCGGTAGGTGGCGGAGAATTCGAAACCGCTGTTGTCCATAGAGGCGGCGTTCATGGTCACGCTGGTATTGGCCACACCGGCGTTGGCGGGAACGGGCACGCTGTAGAGCAGGTCTTCGGAACTGTTCTTGTACCATTCAGCAGTGAACTCGATGCGGTTGTTGAACATGGCGACGTCGATACCCACGTTGGTGGTCTTCTTCTTCTCCCAGGCGATGTTCTCATTGACGAAGGTGGAGACGGCAGAACCGGTGATGGGGGAGTTGCCGAAGCTGTAGGTCATGTTGTTGCGGAGCATGGTGGCCTGGTACTGGTACTCACCGATGTTCTCATTACCCAGCACACCATAGCTGCCACGGATCTTGAACATATTGATGACGTTGTGGTTGACGGGGAAGAACTTCTCCTTGTCAAGGCGCCATCCCACGGATACGGAGGGGAAGGTTCCCCAGCGGATGCTCTTGGTGAGGCGTGAACTGCCATCTCGGCGGATAATGCCTGAGATGAGGTACTTGCCGTCATAGTCGTAGTTCAGACGTGCGATGTAAGAGGTCAGGGTATGCTTGAATTCAGACGAACTGGCGTCTCTCGTGCTGGCATTGCCCACCTGCAGGAAGTAAGGCTCGGGGAAGTTGACGCCCCATGCGCTGAGGTTGTGTGTATTCTCCTCTTCGTAGGTCTGGCCCACAACGAGGTTGACGTGATGGAGGCCGATGGTGCCGTCATAGGTCAGCGTGTTCTCCATCAGGGCGTCAGAGTAGGAACGGGTGGTTTCGGTGAGTTTCTCATTGCTCTTGTCGAGATACACACGGTTGCTCTGAATCCATGCGGACACCCATGTCTTGTCCTTGGCGTATGTCTTGCTGTATGATAGGTTGATCTTGTAGTTCAGGTGGTGGTTCTCAGACTCGAAACCAAACATCTTGAAGAGGTCAACGTCTGCTGAACCTGTGCCTACGATGCGGTCAACGATGGTGTTGCGGGTGAGCAGGTTGTTCACCAGCAGCGGGTTGGAGGCGGAGATGTCGCCGTGGATGGTGTCGTAATACACACCATATCCATAAGCATCGTAGCGGAAACTGCTTGCGGAGCCCACTTGGTCGTCAAGCACCCAGGTGTTCTCGTCGTAGGCCTTGATGGTGGGCTGCATGAGCAATGTTCCGCGCAGGACGTTGGTCACATCGCCGTAGAGTCCCTGCACATACTCGGAGGCATTGGAAAGGCCCATGCCATCCTGGTTGGAGTGTGAATAGACCAGGCTGGTGCGGAATTTGATGAACTTGGTGTCCATCGTGTTGTTCACACGTGCGGTGAAGCGCTCGTAGTTGGGACCTGCGCCCTCAAGCGTACCTTTCTGGGTGAAATAGTCAAGTCCTATATTATAGGTGTTGTTGGCTCCACCTCCGCTCAGGTTGATGTTGTGGTTTTGGCGGATACCTGTCTTGAACACCTCGTCAAACCAGTCGGTGTTGGTGCCGTCCATGAATGCGTATCTGCCATCGACCATGGAGTAACCTCCAGGCAGGGGAGTGCCTGAGTTGGCGCAGGCCTGTCCGAGATACTGGCTGTACTGGCTGGCATCCATCACGTCATAGACGCCCTTGGAGATCTTGTCCACACCGAAGTAGCCCTTGTAGTCCACTTTCAGAGGCTGGTCTTTCTTGCCGCTCTTGGTGGTGATGATGACCACACCGTTGGCAGCACGTGAACCGTAGATGGCACCTGCCGAAGCGTCCTTGAGCACCTGGATGGTGGCGATGTCGTTGGGGGAGAAGTCGCGGATGGTCGTTCCCATGGGCACACCGTCAACCACGTAGAGTGGGGCAGTGCTGCCGAAGGAGCCGATACCACGGATTCGCACGGTGGGGTCGGCGCCGGGCTGACCGTCGGAGGTGATTTGCACGCCGGCTACCTTACCTTCCAGCATGGTGGAGATGTTGGAGTTGGACACTCGCTTCATTTCCTCTGCGTTGACGATGGAAACCGAACCAGTCAGGTCGGCTTTCTTCTGGGTACCATAACCGATGACCACCACTTGCTCGAGCAACTGGTTGTCGGAAGAGAGTTGGATTTGTCCCAAAGAACTGCGTCCTTTGACCTCTATCTCAAGGTCTTTGTAACCCACATAGCTCACGACGAGTGTCGCATTGCTGGTGGTCTCCAATTGGAAATTGCCATCAAGGTCGGTCACACTGCCGCCCTGGGCTCCTTTTACCTTGACGGTCGCACCGATAAGTGGCTCGCCATCTTGGTCGATCACTTGTCCACTGACCACGATGGTCTGTGATTGCTCCGTCGATGCCTTGACAGGGGTGGGAAGTGAGGCTACGCCTCCCAAAACGCCCCAAAAGAGCATCGCAGATAATAATACATGTTTACTCATTTGATTTTGGATTTGATTATGATGATAATAGTAGTTTTGCAGTAGTCCTCTTCTTGCTTTTTTCGACAGGTTTTAGACGTGAGGTTTTTTTAGATTTTTTGCAAAGATAAAAGATGACCAAACCCCTAAGGTGGACATTTTAAAATTTGAGGTGGACAAATTGAAAATAGGGTGGATAAACCCTAAATAGCGTGTTTTTCAAGCATTTTTTGCAGTCTCCCCGCCATTTTTGCCGTATGCGCTGGGACTCACTTCAAACATTTTGGTGAAGCAACGGGTGAAATATTTGGGGTCATTGAACCCCACGCTGAAGGCGATTTCTGCTATGTTGCGGTTGGCGGTGTTGCTCTCCAGCAGCTTGCGGGCCATGTCGAGTCGGTATCGGCGGATGAACTGCACGGGTGACATGCCTGTCTCCTCATTGAGTTTCTTGCTGAGCAACGTGCGGTTGATTCCCATCTGCTCCGTCAGTTCGGTCACACCATACTCGCTGTTCATATAGTTTTGCTCCATGATTTCCATGATGTGCTCCATGAAGGGCTTCTGTGCCTGGGCCGCCAGCTGGTCATCGGCCACGGCCGTTTTGCTGACGCTCTCGGCCATCCGCTTCCTGTTGTCGATGATGCTCTGGATGCGTTTCCGCAGTGCGATGGGGTTCTCGCTCTCCCGAAGGGCGTCTTCAATGGGCCGCATGAGTTTCTCCTCCTCTTGTTGCCGAAGTTGCCGGACTCGTTTTTTATAGAGTGCGACTGCTGCCGCAAGCATGGAGAAGAGGAGGATGGTGATAAACCACCATGACTTGTAAAAATAGGGCGCAACAGTGACTTTCAACGCTGCGGAGCATTCGGCGTTGCTGAGGGCTGAAGCATATTTTACCTCAAAGACGTAGTCGCCCGACGGCAGGTTGGTGTATCTCACGGAATGCTGTCCGTTTGCCAGTTGCTCCCAGTCTTTCTCCAGTCCCCTCATCCTGTAACTGTAAATGCCATGGGTCTCGTTGCCGTAATTGAGTGCGGAGAATTCGATGACCAGCGACTTGTTGCTCTCATGGAGGCGGATTACTTTCGCAAAACTGACGTCCTCGTCGATATGCCCGTCGCCGGCTACGGCTTCTTGATTGTCGATGGTGAGATGCACGAAATGCAGCTTTGAAACTGTGGCCTGCTCGATGTTTTCCGGAGCCAGACAGGTAAGTCCTCCTTGGCTGCCAAACCATAATGTGCCGTCATCGCCTTTGATGGCTCCGTTCCAATAAAACTGTTGGTTGAGCAGGCCGTCAGCCTCTCCCAGCGTGGAGAATACTCCCGTCTGAGGGTTCAGGACGGAAAGTCCGTTGCCGGTTGCTACCCATAGTTTGCCGCTGCCATCTTCTACGATGCCCTTCACGGAGTTGTTGGCCAGTCCTTCGTTGGTGGTATAAGCCACGAACCGTTCTTTCCCGTCTTTGCCCGTCACTCTTTTGTAGAGTCCGTATCCATTGCTGCCTATCCATAACGTACCGTCATGTGTCTGGCAGAAACAGGTGATCTTGTCTATGATTCCGCTGGAGGGGTCGTCCAACTTGTTGCTTAAGTGCTGGTAGCTGAAATGCCCGGCTTTGTCCTTTCCTTTTCCCACATCGATGATGTAGGCTCCCTCCAGACATCCAATCCACAACTTCTGGTCGCTGTCGATAAGGGCGCCGATACATCCGCGGGCATATTGGCAGCCATCGAAAGGCTCTTCAAGGGCCTTGCGCTCAAGGTCATAGAAGAAAATGCCGTCGTTGCTTCCTATCCATAACCCGTTGTTGGTGTCGTCGTAGGCCATGGCTCCCACGAAATTGAGCATGAGGGTTTGTCGCTCGTCTGTTTTCAGTCGCTCGATTTTTCCCGTCGATGTGTCGAGGTGGTTCACTCCTCCTCCCCATGTGCCTATCCACAGGCGCTCCTTCCTGTCGGAGGCCAGCGCCGACACGGAATTGTGGGAGAGTTGGCTGTTGGCCGATGTGTAATGGGTAAAAGAACCATCTGAAGCCATTTTGTTGAGTCCTCCTTCTACGGTGCCGACCCATAGGGTGCCGTTCTTGTCCACAAGCATGGCATTGACGGCGTTGGGCGAAAGGCTGGAGGGATTGTCGGTATGCTTGTAATTGCGCAGCGCGAGTTTGTTGGCCGTGAGACAGACGGCTCCGCCGGTCTCTGTCCCGATCCACAGGCAACCGTTGGCTTGGTGCAGGCAACTCACGAAATCACTTTTCAGAGGCCATGGGGCGGTAATGCTGTTCCAATGGTGGAAACGCTCACTTTTGGGCACGAGGAAGTTGATACCTCCCAAAGTGCCTGCTACCAGGATGCTGTCTGATATGACGCAGAGGCAGCTGACAAAGTCGTGAGAGAGGGATGCCGGGTCCGCGGAATGCTGATATGCGGTGATTTCACCCTTGTTGGGATTGAACCGCCGCAAACCGTGGTTGGTGGCAAACCACACATCACCGCCTTGGCGCAGCATACTGGTGACGAAGAGGCCGTCCAGTTGGGAGAGTTGCGGAGAAACCGTTTCCTTTACGATCTTGTCTGCTTCGGCAACCAATCTGAAGACTCCTCCGTCGATGCATGCCCACACCTTGCCATTGTTATCAAGGTCGGCTATGGCAATGTTGGGGGTGTTGGTCCTGTGCTGGTAACTCAAAATGCTCTTTACGCTGCCGTCTTCCTGAAATGTCAGGCAGTGGATGTGCGACATGGTGACAAGCCATATTTTCCCTTCGCTGTCGAGGATGACATTCTCCCCCCTTTGTGAGAGTGCCTCGTCGATTCGCTTGTCCTGGCTTCTGATGTCCGTCACCATCATGGTGCGCATGTCGACGACTTGAGTGTATTCGTCAAACACCATCCATAGGCGATGGAACTTGTCTTCGCAGATTTTCCTTGAGGAATGACTCAGCCACTGAAGACCCTGCGGTGCCGTGTAGAAACTGGAGACACCATATCCATCATAGCGCACGATGCCTCCGCCAAGGGTGGAAAACCAGACAAAACCCTCACTGTCGGTGAAGATATCACCAACATTGTTGCTCGGGAGTCCTTCGCGCATACTTAATATAGAGACGTTGTATCGTTCCATGAAAACGTGCTGGGCCATGAGCTCCAGCGACGTTCCCGAAATGAACAGAAACAATAGGATGAGGCGTTTGGTCATCGGACTGCTTTTTTTGACGAATGAGCAAATATAGCCTATTTTTTTGTTTGAGCCAAATTTTTAGTCGTTTTTCAAAAGTATAAGCCCAATAAAAGAATCAATAAATCAAAAAAAAGCCTCATAAAATTATAATAATTCTAAAAAAGTTGTATCTTTGCAATGTATTTAGTGAAGTATATTCGTATTTAAATCCTATCTTGCGGTTTTGGGCGAATCAAGGGGTTGTGTTACGCCATATAAAGTTTTTGAAACACCCGTATGTGGAGAATTTCGCATTTTCATTTAATTTTGCACCCTATATATTTAAAATAATTTAATTAACTAACAACTATAACATTACTTATGAATCAAAATCTGTCAAAATCTAAGAATCTAATGCAACTGATTAGACAGACCATTCCCACGATTCTGATGCTGTTCGCGTTCAGCACCATGCTGTATGCACAGAATGGCATCACGATAAGGGGTACCGTCACGGACAGTGCCGATGAGCCTTTGATAGGCGCCACGGTGATCGTGAAGGGACAGCCATCTCTGGGAACGGTGACTGATATCGATGGTAACTTTCAGTTGCAGGTGCCTTCGGAACAGTCAGTGCTGGTGATTTCCTATGTAGGAATGACTACGAAAGAAATCAAAGTTCAAAAACAGCGCCAAATCAAGGTCTCGCTTGTTGACGACAACCAGTTGGAAGAGGTCGTCGTGGTGGGTTACGGACAGCAGAAGAAAGCCTCTGTGGTGGGTGCTATCACCCAGACCACCGGTGAGGTTCTCGAGCGTTCTGCTGGTATCGGTAGCGTCGGTGCAGCCCTCACGGGTAACCTCCCCGGTATCGCCACAATCGCCTCAACAGGTCAGCCTGGTGAAGAGGATCCGCGAATCTATATTCGTGGTGCTGCAGCCTGGAACCAGGATGCTCAGCCGCTGATCCTCGTCGATGGTGTCAAACGTGAGATCAAAGCCGTTGATATCACATCAGTGGCCACCATCTCTGTGCTGAAGGACGCATCTGCTACCGCAGTTTACGGTGTCGAGGGTGCCAATGGCGTTATCCTGATCACCACAAAGCGCGGCCAGGAAGGTAAAGCCAGGATCGATGTCGGTTTCAACGCCACGTTGAAGGCTGTGTCAAAGCTCCCGCGCAAGTATGACTCCTACGATAGCTATATGTTCCGCAACCAGGCCATCGAGCATGAGCTTGCCATCGCAGGTGCTTCTTCCTGGGCATACTATCGCCCACAGACGTTTATCAACAACTTCCGCAATCAGGACTATACCGTGAAGCCCAACTATGATGCCAATGGCAACTACCTTGGCGACTACAGCCAGGCAGAGCGTTATCCCAACGTCGATTGGCAGGAAGAGATGTTCAAGGATTACACCTTATCTTATAATACAAACCTCAACTTGTCTGGTGGTACGAAGTTCGTCAAGTATTTCGTGGCATTCGACTTCCAGAACGAGGGTGATATGACAAAGATCTGGGACAACCATCAAGGTTATGAGGGTGGTTATACCTACAATCGTTTGAATGTCCGTTCAAATCTCGACTTCCAGATCACAAAGACAACTCAGTTTAGAGTCAACCTGGCTGGCTCCAATGCTCAGCAGAAGACCCCGCGTTATTATTATGGTAATAACGGCGAGTTCTTCCAGCAGCAAAAATGGGCTGGTGCTTATGGTATGCCACCAAACCTCTTCCCCGTTCAGTTCTCTGACGGCTCCTGGGGCTACTATCCGCTGGTTTCCAATATTGAGAACTCCCCGAGGAGTGTGGCTACTTCAGGTTATGAGCTGAGCACCATCACACGTATTTTCACCGACTTCTCTCTCGAGCAGAATCTCGATTTCGTGACACCGGGCCTTATCGCTCGTGGCACCATTTCCTGGGATAACCAGTTCAATGAGGGCAGCCGTGGTATTTCCGACCTCCACGCCGTGAAGAACGCTTACATGCTTCCGGAGGATGGTCAGATCCTTTATGAGAACAACATTGATCCGACCACAGGCTTCGATTTCTATGAAAGCCGCGATTGGAGCACTGAAGCCGGTAACGTCAGTTACACCAGCCGTTCCACTGAAATGTCTCTCCAACTTTTCTGGGGCAGGCAGTTCGGCATCCACAATTTGACTTTGATGGGCAACTGGAAGCGCCGTATCAGTGCTGGTAATGCTGATCTTGAGAATCGCCGTGAGGACTGGGTCTTCCGTACCACTTATGATTTGATGAGCAAATATTTCGTGGAGTTCAACGGTGCTTACAACGGTTCACAGAAGTTCTCTCCCGACAACCGCTTTGCTTTCTTCTGCTCAGGTGCTGCAGGCTGGATGGTTTCGGAAGAGAAATTCATGAAAAAACTGAAGGATAAGAGAATCATCGACATGTTCAAGATCCGTGGCTCTATCGGTGAGATTGGTGATGATAACGCCGGTGACCGCTGGGCTTACCTGACAGGTTGGGAAGTCGTCGGTCCATTCCCGGTGTCTCTCGACCACTCCAACAGCCCATTCACAGGATATAAGGAAGCTACCATTGCCAACCCTGACCTCCGTTGGGCAACAGTCCGCAAGAAGAACCTCGGTTTCGACTATGCATTCCTCGGTGGTATGTTCGCAGGTAGTTTCGACTGGTTCCGCGACGACCGTTACGACATCTTCATCTCCGGTGGCAACCGTTCAGTGCCTTCATACTACGGTGCAGCCAAGACTCCTGACATCAACAAGGGTAAGATCAAGAACACCGGTTTTGAGGTTGAGGTGCGTTTCAACAAGGTGCTCAAGAACGGCATGCGTTTCTGGACCAATGCCAACTATACCTACGCACACAACGTGATCAAATTGAAGGATGACCCCGCTTTGTTCCCAAGTTACCGCAAGGCTCAGGGCTATTCCCAGGGACAATACGTCTCATTCATCGACAATGGCTTCATCGGAACATACGATGAACTCTATAGTGTGCCGGAGCGCCAGAGCAGCGACGAGTATGTGCTCATCGGCGACCACTATATCGTTGACTTCAATGGCGACGGTGTCGTGGACGTGACCAATGACCAGGCTCCTTACGGCTACACCGGAAACCCGGAGCACACCTACAATGCCACCATCGGATGGGAATGGAAGGGATGGAGCATGTTTGCCCAGTTATACGGCGTGACAGGTGTCACACGTGACGTTGGCCTGCCTTCATTCAACAACAAGCTTCTTACTGTTTATGACAATGGTGCTTGGTGGAATCCTATTGATGGAACGGGCAAGGTGGTCGTACCACGCTTCACCTCTCAGGTGGCCTATAACGACGGTACTCAGTATCTCTTCGATGGCTCCTACTTCCGACTGAAGAACGTGGAAATCGCTTATACTTGGACCAAGGGCTGGATCAAGAGTATTGGTTTCTCAAGCCTGAAACTTTACGTAAATGCCAACAACCTCTTCCTGATTACAAAGATGCCTGACGACCGCGAGAGTAACTACGGATGGAGCGGCGGCGGCGGTGCTTACCCCACAGTCAGACGTTATAACTTCGGAATTAAGCTTTACCTATAATTGCATTTACCATTATGAAATATTATAATAACATCAAAACCCTTTTGTGTGGCTCGCTGCTCTTCGTGGCAGGCGTTGCCTCATTGACATCCTGCACTGACTGGCTCGACAAGGACCCTGAGTCAATCGTGGCAGAGGATGAGGCATTCAAGAACTACCGCAACTTCCAGGGTTATATCGAGGAAATATATAACTTGGTTCCCGATAAGGAAAAGGTCAATTATTGTACCGCATGGAACTTTGGCGACGATGCTGTTCACAACCCGGAAGGCTATGCGCACATGGACCATCAAGTGGACCTTGGCAACTATCGAGACTGGTGGAACAACTCCCAGTGCTGGCTGAATGGTGACAGAAGTTCACTCTGGAGAAACTCATGGTATTGCATCCGTAAGTGCAATATGGGTATTGCAAACATCAAGTCCCTCGTTGGATCGGACGAAGAGCGCGACCTGCTGCTCGGACAGATGTATTTCTTCCGTGCTTGGTGGCATTTCGAACTGATGTGCTACTTCGGAGGACTTCCATACATTGACGAGGCTTTTGAGGCTACTGCTATTCCAGAACTTCCCCGTCTCTCTTTCCAAGAATGTGCAGACCGTTGTGCTGAGGATTTCCAAAGGGCATACGATCTCCTTCCGTATGACTGGGACGAGACACTTGCAGGTATGCAGACTTTAAATAAGAACGATCTTCGTATCAACAAGTTCATGGCACTCTGCTACCTTGGCAAATGCTATCTCTGGGCTGGCTCTCCCCTCATGAAGGAGTTTGAGAAGACCAAGAACGGTGGCGTTGCCCAGCTTCTGGGCGCAAGCTCCAATGGCAAGACCTACGATTATGATGTCGATTACTGCCGCAAGGCAGCTGAGGCACTTGGCAAGGCTCTTGACCTGGTCGTCAAAGGCGTCGTTAAATATAAACTCGCTGAGTTCAAGTTTTCCAATATCTACGACAATGTGCGTGACGAGAATGCAGAAACTTGCTACTCCGACATCTTCTGGACAGAGAAGCAGAATTGGAACACTCCTGGTACATGCGAGGCCATCTTCCGTGGCGCCAACTCCGGCCTGAATACGGCCAACTGGAACTGCGCCAAGATTTTCGGCCCGAAGGTTGCCGGTCTTGTTGATCATGACAACATCATCCACCACCCAACAGCCAACCTCATCGACCAGTACGGAATGGCCAATGGTCAGCCTATCTATCTGGTCAGGAATGGTGAATATGTGCTGAACCCGGAATCAGGCTGGGATCCAGAGCATCCCTACAAAAATCGTGACCCGCGGTTCTATCATGATATCGTGTTCGACGGCTTCCATTATGTGCTCAATACGGATGGTTTGTCCGCAGCTCAGAAAAAACTGGAGTATTGCGACCTGTTCACCGGTGGCGCCATGCGCGAAATTGACCATGGAAGCAGCACAGGTTATTTCATTCAGAAACTGGTACCTCACCAGAACAACGAAGGTGACAGATGGTATGACTGGGATCATGCATTCGAATGCTATCTCCCCTACATGCGCCTGGCCGACATCTATCTGATGTATGCTGAGGCAAGAGCAGCCATGGCCAATAGTGTCAGCGAAATCAACGAGAGGCCTGTCTATTGCCCGACAATGTCAGCTGTTGAAGCCATCAACGCACTCCGCGACCGTGTCAATTCTGTCGATTACCCGATGGAACATGTACCTGCTAATCTCCGCGATACCCGCGAGCATTTCATTGATGAGGTGCGCCGTGAGCGTACAGTGGAACTTTCCTTCGAGGGATTCCGCTGGTGCGACCTTCAGCGTTGGCTCCTCCTCACCGAGCCTCCTTACACCGTGAAATACTCTCATGAGTTCGAACGTCTGGAAGCTGACACTTGGTATAAGGATCACGATCCAAAGGACGCAAAGATTGGTAACTTCCACAAGGAAGATCTCATTACCCGTCGTTTCGAATCAAAGCACTACTGGTTCCCGCTTCCTGACAAAGATATCTATCTCTACGAAGGATTCCCACAAAATCCGGGATGGTAAGGACAATGATTAATGATTAACGACTAACGATTAATGATTAATAAGACATTTTTATGAAAAATATAAAAACAAACATATTTCTCTTTGCCATGTTTGCTGTATCGCCACTGACGGTCATTGCCCAGAGCGCTGACATCGCTGACGAGGCTGATACTATCGTGGCAAAAAAGAAAGTCCATGTTGCTTTCCGCGACAAGGATCCCGGACATCTTCTCGGAGGCGTTTCCTACGTTGACATGGAAGAGCTGCAGAAAAAGGATTACACGACGAGTAGTCTTGAAGACATGTATGCTCTTGTGGGCGGATGGAATGGAAACAACCTTTGGGGTATGGACAATGACCGTCTTGACAATAATGACAATGGCAACCTGCCGATTGTGATCATCGACGGTGTGAAGCGCCCTTCCAACAACGTGCTTCCTTCTGAAATTGAGCAGATCACCTTCCTCAAGGCTGCACAGGCCGTGGTGCTCTATGGACCGAAAGGTGCTAAGGGTGCCATCGTGATCACCACCAAGCGTGGCAAGGTCGACGGCCTCCAGATTGATGTAAATGCCAACACAGGTTTCCACGTGGCTAAGGAATTCCCCGAGTATCTGGGTTCTGCAGAGTACATGACACTCTACAACGAGGCCCGTCTCAATGACGGACTCGACCCAAGATATACCCAAATGGATATCTACAATCACGCTTCTGGCCTGAACCCTTACCGTTATCCCAATGTCAACTACTTCTCTGATGAATATGTACGCAAAGTATATAACCGTTCAGAAGGTACACTTGAGATTCAGGGTGGTGGTGCACGTGCTCACTTCTACACCAATATCAACTACTATCGCACCGAAGACCTGATCAACTTCGGTCCGGCAAAGGATAACTACACCGACCGCTTCAGCGTCCGTGGTAATGTGGATCTTGTGGTCAACCGCCAGATCAGTGGTTTTGCCAACGCTACCGCTACTTTCTATAATGCCCACAAAAACAAGGGTGATTTCTGGAGCGATGCTGCCAACATGCGGCCCAACTTCCCGGAAAACGCGGCCCCGCTGATTCCTCTCGATATGGTTGACCCCAACGCTTCCAAGGCTCTTGCTATCCTTGGCAAGTCTCTCAACCTGCTTGATGGGAAATACTTCCCCGGTGGCACGAAGTCCAATACTCAAAATGCCATTGCGGATTGCTATTTCGGTGGTAAGACAACGGATGTCAGCCGTCAGTTCCAATTCGACGCTGGTATCATCTATGACATGGACAAGTTCGTGAAGGGCTTGAAGTTCAAGACACAGTTTGCTATTGACTATGCTGCCAAGTATAGCCTTTCATACAACAACAAGTACGCTGTGTTCATCCCGACATGGAGTAACTACAACTCACAGGACGCCATCGTTGCCCTTGCTCAGGAGGGTGATGAGATCGTGACAGGTCACATGTCCATGGCAAATTCATCCTATCGCCAGACCATCAGCTGGAACGGCCATTTTGACTACGAGCGCACCTTCGCAGGCAAGCATCATGTCGCAGCTATGCTCCTCGCCAATATGTACACCACCACATCCAGTGGCACATACCATCGTTATGCCAACCCCAACATCGGTCTTCAGGCCAGTTACGACTTCATGGAGCGCTACTTTGCTGAAGTGGGTTTGGCAGGAGTGCATTCCGCTCGTCTTCCCGAAGGCAATCGCGAAGCCATCTCACCTTCCTTCACGCTCGGTTGGAATATGGCCAAGGAGCGTTTCATGGAAGGCAGCTTCGTAGATGACCTCTTGCTCAGTGCTTCCTACAGCGACCTGAACGAGGATATCGATGTCTATATGGGCGACAGATACTACTATCTCTATGACGCTCTGTGGGCAACCAACACCGCAGGCTTCACTTGGAATGAAGGAAGTCAAACCAACCTGACGAATTCCACCGCGAGCCGTAACCCATCCCTCAGCTTCATTCATCGCAAGGAATTCTCTGCCAGTCTGCATGGCTCGTTCTTCAACAAGCTCATCACGACCGACCTCACATTCTTCAATACGAATATGGATGGCTTTATTATCCAGAATCCGACCATCTTCCCCTCACACTTGCAGGGCGGTCTTAATACGGGTACATTTAAGCCTACAATCAACAATGATATCCAAAACCGTAAGGGCCTTGACTTCAGCATCACAGCCCAGAAGCAGTTCGGACAGGTCTTTGCTCAGCTTGGTGTCGTCGGTACCTACCTCAAAACCAACTACAAGAAGTACGACGAACTCTTGGACCAATGGACCCAGCATCAAAATCGCGAGGGTCGTCCCCTTGATGTCATCTGGGGCTACAAGTGCTTGGGCTTCTATACAGAAAATGACTTTAAGCGTAATGAACAGGGTGAGTTGACAACCTCCTTGAGGGATGATCTTCCCAAACCACAGATTGGTGGTGCCATCCGTCCGGGTGACTTGAAGTACCAGGATGTCAACGGCGACGGCAATCTCGACAGTAAAGACCAGGTGGACCTTGGCAAGTCGGGTACATTCGGCGCTCCGCTCACCCTTGGTGTCAACCTCACGCTGAAGTATAAGAATTTCACGCTCTTCCTGCTTGGCAATGGCCAGTTTGGCGCTTACGGAATGAAGAACAACGGTTACTACTATATGAGTGGTGAATCCAAATACTCTGTCAATGCACGGGGCCGCTGGACTCCCGCGACAGCAAGTACTGCCACACATCCTCGTCTGAGTTCTCTCGGTTCGGCCAATAACGCTGCCGCCTCCACATTCTGGATCTACAGCACCGACCGTTTCAACATCCGCAAGGTACAGCTTACCTATGACTTCCCTGAGGATATGTTCACCGGAAAGTGGGTGAAGGCTCTCTCCGTCTATGTGGCAGGAAGCGATCTTCTCACCATCTCCAAGGAGCGCAAACTGATGGAAACAAGCGTAGGCTATGCTCCACAGACCCGTTTCTATAATCTCGGTGTCAAGGTAACCCTCTAATCGAAGATTCAAGATTGAAGATTGAAAATTGAAAATTGAACAAAATGAAGACAAGACATATTATAATCTATTTCATCGGTCTCCTTGCGTTGTGCTCTTGCAATGATATGTTCACACCGGCAGATGAGAACAACCGAACGGAGGACGCCATGTACGAGGAGTCGAAATATGCACATGGCCTGCTGATTTATGCCTATGGTCGTCTGCCTTATATTACGACCACTCAGACAGATATCGCCACTGACGATGCCGTGAGCAACAATACCAGTGATGGCAATGCCTTGCGTAATATGGCCACTACAGCTTGGAAGTCCGACAGCGACCCGATGTCTCAATGGAACGCTTGTAAGGATGGCATCCAGTATGTCAATCTTTTCCTTACCAAAGTTGATCGGGTGAAATGGGCTCCAAGTGCAGTTTCAAAAAATCAGATGTTCATTGACCGTCTGACAGGCGAGGCATTAGGCCTTCGCGCACTCTTCTACTACTATTTGCTGATGGCTCATGGTGGCTATGCCGATGATGGCGTGCTCTATGGTGTGCCCCTGCTGACAGAACCCGAGAACGGTAGTTCTGATTTCAACCAGCCTCGCGCCACTTTCGCAGAGTGTGTCCAGCAATGCTTTACTGACTGCGACAATGCCATGAAGCTTCTTCCCTTCAATTATGAAGACCTGGGCGGCAATGATGATATTCCCGCCAAGTACAAAGAGCGTGGCGCTGATATTTCTGGCTACAACCTCATTTTCGGATCGAAGTCAAATGGTCTGATGTCGGGTAAGATTGCTGAGGCAATCAAAGCACAGGTAGCCCTCCTTGCAGCAAGTCCTTCATTCCGCGAACAGAGTGGTGTGACTTCTGCCGAGGCTGCTACGCTTTGTGCTAATGTTCTCAAGCGCATTGGCGGAATGGAGGGATTTGACCCGACAGGCCATATCTGGTACAAGAACAAGACAAAACTGGAGCCCAGTGCATCCGAAATGCCTGAAATGCTCTGGCGTGAAGACCATCAGAAGAATGCAACACAGGAGAGAGAGAACTTCCCGCCGACACTCTATGGCAGCGGTCGTGTGAATCCTTCTCAGAATCTAGTTGATGCTTTCCCCATGCGCAATGGTCTTCCCATCACCGATCCCAATTCCGGTTATGATCCGAAGAATCCTTATGCCAACCGTGACCCGCGTCTCTCTGATGACGTCCTCGTCAACGGCACAACATTCAGAAGAAATGTCATTATCACAGGTACCTATCCCAACGATAATAACGAGACTGATGACAACCTTAACAGTATCGGCACATCCACCCGTACGGGCTACTATCTGTTGAAACTCCTCCGTGACGATGTCAATCCACAGGCAAGTTCTACGATCGAGCAGCAGCACATCTATCCCCGCATTCGCTACACTGAGATCTTCCTCGCATTTGCAGAAGCTGCCAATGATGCCTGGGGACCCAAAGGTGACCCGACCGGCATAGGCTTCACTGCCTACGACGTGATCAAGGCCATTCGTGAGCGTGCAGGACTCGCTACCAACGAAATCGGTCAGCCGCTTGCTCAGGGTGACGTATATCTTGAAGACTGCGCTGGCGACCAGACCAAGATGAGAGACCTGATCCGTAATGAGCGCCGTATTGAGCTCTGCTTTGAGAACAAGCGCTTCTGGGATCTCCGCCGTTGGATGTTGCCTCTCAACGAACCGGTCAAAGGTGTGAAGATCGACCGCAATGACGCAACCAACGAACTCACCTATACCATCTTCAACGTGGAGGATCGTACATTCGACAACTCTTATCAGTGTTATGGACCCATTCCAAAGGGCGAATTGCTCAAATGGAACAAACTCAAGCAAAACAAGGGTTGGGAATGATCGTGTTGATGATTGAAAATTGATTTCGGCTGCACCGATTGAAAATTGAAGATTGAAAATTGAAGATTGAAAATTGAATAAAGGTTTAAATTCTAACAGTAAACCAGAACAAATATGAAACTTGCAAAATACATATACGGAGCAGTCTTGGGAGCCATCTCTCTCACATTTGCATCTTGCTATAATGCAGAGCATGAGTTCCCAGACTTTGAAGGAGGTACAACAGCCTACTTTGCTTATCAGTTCCCTGTGCGTACGCTTGTACTTGGCAACGACATCTATGACAACACGCTTGACAATGAGCACAAGTGCCGGATATGGTCCACCATGGGCGGGGCCTATGGCGGACGCGACGCTTATGTGGACATCGCTGTTGACGAGTCTCTCTGCGACAACCTCTGGTTTGTTGACGGTGGCGGAAACCCGTCTTCACGAGTGCTGCCCATGCCAACATCTTACTATACGCTGTCCAGCAATGTCATCCCTTACAATGGTGATCCGCGTGGCTATGTGGAAGTGCAGTTCACCGACGCTTTCTTCAACGACCCCGAAGCCGTGAAGGAAACCTATGTCATCCCATTGGTGATGAGGAGCGTCAGAGGCATTGACCATATCCTGACCGGCACACCGCGTGAAGGTCTCTCCCCATCCCGCACAAACGTTGAGGACTGGGACATCCTGGCCAAGGACTATGTGCTTTACTGCGTGAAGTATATGAACCCGTGGCAGGGCAAGTACATCCGTCGTGGTGTGGACAATGTGGCAGAAAATGGAGCTACCCAGACCATCGTACGCAAGGACATGTCAATGATGAACTCCGACCTCGAGCATTTGAAGGAGAACCCCGTCAACCAAAACGATGAAATCTGCGGCATTGACACAAAGAACATGTCACAGGCCATCTTCCCGGTATCCATCAATATCGGTAAGGATGCATCCGGAGATGCCAGACCTACTCAGAGCTGCAAGCTCATCCTCACATTCAATGGCAACAGCTGCACTATTACCGGCGACGATGAGGAAGTGCCTTCCTCCGGTTCCGGTGAGTTTATCATCAACGGAACGGACAAGCCTGAATACAAAGACTACCAGTGGGGCAACATGAATGGAAAACCCGTTTCGCGTGATATTCTCCGCCTGTCCTACAACGTGACCTTCAAGAAAGGTAGAGTCATCGGTAAGAAGTTGGTTGGCGGCAAAGAAGTCGACTGGGTTCTTGAGAACGATGTGCAGGTGACGACCAACGATACCCTCGTTGTTCAGACTCGTGAATCCAACAAGAAAGTATTCTTCTCACCAAAATACGTTAAATAATTATAGGAGGCTAAGATATGAATACATTTTTAAGAAACGGTCTCTTGATGTTGGCTGCAGGCGCACTTGCTGTTTCCTGCGCTGACTATAACGTGACAGATGATTTCAAAGCTGATCCTGATCCTACTTTCGTAGAGCCATACAAGGACCTTGCTCCTATCAAGTCATACATCAACAGAGAGCAATATCCCAACATGTCTCTCGGCGCCACACTCAGGGTGACCGAATTCAACAAGCAGGAACTGGCTCATGCAGCCGCAATCACCAACTTCGACAATGTGGCATTCGGCACTTCACTGATGTCGGGTACCATCATCAACGAAAGAGGTGTCATGAACTTCCTCGATATGAAAGACCTGCTCGACCATGTGCAGGAAATCGGCGGTGAGGTTTTCGGCAGTCCCATCGTGGCCAATGCCAATCAGGCTGACGGATGGTTGAACACACTTACTGCTCCTATTGAGATCCAGGTTGACCCCATTGAGGACATGTTCGTCGATTACACCACCATGGAAGAATTCACGGGAACTGCGAAGAGCGGCAAACCAAGAATCGAGAAGAATTACGATGGTGATGAAAATGCGCTCAGGTGCCCTGTCAGAGGTAAGGTTTACATCGTGGAAGGGTTCGACGTCGATCCGCTTGGTGCATACACCGTCACGTTCTATGCCAAGGTGGATAAGGACGAATCTGTGATCTGCACATTCTGCGACAACAAGATCCAGGAGAATGGAAATGACAAGAAATTCCCCATCAAAACCGGTAAATGGCAGAAGATGGTGATAGAGGCGACGCCTGCAGAAGGCTGTACAGAAGGTTACTTGATGATTGAGGGTAACTTCAACTCTCCCGTTTATATCAAGAATGTGTTGGTGATGCACAATCCTGACAACCACCGTCCGCAGACAGTGCAGGAGAAAACGGATACCATCAACTATGCCCTCAATGCATGGTGCGACGGTCTGATGAAAATCAACGAAGGCCGTATCAAGTCATTCGACCTCATCGACGAGCCCATCGACACCAAAGCCACACTCGAGAACGGCATGTTTGACATCAAGCACTCCACCACCAGCATTTTCTGGCAGGATATTCTCGGCAGTGAGAACTATGCTCCAGTGGTGTCCAGGGTGGCAAGTCAGTCATTCCAGGAATATGGCGGCAACCCGGCTGAGCTGAGGTTCTTCATCAGCGAGTCTGGCCTTGACGACAACCAGAAGATGGAGAGTCTCAAATACTGGATGAACATCTGGGACAAGAACGGTGCCAAGATCGACGGCATCAATGCCAAGTTGAACCTCTTCTATAGTGAGAATCAGGCAACGCAGGCTGCCAACGTGGCATCCCTTGAAAATCTGCTTGCCAATCTCGCTTCTACTGGCAAACTCATACGTCTGTCCAACTTCGACATCAAGTACCAGGACGCAGAGGGTGCCAATGTGGCAGCTAAGGATATCACAGAAGCACAGCGTCAGAAACTTGCCGACTTCTATGGCTATGTGATCAAGAGCTACATGAGCAAGATCCCACACGACAAGCAGGCTGGAATCTGCAAGGGCAATCTGGCTGATACGACCGATCCGGTGGGCCTCTGGTCCGTTGACACCAAGAGCAAGGACTGGGTGCGCACGGCCACATACAAGGCGTTCTGCGACGCTCTCAGTGGCAAGTAAATTGACTGTTTCACAGATAATTGCCTGTGAACAACGGGATTCGTTCTGCTTTTCCAGGCAATTATCTCTCAAAAAGGTGATTTAATAACATAATATTATCATTTTTCTTTTTATTATCTAACTTATTATTTCTATTATGAAGAAACTATTTACTCTAATTGCTCTCCTGGCAGTGTTTATGGGAGCAAAAGCTGAGTGGGTGGAAGATTACAAAATCGACTACTCCACTTATTCTGGTTTCCCACAGGCAGACCTTGATGGTGACGGTGATGCCAAATGGAAAGATGGAGAATCTTCTGTTGGTACTGTTACGACTCAAGGTGGAACAGAGTATCAGAAGGTAACAGGTGCTGGCCCATATTGGCACCAGTATTTCATTGCCGATGGTATTCCCACCGAACTCGATGGCGCTTACACGGTTAAAGCTATGGTCAAGGCTTCCGAGCCTGTCTCCATCACCGTCAACATGGGTTGGGGTTGGGGTCAAGGCCAGCAGGCCAGCGCTTCAGTATCCATCGGCACAGAGTGGGCAGAGGTGGAATGGGAGTACACCGGCATCGGTGGCACTTCTTGTAACCTCGTTGCTCAGCCAGGTTCTTTCACTGGTATCATCGAATGGAAGTATCTGACTGTTTCCCACAATGCAAAGCCAGTGAGACCTACTGTATGGCAGGAGTGGCTGACAAGCGATGGCCAGCCGGTCATCGTCGATGGTTCTCCTATCGCTACTTACATGGGTGACGCCGAGACTCCTTGGGCAGATCCCAACGTGAGATTCAACGATCAGGAAAAGAACAATCTCATCTGTGCATGGTCAAAGGAGAAGGGCCGCAATATGAATGATGATGGCGGTTGGGATCCATTCCCCGCTGACATCGAGGTTGTTGATGGCAGCCACGTATTCGTATGCCATGGTCAGCCCGCTACCACTGATGGTGATGCTTCTGCATGGGACAACCAGTTCTGGATCCAGTCTCCGAAATCATGGAAGTCTGGCGACCAGGTCAAGATCCACTTCCGCTATAAGGCTTCTGCTCCCGTCAGCTCAACGGATACTCAGATCCACAAGCAGAACCCGTCTGACTACCTCATCTGGCATGCTATTGGCAACATCGCCTTCACAACCGAATGGCAGGAATTTGACGGCGTCATGACTATTGGTGACGACATGGCCGGTGGTTGGTCTATCGCATTCAACCTCAACTCAGTGGTTAAGGACGCAGTCACATTCTACTTCGACGACCTCTCATGGCAAAGCATGAAACTTGACGAGGGCTACTTCGTTGCTGGTTCCAATCCTAATACAGGTCTGGAGTATGACTTCGACAATGCTGTTCAGTTTGAATTTGATGAGGATGCAAATGCTTTGACCGCTACTATCGGTGAGAAGAACGCTTACGTTTCTCAGGTGATGATCTCTACCGTTCGCGGTAATGACGCTGCTTTCAAGAGCTCTACACTTAAACCTGCCGGCACCATTGAGAATGATCCTGAAGTTTGGCTTGACTACACTGAGTCCAGCCTTGCTAAGCTCAACCTCCCGGGTGAGGGTATCTGGAAGATCTACCTTGACGCCGATTACAAGAAGATGGCATTTGAGATGCTTGAGGGTACAGAGATCAAACCTAAGGAAATCCTTCCTAACCCGACTCTGATCACCATCAACGCTCTGGAGAGAGACGACCTCACTGACGGTGAAGATGGCACAGTGAAAGAAGAACCGGGTGGTACAGGCCAGCCTTGGGACAACCAGTTCTGGATTGTCGCTAACCGTGAACTGACCACTGGCGAAGCTACAATTGTACAGTTCAAGTACAAGAGCGCCATTCCTGCAAAGGTTTCTACACAGTGCCACGCCGATCCAGGTTCATACCTCCACTGGGCTGCTATCGGTGACGTGAACTTCACTGAGGAATGGCAGGACTTCGAGACCACATTCACTGTTCCTTCAGAGGCCAACGGCATGAAGTCTATCGCATTCAACCTGTCTGAGATCAAGGATGCCAACAAGTATGAGATCAAGGACGTGGTTTGGAAACTTGATGACAACTCAGAATCTCTGATCAACCAGACTGGCTCTGACAACTTCTATGTGAAGATCCTTGGAGAGAATCCACACGTATATGTTGACGAAGAAGGCATCAGCAGCGTAGTGAATGGCAAGAACAATGTTCCTACTGTAACCTACAACCTCGCTGGTCAGCGTGTGTCAAAGGATTACAAGGGCATTGTGATCAACAATGGCAAGAAGTATATTGCTAAGTAAGAAACTCTTCTCTCTCTAATCATTTAGAGCAGCAGATCTCTTCAACGTGCGTCACTTTCCGCTTCACACCGGATTGTGACGCACGTCATTTCATATCCCTTTCATTTTTTTTGTTTTTCAGGGTTGTTTTTTTCATGATTCATCCGTTATAATATAAAATGTAAATAATCCCATCTCCAAGCGATGCTGGAAAAGAAAGAATTCGAAAAACTCTATACCGCCCACTACATGGCCATGTTCAGGTTTGCGCGCACCCTGCTTCACGATGAGGATGAAAGCAGAGATGCTGTGGCCGACGTGATGCTCCGTATTTATACAAAGGGCATTCCCGGTCAATATGAACCCTCAAAATACCTCTTGGCCTGTGTGAGAAACAAATGCATGGATGTCTTGCGTCAGATGACGATCAGACAAAAAGTGGAGAAAATGCTGCCTGTCGAGGATGCCATGGTTCCTGCCGATCCCGATGAACGGCAAAACGCCTATCTCCTCATCATGCAAGTGATGGAAAACGACTTCCCGCCACAAACCAGAAATGTGTTCAAAATGAGATTTGACCAACGGATGACCTATCAGGAAATCGCCGACCAACTCCATATCAGCAAGGCCGCTGTCTATAAGCACCTCGCCAAAGCCATATCATTACTGAAATCTGCCATTCCCACCACCTAATCATTCGCATTATGCCCGACAAGATTCAACAACTGCTGGAGATCACTGATACCCCATACGAGTTCTCCGAAGAACAAATGCAAAAGACGTTGCAAGATGATGACCTAAGAGCCTCTTATGCCGTCATGGTGCTGGCGGCACAAGCTTTCGATGCTGCGAGAGAGACGGAGCAACACGACATCGGGAAAAACGCTGCCACGACCATCGCTTTGGGCAACAAACGGAAACTGTGGCGCATGGCGGCCATTTTCATCGGTGCCTTTCTGATATCAGGACTTGCGGTGGCGGCTTTTCTGCCTATGGGTAAAACAGAGTCTGCAGAGCAGGAGACAGCCGTGGCCGCAGCTCAGCAGTCGCCCTCACAAATCACTGACAGTCAAATCCATAAAAAAGAATTCTCCGAAGTCCGGTCTCGCCCCAATCCCATTGTCGTTTTTCAAGATGAGACCTTGGAAAATATCATGCAGGTTGTGGGGGAAGAATACCATGTGACACCTGTCTTCAAAAATGAACAAAAACGTCATCTGCGTCTTCACTTGAAATGGAACCCTGAAGCAGGTCTTGACATCTTCCTGCAGCGCATCTCACAGTTCAAGCAATTCAAAGTCACAGCCACCCCGACCACCATCATCATCGAATAGTCATACGGCAATATCCTTGCTGACTCCATCATCCATCAAGCAATGAAACAACTCATCATACTTATCCTCATCGTCATCCTGCCATTGACCATGGCGCAGGGACAGACCGTAAGTCACGATTTCCAGGATGTCTCTCTCTCGGAAGCCCTCCTCGTATTGGACAGCGACTGCGACACCATCACTGTCAATTTCGTCTATGACGACCTGGAGGATTTCCGGGTCACCACCCATATACAGGAGTCCTCCATCCTGCAAGCTGTCAGACAGGTGTGCGGTTATTATCCCATGCGGATCACCCAGCTCAATACCGACATCTTCGTGGAGTGCACCCAGCGCGACTCGGTGCGCTTCATCGGTCAGGTGCTGGATGCGAAGCACATCCCCGTGCGTTTCGCCAATGTGACATTGCTGTCTGTCAATGACAGGGACACCCTCAACCAGGGCGTGACCAATGACGATGGCTATTTCGTCATACCATGCTCCTCGCCAAAGGCCATTGTCCGAGTCACGCATGTGAGTTACAGCGATTTCGAGAAAACATGCCAGAATGGTGATGTCGGCATGGTCACGCTCGCTGTGGCCAATCACAAACTCAATCCAGCGGAAGCTGTGGGCACCCTTGCCGATGCCAAGGTGACAAAGCGCAGCTATCATTCCCTCTGGAGACAGGCTTATAAGTATGCCACCAAGCAACTGCCGCGCTCACAAATGGGAGTGATGGACCAAATCATGGTGAAAGCCAGATATGAGTCCAACTATGGGCAACTGCTCGCTGCGGAGATGATGAAGGCTTCATTGATGGGCGAACTCTCTCCCGATTCCATTCCGGATGCCATCGGCCACTTGGTCGAGGAGGAACGGTCGGCCAACACCTGGAACCCCACTTTGGCGGCTGTCTATCAGACGGTGCTGGCCAATGTGATGAAAATAGGCGACTACGACACCGAGGAGGCGGAGAAATACCGGAAGAAAGCCGTTGAGAATACAAAACTGTTGGCAGCCAACCAGGCGACGACTCTCCAACCCTTTGTCTCTATAGGCATGGACAGTGAGATCTTCGACAACGACCTGCTCTCTGTCATCGGCATCCAGACGGATAATTATCAGGCCCTGCATGATTATTACGCCAAAGCCGGAAACCGGCGGGCGGAAATGTATGCCGCATTCCGCATGGCGGTGCATGATGGAAGCGACAGCAAAGGCGACGTGAAGTCTGAAAACAGGAAAAGACTGATCACCCAACTTGATTCGCTCATCGCCTTGTATGGAGACATGCCCGAATGTTGTGAGGTGGCGATCGCAAGATATGAGTTGATGGGTGTGGGGAAGCGTTTCTCTGTAGAGGAGAAAATGGCCTATCTCGATGAGGCCATCAGCAGATGGCCCGAATGGAAAAACACCAACACACTGAGAAATTTCAGGAACCAACTCACACAGCCGTCGTTCAAAGTGGACATGGGTGAGAATAGGCTGTTGCCTGACTCGTCCAGGGTGGTCAGATTGTACGATATCCGCAATGTGAAATCTGTCCATCTGCGTGTCATGTCCCTCAATCTTAGTCAGACCGAAATGACCAAGATGCATGATGGCTATCTCAACACGTACTTCTATAACCAGATGCGCGAATATGTGGACAATCCCAGCGTGGCTGAATACCGAAAACAGCTCAATATGCCCAACGACTGGCAGTTGTTTTCCGATACGCTCAGGATGGAGGGACTGTCTCCGGGTAATTATATCGCCGAACTCACTGCCGACGGATGTGCCATTGACACCATGAGGTTCCGCTTCTCGGTCAGCGACGTGTATCTGTTGGCGGAACCCCTGCCGAAATCCCATACCAGGTTGGTGGCGGTCAGAGGGACGACAGGACACCCCATCGCCGGTGCCAGAATCTCTCTTTACAACCAATATGATTCCGGTGAGGCAAAGGTTTTCCTGGCCGACTCCAACGGAGAGGTCATTCTTTCCAAAAAGCCTCATTGGAGTGACAGGGTATATGCATCCACTGAAGGCGACCACGCCTCGCCACCCATCAGGTTGATGGATATCGGGTATTATGGTGAAGGCAAACTGAATACCCAGAAGATGATCAATATCTACACCGACCGGGCCATCTACAGGCCCGGACAGGAGGTGAATGTGGCTTTGCTGACCTTCCAGAACAGAAAGAACAGGCAAATCAAACCCTTGGCAGGGAGACAGCTCAAGGTGTCGGTCTATGACGCCAATAACACGGTGGTGATGGATACCACCCTTTTGGCGGATGACTATGGCACTTCGTTTTTCTCCTTCAAAATACCAGAGGGCAGGCGAAATGGGTATTTCCGCATTGATGGGAGGTCTGGAAAAAAGGTTTACAGCCTGCTGTCTTTCCGTGTGGAGGATTATAAACGGCCGACCTTCAAGGTGGAGTTTTTGCCTCAATCATCACAGACCTTCGGGAGATCTGTCGAGAATGAGGATTCGCTGATGCTCAAAGGCTGTGCCACAGCGTTCTCCGGGGCATCGATGGCGGGAGCCCAGGTGCGTTATACCGTGAAAAGAGGGTTGAGAAGAAATGACCTGAACACCATCTATACGGATACCGTACATACCGACCAACAGGGCGCTTTCATCGTGAGAATACCCACGGAGACACCGGAAACAGATGAGGAAAACCCGAAGTGGATGTTTCAGGTGAATGCCATAGTCACTGACATGGGTGGGGAGTCGCATGAGGTGGAGAAAACCCTGTTCATGGCCAGCAAGAACCATGACCTGACCGTGGATTGGCCCAAGGAAAAGATGGACATCGCTTCGCAGAAAACCGTGAAAGTGATGCTTTCCGACAAGTGGGGTGAACCCATCGACACTGTGGCGGTGTGCTACATCGACCAACCTGACAATACTTTCTCCGCGAAGACCAACTCACCGACCACTTTGCCCGAATGCGACAGACTGAAACTCGCTGGGGAACATACGTTGTATGCGGTGTATGCCAACGACACGGTGAAGGCTCGTTTCTTCATCGTCGATTATCAGGCACAGCGGCCGGCGACGTTCACCCGGGAATGTTTCGCCCAAAGCGACACCCAGTTCCCCAATGATGGCGGTCTGGTGAACATTCAGCTGGGCACCTCTTTCAAAGACGTGTTTGTGGTCTATGATCTGTTTGCGGACAACAAGAGACTTGAGGGCGGCTCTTTCAGACTCGACAACGAGATGTATAACCGCTCTTTCTCCTACCGGCCTGAATTTGGAGCGGGCATCTGCATGACTTTTGCTTTTGTCAGGGATGGAGTGGTCTATCGGGAGAAAGCCGTCATCGAAGCTCCCATGAGGGAACATCAGCTCGATATGAAATGGGAGACGTTCCGCGACCGTCTCACCCCCGGACAACAGGAGGAATGGACGATGAAAATCCGGCAGACCGACGGCACCCCGGCCAAGGCACAGTTGTTGGCTGTTCTCTACGATGCTTCCCTCGATCAGATAGCGATGCCTCAATGGTCGAAGAAAAGCCAGATGTTGGGATTCTATACGGCTTCCACCAATTGGAAGAAACCGGATTTCTCAAGAATGATAAGGACAGGAAAGACTACGTCATGGGCGGAGTTGCCCGTCAATCCTTTGTCTTTGAGCCATTTCGACAGTGACTTGCTTTCACTGAGGGCAACTGATTACACCTTGGCCAGTTTTGCCAGCGTGTCCAAGGCGATAGACAAGGGGGTAAGAAAACAGGGCAAACGGGGCTATGTGTCGGGCATCGTTGTCGATGAGGAAGGAGAACCCATCATCGGTGCTACTGTCCTTCAAAATGGCACCCGAAAGGGAACGGTGACGAATATTGACGGAGAGTTTGAGATCAAGGCCGACAAGGATTTGGAGGTCATCGTCTCTTATATTGGTTATCTCTCCTTGAAAGAGACCCTCCGCAAGGGGAAATACACCGTCTTGCAACTGATGGAAGACAACAACCGCTTGGAAGAAGTGGTGGTCGTGGGATATGGAACGCAGAAGAAATCGAGCATGACAGGAAGTGTAAGAGTGCGTGGAGTGAAATCGAAATTCACCGCACCCGTTGTCAAGTATGATCAAATGGAAATAAACGAGGCTGAGTCTATTGAGGAGCAGAAAATGGAGGAAAACATAGGCTCCAAAATACCAATCCGTGAGAACATGAACGAGACAGCCTTCTTCTATCCCAATCTTCTGACCGCCGATGATGGCTCTCTGGCCATCAGGTTCAAACTGCCCGAGAGTGTCACCACCTGGAGGTTCCTGGGCATGGCCCATGACCTTGACATGAATATGGGGATGATGGACTGTACGGCTGTCGCACAGAAAGAGGTGATGGTGCAACCCAATATGCCAAGATTCCTGAGAGTGGGCGACCAGGCCACCATTTCGGCAAGGGTGTCCAACTTAGGAGACAAACCGCAGTCGGGTGTGGCAACCATCGAGTTGACGGATGCTGAGACAGAAAAAGTGGTTTTCTCAGACCAATGTGATTTCTCCGTAGAGAAGAATGCCACCGCGCCGGTGACGTTCTCCTTCGTTCCGGATGGCAAAGCCAACCTTCTCGTGTGCCGTGTCAGCGTGAGCGGAAACGGCTTTGCCGACGGTGAGCAGAATTTCCTGCCGGTGTTGCCCGACCGCGAGATGACCACCGACTCCTACGCTTTCACCATGCATCAGCCGACAACCCTGACTGTCGATGTGGACAGCATGCTGCAGGGCAGCGACCAGCATCGCAGCATGACCATCGAATATACCGACAATCCGGCTTGGATGATGGTGACGGCCATGCCCACGCTCACCACCCGTCCAGAAGATAATGCCATCTCTCAGGCTATCTCGCTCTATGTCAACAGATTGGGCGAGAATATCCTCAATACCTCACCATGGCCTGGCAGAGTCATCAGCCAATGGAGGGAAACTCCCGCTGATGATAGTCCGCTGATGGGAGAATTGCAGAGAAACGACGGCATGTACGGCATTGTTTTGGAGGAGACACCATGGGTGATGGATGCGAAATGGGAAACGTCGGACAAGAGAAACCTGATGAAGTTCTTTGACAAGCCCACGATGGACCTGCGCATCGAGCATGCTGTCTCGAGACTGAAATCCCTGCAGTGTCCTGATGGCGGATGGGCATGGTGGAAGGGCATGCCCAGTTCGCGATACACCACCTTGTCTGTCATGGAAATCCTGGCAAGGCTCTATAGGACAATGGGCGTGACAAACAAGCAGTATCAAGACTACGAGGCCGAGAGAATGCTCAGACAGGGTATCCGTTATCTCGACAAGCAGATGAAGGAGGATATAGAGCGTGAAACAAAAATGGAGACACCCACGGAGGATATGCTGCACTATCTGTATATCTGTGCGCTGATGGATGACAAGCCTGATGCGGATACCCAGAAAATGAGAAGGCAGCTGATGGAATTCGTGCGTGGGCGCAAACTGGACCTCACCATCTATGGGAAGGCGGCCTGTGCGGTCATCATGGCTCACGATGGACAGAAAAGCAAGGCTCATGATTATTTGCGGAGTCTCAAGGAATATGCGGTGACCTCACCTGAGCGGGGAATGTATTTCGACACGCCACGTGCCCAGTATACTTGGTGTGATGCGACGATTCCCACAGTGACCATGGCCATCGAGGCATTGCGGCTGGTGGAACCAGAGGATACCGTGTCCGTGGAACTGATGCGAAGGTGGTTGCTCTCCCAGAGACGCACGAAAGGGTGGGGCAGTCCTATCAACAGTGTCAACGCCATCCATGCCTTCCTGGGTGACAGCAGGGAGGAGATGTCTGCAAAACTGGCTGTGGGCGGACAGGAGACGACTTTCACGCTCCACGGAAAAGCGTTGCAGCACGAAACACCGACAGCAGGATTAGGGTATGTCAAAATGGTGGTTTCTGATGATGTGCAGGGAAAACTGAATATCGTCAAGACCTCGCCGCATACTTCCTGGGGCACGGTGGTCACTCAGTCTATGCGCAAGACGCGGGATGTGGGTGACGCTTCCATGGGATTGACGGTGAAGCGTGAGATTGTCGGTGATGCCGGCCATCTCCATGTGGGCGACAAGGTGCGGGCGCGCATGACCATCAAGGCTGACCAGGATTATGATTTCGTGCAAATCTCCGACAAACGGGCCGCATGTCTCGAACCGGTGGACGTGCTCAGCGGTTACGATCGCGGCTGCTATCGCGTCGTGAAGGACAACGCCACTTATTTCTATGCCGACAGGTTGCGGAAAGGCACCACGGTGATTGAAACGGAGTATTTCGTGGACCGTCCCGGCACATATGAGACGGGCATCTGTACCGTCCAATGTGTCTATGCTCCGGCTTTCTCCGCTCGGACATCCTCTATCCCCCTCTCTGTTGAGGCGCCGGATGAAAAGTAATGTGCTCATGCCTTGCCCTTTGACCATAAAGTGGTAAACTTCAGCGCATCAGCCTTCCATGGCGGAAAAAGAAAGAGGAAAAGGATTCATTTTGCAATATATTTTGTATTTTTGCATCTTCAATCAGTGAATCCTAAACAATTGTTTCAGCGGTTATGAAAAAACGATCATTCATTGCAGTGTGGCTGTTGGCACTGGTCGCCATAGCCTGTGCTTTGCTGGTGTATGAGAACGACTTGCTCTGGAAAGTGCAGGAAATGAACCTTTTCCTCAACACCTCGCTATATTTCAAGCAGCAGATGGTGGTGTCGGGAGGATTGCTCACCTATCTCGGCACGTTTTTCACCCAGTTCCTCCATTATCCCGCTCTGGGCGTGGCACTGCTCTGTGCGTGGTGGCTGCTGTTGATGGGTTTGGTGAAGCACACCTTCCAGGTGCCCGGCAAGTGGGCGGCGCTGATGCTCATTCCCGTCGCCCTCCTGTTGCTGACCATCGTTGACATGGGCTACTGGGTCTATATTCTCAAATTGCGTGGCCACTTCTTCGTCTCCACCATTGGTTGCACCGCGGTGGTGGCTTTGCTTTGGTGCTTCCGCAGTCTGTCTGTACGCTTTTTCCTGCGCACGTTGTTTCTGGTGGTCGCCGCTGTGGTCGGTTACCCGCTGTTCGGCATCTATGGGTTGGCGGCTGTGCTGCTGATGGCTGTGTGGTCGTGGCGCCTGTGCCCGCGGGGCATGGCCATCGTCAATAGTGTGGTGGCACTGCTCTGTGTGGTGGCGGTTCCCTTGCTGTATTACCGATATTTCTATTATGAGACCAACCTCTCCAATATCTATTTCACCGAACTGCCGCTTTTTTTCCTCACCGAGGAGTATCATCAGTATTATATTCCGTATTATCTGCTCTTGCTTTATTTCGTCGTCATGGCCTGCATTCCCTGGTCGCGCATAAAGGCAGCCGAAACCGCTCTGCAAAAGCCGGCTGAAGTCAGCCAGTCCCAGCCGCTGACTCCACAAAAAGGCAAGCAGTCCATGAAAAAAGGCAAACCGGGCAAGGGGGGCAGGAAATCCGTCAGCGACAGCAAATGGCGTCGCTTGGTGCCGGCCTATGCCTGGACCGTCGTCATCGTGGTGTTGCTGGTTGCCGGTGTGTATCATTTCTGGTACAAGGATTCCAACTTCCATCGCGAACTGGCCATGCAGCACTGCATCGACCGGCTCGACTGGGAGGGCGTGGTCAATGAGGCTGCCGCACAGGAGGATGAACCCACACGTGCCATCGTCATGATGAAAAACCTGGCCCTTTTCCGTCTGGGCCGCCAGAGCACGGAGATGTACAGATTCAAAAACGGTTCCAAAATGAGCAATGCGCCCTTCGGCATCCGTATGATGCAGGTGGTCGGCATGATGATTTATTATCAATATGGCAAGTTGAACGATTGTACCCGCTTGTCCACGGAGATGGGAGTGGAATATGACTGGCGGACGGAGTTTTACAAAAACCTGACCCGCTGTGCCATCCTCGATGGAGACATGCCATTGGCACGGAAATATATCCATATCCTGAAGAATACCACCTTCTTCCGCGACTGGGCCGCATGGGCGGAGAATCTGCTGGATCACCCTGACCAGATTGCCAAAGATCCGGAAATGGGCCCCATCACCCACATGCTCCACTATCCCAACGAACTGGATTCCGACAACGGATTCGTCGAGGAATACCTGATGAAGCATCTTGCCCACACCAGTTATCTCGGCGACCCCGTGTTTCAGGAGCAATGCCTTCTGGCTGCCATGTGGATGAAAAATTCTGAGTATTTCTGGCATCAATTCAACAATTACATCCGTCTGCATCCCAATGAAAAGATTCCCATCTATTATCAGCAGGCTGCCTATACCTTTGGCATTGAGGACAAACGCCCCGACCTCGACCGTATGCCTTTTGACCCCGCTGTGACTGAGCGCTATGAACAGTTCAACAGGGATGCCGCCAAATATGATGGCATCGACATCACTGAAGCGAGACAACTGTTGTATCCTCTTTATGGCAACACCTATTTCTACGATTATTATCTGATGTCAGACCTACCGCAATATTAGAGTTATGAAAACAAGGAGTTTTTGGATTGCCGCCCTGGGCATCATCGTGCTGATGTCGTGCCAACATGTGTCCGTACCTGCTGAGTTCACGGAGTCGTCTGCACTTCCGACCATCTATCCGGACTATACCAACGTGACCATCCCGGTGAATATCGCGCCGCTGACATTTGAGGCCGACCAACCGGCTGACGACATGGTGGCCAGCTACACAGTGGGCGACCAGGTGATCGTGTGTGGCGGAAAGATGCAGCCGGAGATGGATGAATGGCGTCAACTGACTGACAAGGCAAAGGGTGGTTCCATTACCGTGGACGTGTATCTGTGCAATGATGGCAAATGGACGCATTACAAACCTTTCAACCTGTACGTGTCGCCCGATTCCATCGACCCATATATCAGCTATCGACTGATTTCTCCCTCTTTCATCACCTATGAGACCTTGACCATCAACCAGCGTTGCCTGGAGAATTACGACGAGAACGTCATCTACGACAATTTCCTTTGCGGACATGAGAAGGACGGACAGTGCATCAACTGCCACCACTATCAGAATTACAACCCGGAGCGGATGCAGTTTCACGCCCGTCAGACACATGGCGGCACCGTGGTGGCCTATGACGGGAAGATGAAAAAGGTCAACATGAAGAATGACTCCATTCTCTCGGCGGGTGTCTATCCTGCCTGGCATCCATGGCTCAACCTGATTGTCTATGCCACGGACAAGACCCAGCAGATCTTCCATACCGTGGACTCCAACAAAGTGGAGGTCTATGACCTCTCGAGCGATATCATCGCCTATGATGTGGAGAAGGACCTGGTGACCAATCTGGAGAACGACTCCAATGAGTTTGAGGTGTTCCCGGCTTGGGCTCCTGACGGCAAGACGCTCTATTATAGCAGCGGCCATTTCGTTGACAATGACTCCACCCCGTCGAAGAGCAGGAATGTCATCAAGCGGTACAAGGACCTGAAATACGATCTCTATAAGAAGAGTTTCGATCCCGAGACCATGTCGTTCGGACCGCGCGAGTTGGTCTTCGACGCTGTAGCTGTCGGACAAAGTGCCGTCCTCCCGCGTGTTTCTCCCGACGGACGGTTCCTGCTTTTCTCCAGCGGTGAGCATGGCTATTTCCATATCTGGCACCATGATTCCGATTTGTGGATGATGGACTTGAAGAGTGGGGAGGTGCGTAAAGTGGACGAGTGGAATTCTCCTGATACGGAGAGCTATCATTCCTGGTCGAGCAACGGCCGGTGGGTGATCTTCAGCAGCCGTCGTGATGACGGGTCTTACACCCGGCCCTTCATCGCCCATATCGATGCCGAGGGACATGGCAGCAAACCTTTCGAACTGCCTTCCGCCGACCCCGACTATCATCGGCAGTTCATGCGCAGCTACAACATCCCTGAGTTTATGCGCGGACCGGTCACCATCCGTCCCCAGCAGTTTGCTGACGTGCTGAAAGGTGAAGGCGTGAATGTGAAATACGTCAACAAATTGAGATAAGGCGGCAGAATAACGTAAAAGTTTCTCAGAAATGAAGACCATTTGCAAGTGGATTTCCGAATATATGGGCGTGCTGGTGTTGCTGTCGGCTGTGGCGGCAATGGTATGGCCGGAGGTGTTCAGCTTGATCAGTCCCAAAGTCATCAGTCCCCTTTTGGGCGTGATCATGTTCGGCATGGGACTGACGCTGAAGGTCGAAGACTTCCGTGTCGTCTTCAGTCGTCCGAAAGATGTCATCATCGGCTGTTTGGCTCAATTCACGGTGATGCCCCTGCTGGCATGGACCCTGGCGCGTGTATTCCAACTTGATGAGGCGCTGACGGTTGGCGTGGTGCTCGTGGGCTGCTGTCCGGGCGGTACGGCTTCCAATGTCATCACCTATCTCGCCAAGGGCGACCTCGCGCTCAGCGTGGGCATGACGGGCGTGTCCACCTTGCTGGCTCCTGTCGTGACACCGCTGTTGGTGTGGCTGCTGGCAGGCAAGACGGTCGATGTCGATGTGGCGGGCATGCTGCTGAGCATCCTCTGGGTGGTTATCCTGCCCATCGTCGCAGGACTCGTGGTGAAACGGCTGTGGCCCCGTCAGACCTCAGCGGTCACGGCCTATCTGCCGGCAGTGTCAACGCTGGCCATCTGCGCCATCGTACTGATTGTGATCGCTGCGAATGCCGGGAAACTGATGTCTGGCGGACTGATGATTGTCCTTGTGGTGATGCTTCATAATGTCTGCGGCCTCTCCATAGGCTATGGCATCGGCCGCTTCATCGGCCTTTCGGAAGCCAAGCGCAGGGCTGTCAGCATCGAGGTGGGCATGCAGAACTCAGGACTGGCCTCTTCTTTGGCTTCCCTCCATTTCGCCGCCTATCCCATGGCCACCATCCCCGGAGCCGTGTTCAGCGTGTGGCACAACATCAGCGGCGCCATTGTCGCCCGCCTGTTCACCCGTAGTGACAGCAAATCATAGATTAAACGTCCTCCCCATAAACTGTAGCATGCTTTTTCATTCCACAATATCCTCGTAACGCATCAGGTACGTGTCATATTGTGTCTCATACGGATGCCGTGGTGAAGGGATGGCTGATGGCGGGATGAACAGGTCCTGAAGCAGTTGGGGAATATGCCCTTTCTCGATGCGGTAGAGCATGAATTCGCCCTTCACCGTTCCCACGTTCTTGGCGATGACCGGAAAGGCGGTGCGTGAGAATTTGGGACCTTGCCCCGACACGGCCACATTCACTGTGACGACAATGCCACGGTCGGTTTGCTCGAAACTGACGTCTCCCTGATGGCAGACGAGAAGCAAACCGTTGCCTTCCGCATCGGTCAACAGCGCGGCGTCAACTCCTCTGCGGTTGCCTTCAAAATAGAGGTCATCTTGTTGCATGGCCCAGAAGCCATAGCGGTTGGCGCGGCATCGTCCCGGGTAACTTGGCATTGGTCCCTGTCCAATCCACTGCACACGGTCAATATCTCGTTGGAGAAGGAAGGCAAGTCCCAGTTCTGAAAGAAACATATCCGTGGTGTCGGGCGTGAGCGCGAACGTGCATCGGACAGCATTCCCGGTGGGTTCCATGTGGATGTCGGAGTCGATTCTTCCCCTGCCACTGGGCGTGGGGTGAAGCAGATAGCGCTCCAGACGCTTGTCACCCACTTTCAGCTTCTCTGCCATCGTGGCCTTGCGGCCGGCTCGGATCAGTGGGCCATCCTGCACCACAGTCATGGGGTCTTCTCCCTTCGAGATGAGGGAGGCGATGATCCGCTCGCCGATGGAGGACTGGACCTCATCCGCAGCAGACCGCACGGGTATCGACTGCTGAAGGAAAACATGTCCCTGGGCATCTGTCAACTGACACTGCAGCAGAGCGGTTTTCTGTCTGTCAGGTGGCGTGGGCAGGGATAAATCATATACGGCAGACTGATGCGGTGGACAGACCACGGTGAACACTCCCCGGGCCATGGTGTCGCGGTCTTCCGTATAGGCCCAGTGGAAGCGGACTTCGTCTTTCAGGTTGAGGAAGTCGTAACGGTTTTCTATATTCAAGCGCAGCGATGCTCCCGAGGCGACCAGCATGCTGTCGGCTACAAAGGCACGGGCATAATTGCGCTGAAGCTCATAGTAGTTGGGAAGTGGGGTGCGGTCTGCGTAGAGCAGTCCGTCCGTGCCCTTGTTGCCCCACATCTCAAATCCGCCATCCTTTGATGTGAAGACGCGTTCCTCATAACCATAGCGGTCTGTCAGCCGCTCATGGAATGGCATGCCCTGGTCAACCCATTCCCACACGCTGCCTCCGGCAATGCCTGGTGTGCGTTCGATGATTTCCCACTGCCGGTCATGGTCTTCAAACGAGATGCCCAGGGTGTGGCAATACTCGGTGAAGATGACAGGGCGGTCGAGATGCTGGTAGAATCCGCCAATCTGGCCTGTGGTGGGGTAGTGGGGCGTGTAGATCGGGGCTTGCGACGGGAATCCCTTGCCTTTCTCGCCTTCGAAGAATTTGCGGAAGTAGCTGCCCACTTGTGGATAGCAATAGGGACGGGAGGGGTCGAGCTCGTCTTTCACGTAATTGCCCAGTTTGATGCAGATGTCGGTGAGGGGATTCTCATTGCCCAGACTCCATATCAGCACTGAGGGGTGGTTCTTGTCACGGCGTATGGTGGCTTGCGCGCGCTGTTGGAGCACAGGGTAATAAGACGGGTCGGAGAGATGCTTGTCGCCAAAGCCGAAGGGTACCTCGTCGATGATGTAGAAACCCAACGAGTCGGCCAACTCATAGAAGCGGGGCTCTCGGGGGTAGTGTGAGGTGCGGATGTAGTTGACGGAGGCCTCTTTCATCAGTTTCATGTCCCGGAGAATGCTGGCCTCGTCGATCACCTTCACGGTGACGGGGTCGGTGGAATGGCTGGTCACGCCGCGCAACTTGATGGGCTGGCCGTTGAGCTTCAGGATATTGCCGTCGATGGTTAGTTCGCGGAAACCGAACTTGTGCTCGAAGGTCTGCAGCTTTTTCCCTTTTTGTGCCAAGGTGGTGCGGAGGGTATAGAGATAGGGCGTCTCCGCGGTCCATAGATGTGGATGGGCAACCTTGGTGGTTCCCACCGGGCGTCCTTGCGCATCGAGGATTTCATGGGTCACGGTCGTGTTTTTCCTCGCATGGACGACTTCAGTGGCGACATTGACCTCACCGTTGTTCTTGGTGGTGATGGTAAGGTCGCTCAGATGGGTTTCGGGAACGGCCATCAGGGTCACGTCGCGGAAGATCCCGCTGGGTGCCCAGTCGTCGTTATAGTCGAAATCGCTGCCCGAAAACTGGGTGATGACGCGCATGGCCAACTGCTGTGGCGCATTCCATCCCTTTCCTTTCGGTTTCTGAGGAATGAGGTAGTCGGTGATGTCAAACAGGGCGGTGTTGTAGCCTGAATACCAGGAATCTACATAGTGGTCGTTGATCCACAGGTCATAGCCATAGAGCACGCCGTCCATGCGGAGCACGATGCGCTGACCTTTCCATGCCTCCGGAATGGTGAATGTGGTGCGGTAGTAGCCGGTCAATGGAGCCGCACTGTCATATTTCGGCTGACAGAGTCCATAGGCCTCCCAACAGCCTGGTACGGGAATCTTGCTCCAACTGTCATCCAAGGCTGGAACGGGCTGGTGGAGTACGCCTTCCGCACAGGCAACAATTTCTTTTTCCACTTTGATATCCCACTCTCCGTTCAGGCTTTTCTTCATCGCCGGATCGGTCACGGGAAGAACTCCATGAAAAGCATCTGGCACCTGTGCCGACAGGGTTATGGCAAGAGCGAGGAGCCACGACAAGCAACATGCTCTTCTCATCATAGCTTCTTGTATTTGAGGTCAATCTTGGTGTATTTCCGCTCCTTGGGATTGTTCCAGTGCTCAAAGAGGCCAAGGGACTCCTGCAGCGGTTTGCCGTCTTGCTTGTAGACCGTGCCACTGGGCGCATGGGGGATGGAGGCGGCTTCGCGCAGATACTCGTCACAGTAGTTCAGACTGCCAAACTCCGGCCATTCACCGATCAGGATATCCATGCCCACGGCATCGCAGGCCACTTCATCCTGTGAGACAATGATAGAGCAGGCCCAGTCTCCGTCAAACGGCTCCTTTTGCCATTTGGGGGCTGGAGGGCCGTTCACGTCGCGTGAACCGTATGTGCCGTCGATCAGGTAGAGAAGTGCTTTCTGTCCCATGTCACGATGTGACATCCAGTCCACAAAGGTTTTGTAGGAGGGCTTGCCGTGGCGCTTGTCCTGGCTGATGTTGTTGTGGGCGTTCTGCCGCCACAGCAGGTTGATGTCTGTCGCACCATACCAGTTTTTGGTGGTCAGGGTGACACCTGGTCCCGAGTGGGTCTTCAGCAGTGCGCTGTTGATGAGATAGTCGGCATCTACGATGCACTTCGCCAGTCCACGCGCCATCTTCCCGTTATCTACGGAATAGACGATCTGTTCGGGATAGTACTCGCATTTCTGACGGCCGTCGCCTCCGATGTTGTCGATGAAGACGACCTTGGGGAATTCGCGGTGCACTTTATCATAGATGGAGTCGGTGATGGCCCGGCTGGGTTCGCAGAGCACGATGTCTTCCTGACGTACACCACCGTCGCGGACCATCGAGCGCACCAGTGCCAGGGTGACGAACGGCGAGGAGTTCAACTCTATCGTGTCGTGATGGGTAATGGCATTGTTCAGGTTCAGTTTCACGGCGATCATCTCGCCTTTCTTATAACCGCGGTTGCCTCGTCCGTGGTTTTTGTTGAAGTGCTTGAAGAGTGCTTTCCATGCCTTCTTGGGCGTGGGCTCGCCCGTGAGCTGAACCACGGCCTCGCGCACCATGCCGTCGGCCTTGGCCTGGTCATTCCAGCGGTCTTCCACCCAGAGGCCTGTTCTGCCGTCCCATTTTGCCACTCCAGGACTGTGAATCCATGCCACTCGTCCGGGATGGATGCCACGGCCTGTGCCGATGGGACTGTTGGGGGCGACGAAGAGTTTGGGGGATTGGGGGTTGAACTCTCCGAAGAACAGGCGGTCGCGGTTGACGGGCTCATCCAACAGCTGGATGGTGGTCGATGGCCCCAGATCCGGATCTTTCCATGCCCGGAGTTGCCAGATCACTTTACCTTCCTTGTCGATCTCCACCGCCTGCACAGGTGCATTGGCCGTGTCCAGGGGTTGTTTCTGCCACTCATTATACCAGTTGTTGACCAGATGGTTGCCGTTCTTCAGCCGGATGGTCTTCTGCGGTTGGGTGATGCCCAAATCCGCCGTATTCATCTCCCAAACGGTTTCTCCCATCCTGGTGATCTCCTGGATACGGCCTTTCCTGCCGGTAATCAGCAGGTTGCCCTTAGGCAGTTCCTGAACAGACCATGGCAGGAATCCGTCCCAGTGGTCCACTTCCTTGCCGTCGCTGTTGAACTCATGGATGCAGCCCAGGGCCATATTCGCCACGAGCAGGGTGCCGCGTGAGGACAGCCGGGCATTGCGAAACTGTCCGTGAACAGATCCTTTCTCTGAGATGGGCAAGGGAAACTCCCTGACGATACGGGTTGAGGGGATTTCCATCACCACCACCTTCGCGGGTTTGCCGTTCTGGACAAACACCACATGGTTTCTGCCGATGGGCTGGATGGTGTGTATTTCCGTTCCCTCGGGTGCGGGATATTGCCAGACGGTCTGCTGGTCTTGTGTCACCTCGGCGATGCCGTACTGATGGGCCACCAGAATATGTCCGTCACTCATCAGCACGGCGTCGCTGATCTCACCGCGCTTGAGTTGGTCGTCATAGGTCCATGCCACCTTGCCGTCCTTGACGATGAACATGCGGCGCTGCTTGCTCTGGCCTGCATAAAAGAAGTTGTAACGGCGGAGGTCGGTGTCCGGGGCAGGGGCGGACTGAATGGATTGGGCGTGGATGCCGCACAGGAAAGCCCACATCAGAATGATTGCCACAATTGTTTTTCTCATAGTGTGCGATAGTTTTTAGTTTGTTTTCCGCAAAATTAGTGTGATTTGAGGGGGCGTGATGCGGTCTTTTTTTCCGATTTCAATGTATTTTTGTCCTTTTCATAATCCCCAACCGGCATTATTCCCCGCAAATCACACCTCTATGAGCGTTTGTGGCCGTTTCCCACGTTCTTATTTCACCTCGTTTACCAATTCCTTTCCGTCTTCGAAATCGCGTATGTTCTGGAGTGTGGTGATGGCGATGTTTCGGGTGGCCTCACGGGTGAAGAAGGCCTGGTGGGAGGTCACGATGACGTTGGGCATCATCAGCAGGAGCGCCAACTTGTCGTCGTCAATCATCCGGTCGGAACGGTCCTCGTAGAAGTAGTCGGCCTCTTCCTCATACACATCCAGGGCAGCCGAACCCACCTGATGAGAGCGCAAACCGTTGATGAGGTCCTCGGTCTTGATGAGCTTGCCACGGCCGGTGTTGATGATCATCACGCCATACTTCATCTTCGTGATACTGTCATTGTTGATGATGAACTTCGTTTCCTCTGTCAAAGGACAGTGCAGCGAGATGATGTCCGACCCTTCATACAATTCGTCGAGCGTCACCATCTTCACTTGATACTCCTTGGCGAAAGCCTCGTCGGGATAGAGGTCGTAGGCCAATATGTTCATGCCGAAACCTCTTAGGATCTTGATCAGTTCCTTGGCGATGCGGCCCATTCCGACGATGCCGGCGGTCTTGCCATACATATCGAAGCCCATCAGTCCGCCGAGCCGGAAATTTCCTTCGCGGGTACGATAGACAGAGCGGTACACCTTACGGTTGAGGGCGAGCATGAGGGTGACGGCATATTCGGCCACCGCATGTGGAGAATAGGCAGGCACTCGTACCACGCGGATGCCATACTTTTGTGCGGCTCGTATGTCCACATTGTTGAATCCTGCGCAACGGAGGGCGATGAGTTTCACGCCATATTCTTTCATGCGCGCAATAACCCGTTCATCACACTCAGCATTGACGAAGATGCACACGATGTCGGCGTCCCTTGTCAGTGAAACGGTATTCAAACTGAGCCTTTCCTTGTAATACTGGATGTCAAATCCATATTCGCTGTTCACCTTGCCGAAGGTCTCGCGGTCATAACTCTTTGCGTCGAAAAAAGCAATCTTTGTAGCCATAGTTAGATTTATTGAATGGTTAAATAATATGTCGCAAAGTTACGAAAAGTCGAGCGGAGAACAAAATGAATCCATTCTTTTTTTACTTTTTGGAGTTTAGGAGTTTAGGAGATTGGGAGTTTAGACAATAGTTCGATTGAGTGAGGGGAGAGGAAAGGACTGATTTCAAAAAGGAAACAGCCCCTCTCCCTTGAGGGAGAGGCGGGGGTGAGGGGGATGAACGACAATTTGAGTAATACCCTCACCTAACCTCTCCCAGAGGGAGAGGGATAAGTTTGCATTGTTTCCCGGAGGGAGAGGGATTGATTTCAAAAAGGAAACAGCCCCTCTCCCTTGAGGGAGAGGATGGGTGAGGGGGAAAGGAGAGGATGGATATGGTCGTCTGGTCGACAATTGGAGAATAGTCCCCTCACCTAACTCTAAATTTGCGGCGTGGAAGATTAGAGAGGACTTGATGAATGAAATCTCAATGAAAAACTTCCACAAACGGGTTAAGTTGTATACC